>RAYQ01000019.1 GCA_003612395.1 Parablautia intestinalis
TCAAAGCAGAGCAATCGGTTAAATTAAGAGTTTACGATTATAAAAGTTTAAAAACACACTTGACAACACGTCCCTGATCAAAGATGAGGCAATGACATAATGCTCTGCCAGGCATTTGTCACGTACAGCGGAAAGTTTATCTCTCAGGATAACAGTTGAAACTATCAGGATTGTGGAATTGAGAAATACGACAAAGAGAATTAGGGCAGAGAAAAAAATCTTTTTTTTCAATTTTGAACCTCCAGCCGGTATCCCAGTTTATATACTGTTCTGATATTATTTTCCAAATGCAGTTTGTGGCGCAGTCTCTGTATATGGACATCTACAGTGCGGGTACCTCCCTCAAAATCATATCCCCATACCATATCTAACAGCTTTTCCCTGGAAAGTGCAATGTTCCGGTTTCTAATGAGTACTTCCAGCAGCTCGTATTCTTTGGGGGTACATTCTACGGCTGTTCCGTTTAAGAAGACCTGATGGCTGTTGAAATCACATTTCAGGTCTCCCATCACAAACTCTGCCTCCCCTTTTTTTGTCCGCCGTAGTACTGCTTCCACCCTCGCCGCTAATTCCAGCATCTGAAAAGGTTTTGTAAGATAGTCATCCGCCCCCATAGCGAGCCCTCTTAGCTTATCGGTCAATTCACTTTTCGCTGTCAAAAAAATAGTCGGAATGCCCAAGGCCCTTTCATACACCTGATAACCGTCCAGTCCGGGCAGCATAATGTCCAGCACTATCAAATCAAACCCTTTATTAGAATAAACGGGATCGCAGGCGGGAGGGCGTTTGTTTTCCAGTAGTTTAACCGCAGACAATCCATCGAAAGCCTGCGTACAGTGATGCCCGGTAAGACTCAGATTCCGGCGTATCAGTTCATTGATGGAAAGCTCGTCCTCTACAATTAGTATTTCAGCCAATTTTTATCCACTCCTTTTTTTATATAATAAAAAAGTATACTGCAAAAGTGTTTCCAAGTTGTAAAATTAATTAAAAATCCCGGGACATCAGCTCATGCGGGCGGACGGCAGGGCAGCTTTTCTGACAATCATTATTTTTACAAAACAAAAGGAACTGCGTGATATTCGCAATTCCCCTCAAAAAAAGCGCCGGCTGCCGCGTGTTCCTCCGGGATATCCATAAAAGTGAACCGAGACACCGGCAATACGGCAAAGCCGCACTCCTCCCGGAACCAACGCCTGCCTTATTATATAACAAAGCAGGGAAAAATGGAATAGATTTTACATTTGGATTGTGATATGCTGGTAATAGTTCATCCTTCGGCTTCACTGTTACATGTGTTGTACACAATAAAAAATATGCTTACACTCCGAGGTATGGATATGGCAGGGAAGGAGCATGGCTATTCATATGACGGATAATGAATTATTACTTGCTATATAAGCTCTGTTAGACAAAAAATTGCAGCCGGTAAGAGCGGATATTCAATTATTAAAGCTGCAGAATGAAAATGATATTCTTCCACGACTGCAAAATATTGAAGCATGCTATACAAGTACATACAATCGTTATAAAAGCGGCATATCGCAGATTGAGGAAATGCAGGCTGATATTATGTATGTATCAGGCATATGAGAAGCCTGTCTATATTATTTATTCAAAAAATTTATTACAATAAGCTGACTCGCGGAGCGTGTCGGCGTTTGTTGTTCTATAAAGCGTATTTAAAAATCAAATTGTCTGTTTGAGACAGTAATTCCATTTAAAATCAAGGTTAAATAGATATCAAAAAGTAACTGCAGGAAAGGAAAATGCGGTAAAAAACTGGCAGTACATTGCCTGAAATCCACTTTTGGCATATAATATAGACAGCTTCTCAATATAGCCGGAAGGGGGCTGTATGGAGAAAATTTATTCTAAATTACAATTACAAGACAAAGAACTAAAAAGTGCAAGTATGTACTTTGGCAGAGAGTTGTTTCCCTATTTGGAAATAAAAGGAAGAATTGTATTGTTTTTACGTTTATAATGCATATACGGGAATGCAGTACAAAAAGGCAGTGACAACCTATGTCCTGTGTTCAGGCAAAACTGGGTAAATACACAGTAAACTGAAGGAAGACCTTCATAATTTATCAGATAATTCCGCTACAGATGAAGAAGAGGGCTACGGATCAGTTGTTTGCTGAACTAAAAGTACAGGCCCAGGAAAGAAATCTGATAAAAAAAGATTTGGTACCTCTTTTGCTGACACCATTGGTGGAGAAAGCCATTGAAGCGCTTATCCTGAATAATCTGGAAGAAGGGATCCTGAAGGATAAAATTCTGCTAAAGCTGGTGCAGAGATTTGATTTGACACAGGAACAGGCGGCATCGTATTTTAGAAGGTTTGCAGGGAAACAGGCGGAAGGATATTGACACGGGAAATGAAATTAAATTTAAACAAGCAGCAGTTGTTAAAGCAATATTTTGGATATGAAACTTTTCGGGAAGGACAGGAATATCTGATTGACAGCATTTTGGAGGGGAGGGATGTGCTTGGCATCATGCCTACCGGAGCGGGAAAGTCCATGTGCTACCAGATTCCTGCGCTAATGATGGATGGGGTTACGCTGGTGATTTCCCCGCTGATTTCTTTGATGAAAGATCAGGTGGAGGGGTTAAATCAGGCGGGGCTGCATGCGGCATATTTAAACAGCTCTCTCACATTGGGACAATACAGAAAAGCCCTTTCCTATGCCAGGGAGGGAAGATACCCGATTATTTATGTGGCCCCGGAGCGGCTTCTGACAGAGGAATTTTTGGATTTTGCCGTACATACGTCTGTTTCCATGGTTGCGGTGGACGAGGCCCACTGTGTTTCACAGTGGGGGCAGGATTTCCGGCCAGGCTATTTGAAAATTACGGAATTCATTGATAAACTTCCGATGCGGCCGGTAGTGGCAGCCTTTACAGCCACGGCTACGAAGGAGGTAAAAGAAGATATTATTGACATTTTACTGCTCCAAAATCCGGCTCTTGTGACAACCGGCTTTGACAGAAAGAATTTATATTTTGGAGTGGAGGCGCCGAAGGACCGGTACAGTGCGGTGAAAAATTATTTGGAAAATCATCCGGGGAGCAGCGGGATCATTTACTGTCTGACCAGAAAGATGGTGGAGGAGACTTACGAAAAGCTTGCGCGGGATGGTTTTTCTGTGACGAAATATCATGCCGGGCTCAGCGACAGGGAGAGAAAATGCAATCAGGAGGATTTTATTTATGACAGGAAACCCCTGATGGTGGCCACTAACGCTTTTGGAATGGGGATTGACAAGTCAAATGTCCGGTTTGTGCTTCATTATGGAATGCCAAAAAACATAGAGTCCTATTATCAGGAGGCCGGGCGTGCCGGAAGGGACGGAGAACCGGCGGAATGCATCCTTTTTTACAGCGGGCAGGATGTGGTGACCAATCAGTTTTTCATTGAAAATAACCAGGACAATCAGGAACTGGATGAGATGGTAAGGCGGACCGTTAGGGAGCGGGACCAGGAGAGGCTTCGAAAGATGACCTTTTACTGCTTTACCAACGAGTGCCTCCGGGATTATATCTTAAGATATTTTGGAGAGTATGGGGATAATTACTGCTCAAACTGTTCCAATTGTCTGACTCAGTTTGAAAAGGTGGAGGTGACAGACTGGGCGAAGGCTTTAATGGGATGTGTCAGGAGCGCGCGCCAGCGTTACGGTGTGAATGTGATTATCGATACGGTTCACGGCGCCTCCACGGCAAAAATCCGTAATTACCGTCTGGATGAAAATTTTTATTATGGAAGACTTGCAAAGGTGCCCGCTTATAAGCTCCGCAAGGTTATGAATTATTTATTACTGCACGACTATCTTGCCGTGACAGACGATGAATACATGGTTGTAAAGCTCACGGAAAAATCACGGTCTGTTCTTGAGGAGGACGAGCCCGTTGTGATGAAGATGGCAAAGGATAAAGAACCGGAGGCGAAAGTGAAATCAGGGAAAGCCGGAATGGAAAGTAAAGATGTGGAGCAGAATGTATTTGAGAAACTGCGCGCCCTGCGGATGGAAATTGCCCGGGAGGAAAAGGTGCCTCCCTATATTGTATTTTCGGATAAGACGCTAACCTACATGAGTATCATCCGGCCTAAAACAAGGGAAGAAATGCTGACAGTCTCCGGCGTGGGTGAATACAAGTTTAAAAAGTATGGAGAACGGTTTTTAGCATGTTTGCAGCAGATACAGCCGCTTGCAAAGGACTGAAACAATTCTGAAAAAATAAAAACAGGAAAAATGAGGAGTTACCGATAAATGGAGATAAAGCGCCGCCAGGATTCGCAGGAGAGCTTATTGCTCAAAATCCCAACAACCGGAATGATAAAAGAACAAAGTATGAAGATTGACAGGGAAGTTGTCATTATATATGGTTATAATAACAGTGGAAAAACAAGCTTTTTAAGTGTTCTCAACCAGGTTTTTTATCATAAACTGATGGAAAACTTTCTCCTGAAAAGAGAGGGAGAATTGGCTGTCTATATTCCCACAAACCGTTTGGTTCTAAGTAAAGCCCAAACGGAAGATGTGAAGTTGAAAGATCTGGAAGAATTTATATACTATCAAAGAGATGCGCAGGATGATTATAATCTTCATTTAAAGAGAATCCGTGACAGCCTTATGTCAACCGAGGTGATTTGCAGGGCGGTCGCCAGGGCTGTCAGGGAGATATTTAACATAGAAATTGTGCGTACAGAGGGAAGATACAGCGATGGAATTGAGAACGTAATCAATATTTATCTGAACATAATATGGGCAATGCTTTGGGACCGGGATTTGGAAAATCTGACAGAGAAAGAATTTAAAGAGCTGACCACAGAAAAAAGGATCTACGTGTTAATTGACGAAATAGAAATGTTTCTGCATGTAAACATTCAGGCAAAGTTGATTGGCAGCCTGAGGAAAAGTTTTCAGAACTGCTGTTTTATCCTTACCACCCATTCACCGCTGCTTTTGACAAGATACAGGCAGATGGCCGTATATAATATAGAGGACGGAATGCTGTATCCAGTTGAAAACGAACTATACTACAAGGATTTGGATATGGTATATGACGAGTTGTTTTTTGTGGAGGAACTACCGAAGCAGATACGGGAAGATATCAATTATCTGGGAGATGTGATTATGAACCGGACAGGCGATCCCCAAAAGATAAAAGATCTTGCAAAAAGGATGAAAGAGGAGTATCCTAATCTGTTTCGAAAATATAATAAAATTATTGTAAAAGCAAGTTACATAGGAGAAGAAAGTGGTATCATTAAAAAGGACGAAAGAGCCTCGGGAGCTGTCCCAAACGGATCGCGAGTTTCAGGACGCCATAGCGGGAATGGGTACGAAAGAGGCATATGAGTTTTACAAAAAGAATGAAAGACGCTACCGATACAATACGAAAGAAGTAAAAGAGATTTTTCGAAAAATGAATCATGGGAGATGTTCCTTTTGCACTAAATGTATTTCCGATTTTGAAGATAAGATGACGGTGGAACATGTTCAAATAAAGCGGGATTACCCTCAGAAAATTTTTCAGTGGAGTAATCTGCTGTGTGCATGCAGCATATGCAACAACAAAAGAGGCACCGCTCCTTACCAGGAACAAAGCTATTTAGACCCAACGGGGGTGCCGGATATTGAACGGTATTTTTCCTATAAAACAGATGGAAATATTATTCCGGGTGAGGAACTGGATTTAGAGGAGCAGCAAAAGGCGGATTACATGATTAAGCTGTATAAGCTGTACAGGAGAGAGCTTGTCTGTGAAAGGCGGGCATTTTTGCAGGATTTGATGGAAGATGACGAGTACTTTGAAATATTGAGTAAGAAAAGGAATTCCAGCCAGAGTATTGTGTTTTTGTCGGTATTTACATACTACAGGAGAAAAAAGGCCGGAAGTAAACTGCCAGACTCTTTATCAGGATAAGAGTGGAAAAACTTTTAAGCTACATTCTTCAAATTGATTTGAGTATCCGCAATGCGGACGATGGGAGATTTATATGGATAGCAGGGACAGCAAAGAGTTCATCTTGGATCAGACGACTATTAAAAAATTATTGACCATATATAAATTAAAGATACCTGATTTTCAGAGGAGCTTTGTGTGGAAACAGGCAAAAAAGCAGCAACTGCTGGATTCTTTGTTTCGCGGCTTTCCGATTGGAGCAATAACCCTGTATGAGGACAAAAATGCTTACTACATTATTGACGGCCTGCAGCGGATCAACACCTTAAATCAATATCTTTCCCGGCCGTCTGCAGTAATTCCGTTTTCTAAATTTTATGATAAAATTGAGAGAGAACTGGAAGAATTTTTAAAGAGGTATAACCTGAAAACAGGAAAAAACCAGGTAAAAAATCGTATTAAGGAGTGGTACGAAAAATTAAACTCTCTATATGAATATGAAAAGGTCAGTATTTTATATGGAATTTTGCATGATGAAAATTCAGATGTGGCGGATGATTTTGAAGTTTTATCTCTTGTGGAAGAATTGTTGGATATTTTAAAAGAAAATATCGAGATTAAGCATGATGATATTGCCCTGATTATTTATAAGGGGGATAAAAACGATTTGCCGGATTTATTTAAAAATATTAACACTGGCAGTATTGCTTTATCCCAATATGAAATTTTGCAGTCAGTCTGGAAGGAATATACGTTAGATAAAAATGTTCTGCATAAAACCTGTGAGGCATTTAACCGGGAGCTGGAGTTAATTCGAAACGATTATGAAATTGACGCGGTAAAGGAGGCCGGAGAATTTGACATATTTAAAAATATAGTAGGCCTGAATCATTTGATCTGCTGCAATCCTGACTGCGATTTAATTTTTAAATTTTCCGGTTTAAAGAAATTGTCCGACCCCGTAAAAGTTGGTAATAAAATAAAAAAGTATTATGAGAATGACAGCATTGGATTTGAAATTTATTCCACGCTAATCTGCGGCGCGCCCAATAAAATTGTAAAAGCTGTTGATACGATATTTGATAAAAGCCATGATAAAGAGAAAATAACGCTTTTTATTCAAAAACTTAATGAGATCATTGTAAAAGCCATTGACAGCTTCATCTGTGAGATGAGAAATAGCCAATACGAAGTGATAGAAAGTAAATATCATTCTCTCTACGTGCTGGCGGGCATTGTTTTTGCGCAGTATGATATTGACGGAAATCATTTATGGATAAAAGAAACAAAGCTTAATAAGGACATCCTTAGCAGCTGCTTAAACCTGGAGGAGCATATTAAAAACAGATGGTTTATAGATGAGAATCGGCAGGTTGGCTTTTTTAATATCAAAATTCAGGAGCTGACCGGTCTTCGCAGCAAAGAACAAAAGTCCGGAAAACAGAATACTTCCGGCGATTATGCCGTGGGAGACGGCGTATTAAGACTACGGATAGACGGGCAGCTGGTGCAGGGATATACGGTAAAAGAATTTTATGGAAAAGTGTTTGAAGTGCTTGATGGGAAACAGGTGAATTTCGAGAGGTATGTGCCCTATGCCACAGGGAAAAAGAGATACCTGATTAACAGAGAAAATCAGCATATTACCGGGGCTCCTTTTGTCTCGCCCATAAAAACCAAAGGGTATTATGTGGAAACCCACAAAAGTAAGATGGGGGCGGTAAATGATATGTATCATTTTCTGGAAAAGGTTGGTGTCAGGGTGGAATATATTATGTGAAGGTTCGGAAGTAATCTTGTGGGCTTGTACTTATGACATTTCCGACACAAACTATTTTCGTACCTTTTATTCCTGAGAGCAATGAGTCAGCCGGTTGATTAATTAAATAAAAGGAAGTGATATAAAATGACGGATATCGAATCATCAAAATTATTCCATTCCATTACGGAGACAGAGCGGGAGAGGATTTTAAAGTGTTCCAAATCCCGAATGAAAAATTATGCTGCCGGGACTTACATTTTCGAGCAGGGAGGTCTGCCTTCCAGACTGTTTTTATTATTGGAAGGACAGGTGCAGATCTGCAAGGATTTCACTTCCGGCAAGAGAGATGTGCTGTATCTGGTGGAGGCAGGCAATGTGTTCGGTGAGATTTTTTTGTTTGGAGACAGGAAGCATTACTGGTATGATGCGGTGGCGGTCACAGATGTTTCGGTGATGGAAATGCCCTGGGATTTTTTTTATCATTTTTGTTCGAATGCATGCGATCATCACAAGCAGCTCACCCAGAATATGCTGGAGATTCTTTCTGAAAATAATTTTAATATTACGCGAAAACTCCACATTGTCAGCACATCGTCCCTGCGGGAGAGGCTGGCTATCTGGCTGATAGATTCCATGGACGCAAATTGTGTTGTGGAGCTTCATATGAACAGGGAGCAGTTAGCGGATTTTTTGGGAGTGGCAAGGCCATCGCTTTCCAGGGAGCTTATGCGGATGCAGAAGGACGGTTTGATTAAGGTGGACAGGAGAAAAATAAAAATTTGTGACAAAGATGCGGTGGAAATGCTTTCGCCTGGTGCGCAGTCCAGCGAACTATAAAAAATTGTATTTCTAAAAAAACATAAAAAATTAAAAAATGTAACCAGGGTTACGGATTTTTTTGGAAAGAAAACATATCATATAATCACAACAGATAAATGATTTTGATAACCAGAAAGCATATTGGGGAAAGGAGCAATTATTATGGCAACAAACACAGCACAGGTTGATAATTTAGTAAATCTTTTAGATGGTTATGCAGGAAAAGGCGGTCATCATCTGAACGTTAACGTTTTAAACAGGGATATGCTTTTAGATGCGCAGAAACATCCGGAAAACTACCCTCAGCTGACAATTCGCGTATCCGGATATGCCGTAAACTTTATTAAGCTTACACCGGAACAGCAGGCAGATGTTATTTCCAGAACTTTCCATGAAGCTATGTAAGGTTAACTGGCTGACGGATTGAAGAACCTGACCGGCCTGAGCTGGCGGTGACTATGGGTAATGAATAGAATTACTGTAAATTTAAGGGTTTCAAGTATTTACTTGGAGCCCTTTTTGTACGGGAAGAGTATTGCGCCTTCATTACAAATCATTTATCATAGAGATACGGGAAAACGATTCTCCTATTTGAGGTGCTTAGGTTGATAAAATCAGCCACAAATTTAACATAAGGACAGCTCGCGGAGCGTGCTGACCGTTGTTTGTGCTCACGTCCCAATTTGCAGGCTTTTGGAAGCATGGAGGATTTGTATGGAAAAATTAATAGATTTTGAATATTATCCGGTCAAAAAAGCATTAAAAATATTATTGCAGGATAAATCAACGAAAAAGAATATTATATGGGCAACAGACCCGCCGGATTTAGGCGGAATGGAATACTCGGATCGAAGCCAGATTACAATAAATCAGATTTTATCTTTGCCGGATGTGATACAGCCAAGAATCAGTAAAATTTCAGAAGAACAGCAGGAGCGAACGAAAAAGAAAGGGGAAGTATTTACACCGGCCTGGGTGTGTAAATTGATTAAAAAGTCTTTGATGACTTACCCAGTGACGTTTTGTAAAGGACTTTTTAATCATATTCACAGAAAATTTACATTTCAGAGCAAAAAAATAGAGCCAGGAACCTGGTTTTTAGATTCCTGGCTCATTAGTGCCATTTACATATTCTGGTCTGTTTTCAATTTTCTCACTTCATCAACTGAAAGGCCAACAAATTCCGCAATTTTTTCAAGCGTTATTGTTCCATCTTCCAGCATTTTCTTTGCAACATTTATCATTCCTTCTTTCAACGTCTGATTCCTCATATCTTCCATAGCCCGGCACATAATCTCGATTCCCTCCTTGCTCTCTTTGAAAAATCTCACCCTGTCTGCCAATGTCCCATAATACATATCCGCGGCGTCCGTGCAGGAGAAGTCATGCATTAACTTCCCGATTGGTGTATCGCTGCGGTAAGCGCCATTTACATACAGTATGTGCGAACCGTCCTCAAATCTTTCCCCGGTTCCTAAAAAGCACCGTTCAACCGGATAGAGCGGCAGCCCTTTTCCCATTACATCATTCTCTGTGATAAAGATTACCCACGTTTCCGGCAGCTTGTCGAAGTCCTCGCCTTTTTTCAAAAGGTTTGCGTCCATCATGCTTGAGTTGTACCTTGCTCTTTTTCTCCCGGCTCCTTTGTCGGAGCGCTGTACTTCCACATTCAATTTTGCCCCTGTGCTGTCCGTAGCCAGAATATCCAGCCTCACCGAACGGTTCAGCAGGTTCTCCACAAATACCTGGGTTCGGACGTCCAGCACCTTTAAATCCGGTTTTTCCAGTAAAATCTGCAATACCAGTTCTATGCTTGCCGTACCTCCCTCAAAACACTTTGTGAGGAAATCATCATCAAGCAGGCGAAAGCCTCTTAGCCTCTGTAAATCTTCCTGATGTTTCTGGTCTATCTGTTCCGTCACTGTCAATCTTCCTGCCTGCTTTCCCTTCTGTTTTCGTATCTCCATACTACCATAAACCTCCCGATTTTACAAGCACATGGCTATTTGTGTAGTGTATCCATTACTTTCGGTCAAGCAATTCACATATGATATATCGAAAAGTTTTTAATTTTCCTGCAACTGGTTGATATTAACTGTCTGGTAGTATAAAATAATAATTCATCAACCAATAGATTGATTATTCTAAAGCTTGAGAGCCACCGTTCTAAGGCTTGAGATCCACCAGAAATTTAAAACTTGGGAGCCATATCAACACACAAGATATAGTACATGGCCAATAAATCACTCATGAAATAATGCCGCATTTATGGCGATGAAACCATAAATGCGGCATTATTTGCATCCAGCAAAAAGCAGCTGACTGCTGTTGCCCGAACTTTATTTTTTCTTTTCAGATTTATTACCTACCATTGTAAAGCAGACAACAGCCGCAACAATATAAAGAACAATGGTCACATAAAGCACGGTCTGATATCCGGTAGGATTAACCATAATCACTTCTGTGGTGCCATCGGCTAAAGCGTGTGTCAGCTCAACCTCTGTTCCGAATTTGTTTACGATAAAAGAAGCCATCTGGTTTCCGGTAAGACCTGCAAAGGCCCATGCGGAAAGGGTAATGCCGTGGATTGCGCTGATGTTCTGCATCCCATAGTGATCAGAAAGCAGGGTGGGCACATTGCTAAAGCCGCCGCCGTATCCGGCATTTACAACAAACAGCAGAATCAGTACCAGAACCATCAGGAAAGTATTTTGTCCCATATTTGTGATGCCACGTGTTAAAATTACCAATCCGGTTGCAACAATAGAAAGGACAAAGATGATTTTGTAAATGGTATTTCTGTCTTTAAAGGTATCTGCCCATGCGGAAAAACCAAGACGGCCGCCGGCATTGAATACTGCAGTAACGGAAGAGAGAATACCTACAATTCCCACTAATCCGATACACTTAACAATCATTTTTTCCTGGGAAATTAAAGCAAGTCCGCAGGTGATATTCAGGTAGAACATAATCCAGATACCAATGAAAGTAGTCGGTTTTGCTTTGATAACATCAATTGCGCGGGCGCCCTTTTCGGTAGAGGCAGGTTCATGCCAGCCGGCCGGCTTTGCTAAAAGCAGGTGTCCTACGAACATCATAGCAAAATAAACTACTGCCAGGATCAGGAACATCTTATAAATGCCGCCTTCTCCCAAAGAATCTAACAGCGCCTGCATAATCGGGCTTGCAATTGCCTTAGCAGCGCCAAAACCAGCTACAGCCAGTCCGGTTGCCAGACCCTTACGGTCCTCAAACCAGAGCATCAGCGTTTTTACAGGGGAGAGATAACCGGTACCAAGTCCCACACCCATAATAAAACCATAACAAACGTAAATGCCAAGCAGTGCAACAATACTTCCGGGATGTGCTCCGCCATACCAGATAAATAAGCCGGTACCAGCCATACCTGATGCAAAGCAGATAGCGGCAATCAGGGACGATTTGTGGATATCCTTCTCCACAATATTTCCAAGGAAAGCGGCCGACATACCCAGGAAAAAGATGGCAAAACTGAACGCCCATTCAGTAGCGCTTTTGGAGAAGCCTATGTAATCAGCTATTTCCTGGCTAAAAATAGACCAGCAGTAAACGGTACCTATGCTGCAGTGAAGTAACAGTGCGGGGATTGCAGCTCTCACCCATTTGTTTTGACTTTTCATGTTAATAACCATGCTCCTTTCTCGGTCTGAAAATTTGTGCCAAAGGGCACAAATCCAAACGAAGAATACCCGCCTTTTAAGGTGTTTTTTCAAGGCATTCTTCCCGCGTAAAAAAAATTCTACCTTTCCTATTATACATGAGACAATGTATTTTTCCAAGTGCAATTTCATTTTCTTTACCATGAAAATTGGGGACAGTTACTTTTCACACGCTGTTCATATGTCCGTTCTATAGTACATTTTTTGTTTTTCTGTAAATAAAGAAACGGGGCAGCGGCTTTGGCGGGAACCGGAAGCGGAAATCCGGTATGCCGTTTACTGAATATAAAGGAAGCTGCGCTCTTGTCATCGCATTTACGATTATGCTATAGTAAGGAACGTAGTAAAATGAAAAAGTATTGTAAAGGGATGATTGCGGTTTTACAGGAGGGGGAACTTGATAGAGGTAAAGCATTTAAAAAAGGAATTTAAAATACCTGTACAGAAAAAAGGCAGATTTGCAGCCGTTCGAAACCTGTTTTCAAGCGAATATACTATTAAGCGGGCGGTGGATGATATCAGCTTTTGCGTTGGGAACGGAGAGATTGTAGGATTTATTGGAAAAAACGGAGCGGGGAAATCCACCACCATAAAGATGCTGTCCGGCATTTTGAAGCCAAGCGCGGGAAGCGTGACGGTAGATGGGATAAGGCCCTTTGAGCAGCGGATGGAAAATGCCAGGCAGATCGGAGTGGTATTCGGCCAAAAAACACAGCTTTGGTGGGATGTGCCTCTGATAGAAAGCTATCGCCTGCTGCGGGAAATATACAGAATCGATAATATAACTTACCAGAAAAATCTTGAAAGATATATACCCATGCTGGGGCTGGAGGAAGTAATCAATAAACCGGTACGTCAAATGAGTTTAGGGCAACGGGTGAAGTCGGATATCTGCGCAGCCCTTCTTCATGACCCTAAGATTTTATTTTTGGACGAGCCTACGATAGGTGTGGATGTTGTATCAAAAAAGTATCTTCAGGATTTCATTTCCGAGGTGAATCGGGAAAAGGGCACTACTGTTTTGCTTACCACCCATGATATGGGGGACATAGAAAAGCTCTGTTCCCGGGTGGTGGTAATTGACTCGGGCCATTTGATGTATGACGGCGATTTGGAAAGCATGGTACAGCGGTTTGGCGCGATCCGTTCCCTGATGGTGGAATTCGAGGAATCGGTGGAGGACTTTCAGGTGGCAAATGCGGAACTGGTACGCAGTGAAGGAAACCGGAAATGGTTTTCTTTTCATCGGGAGAAGACTACGCCCATGGAAATACTTCATTTTATTGTGGGCCGTTTTCCCGTCCACGATATTGAAGTCATTGAGCCTGACATTGAGGGAATTGTGAGGAATCTTTATGAGAGCAAATAGCATGAGCCTGCGGATAGGCGCTGCCTTTCTGCACAGTGAATTTCTAAATATAAGTGTTTACAGAGTGTCCTTCTGGCTGAATCTTGTTTATACGTTCCTTATGATGTACAGTGTTGGTTATGTCTGGAGGGCTTTGTATGCCGCAAATCCTGACGCCGCCGGCGTGCCGCTTCCCAATATGGTTTCCTATGCGGTGATGGGCGTTGCGCTGGAGGCGATTCTGCATCCAAGGAACGGCCCCCAGTTTTATATTATGGAGCAGGTACGCAAGGGAACCATTGAGATGGATATCCTAAAACCTGTTGATTTCCAGTTTTATATGTTTACCAAAAACATGGGCGGACTTGCGGTGAGGTTTCTGTTTTTGGTGCTGCCTTCTTTAATTACGGCTTATTTTTTGTTTTCCCTTAAGCTGCCGCATTTTTCGGCGCTTATGGGATTTGCGCTCAGTCTGGCATGTTCTGTGGTTATCAGCTTTTTCCTGAATTTTATGTTGGGACTTCTTAGTATGGTCACTATGAATATCAAAAATATCAACTGGGGATACAATGCGGTGCTCCGCTTTTTCTCCGGTCAGATGGTGCCTTTATGGATTTTTCCCGGCATGCTGAGAATTCTCGGAAATATCCTTCCTTTTCGCTGTATTTATTCGATTCCGGCATCTATTTATATAGGGAATTATGCAGGAATGGATATGCTTGGGGCTTTGGGTGTGCAGGGGACATGGATTATTTTACTGTGGATATCCTCACGGTTGCTGATGAAAAAGGTTTTTGCAAGAGTGATGATACAAGGGGGCTAAAATGAAAAATCTTTGATTTTTCATTTGACAAATTTGAGCTTACGCCCAAATTTGCGGGTTGTTGGCAAGAATGGAGGATTATTGCAAAAATGCGGAATATATGGCTGTATGGACAGTTTTTGCGCGTAGCAGTTTTAGGAAAAGCACAGTATAAAGCCGACTTTTTTGTAGGTATTGCAAGTGTGCTGGTGTTAAACGCCGTGAATCTGTCTTTAATCGGAATTCTGGTATATAACTTTGATACGCTGGGAAACTGGGGGATATGGGATTTGATGTTTCTGTACAGCTTCTGGATGCTGAGCCGTGGGATATATGGCGTGTTTTTTTGGCATTTATCAGACCTGGAAGAAATGATTGTAAGCGGAAACTTTGACGCGTATCTGGTCAGGCCTGCCAGCCCGTTTTTGCAGTTTATAGGGAAGGAAATCAGCTATACAGGTGTCGGAGATTTCTTGGTAGGCGTTTTGGGCTTCCTGCTTGCCGCCGCTCAGCTTAAGCTAAAATGGCAGGCAGGAGAATGGGTTTATTTTGTGATTTGTGTGCTGAGCGGAGCGCTGATTCAAATGGCCGTGAACTGGATTGGGGCCAGTCTTTGCTTTTGGACCACGCGTTCGCATGCGGCTATGAGCATTGTGGAGCGGTTCATTGTATTAATGCAGCAGTATCCGGCAAATATTTTCGGCAAATATTTTCAGATTTTTGTAACCTGTTTTTTGCCGGTGGCTTTTATCAATTATTACCCCAGCGTAGTATTGTTAAACAAGGCGGAAGGAGGAACCAGCTTTTGGCAGTATCTTTCGCCTGTAGTATCCCTGGTACTGTTATTTGTGGGGGCGCTGGTTTGGACCAGAGGTGTGAAAAGGTATGCAGGGACAGGAAATTAGGTTCTGAAAAATACTGTCTTGCCTTTTCTATAGCTTGCGAATCGGCTAGAGAATAACGGGCCTGGAAGTTTTTGTACAGGTTTGATGCCCCGTCAGCTTGTCGTGGGTATTTGACTTAAAAAGACGAAAGTACTTTTTCACTGCAGCCAAAACACTTTAGTTTTTCACGCCACGTATTTTTTACAACCTCATCCGGTGTTAGAGCCGTAACCTCATAAGCCTTATTGACAGCCGCCGCTTTCTCTTTGCCCAGGCTGTGATATGGGAGTATTTCAATACCGGAAAGGGAGGGATACTCTTTTTCCATTCGGGCAATAGCTTTTAAATGCTCATCGGTGTCATTATAACCGGGTATAATTGGACAGCGCAGGGTAATCTGGCGGATTTATACTGAAACGAAATAAAAATCGGACAGGCAGAAAATATGCACCGTAAATACGATTTTTTGGTGGCAGGCTTTCTGAAAGAAGGGGAAAGTGTTCTTGAAATTCATTTGCACTCGCCTGTAAAATACATAGAGGAATGCTGTGAAAAGTCCCGGACGAAAGGGTCGCCGGAATGCATGAGGGAATTGAGGATATCTGGGAAAAGCGGATCGGGCTTAGAACAGTGACGGTTAACAGGGGGAGGATGAATATGGAGAAAGCTTTGCATGGGAAGTGGGCGGGGGCAGATTTTTGCCATGGGAGCAGATTACATACCGGAGGATAACATCTTAAGCCGTATGACGGCGCAGAGAAGCCGGAAACTTCTGGAGAACTGTGTCAGGGCTAACTATAACTGCATCCGCATATGGGGCGGCAAACGGGAAGATCATGAATTATCTGTACCAAACCTGTTTGTACTCCACTGATTTTTCGATACTTTTATATGCATCCCACCTTTTGCAGGCAGATGCAATCAAATACGGAGCAGAACATTTTAGAAGAAACAGGGGCAGGTGCATGGGCACAATTTATTGGCAGATTAACGATTGTTGGTCTGTTGCCTCCGGGGCGTCCATTGACTATAGCGGACGGTGGAAAGCGCTGCATTATTATGCAAGAAGATTTTTTGCCCCGGTATTAATTTCCTGCCGGGAAGAAGGCCTGCTTACCCAGGAAAATAATATCAATCAACAGGCATTTCCGTTAAAAAAGAGCATAAGATTTAATGTTTCAAACGAGACAAGGGAAGAAAAATCCCTTAAAGGTGGTTTGGTCAGTGCGAAATCCCTGCGGTAAGGTTTTGCGGGAAGAAGAACACTGGCTTAAGGTCCCGGCGCTTTGCGAGGTATGAATGGATGAAGTATTTTTCCATTATGAGGACCCGCAGTTATCCCGCACAGTGGATGGGGTGAGAAGCGGGTTAAAATTCTGTCCGGCAGACCGGAGAATTTAAAGTTCCGGAGTGTGTTTGATATCAGATGATCTGTAAAGAAGAATAATAGAACAACTGTTACTTTTCACATGTTGGTCATCCATCCGCTCTGAGCAAATAAAAATTCAGTCGTTACCACGCTTTTGCTCTATAAAAACGCAACAGATGCTAGGTTCGAGAAAACCTCACCAAAGCGCTAGCGCATAAATGCGCTGGCGTTTTTATAAGGGTTCCCTCTTGAATTTTTATTTGTTCAGAGTTATGTTTCCGGATACTCTGTGAAAAGTAACGAAAAATTCTCTTTCAATTTTCCGGAAATTATAATTGACAAATGGGTTATTCTACTTTATCATAACAAAGTAAATAGCGAAGACGGAGAGAAGTAGCGTAGATTATCGCTTCCAGAGAGCCGGGATGGTGAAAAGCCGGCAGAATGAATCTGTGTGAAAAACAGCTCCATCAGCTCTAATATGATTATATTTGATGCAGAGAGACTGCTTGCAGTAAATCAGGTGGCACCGCGGATTGATACCGAAATTGCCCGATGGGGAAACGGAGAGTGATTCGTCCTGAATTGATATTTTATCAATTCAGGACGTTTTTTTATAAATAAGCTGACTCGCGAAGCGTGGCAGCGTTTTATGCACAGGGGCGCATAAGGAAACTTACTGCTGACAGGTTTATGGGCAAAAATGCCCTGGAAATGGAGGAGATTATGAAATTGTCAACATTGTACCGTGAATGCACTTTGAATCAGATTTCTGAAAAAGAAATCGGGAGAGAAATGAAGGTTGCCGGATGGGTGGAGAATATCCGTGATCATGGCGGTGTATCTTTTATTGATCTGAGAGATATGTACGGTGTACTGCAGATTGTCATGAGAGATACCTCTTTGTTAAAAGGAATCAATAAGGAAGATTGTGTCAGTATTTCAGGGAAAATTGAAAAGCGTGATGAGGAAACTTATAATCCTAAAATTCCTACGGGGACAATAGAGCTGGAAGCGCACAGTGTTGAAATTCTGGGAAAAGTATATGGGCAGCTTCCTTTTGAGATTGTCACATCGAAGGAAATCAGGGAAGATTTACGTCTGAAATACCGGTTTTTGGACCTCCGGAACCGGAAAGTGATTGACAATATGATTTTCCGTTCCAATGTCATTTTGTTTCTTCGCGAAAAAATGATACAGATGGGATTTTTGGAGGTACAGACGCCGATTTTGTGCGCATCCTCCCCAGAAGGAGCGAGAGACTATATCGTGCCGTCCAGACATCATAAAGGAAAATTCTACGCGCTGCCTCAGGCGCCCCAGCAGTATAAGCAGCTATTGATGGTCGCCGGTGTGGACAAATATTTCCAGATTGCCCCCTGCTTTCGGGACGAGGATGCAAGGGCTGACCGCTCTCCGGGGGAATTTTATCAGTTAGACTTTGAAATGAGCTTTGCAACTCAGGAGGATGTATTCCGGGCAGGGGAGGAAGTGCTTACTGCCACCTTTGAAAAATTTGCTCCCGAAGGCTATGAGGTGACAAAGGCGCCTTATCCGGTAATCAGCTATAAACAGGCTATGCTGGAATTTGGTACGGATAAGCCCGATCTGCGTAACCCTCTGCGCATCATAGATCTATCGGAATTTTTCAGCCGTTGCAGTTTTAAACCATTTCAGAATAAAACGGTACGGGCAATCAAAATTCACGGGCATCAGTCCAAAGGCTTTCAAGAAAAGCTGCTGAAATTTGCCATGGATATCGGCATGGCGGGACTTGGGTATCTGGAGGTTTTGGAGGATTTATCCTACAAGGGGCCTATTGACAAATTTATTCCGGATGAGTTAAAAGCGGAAATGAGACAGCTGGCAGGTCTTGAAAAGGAGGATACCATTTTCTTTATTGCGGATAAGGAGGAGAAAGCTGCCATGCTGGCCGGACAGATTCGCAGTGAGTTAGGGCAGCGGCTTGATATCTGCGAAAAAAATGCTTACCGCTTCTGCTTTGTAAATGATTTTCCTATGTTTGAAAAGGATCCCCAGACAAAGCAGATTGGGTTTACCCACAATCCCTTTTCCATGCCCCAGGGTGGCTTAGAGGCGTTAAATACAAAGGACCCACTGGAAATTTTGGCATATCAGTATGATATTGTGTGTAATGGCGTAGAATTATCCTCTGGAGCAGTACGCAACCATAACCTTGACATTATGGTGAAGGCTTTCGAGATTGCAGGCTATGACGAGGAAGTATTGAAACAGAAGTTTGGCGCCCTTTATAATGCATTTCAGTTTGGCGCACCTCCTCATGCAGGTATGGCGCCGGGGGTGGACCGTATGATTATGCTGCTTCGGAATGAGGAAAACATCAGGGAGATTATTCCTTTCCCTATGAGCGGAACGGCTCAGGATTTGATGTGCGGTGCGCCGAATGTGGTGACGGAGCAGCAACTTAGAGAAGTGCATATTAAGGTAAGAGTGTAAAAGAAAAGTATGTTTGCCTTATCAGAACATTTTTCAAATTCCCATAGAATAATGGGTCTTCAAATATCAATATTTTCTTATGCTGCTTTGCTGGTCTTGGATTGAAAGATAAATCCCCGTCTCGGATACAGGCGGGGATTGGCCCAGGTTGTTTATCTTCATAATGGCCTCTGCAGTGGGCGATATAGAGCCGTTCGTTTTTCATATGGTAGACGAGGCGGTCTTTTTCGTTGATGCGGCGGCTGTATTCACCCTGCATGTCGCGAGAGAGGGGTTTGGGTTTTACGATCCCTTTCATGCACCCGTTCCGTTCAATATTCAGGATGAGCTGGTTGATCCGCTTTAGCGTTTTTTATTCTGTGCCTGCCGGTAGAGATAGTCCTCCCAGGCATCGTTTGCCCATATTTTTCACTCATCGTCCACCGCGATCAGTTCATGGGCGGTGCCTTTCCCGGCTCTCAGCTCCCGGACGGATTTCTTCACATAGGCCATGTTTGCCTCAGAAAAGAATGGATCGGTGGTCTGGGCGATCTCAAACGGGATGCGGTTTTCGCGTAAAACTGCTTTTACAAAAAGATTGATTGCGGTAGAAGTATTCAGGCCAACATTGGAGCAGAAGGTGCCAAAGCTGGCTTTATTTTTTTCGTCTACCCTTGCGGTTAAGGTTGCCAGTGCCATAGATATCCCTCCTTTCGTATTGTGATTATTATAGCGCTATTGTATGCTGACAGCAAGCATTTGCATTACGCATGAAATGAGATTTACATAAATTACCGGTTTACCGGTTTAGAAAGATGAACCAGATACCCTGTTGAAAAAAGCAAATGAAAAGGATATAATAAAATTCCATATACTAAGAGAAATAAGTTCGGAAGTGGACTTCTAAACGTTCTATAAGTGCAGTATTGCAAGCATGGCTTGTGATGTAGAAGTACAGTATTTGTCTGTAATACACAGGGGGTATAAAAATGAATCGCAGTAAAATGGAAATCTTTATAGTGGGCGGAGGGGAAATAGGCAAAGCTCTTACGGTGCATTTGGCACGGGATGGCTATAAGCTTACCGTAATTGACAGGGAAGAAAGTGTAGTTGACAGCATGAGCAACACGGTGGATGTCATAAGCTATCAGGGAAACGGAGCATCCTTTGGAACACTAAAAGAACTGAATGCCAATAAGGCAGATATGTTTATTGCGGTGACGAATTCGGACGAACTTAACATACTCAGCTGTATGACAGCACATATGATGGGGGCAAAGCACACCATTGCACGTATCAGAGATGTGGATTACGCCAAGCAGAACCGCTTTTATAAGGATAAACTGGGAATATCCATGATTATCAACCCGGAGCTGGCAACAGCAATGGAAATATACCGTCTGCTGCGCTTTCCAATGGCTACAAGGGTGGAAGTTTTTGCAGGGGGCAGAGCGGAGCTGGTAGAGATGTCGGTAAGTGAGAATTCTCCGCTGGCCGACAAAACTTTGATAGAAATTAACAAGAATATGGGAATTAACCTGTTGATCTGTGCGGTGGTCAGAAATGGTGAGGCATTTGTTCCCAAGGGCGATACTGTTTTGCAGACAGGGGATGTTATGTATCTGACAGGTGCGGCGGAGGAATTTCGAAAGTCCTTTAAAAAGCTAAAGCTGCCGGTCAAACCTCTGCAGTCTGTTATGATTGCAGGCGGAGGCCGTATTTCCAGGTATCTTGCGGAAGTCTTATTAAGGCAGGGCGCTAAGGTTACTGTGGTGGAAAAAAGCCGTGCGCTTGCAGAAGAATTTTCGGAGGCGATGGAGAGGGTTGCGGTCATATGCGATGATACGCTTACCTATTTCGATGCTATGTCGAAGTCGGACATTTCCAATACGGATGCATTTATCGCTATGACAGAAAATGACGAGTATAATCTGATTGCGGCCATGTATGCAGAGTTTCAGGGAATTAATAAGGTAGTTTCCCGCATCAACGCAAAATCGAAGCTGAAGGTGTTCCAGGCAGGCAGCAGGATTTGCACGATTTCGAGAGAAGACGTAGCGGCGGACCGTATATTAGGCTACAGTCGTTCCCTGCTAAATGCGGAGGATAATGATGCTGTGGAATCCCTTTACCGCCTGATGGATGGTAAAATTGAATTTATTGAATTTAAAATAGATGAGAAAGATAAAAATTTAAATATTTCCCTTAAGGATTTAAGGCTGAAAAGGAATATTTTGCTGGGGTGCATCATCAGAGACGGAAAAACCATTATCCCAAGAGGTGATGATATGCTAATGCCCGGAGATTCGGCGCTTGTGGCAACAATTGGCAGGCAGATAGCGCGCCTGGAAGATATCTTTGCAGAATAATAGGTTAAAAAAGAGATGAAGATTTTCTAAGGCGTCAAAAAACGCCGTCTAAGAAAATCTAAGTCATCTCCGGAAGAATCGCGATGCAATTCTTCATCCGGGTGTGAGAAAAACTTCTAATTGCTCACAGCAGTGGCTGTTTCGCAAAGAAGCGCTAAGTCTGTGCTTATGCTCAAATTTGCGGGCTGATGGCAGGAATGGAAAATATGCGGCATTTTTTACCAGGGATGGTGCCGCCGCTGTAAGCGGCAGGGCGGGAAGGGACGCAGGGAGCCATGAATAAAAGGATTATCGTAAAAACAATAGGGAAAATTATTTTGACAGAAGCCATGCTGATGCTGCCATCTTTGCTGATTTCCCTGATATACCAAGACGGCGATGCAATAGGATTTTTGCTTACCATAATTGGAGCGGGGATTGCGGGCACAGGTCTTATGCGGGTGAAACAGCCCGAGGGGAGGATGAGCAGCAGGGACGGCTATTTTATTGTGGCATCAGCCTGGATCTTTATAAGTCTAATTGGTGCAATCCCGCTTTATATTGGAGGAGGCTTTGAAAGCTTCCCCAGCGCATTGTTCGAAATCGTATCGGGCTTTACGACTACAGGGGCTTCTGTTTTGGCAAGGCCTGAGGATTTAGGGCACGGGGTTTTGTTTTGGCGAAGCTTTACCCACTGGATTGGCGGTATGGGCGTGCTGGTTTTTGTGATGATGGTTATGCCGATGGAAAATGACAATTCCATGCATCTGGTAAGAGCGGAGGTTCCGGGACCTACGGCAGGCAAGCTTGTGCCAAGGATGCGGACCACCTCCATGATACTTTATGGTATTTATGGAATTATGACGCTGGTTCTGGCAATACTGCTGCTGATTTTTGGATTAAAGCCCTTTGACAGCTTCTGTATTGCGTTTGGGACGGCAGGCACCGGAGGGTTTGCAGTTTCCAGCGCAGGAATTGCGGGATATAACAGTCTGGCCGTTGAAATGATACTCAGCATTTTTATGCTGCTTTTTGGCGTGAATTTCAGCGTATATCATTTGATTTTACTGAAAAAATTTAAGGATGCATTTTTTGATGAGGAAGTGAGAATTTATTTTGGAATTGTGGCTGTATCCACCCTGGCCATTGCATGGAATATTTTTCACTATGCAGGGGGACTTGGAAATGCGCTTCGTCAGTCACTGTTCCAGGTAGCCAGTATCATTACGACATCGGGCTTTGCAACAGTGGATTTTGAATGCTGGCCGGAGTTCTCCAAACATCTCCTGGTGCTTTTAATGGTTATAGGCGCCTGTGCCGGTTCTACAGGCGGCGGCATGAAAGTGTCAAGGGTTTTGATTTTGGTAAAATCCTTTTTTGCAGAGATCCGGCAGATCATCAATCCAAGAGAGATTGTCACTGTTAGGATTAACGGTAAACCGATAAACAAAAAGACGTTAAACTCTACAAGAGTTTATGCTGCGGCGTATATGATACTGGTGTGTGTATTTACAGTAATTATTTCTTTGGACGGACTGGATTTAACCACAAACTTTACAGCAGTACTATCCTGCTTTAACAATATCGGGCCAGGCTTAAACAGGGTAGGACCCATGGCGAATTTCAGCGTATATTCCGATTGGGTAAAGGTGGTCTTATCCGTTGTGATGCTGACGGGCAGACTGGAGATTTTCCCTATGTTCCTTTTATTTGCAAGGTCGGCTCATGACAGGTAAGGAAGTATTTCAAAAACATTTCAGAAACAGTGGGGAAGGCAGGGGATATTTGTATGAGAGAATCAACAGGAAGGCTGGCAAAATTAAAAAGGTATGTGCATATTATATGCGGAATACTGGACATTATTGCGGCGGCATTGGTGCTGGTGGGGATTTTACTCAATATAGGCAGTATTGTGGGAAATCTGGGTACCTTTGAAAAGCTGTTTACAGATACTTCTGAATTTAAACATTATCTGGAGCAAATCTTTATGCTGGTTATCGGTATAGAGTTTTTGGAGATGCTTTGCAGGCCAAGCTCCGAAAATGTAATAGAAGTATTGATTTTCCTGGTGGCGCGGCACATGATTGTTGGTGATACCACGCCTTATCAGGACTTTGTTTCTGTGATCAGTGTGGCCCTTTTGTGCGTGGTCAGAAGGTATTTAAGAATTACGGAAGAGGATAGAAAAGAGAAAAAAATATTGGGACTTCACGAGAAGGACGATTCCGGGAAAAAGCATTTTCTTTCATGAAAATCACACAAAGCAGCTGTCAGTTCTTTGTATGTTTTTTGCAGAAAGTTCTCCCTGGCGCAGAGGTGCGGACACTGAAGGCGGCTTAAAAGGAGCGGCGCATCGCGCCGCTCCTTACAGGGGGTGGGAGACAGCCACCAGCAGGCAGGAGGCGGTATAATCGAGCCATTGCCTGCTGCTACCCAGGGCTCAGCGCTACTGGGGTAACACATTCCACTTTAGGCTGGTGTAAGCCAGCAGAATGTAGATTGCATAGATCAGGAAAAAAATCCCCAGCGAGATTACAACAATGACCCCGGGGCTGCTCATTCCCACCATAACCCCCGGCTCGGGGGCGTGAGCCAGGTGGAGGATAAAGGGCGCACCAATCAGCACAGGGGGTACGGCGGGCATTGCGTAATAAATCGCAAACTGGCAACCCAGGGCTCGGGCCATCTCCCGTTGGGCCATCCCCAATTTTCTGAGCAATACAAACTGCTGCCGGTAGCGGTCCGTTTCGCTGAGCTGCTGGATCGTGAGAATAGTGGCGGCGGTCATGGTGAGGGCGAATGCCAGGTAGAACAGTGGGAACACCAGAAGAGCAGTCTGGACAGCCACCTGTGTGTCCTCATTGGCCTTTGTTGAAACAAAAGCATAATTCACAGGATTTTCCTGCATGTTGTATTCTGCGACAGCTATATCAGCCAGGGCGTCATATTGTGCCGCAGGCACCGGCTGAACCGTCTTAGCGGCATAGGCCGAATGATGAACCGCCAGTCCATCCACCGCTTCGTCAGGAACGACCAGAATATACCCACGCCCATTCGCCACACCAAAACTTTGAGAGAGATGTTCTGTGTAGACGCTCCCCGGAGATAATGTGATGTTCCCCAAGGCGATCGGCTGGTCATAGTTCCGCAGAGGTTCCTCTAAATAAGTCATGCAGTGGATGAGATACCGGCTCGGTTCCGGTTCTGCAGATGAATAGCCCGCGATAGAACGCAGGGCGGCGTAGTCGCTCCAACGGAGAATGGGGTCCTGGTCGTAGTTGTAGTAATAATAGGCTGTCCGGGATTCTATATAGTCCCGCACTGCAGGGCGGTCAGTGAGATAGACCTGATACAAGACCGACTGTTCCACCGGAATATGTTCCGCAATGTAATGCAGGTACGGACTTGGGTTCTGATTCTCTCCTTTGATGCCAACGTAGAGGTCAAAGCAGGCGTTTTCTGCCGACCGTCCCCGGAAAATACCATTCATCACCAGTCCGCTTCCCTCTGTCAAAATCGTAGCCGTGAAAATCATGGAGATGATTGCCATAACGATACCCATGGTGGAAAGTTTGGCTGCAAGAGTGCGGAAAATCAACAGGTTTTGTCCTTGATACTTGTGGGCCGGATGATTGTCGAAGTAAGCGGGAACGCCAGAGGCGAAGCTGAGGAAAAAGCTAAACAGTGCGGCAATCAAACATCCGGCGCCGATGATGCCAGCCATTAATTCCCGGGACAGCAGCAGTACAGTTCCAGCCACACCCAGCACAAGGGATACAGTAAACATCCAGCGGCGGTTCCTTCCTTTTTGGATCACAATGCCCTCATTTTGCTTTTCAAAGTAGATGAGATCATATATTTTCATTTTTCGGATGCGCTTTCGGCTTTTCCGAAGGGCATGAAGATAAATCACGGCGAAATAGAACAGGGTCAGTCCTGCTGCCGGGAGGGAGAGCGCCAACACGAAATGATAAGGCAGGCCGAACATGGAAAATAGGAGTGCCCGCAGAATTTGATATAGTAATCCGCCCAACACCAACCCCAGCGCCAGGGCCGCGCCGCCCACCAACAAATTTTCCAGAAAGAACAGCCGGGCTACCTGCCGGTTTGTCAAACCAATCAGGATATAGGTTCCAAGTTCCCGACTGCGGCGGGAGAGCATAAAGCCGATGGCATAGCTCACCAGCCAGCCAAACACGCACACCACTACGATGCTGGCCAGGACGATTATCATAGGCAGTGTATCCATCTTTTCGGAAAGCTCCCGGACCTCCCGGGAAAACACTAAGCCGTTAAAGGAATACAACAGTCCTGCGGCCATAACCACCGTGACAAAATACACCAAATAATCGCTCGCCTGCCGCTTGGCGTTGCGCAGAGACAGCTTAGATAACATCACTTATGTCACCCCCCAGCGCGGACAGCACGTCCAGAATTTCGTGGTAGAACACGGGCCGTCCCCGTTCTCCTCGGAGCAATTCATTGAACACCCGGCCATCCTTCAGAAACAACACCCGTTTTGCGTAACTGGCGCTGTATGCGTCATGGGTGACCATAAGTATTGTGGCTCCCATATCCTGATTCATGTTGGACATAATCTCCAACAGATTCTTGGATGCCTTAGAATCCAATGCCCCGGTAGGCTCGTCAGCCAGAAGGAGAGACTGCCCAGCCACCATCGCACGGGAGCAGGCAGCCCGTTGCTTCTGGCCGCCGGAAACCTGATAGGGGAACTTGGGCAGGATGTCGGTGATCCCCAGCTTTTGTGCAACATCCCGCACCCGCTCTTGTACCGTTTTTGGGGCGGTATGGTTCAGCGAAAGGGCCAGTCCGATGTTTTCCTCAATCGTCAGAGTATCCAGTAAATTGAAGTCCTGGAATACAAAGCCCAGCCGCTCGCGGCGGAATTTTGCCAGTTCTTCCTCAGACAGATCGGCAATATTCACACCGTCCAAAAGAATTTTTCCGGCGCTGATGGTGTCGATGGCGGAGATGCAGTTGAGCAGGGTAGTTTTTCCGCTGCCCGATGCCCCCATGATTGCCAGAAACTCCCCGGCCTCCACATCAAAACTCACCCGGTCCAACGCACGGGTGACGTTATTTTTATTGCCATAGTATTTTTCGATGTTTTGTATTTGAAGCATAATCGAACCTCCCTTGCGTCCTATCATACACCGGATGCAGAGGAGGAGGTATCGAATTGATATTGATTTTTCTTACAATTTTGTAAGGTTCTCCTTTGCGGGAAATGTCAGTATCACCGTTGTTCCTTTTTCCTCCTGCGAAGCAATGTACAGCCCCAAATCCAGAAAGGACGCCAGCTTTTTGCACAGGTACAGTCCCATGCCGGTAGACCCGCCCCGGCTCCGTCCATTGCTGCCGGTAAATCCCCGGTCAAATACACGGGGCAGTTCATGAGCCGGAATACCGATGCCGTTATCTTGAACGGCAAGTTGAATCTGTTTTCCAAGAGGTTTTGCGGAAAGTGTGATGACTGGTTTCGTTCCCCGGTAGCGGGCAGCGTTTTGGAACAGCTGCCCCAGGATAAAGACTGCCCACTTTTGATCAGTGTAGACAGTACAATCCAACCCCTCTGTTTCTATCCGAACACCACTTTGAATTAGAAGGGAACGATGGTTTTCAATCGCCTGGGCAGCGATTCTTCCCAGGTCCACCTGCCGAAGCAGGCAGTCCTGTTCAGGGTTCTTCGCACGGGCGTAAAACAAGGCCCGTTCCACATGAGCTTCGATCTGCACCAGTTCTGCCATTAATTTTCGGCGGGTTTCTCCGTCTAAATCCCGGCAGATCAGCCGTGAAGCGGTGATGGGGGCTTTGATTTCATGCACCCAGCGTTCCACATACTCCCGGTACTCCCGCTGAGTGGCCTGGGCATCGGACACCGCCCCCGTCATGGCCCGGCCCGCTCGCCGGGTTAAATCGAACAGCCGGCGTTCATAGAGACTTTTTGGAGGCGGAACGCACTCCATAAACAGGTACTTCCGATCCAGGCCCTCCAATATGTTTTCCAGTTCCAGTAGACGGGTGCGTTGTTGAAAGAATTCGAATACATGAACACTCACAAAAACCAACAAAAGCACAAGCAACAAAATGACAAGAATTCCCGATTGCGTTCCCGTAGCAAGAAGGAACAACACCGCCAATCCGATGACAATCAGTTGAAGGGCAATCCGGCCCAGCCGGTCAGATAAAAATTCCCGCAAAGTCATAGCTGATACCCCATTCCCCGCCGGGTCTTGATTGCATCAGGCAGGCCAATCTCCGCCAGTTTTGCCCGCAGCCGGGTCATGTTGACACTGAGGGTGTTGTCATCAATGTAAATCTGATTGTCCCATAGCGCATCAATCAGGTCAGCCCTGGAAACAATTTGCCCCGCATGAGTCATCAAACAAGCCAGTATTTGAAGTTCGTTTCGGGTCAACTCCGCAGTTTTTTCATTGGCTGATACACTTCCTTTTGTCAGGCTCAAACGCAGTTCTCCGGCATCCAGAGCATCAGCCAGTTCCGGCTTGCCAAAACTCCGGCGCAGGACCGCTTTGATTCGTGCCAGCAGAACGGGGACACTGTATGGCTTCGCGATGTAATCATCCCCGCCCAGGCTCAGCGCCCGCACTTCGTCTACACCAGTGTCCCGGCTGGTGACAAAGATCACCGGCGCGGGAACCGCTTTGCGCAGCGCGGCGCACAGAGAGAAGCCGTCTTTACCCGGAAGGCCAATATCCAAAAGGATAAGGTCCGGGCGTTCCTGCGCTGCCTGACTTGGCACATCTGTAAACTTTGTAATCACCAGAGGCGTATATCCCTCATTTTCCAAGAGCAGTGCCAGTTCTTCCCGAATGGCCGGGTCATCCTCTATTATCATTATTTTGAGCATGCCATTCCTCCCATTATTCTCATTTTAGCACGGGGAGGACAGATGATCAATTACAAGTCCATCGCCAGACGGGCATAGAATAGTGTGATTGCACGGCATCTAAGATCTATTCTTTTCCAAAACCATAATCAGTTACCGTAAGCCGAGGGCGGTCAGCACCGGGCAGAGGGAACTGGCAAGGCAGATGATGATTGCTAATAATAAGGCAAAGGGAGATTAAGGAAAACTTAATGGTTCTGTATGGAGTAACCCGGACTATGATAATTTTTTCCAAACTTATGCGGGCAAACAAATAGATGTTAATACTTTACAGAACTATTATCCATACACATATATTTTGCAAACAGATAAAGATTTATAATGTTCCGGGTTTAAGAAAAGGAAAATTTTCTCAACCGCTACCGCTATGACGAGGGCGAATTAAACCGTATCTTATCAGTTGCCTTGCAGACAAGGGAGTGCCAGAAGGTTATATCAATATCAAGTCGGAGAGCCTGGAACCACTCTCCCGCCTAATGCCCCAAAGAATATGCAGCCCGGGCCGCTTTATGGAATGCTGCCCCTCTGTCAGAGAAAGGGCAGAAATCACAGATTGCAAGAATGTTAATAGCGTCACTCCCAAACTTTACTTACAATGCGCCCCTTACTGAAAACGGGGAATGTGGAGCAAAGACCAAAAAGGTTTATGAATGGGAATAGCAATGTGATTGTGGTAGTATTTAAGTCAGACAGTTTGACGGAGGTCTATGTTATGGGAGAGAATACCTTAAAAATCAGTAATGCTATTATATGGGTAGCTGCATATTTTGGAATTATGCTTTTCTACACATTTTTAAATGTAGCAGTTTGGAGAAAGGTATTTCCAAATTATTCAGAGTGGATAAATATTATAGTTATAATGATATGTGCGCTTGGATTTATTTGTTTACTCAAAAGCAGGTATGAAATAAATCTATTATCTAATGTCACGCTAACAGGTATTCTTTTGGCTATATTTTGTTCTGTTTTGTTTTTCCTGCTTTTAGATAAATGTCTGGACCCTGTATTTGAAAACATTTTTCCTCAAAGTGAACAGGATTATCAAGAAACAATTCAAAGTCTAATGAAGTCACCTGTTACAAGTTTATTGCAGGTATGTATTATGGCGCCCATTATAGAAGAAATTTTAATGAGAGGGTTTGTATTGGGAGGATTGAAAAATTCTTATGGTGTCATGGCCGCATTGTTTATTTCTGCTTTGTTTTTTGCAATTCTGCATTTCAATATGGTGCAGACTTTGTCAGCATTAGTGTGCGGTATTGTACTGGGATTGCTTTATATAAAAACCAATTCAATACCCTGCTGCATCATTGCACATTGCGGATATAATTTAATATCTTACATTACAATGATTTATCCATATATAAACAAGTAAAATTGTTAATCTGAATATCTCTCAAGAAGTACACCTGATTTTGTAAATAAAATATTACCACAATCCCAACAAAATAGTCACACAGCGTCAGAGTGTATAGAACACAAATCTATGCGCTCTATTTTATTCCCGCGAGCAATGAGTGGGGCGGCTGCCTAAAGCAAACCGTTGGCTGGCTTAGACATTTGGCGAATGCCGCGAGGGGTGCTATGCGCCAATGGCGCATGGTCAACACGGACCGAAGCGGAGCGTAGACCAATACCCACACATCGAAGATGTGTTGCGCTTTGAAGCACTGCAAATGTTATATGAAAACAGTTTGAAAATGAAGATAATATTGTACGGAGAGAATAATTTAAGTGTCGCAAATAGCTATGGTCTTCAGGCACAGATGTATTATATGCAAAATAAGTATGAAAAGGCGGAAGAACTATATGAGAAGTGTCTGGCAATAGAGGAAAAGATACTTCCAAAGAATCACTTATCAATTGTAGAAACATATAGCAAGCTAGCGTTTACATGCTACGACCAAAATAAGTATCAAAAAGCATTGGTATATTATTTTAAAGTATATAGTATTTTTGCTCAAACATTTGGATTTGACAATCCGTCTACATCTTTAATTTACGAGTTTGTAAAAATAACATATTTTGAATGTAATCCACAAGGAAATTTTGAACAATGGTTAGAAGAGCAAATGAAGGAATGGCAAGGTCAGTAGGCACACCATTATATAGTCAGTATAAAAGACATATGCAGCAGCGCATACGCTTTTTCTTTTTGCTACAATCCGAACAGATCCACATGGGTGCCGGTTCTGTCCAGCTTCAGCTCATCGCCATCCTGTTTGTATATGAGCAGCCAGTCCGGCTCTATGTGGCATTTCCGGTATCCGGAGTAATTGCCGCTCAGGTTATGGTCCCTGTTTTTTGCCGGCAGCGGAGCGGGGATGCGGAGGGTGTCAATCGCCTGCTGCAATAATGCCATTTTATAGCCACGCTTTACGCAGGCTTTGAAGTCCTTTTTGAATCTGGTGGAATATCGCATATTGAGCATGATTATCCCTCCATCAGTTCAGCAAACAGATCTTCTGAGCTGCCGGTGAATAGAGTACCACCGCCGCTTTCCAACTCATCCATTGAGGCTATGGTTTCTGCATTGGGTATTTCATCCGGGACTGCTGCCCCCTGCAGATAGGCAACGATATAGTACATTTTGCTGTCGGGTATCTGATCTATGAGATTTTTTGCAAGTTCCTTATAGCTCATGGTAAACACTTCCTTTCATGATTATTGTATGCGGTTATAGGTCTTGTATTCATGTATTGACAGCCGTTGGCATTTGCTGTCAATTGACAGCGGATTGCGGACAGATGGCAGCAGGCTACATCTTCTGGGATAATTCTGCTGCTATTTCAGCAACGCTGGGCTTATCCTTCTCGATTTTGTTCAGCAAGGAATTTAGATTGTCTCTCAGATGTTTCGCTAGTGTAGCGCATGAGGCGGTGCCGGGGGTTCCGGTAAGTTCATAAATGCGACCGTTCTCAAGGTCGGTCAGGTAGTTGCGTATTTCGTCCAGTTCGATGCTGTAACGGTTTTTGATATCCATAGTATACCTCCTATATTTTAGAGCTGCAAGGGTAAATAAACTGTTTCACAGTTACTGTTTTACAGCCCATGCAACTCTAAAATGTTCCTGGGCTAAATTAATCAAGCGATTAAGGCATACTATATGTTGTGATGGATCTCAAGCTTTAAAATACCAGTATGAGGGTGGAACTCAAGCCTTAGAACGGTGGCTCTCAAGCTTTAGAATAATCAGGGAGGACACGAATGGATAAGATTATGTATAATGCGGAGGACATTGCGGAAAAACGCTAGATTCCGCCGGAAGAGGCAGAGAAGCTGCTTAAAGGCTTGACTGACAGGATGGAGAATGCCGGGCATCTGACTATACGGGGGCTGGTGCCCAGGGCATATTATAAGAAACAGAAAGAGTCTGGGTTCCTCTTGGATGAGTTGGCGGCACCTGCTGCAAGGATTCCGTTGAATGAAAAACGGCTGCTGAGCTTGGAGGAGTTCTGCGGGTATGTCGGCGGCATCGGGATATGCACCGCAAGGAAGTTTGTCCGGGAGATTGGCGCAGAGATACGGATTGGCGGGAGGTGTCTTGTGGACAGGGTGAAATTTGACCGCTGGTGTGACCAGGAGGACCGAAAGGATTATGTGCGGGTTTTTATTATACAAGGACTAAAAATGAAAACAAAATGGATGTGTATGATACTTATGCTTGCTTTAGCGCTTAATCTGTCGGTCTGGGGGAACAGACAGGAGAATGGGAACATTTCTGAAAATGGAACGGAATGGTATTCTTTTTCCTGTCTTTTCATAAATTAGTAAGGAAAAATAGTATATTTGCAGGTGTGTATATGAAAAGCCAAAGGAAAAATCATAAGAAAAGTTATCAGAAAAGTCACAGGAAAAACTATATAGACAGTCAGTTAAAAGGCAGTTTTTTGAACCTGTCGGGGATAAAGTGGGGCATATATGCTTTGAGCATGGCGGTTATAGTGTGCTTTTTGGCAGGATGTGCAAAGGAAAAAGACCCTCTGGAAAAGATAAAGGATCTGGAATTTACCGTCCTGGCAGAGGAAAATATCCCGGAGGAGCTTAAAAACGTCATAGAGGAAAAGAAAGGTAATGCCTTTAAGGTTACCTATCAGGATAATGGCTTTTTATATATTTGTATCGGGTATGGAGAACAGGTGAGCGGCGGTTACAGTATTACGGTCAACGACCTTTATCTTACGGAAAATGCCATGTATGTGGATACTACGCTGATTGGGCCTGACCCGGCAGATACGGCAGTGGTGAAAAAGAATATGCCCTCTTATCCTTACATAGTCATCAAGACGGAATTTATTGATAAGCCGGTGGTGTTTAACTAGTATGTAGCATCGGAGCGTGTAAAAAAGGACATTTTTTTCAAGGGAAATCCCCCAATAATCGTCTTTTCAGGAGGCATCAGGGTGGCTATACTTGAAGAAAGAAATTAAATTTTAATCTTTCATCAGGGAGGAAAGAGGGAAAGATTTTTCAAATCTTTCCTCTGCAAGTTTGTGTCTGCGCTGCATCCACAAACTTGTAAGCCATATATGGCTTTGCGCAATAGAGCAGCGCAGAAATGGGGAAAATCATGGGAAAAGAATATCATGTAGCCGTAAACGGCTTCGATGGCAGTATCGGAAGCGTTGCAGAACCCTTCGCCACAATCCAGAGAGCGGCGGATATTGCCATGCCGGGGGATACGGTCATTGTGCATGGCGGACAGTATCGGGAGTGGGTGAAACCGGCAAACGGCGGCAGCAGTGAAATCTGCCGTATCACTTATCGGGCAGCGGAAGGCGAAAAGGTAGTGATCAAAGGATCTGAACAGGTCACCAATTGGGAAAAGGTTGAGGAAACCGTGTGGAAGGCTGTGCTGCCTAACAGTATGTTTGGAGATTATAATCCATACAAAGAAATTTTAGGCGGAGACTGGTTCGTAGCGCCGGAGGGAGACATTTTACATACAGGGGATGTGTACTTAAACGGAAAATCCTTTTACGAGGCAAAAAGCCTTGAGGAAGTAAAAAATCCGGTGATGCGGACAGAAGGTGTAAATCCGCCCTGGACAAAGCACGCGGAACCGCTTCTCCATCCGGAGGATTCCATTTATCAGTGGTATTGTGAAGTGGACGGGGAAAACACCACGATTTATGCCAATTTCCAGGGAGCTGATCCTAACAGGGAGCTTACGGAAATCAATGTGCGTAAGTGCTGCTTTTACCCGGTAAAGACAGGAAGGAATTATATTACGGTTTCCGGGTTTGAAATGGCCCAGGCAGCATGTCCCTGGACCCCTCCCACGGCGGACCAGCCGGGACTTTTAGGCGCAAACTGGAGCAAAGGCTGGGTGATTGAAAATAATATCATCCATGATGCCAAGTGCAGCGGCATCAGCCTTGGAAAGGAAGAATCCACAGGACACAATCTCTGTACCAGAACCCACAGGAAACCGGGCTACCAATATCAGATGGAGGCAGTTTTCAGGGCGCGGCATATTGGATGGAGTAAGGAGACAACAGGCTCCCATGTTGTCCGCAACAATGTGATTTATGACTGCGGCCAGAATGGAATTGTAGGGCACATGGGTTGTGTGTTCAGTGAAATTTATGGAAATCATATTTACAACATTGCGGTCAAGCATGAATATTTTGGTTATGAGATTGCGGGCATTAAGCTCCATGCGGCAATTGATGTACAGATCCATCATAATAACATCCATAACTGTACCCTGGGCACATGGTTAGACTGGCAGGCCCAGGGAGCCAGGGTAAGCAAAAATCTGTACTATAACAACGACAGGGATTTGATGGTGGAAGTAACCCATGGCCCTTATGTGGTAGACAATAATATTTTTGCATCGGATTACAATTTTGATAATATTGCCCAGGGCGGCGCATATGTGCATAACCTCTGCTGCGGAACCATGCGCAGGGAGCCGGTACCGGACCGCTCCACCCCGTATCATTATCCCCATACTACAGAAGTGGCAGGAACTACAGTGGTTTACGGCGGTGATGACAGGCTTTATAGAAACATTTTCCTTGGCGGCGTAAAGACCTACACGGAACAGTCAACCTGCGGAACGGAAGGGTATGAGGCAAGCACCACATCCCTGGAAGAATATATTGACCAGGTGCTCGCAAAAGGGGTAGGCGATTTGGAAATGTATCTGCTTGTGAAACAGCCGGTATACATTAATGATAATTGTTACTTAAATGGCGCGAAGCCTTTTGAGAGGGAGGAGAATTATTATCTTTCCGATGAAAATCCCAATGTGCGCATTTCGGAGGAGGAAGACGGAACCTATCTGGAAATGACGGCAACGCCCGGCATGCTAAAGGCAGCTGAGGGAGAGCTTTCCTCCGGATTTTTTGGTATGGTAAGGATTGTGGAAGCTGCTTATGAGACGCCGGATGGGAAAGAAATTTTCTTTGACAGCGACTACCGGGGGCAAAAATGGGAAGGCGCAGCACTGGCAGGACCATTTGCCGGTCTTAAAGAAGGTGTTAACCGTATTAAGGTTTGGGGATAAGGAACTTAGGCAGGTATGTATAAAAGAAGGGCTGAAATGGTAAGATTTTTATAGAATTGTGACAGATTATTAAATAGATGGCAGAAGAAATATTTGGTATGCTTTTATTACAATAAGCTGGAACAAAAAGAAGGGAGAAACTACTATGAAAAAAAGATGGAAATCAATTATTGCTTTAGGTTTGGCAACGGCTATGTGTCTGTCATTAGCAGGCTGCGGCAGCAGCGGCAAAGATACCGCTTCAACAGGGGCTGACAGTGCCGGAGCAGACAGCGCGGCTGAGGATACCGCCGGCGGGGAAGATACTTCCGCACCGGATAGCGGCGCGGCAGAAAGCGCAGACTCCGGTGATAAAGTGATCACATTCTGGAATGTGGGAACAGAAGGAGCGGATAAGGAAACTTATGAAATGGCAATCCGCCAGTTTGAAGAAAATTCGGCAAGCGGTTACACCATTGAGAATATTCCTACTCAGAACGATAAGTATAAAGAAAAGCTTGTAATCGCCATGAGCTCAGGAGAATGCCCCGACATGTATACCTCATGGTCAGGCGGTCCCATGAACGAGTACATAGATTCCGGATATGCACAGCCTTTGGATGATCTGTATGAAAAATATAATTTAAAGGACAGATTTATGGAGGGCGCTATTGAGCAGGCAAGCTACAATGGAAAAATTTATGCCATTCCGGTAAAGAATATTTCTATCGCAGGAATTTACTATAACAAAGATTTGTTTGAGCAATACGATGTAAGCGTACCCACAACCGTGTCCGAACTGGAAAGCGCCTGCGATACATTCCTTGCAAATGGAATTATTCCTTTTACGCTGGCAAACGGACCTAAGTGGACAGGTTCCATGTACTTCCAGTGCCTTGCAGCAAGAAAGGGCGGCTTAGAGCCATTCCAGAAAGCGGCGGCAGGGGAAGGCAGCTTTGAGGATGAATGCTTTGTTTATGCAGGCGAGAAGATTCAGGAATGGGTTAACAAGGGATATTTCCCGGAAGGCTTTAACTCCATGAGCGAGGATGACGGACAGGCAACCCAGTTCTTCTATACAGAGGAAGCTGCCATGTATCTGATTGGTTCCTGGAAGACAGCTGCTTTCAAGACTGACAGCGATGAAGCAGGAAACAACTTCTATGACAAGGTTGGCTGGTTCTCCTTCCCGGCAGTGGACGGCTCCGATGCGGATCCTTCTATACTGTGCGGAACCATGGGCGATCAGTTTATTTCCTTCAACTGTACGGATGAAAAGCTGGATGCGGCTTTTGAGTTTGCAACCTATCTTTCCAGTGATGAGACAATTGAGTATATGGTAGGCGCAAGCCTGATTCCTCCGGTTAAGGGAGTGGAAGATCTGATAACAGACCCTATTTCCAAGTCTATGATCGAAGCATCCAACAAAGCATCAGCCGTACAGCTTTGGTATGACCAGTACTTAAGTCCGGCAGTGGCAAATGCCCACCTGGATGGAAATCAGGAAGTTTTTGGTCTTACTATGACGCCGGAAGATGCAAATAAGAAGATGCAGCAGGCCATGGAAGAAGATCTTGCCGAATAGAAACAAGGCTGTAAGAGGGGGATGTTATTCCCCCTCTTTCTATAAATAGTCAATAAGCTGGAGCGCGAAGAGTGACAGCATTTGATAATAAGGCCTGCAGGTTGAGAAGGGAGCATGGTTATTAGTATGAAAAATCAATCAGGTACACTAAGCGGACGAAGGCAGAGAAGCACCAATATTGCAGCATTTGTTTTCCTGCTGCCTGTTAGTCTGCTTTTGACGGTTTTTATTTTTTATCCCATTGTGGATTCCTTTGTGATCAGTACATACAAATGGAACGGGATAGCAGCCGAGAGGACCTTTGTGGGTATAGCCAACTGGACCAAACTTATGGGGGACAGAGACTTTTGGTTTGCCTTTCGGAACAATATTATCATTATGGTGATGTCCATTATCATTCAGATACCAATTGGTCTTGCAGAGGCGACTTTTCTTGAGTTTGCCGGAAGAAAGTCTACCATATGTAAGATTTTATGGTTTATTCCCATGTTGATGTCTTCAGTGGCAATCGGTTTTTTGTTCACCTATGCACTGGCGGCCAACGGAGGCATGATAAGCGCGGTTTCGCAGTTTTTTGGGGGAGGAAATATCGATCTTCTGGGCAATAAGAATACGGCGCTTATGACCGTCATTTTTGTTATTGCATGGCAGTTTATTCCTTTCTATATGGTATATGCCATGGCAGGGTATACCAATATCTCTGAGGATGTCTATGAGGCTTCCTTAATTGACGGCGCTACCAAAAGCCAGTATTTCTGGAAGATTGCGCTGCCGCTTTTGATGCCTACCCTTAAGAGCGCGGCTATTTTGTCCATGGTAGGCTCCCTGAAATATTTTGATTTGATTTACGTTATGACCGGAGGCGGACCGGGAACAGCTACGGAGCTGATGGCGACCTATATGTACAAAAATGCCTTTGCCCAGTTTAATATGGGTTATGGATCCGCGGTTGCAGCAGGAATGTTCATTCTGATTACCTTGCTGTCACTCATAACCATGCGCATGATTAACGGGAAAAAGGAAGCGGAATAGGAGGGCCGGAAAATGGAGAAACAATACAGAACTACCAAAATAAAAAGCAGGATTTGCTGGTTTGTGGCATTGGTGCTGGCATTTGCCGCTCTGGCAGCAGCGGTTCTTCCCTTCTTCTTTATGGTAATCAATTCTTTTAAAGGAAAATTTGAGATGCTCACAAAGGGCGTCTTTGCACTGCCCGATCAGTTTAATACAGGCAACTATGAGGAGGTTTTAAGCGGCGGCTTCGTGAGGTATTTTGGGAACAGCGTGCTTGTCTTATGCGTATCCCTGTTGCTGATTTTATTTATCTCCGCCTGTGCGGCTTACCCGCTGGCGCGTTTCAAATTCCGCCTGAACGGTTTTATTTATGCAACAATTGTAGCGTGTATGGCGATACCCATTCATATTACACTCATTCCGGTATTCCAGATGACAAAGAGCCTTAAGCTGTATGATTCCATTGGCGCCATGATTGGACCGGATGTTGCTTTTGCGCTGCCTATCTCTGTTTTCATCCTTACCAGCTTTATGGCAGGAATTCCGAAGGAAATAGAAGAATCTGCAGAAATTGACGGATGTAATAAATACAGGATGTTTTTTACCATCATGCTGCCCCTGGCAAAGCCGGGGCTTTCCACTCTGGCGATTTACAACGGCGTGAATATCTGGAATGAGTTCAGCTTTGCCTACACATTAACCCAGTCTCCCAAGAACAGAACCCTTCCGCTGGCAGTCTGGGATTTCCAGGGGCAGTATTCCATGAATACGCCAATGATTATGGCCGTGCTTACGCTTACGGTTCTGCCAATGATCATTTTGTTTATCTTTGCGCAGGATAAGCTTGTTAAAGGGATGACAGCCGGTGCGGTAAAAGGATAGGTATCAAAGGATAAAAGCTTTGCAGTTAAAAACCTCCTTGCCCCGGATATCGTATCGTGGTTAAATGAAAATATAACAAAATGAAAATTACCAGGCGATGATGAAGGGTAAAAATGTGCCGACATGCGGCAGCAGGGAGGAACAGGATGTCTTTTAAGGAAAAGTGGGAAAAAAGCTGGAATTTCGAAAAGAAAATGAATGTGGTCATTGTCTGGACGATTGCAGCTATCACAATTGCGGCGATTGTGGTTTCCACTTTTTCTTTTGTTATGTCTATTACAAAGCAGAACAGCCAGTATGTGACAGACCAGCTTACCATCATGGCGCAGGACTGCGCAAACAATTTAGAACAGTACAAATCCCTGATTACGGCCTGCAGTATGGATTCCCACGTACAGGAATATTGTGAGAGTACAAGCATGGAAGGGTTGTATGGAGAAATGGGAAATGTATATAATTCTTTTTTGAATATGCTTTATATGCAGTATAATGCCAACTTTATTGCGGTGATTAATACCGGAATGAACAATTACCTGTACAATGGAAACGTTAACATCAATGAAAGCTTCTTTGAGAAATTTTGCGAGGAAGATTATAAAAAGAGTATGACGGCTAAAACAAAAGGGGCGCTTAAGGTCAGCTTTTCCAACCGTTACCATAACAGCAGGAAATATACGCTGACTTTATACTTTCCGGTTTATTCCGTGACAAAAATGGTAAACAGCAGAGGACTTTTGGTGGTTAATCTGGATGACGATCTTTTAAAAAGGTTCCACCAGAAAGAATCTCCTTACAGTTCAAATCTTTATCTCACAGATGTGGAGGGAAATATTGTCTCTACCCAGGATGAAAGTCAGATTGGAAACAGGATTGCATTTGCAGAGCAGATTACGGGGGATCAGGGCAGGTTTTGGCACGGAGGAATGCTGATTAGTTATCAGCGGGTAGGCGGCTGGAACTTTTATATGATTAATGAGGTGGAGGCGCTTTCCCTTTACAGGGGATGTTTTGGCACAATTCTCATTTTGCTGGCGGTGATGCTTGTGGTAACCGGTACGGCGCTTGCCCTGGCCAGAAATATGACCAAAAAGCTTTTTTCTCCCATTAATAAAATTGTTTCCAATATGAACGATGTGTCCAGAGGTAATTTAAGAACCCGTATTCATGTGGAAGATATGGATAGTGACGGAAGAAAGCTTGCGGATGGCTTTAACATTATGATGGATGAGATTGACGTTCTTATGGAACAGGTGAAGGAAGAACAAAGACAGTTTGATAAAATGCATCTGTATGCCCTTCAGTCTCAAATACAGCCCCATTTTCTTTATAACACATTAGAATGCATTCACTGGCAGGCGCTTTCGGAGGGAAATAAGGAAATTTCCACTATGGTGAAGGCAATGGCCCAGTACTACCGAATCTGCTTAAGTGAGGGAAAAGATATCATTACGCTGGAAACAGAGCTTGCCCATGTACGGAATTATCTGATTATACAGAACATGCGTTATGATAATATTATTGCATTTACAGTGAAGGTGCCGGAGGAGTACTTTTCCATAAGGATACCCAAGCTAACGCTTCAGCCTCTGGTGGAAAACAGTATCTATCATGGTATCCGCGTCAAGGAAGGGAAAAAGGGAACAATAGAAATTGCCATCCGGGAGGCACAGGAAGATATCTGCCTTACGGTAAAGGACGATGGAGTGGGCATGGTAAAGGAACAGCTTGCTGTAATAAATCAGAATATTTCCAATCATAACTGGGATGTGGGATATGGAATTTCCAATATCAATAAAAGGATTGAATTGATGTTTGGGGAGGAATACGGTCTGACTTTCCGGGCAAATGAGGAAAGCGGAATATGTGTGGAGATACGTCTTCCGAAGGAATGGCAGGAGGAACCGGACAGGGGGTATGAAGGTGAAGTATAAGATATTGATTGTGGATGATGAAAAAATGATACGTATGGGCATTAAAAACGCTATGCCCTGGGAAAGTATGGATATAGAAAAAGTATATACGGCGGCTTCTGCAATGGAGGCAGCGGAGGTGATAAAAAAGCATCAGCCGGAAATCATGGTTACGGATATCAGCATGACGGAAATGAGTGGTCTTGAACTGGTGGAGCAGATTAGAAAGCAAAATGAAGGAATGCGCATCATTGTTCTTACCGGATATGACCGCTTCGAATATGCAAGGCAGGCATTGCAGCTGCGGGTACATGATTTTTTGCTAAAGCCTATTGATGAAAAGGAACTGAAAAAAAGTATTCTGGAACAGGTAAGATGGCTGGAGAGTGAGCGGAAAAATAAGGAAGAAGATGTGAGCCGGATCCGTGCAAAGGGAGTCAGGCAGCAGCTGGCGCTGGAACAGTTTATGTGTGCATTCATTCTGGGAAAGCCAAAGGCAGGGGAGCGGCTGGAGGAATTTTTGGAGGAATTTCATTTTGACAGAGAGCAGGAGATGCGGATTGGCCTTCTGATGCCGGAGGTAAGGGGGGAGGAGGATGCGGAGAGCAGGAGCCTTCGGTCGATGACGATCAGACAGATTTGCCTTGGAATGGTTGATGGACAAAAAAAGGGAATTACTTTTACGGACGAAAAGAGCCGGATTGTGATTTCCTTTTTCTGCAACAGGGAAAAAGAGGAAGAGGAGCTTTCAAGACAGCTGGTGGATATCCTAAGCGATGAGCTGGAAATAAAACCAAGGATTATATGGGGAAGCATCAGAAAAGGATTTGATAATCTGTCCATCTCCTATAATGATGCGGTGTTTGCGTTAGAACATGAGAGAGAGGCCTTTGAGCGGATTTATACCATGGATTTAAGCAGAAAACAGGAGGATATTTTTCAGGAGGTATTTCAGGAATTCCGCACGGCCATGGTATGCAGCATTGGAGAGAGGGAAAAGCTGTTTCATATTTTTGACCGCTTTTGCATGGCGGTAGAATCCTATAATCTTTCTGCCAAATATACCAGAAGCTGCTGTTTTGAGCTGGCATCCTCCGTGTATTTTGCTTACTTTAGTGATACGGGAAGCGGCGGGAGTGAGCAGCTGAGCGTTCTTATGAAAGCTCTTTCCGGAGCGGAGCGCGAGCATGCGCTCAAGGTGACAAATATGTTTTTGGAGAGACTTTTTGCAGGGGAGGAAGGAGAGGTACATGAGCTGGTAAAGAAGGTAAAGCGCAGAATTTATGAGAATCTGGCCGATGATTTGACGGTGGCGAGTCTGGCCGGAGAATTTTACGTGACGCCTAATTATCTGTCCCGCCTGTTTAAGAGAGTAACCGGGGAAGGCTGCAATGAATACATTGTGCGAAAGCGGATTGAACAGGCCAAATCCCTGCTGGCAACCACCACCCTGAAGGCGGGGGAGATTGCCGTTATGGTGGGATATCATGATATGAATTATTTTTCCCTGGCATTTAAGAAACATACGGGGGCTTCCCCCATTAAATACAGGGAACAGGTACAAAAGAGATGAAGAAGAAATGGAGATAAGAATGGAAAAGAAAAAAATTTTTTTTAATGGGAAAGAATGGAGGCGCTGTTTTTTGATTTTGTGTCTGACAGGCTGCCTTATGGTTCCAGGCGGCTGCGGCCGAAGGGAAGCAGTTACGGACGAAGAGGCGCAGGAAATGCAGGAGAAAACATACACGGACGGGCAGGGAAGGGAAATGCAGACGGAAACAGAGGTGAAAGCAGGAGCGGAAATAAAAGACAGCCCGGGCGGAGAGATAGAAGGAAACAGCCTTGCAGGGTGGGAAAAGAGTTTACCGGTAGGCCGGACAGAGAAAATGTCAGCCGCAGCAATCCGGGGCATCTGCGTGAGGAAAGAGGGCGAGCCATATTTTGCGGTTTCCTATGAGCCGAGAGAGTATAAAAATTCTTTTGACTGCTGGGCTGTATCAGTGCCCTATCAGTCCATGGTTTCCGTAGACACGGAGGTCATGTATGACTATTTCGAGAAGCTTGCAAATTTAGAACTTAAGGAAGTGGGGGACATAGACAGGGCAGAGGCAGGGGTTGAAGAAGGAAGCCGGGAGATTTTTGCGGCCTTTTATGAGGGGCAGGCGGAAACAGGCGGACAGGCTGAGCCGGATAAAGGACTGATCTATCGTTTTGGCAAAGAGGACGGAGAAGGCAATTATTATGTAGAGGCTGCCGGGGAAATCCGGAAGGTAGAAAAGGCAGCGGCAGATGAGCTTTTTTCATTGAATCCCTATGATTTTGTCCTAAAGGTGGTCAGCGTGGTCAGTGTGGAGACGGTTTCGAAGGTGGAAATAAACACAGGAGAAACGGAATTTGTAATGGAGGCGGGAGAAGGGAAATTTACTTTTAACGGCCGACAGGTGGATGATGGAGAATTTTATGGGCTGTATACGGAACTAATGAGTGTTTTCATTGAAAAAGAGTTATCGGAGGAGGAAAGAGGAAAGGACAGAGGGGATGCAATTCTCACGCTGACTTATCACAGAAACAGGGAGGATGCGCCCAAAATTGTGCAGGAGTACTATGCCTATGACGAGGATTACGCATTGGCACGGGTAAACGGCACAGAATTCTTTCTGGTGAGCAGGGATGCGGTTGGGGAGCTGGAGAGGAAGATTGAGGAGGTTTTTTAGGGCTTTTATGTTTTTTAATAAATATTCTCTTGTTGCAATTGCCGAGTCAAATTCGTAAAATGATTTGAAACATTATTTTAATTCCAGTGTTATCGAGCGTGAACAAATAAATTGGTGGACTGAAATTATGGGAAAGACTTTTTGAATCAGAAAGGCAATATTGGGGATTACTGTGATAAATAATGGAATTATTGTGACAAAGTTATATTCTAAGGGTATAATAGGAATGGTACTACGAATATGTTTGCAGAATGAGGTAATAGGTTATGGATGAGAATATTAAAGAGAATATAGAAAAAATGTTAAATGCCGGCAAAGAGAATGGCAGTATAAATACAACGACTATTACACAATTATTGAATGACTTAGGCGAATATTCAGATGAACGATATAATAAAATCATTGAACTGGTTGAGGAAAATCATATTAATTTGGTTGTAGATTCAACAGATCAAAAAAGCATAGTCCTCGATTCAAGTAAAATATCTATTGTACCTAAAACATTGAGCGTTGAGGCTATTGTAAAGAAACTTAAATATAAAGAGATAGATTTAGATACGGAATTTCAGAGAAAACGCAGCTTATGGACTGAAATTGTAAAAAGTCAGCTGATAGAATCCTTGATGATTCAATTACCAATACCTCCCATGTACTTTGATGCAAGAGATACAAATAAGTGGAAGATTATTGATGGACTGCAAAGATTATGTACTTTAAACGAATTTCTATTAGAACACAAATGGAGATTGACTAATTTAGAGTATTTAGTAGATTATAATAATTGCAGTATGGATGACCTGCCACGAATTTATCAAAGAAGAATAGAAGAGGGACAATTAGCATTCTACTTGATATTACCGGAAACCCCGGAAGGAGTAAAATATAGCTTGTTTAAAAGAATAAATACTCCGGGGTTAAAGTTGGAACCGCAGGAGATAAGACATGCTTTATTTCAAGGCAAAGCTACTGAATTATTAAAAGAACTGGCAGAAACAGAACTGTTTCGTAAAGCTACAGGTAATGATGTACAGTCGTCTCGAATGCAGGACAGAGAAATGGTATTGAGATATCTGGCATTGCATTATCTAGGGGCGAATGAATATAAAAATTGCAGTATTGATGAATATTTAAATAAAGCTATGGTATTTTTAAATGAACAAGATAATAATTTTATAAAACAATGCAAAGAATTGTATTTTGAGTCTTTAAATTGTATATATCAAATATTTGGGAAATATGCATTTAGGAGGATTTCTAAACTTAGGCAACAGGATTTAAAACCAATTAATACGGCATTATTTGAAGGATGGCTAAATGGAGTATCGAATTTAAGCTCGGAAGAAAGAGAACTGCTATTACAAAAAAAAGATGATGTTAAAAATTTATATATTGAAGAATTAGATAAAAAAAGTTCATTTTACAGTGATATAGGTTCAGGGAAATACCGCTCGTTTATCCGTAGAAATGAAACAATTCAGAAAATAATAGAGGAGGTTTTGAATGAAAACAGACAAATTACAATTAACTAATTTTAAGTGTTTATCAAACGTCACATTTGAGTTTGGAAATTTAAATATATTAGCGGGGGCTAATGGCTGTGGAAAATCATCATTAATCCATTCTTTGCTTTTGCTCCGGCAATCCTATGAACAGTATAGAAATCTTGATATATTATCATTGTATGGAAAATATATTAACCTTGGTTCAGCAAAGGATATATTATATGAACATGCAGGAAAAGGTGAAGAAATTTCATATTGTATTTTTAATGAAAAAGGAGCAGGAATAGAGTTGGCTTATGAGTATGCTCCTGAAAACCGTATGCTTATGAATGTAAAATCTAGCGCTAAAAATTTAAAAAATTTTAATATATTCGGTGATACGTTTGAATATTTATCTGCTGATAGAATTATACCGCAAACCGTGTATTCATCAATTAGTCAAGATAACTTTTTAGGTAATCGCGGTGAAAATTCACTTAATTTTTTAGAAAAGTATGGAGATACATTCAAAGTGGAGAAGGTGTTTCAGGATGATACAAAAAATGAATATTTATTATATTATGTAAATAAATGGATGGAAAGGATTTTTCATGGATTTCGTTTACAATTATCTCCAATCGCAGAAGCAGATGCTGTCGGACTTCGATATGCTGAAAAAAGCAGAGAATGGGTAAGTAACTCATATCGGGCGATTAATGTAGGATTTGGAATAACATATGTACTTCCAATTATTGTTGCACTACTAAAGGCGCAAAGGGGTGACTTAATCCTAATTGAAAACCCAGAGGCACATTTGCATCCAAAAGCGCAAAGACTTATAGGGGAGCTATTGGCAAAAGCTGCAACAACTGGTGCGCAAATTATTGTTGAAACTCATAGCGATCATGTATTAAATGGAGTGCGAATTTCTGCAAAAAATAAGATCATTGCTCCTTCTGATATCAAAATGTTTTTCTTTATGAAAGAAGATATTGGCTCAAAGTACCATACGAATATTTATTTACCCCAAATGGATAAGGACGGAAATATTGATATTTGGCCATCAGGTTTCTTTGACGAATGGGATAATGCTTTAGCGCTACTCTTTTAGATAATATGAAGTCATTTTATAACGGGAGATAAGTAGATGGAGATAATTTTTAATGATATTGCTACTCACTACCAATTTAAAGATAAGTATGATGCAATAGAAAAAATGAAGATAGGAATTGAAGCACTATTATATCTTCGTAAACGTGATGCTTCTTTTAAAATATGTTCTGGAGAAAAGTTAACCGGTTTGGAAATTGCACCTGGATATTATTTCCCTCAAATTTTCAATGAGAGTAATCATGTGTTGAATCCAAATTATAAGACGGCAATAAAGATATTTTTTGTAAATTTTAATAGCATAAATTGTGAAAAAGAAAAATTTATTTTTGAAGGAATAGAATCCGGACAATGCGGATTAGCATATAAAATAAATGGGACAGTATTTAGTTTAGAGACAAATGATTCTTTTACAAAACAAAAGATTTCTGGCAAATACACTCCAGACGGAAAAAAATGTGAAACAGTAGAAATAGATAATATTTCTGAAAAAAAGCATGTAGATATACACTGGATTAAATTGGGAACAAAAATATATGAAGCAAATCCTAAACATAAAGCTAATTTTGGTTGGGGAAGTCCAATGGACTTAAATGATAATGAAGCACAGTATGTTTTAGACAGATCTGTTATAGCTGGAGACGAGGATAAACATTTGATTGCAATGTATCAAAATATCTATTACTCGTTTAGATGTCATTGGAAAAATTATTATCATGGTTATCAAGATAATTCGATGCCAGAAAATATGAAGCGCAGGCTTACTAATATTCCACCTATTACATAAGAATTTAAAAATAAAAAAATTTTTTAGACTTACCATGACACAAGCCAATATGCAATGATTAGGTTAATTCAGATTTATGAAAGGCATGGGAAAATGCGATGGAAGAATCTATACTTTATATAAAAAACGGCACAATAATAGACCCCAAAGAAAATCGTCCATATAAGGCCGATCTGCAGATTGAGAATGGAAGGATCAGCAGGATTATCCGTAAGGAAGGGGAGCATTTTAAGATTTCAGCGGATGCTCTGGCACTTGCAGAGGGGAAAGACAGCCTGTCGGCAGTCAGGCAGGATAACGCAGCCCTTGCGGAGGGAAAGGTAATAGATGCGCAGGGGCTTATGATCGCGCCCGGCCTTGCAGATACCCATGTACATTTCAGAGACCCGGGGTTTACCTACAAAGAAGATATTTACACCGGGGCCGCAGCGGCAGCGAAAGGGGGCTTTACACAGATTGTGCTTATGGCAAACACAAAGCCCTGTGTGGACAATGAGGACACCCTCTCTTATGTGCTGGCCAAAGGGAAAGAGACGGGCATCCATATAGCCTCCTGTGTGAATGTGACGAAAGGAATGGCAGGAAAAGAACTGACAGATATGGAGAGACTCTCAGAGCGCGGGGCGGCGGGATTTACGGATGACGGCATCCCGCTTCTTAATGAAGAACTGGTAAGGGAAGCCATGGAGAGGGCAAAAAAGCTGCATAAGCCCATCAGCTTTCATGAGGAGAACCCTGCTTTTATTGTCAATAATGGTATTAACAGGGGCAGGGCATCGGCGTTTTATCATATTGGCGGTTCCCCCGGGGAGGCGGAAACGGACCTGGTAAAAAGAGATTTGGAGCTTGCGCTTTTGACAGGAGCGGATGTGGTAATCCAGCATATCAGTACAAAAGAGGCTGTGGAGCTGGTGCGCCGGGCCAAAGAGAAGGGAGCCAGTGTGCACGCTGAGGCCACGCCCCATCATTTTACCCTGACAGAGGAAGCGGCGATTGAAAAGGGAACATTGGCCAAAATGAATCCGCCTCTTCGGGAGGAAGCGGACAGGCTGGCTATTATAAAAGGATTAAAGGACGGCACCATTGACTTGATTGCCACGGACCATGCACCCCACAGCAGAGAGGAAAAGGACAGGCCCGTTACCGAAGCGCCGAGCGGAATTATCGGACTTGAAACAGCGCTTTCCTTAGGAATCAGGGAGCTGGTGGAAAAAGGACATTTGACCTGGCCGGAGCTGATTGAGAGAATGAGCACATCGCCCTGCCGGCTATACGGCCTGGAGGGAGGCAGGGTAGAGGAGAAAGCAGCAGCGGATCTGGTTTTGTTTCATCCGCAGGAAAGATGGACAGTGTCAGAGTTCACATCCAAATCTTCTAATTCTCCTTTTATCGGGGAAAGCCTTCCGGGGGTGGTTTATTATACTATCTGCGGGGGAAGGATTGTATATAAGAAAGCCTGAAATTTGAGTGGGAACCCGCTGGCAATAGTATCGCTTTGCGCATCCGGTGCCGGAGGCCGGCCAAAATGTGCAAAAAATAAGGAGGAGCAGGTTGGAACAGCTGTATATAACGAATTTAACCATTAAAAAGGTCAGACATTTAAAGGACATTTTCATTTATTGGTAGCAGTATCGCAAGCAAAGCTTGCGATATGCAGGGGGTATAGATATGATATGCCGGATGTAATTGAAAGGCTGGAAAAGGATTTTAACAATAAGTGTTATATCTGCGAAATGAAAGAGTTACAGAATCCAAACGTAGAGCACTTATTACCACACAAAAACGGAAAGTATCCGGAAAGAAAATTTGACTGGGAGAATCTTTTCTGGTCATGCGGACACTGTAACGGAATTAAGAAAAACAGCAAGTATGACGAGGGGATTATAGATTGTTGCAAACAGGATCCTGAAAAATATTTACACTTTCGGCTAAAAGGGAACGAAGTTGTTATTGAAACGGAAGATGCGGAGGATATGCTTCAAAAAAGGGCAGCGTTACTGGTAACAGAAACTTTTTCGATGAAAAATACCGGTATGCGGACTTATACAAGCGATGAGGGGCTAAAGCTGTTACAGAGAGAAATGAATGTTTTATATAAGCAGCTTGAAAAAATACATAAGAAACCTGCTTCTAAAATGACGATGATAACGATCCACAGTTTATTGAGACGTGAGTCGGCCTTTGCATCGTTTAAAAGGTGTTATGTGCGTGACCATGTTATGGAATATCCGGAATTGCAGAAATATGTAGAAGTGAATGAGTAAAGAAAAGGGAGCAGAATATCAAAAAACTGCATTAAAATAGGGAGGCAGGTATGAAGCAAAAGGTAAGAGCAAAGGTTTTATCCCAGAAAAAGCTTACGGACGGTATTTATGATATGTGGCTGTCCACAGAGCTTGCAGGCAGAGCAGGGGCGGGACAGTTTATCGGCATTTATACGGGTCATGAAGCGCATCTGCTGCCGCGCCCTGTCAGTATTTGTGAGGCGGATAAGGATGGGGAAGCGCTCCGGGTGGTATACAGGATAGCGGGCAGAGGAACGGAAATTTTTTCCGGATGGAAACCGGGAGATGAGGTGCAAATATTAGGTATTCTCGGAAACGGCTATTCCATAGAGGCAGGATGCGGAAAACAGACAGTGCTCATGGGAGGGGGAATTGGGATTCCTCCCATGTTGCAGCTTGCAAAAGAGCTTTGCATGGCAGGTACGAAACCGGTTGTTGTTTTGGGATACCGGAATAATCAGCTTTTCTTAAAGGAAGAATTTGAACCGTACGCCGGGGTGTATGTTGCCACAGAGGACGGAAGTGCGGGAACAAAGGGCAATGTGCTTACGGTGATGGAGAAAGAGCAGCTAAAGGCGGATGTGATTATGGCCTGCGGCCCTATGCCCATGCTCCGGGCAATTAAAAACTATGCCGGGGAAAAACACATAGAGGCATATATTTCACTGGAGGAAAGAATGGCCTGCGGCGTGGGAGCGTGTCTTGGCTGCGTGTGTAAAACGGTTCATAAGGATGGGCATTCTCATGTGAACAATGCCCGCATTTGTACGGACGGGCCGGTTTTTGATGCCAGGGAGGTGGAAATCTGATGAATACAAAAGTGACGATTGCCGGTGTGGAATTCAAAAATCCGGTTATGACTGCTTCCGGAACCTTTGGATCCGGCATGGAATACGGTGATTTTGTGGATTTAAACAGGTTAGGTGCGGTGGTGACCAAGGGAGTTGCGAGCGTGCCATGGCCCGGGAATCCGGTGCCCCGGGTGGCGGAAACCTATGGGGGAATGTTAAATGCCATAGGACTGCAGAATCCGGGCGTTGATGTGTTTGTGGAAAGAGATCTTCCTTTTTTGCAGCAGTTTGATACAAAAGTGATCGTGAATGTGTGCGGAAAGAGTGTGGAGGATTATCTTGCGGTGGTGGAACGACTTGGAGATACGGCTGTGGATATGCTGGAAATCAATGTGTCCTGTCCTAATGTGAAAGAGGGTGCCATTGCCTTTGGACAAAAGGCAGACAGTCTGTATGATATTACCTCCCAAATTAAGGCGAAGGCAAAACAGCCAATTATTATGAAGCTAAGCCCGAATGTGACGGATATTGCGGAGATGGCCAGGGCAGCCGAGGCAGCAGGCGCAGATGCCATCTCTCTAATCAATACCCTGACCGGCATGAAAATCGACATTCACAAAAGGAGCTTTGTACTGGCAAATAAGACGGGCGGCTTATCCGGTCCCGCTATTAAGCCTGTGGCGGTGCGGATGGTATATCAGGCGTCCCATGCGGTAAACATTCCGGTAATTGGAATGGGCGGAATTGCCTGCGCGGAAGATGCCATTGAATTTTTGCTGGCAGGCGCTAATGCTGTAGCGGTAGGGGCCATGAATTTTGTGAATCCGCGCGCAACGGTGGAAGTGGTGGAAGGAATAGAGGCTTACATGCAGCAGTACAAAGTCGGGGACATAAAGGAACTGATTGGCGCGGTGGGGGAGTAAGCCCGCCGGTACTCTAAAAATACTGTCTATGCCGTACTTTGTCTTCAAAAATGATTTTTGGTTTCAGCCTGTTTCCTTATAAAAGGTATACTTTACCTCCCTGAGTCATACATTAAGATAAGTAGACTTCAGGGAGGTTTTTGGTGGAACTGATTAAACGCAATATACATATGGACTGTATCAAATACAAGGCCCAGACACAAATGACCCTTGAGGATGATGTGATCATATCAGATTCAAGGCCCGATGCCACAAAGCTGATCATGGATAGAGGAAATGTAATAATTGATGAAGTTAAGGTGACCGATGATCATGTAAATGTGAAAGGAAAGCTGGAATTTCATGTACTCTATCTGGCAGAAAAGGGATCATCAGCGGGAAGAAGCGGCGTGGCGGATATGGAGGGAGCTATCCCCTTTGATGAGATGGTTTTTGTGGAGGGTATCAGGGGAGGAGAGAGTGTTAATGCAGACTGGGAGCTTGAGGATTTAAGCGTAAGCCTGATCAATTCCAGGAAACTGAGCGTCCAGTCGGTACTTACGCTTATGCTTACCTGTGAGGAAATCTGTGATGAGGAGACGGCTGTGGATCTTTACAGTGAAGAACCTGTGGAGTTTCGAAAAAAGACACTGGACGTTGCCACGATGGCCATCAAAAAGAAGGATATTTTCAGAGTCAAAGAGGAAGTGGAAATTCCGGGGAGCTTTCCCAATATTTTTGCCATGATTTGGTCGGAAATTACGCCGGAGACAGTGGAATTTAAAGTGCTGGAGGACAAAATCGGGATACAGGGTGAGCTGCGGGCCTTTTTCCTTTATAAAGGAGAAGGGGACGAGGATGAAATCTGTCATTATGAGACCACACTGCCTTTTGCCGGAAGCCTTGACTGCCCTGGTGCAAGGGAGGGAATGATACCGGAAATCCGTTTCAGGGCGGAAAACCGCGATGTGGAAATCAGGCCGGATTTTGACGGGGAAGAAAGAGTCATTACCTTTGAGCAATGTCTTGACCTTGATATCTGTATTTATGAGGAGGAGCAGATAGATATTCTTTCGGATGTGTACGGCGTGGTAAATGAAGTGTCCGTTATGGAAAAAAATGCGGATTTCAGGAATCTTCTTGCGCGCAGCAGCGGTAAGACAAAGCTGTCAGGACACTTTAAGTGCCCGGATGAAAAGGTAAACCTGTACAAGATACTGCATACCACAAGCAACCTGCAGATAACAGGTCAGAGTGCAAATGAGAGCGGAATAGAGCTTACAGGTGTGGTAAATCTGCAGATTTTTTATGAATGCAGCAATGAGGAAGATAAGTACGGTTTGATTAAGGGGACTATCCCATTCCAGTATGTGTTAGACGCTGAGGGCATTCATCAGAATTGTATCTATTCGGTGCAGTCATTTGTGGACCAGATTACAGTATCCATCATTGACACAGGGGAAGTGGATGTCAAGTGTGTGCTTTATTTCAGGGCAAATGTGTACAGTAAATGGCAGGAAAAGATTGTGGAGCAGATTGTGGTGACAGAGCCTGACATGGAGAAAATGGCAGCCCTTCCGGGGATAGCAGTTTACATGGTGAAGGAAGGCGACAGTCTTTGGGATATTGGAAAGCGTTACTATGTGCCGGTTTCCGTTATTAAACAGACCAATGACCTTACTTCTGATGAAGTAAAGGCAGGAGATAAGATTTTAATTGTAAAAAATGCATAAAAATTTCCGGAGCCCTTTAAAAGCTCCGGAAATTTTTAATTTTCTTCAATGTTGATACCGGCATCCTTTGCCATGTCGTCAAATCCCTTTTGAACGGCGTCAAAAGTCTTTTGTGAAATGTCAGGAAGACTGCCGCCCCATTTCTTCTCAGCCATCTTATAGCCCTTTTCAAAAGCGGAACGCATTTTTTCAATTTTGCTGGGATCGCCGCCTGTCAATGCTTTCGCAAAATCTAAAATACGCTGGGATGTCTGAGATACGCCCCAATAGCCGTCATCTGCGATATCAGCCTGGGCCTGAAGCTTTGTTGCAGGATCTACGGTGAAGTTACCACTGGATAAAATACTCCAAATGTCATTTGCTTTTCCGTAAGTCTCGCCCTGTTTGGTGAGCATTTTCTCTACCAGACTCTGAAGCTGTGAAGTCCTTGCATCTGCATCTGCTTTCATCTTAGCAATTAAATTGGTGTCAGGTTTATACTTCTTGTTAACGGCCCCTGTGGTCTGTTTAGAAGGCTCGTACACAGCACCGGCAGATGTGGATCCGGTTCCTTTCGAAGTTTCTGCTTGGGATTCTGATTTGGTTTCGGTGCCTTTAGCCTGGGCAGAATATGTTGTGCCGTAAACATCAGACGCACCTGTAACTCCATTTACGCTCATAGTATCACCCTCCTTGGTTGTTTTATCATTTTTATTATCGGCATATCCGAAAGAAAAATCAAGAGGGTTTAGACATTTCGTTTAAAAATGTTACGAAATGCATTTTAAATGTATGCAGCAGTCCATTGCGGGCGTGACACTTGACAAGACAGGGGTTATTGTATAAAATTAAATACAATTCATGTATTATGTATACAAAAGAAATTGAAGGTTTTAAAATAACACACGTAATAAAATACAGAGTCATGTACCGGTATGTATACCAGAGCCTGCCGGACGGTCTGTGAACTGTTCAGGAAAGAAGTGGGATAATGAATCAGGTTACGAGAAAAGCATATGCAAAAATAAATTTGGGACTGGATGTTTTGAGGAGGCGTCCTGACGGTTACCATGAAGTAAAGATGGTGATGCAGACAGTTGGAATTTTTGACACCCTGACCTTCCGGAAAGGGCAGGGAAAGGAGGGGCTGCCGGATATTTCACTTTCGGTGGACAGTAAGGAGCTTCCCTGTGATAAAGGAAATTTGATATACAGGGCGGCGGAGCTGATTATGGAAACTTACGGTGTAAAAGAGGGTGTGGATATTACTTTAAAAAAGAATATCCCCATAGCAGCCGGCATGGCAGGAGGGAGCAGTGATGCGGCGGCGGTATTTCATGGATTAAATAAGCTTTTCGGACTTTCTATGAGCCTTCAGGATATGCAGAAGCTGGGCGTTAAAATCGGGGCGGATGTGCCTTACTGTATCATGGGAGGCACAGCTCTTTCCGAAGGAATCGGAGAAATTCTTACCCCTGTTGCGGCACCTCCTTCGGCCAGTTTACTGATAGCCAAACCGGATATTAATGTGTCCACTAAATTTGTATATGAAAATCTCCATGCAGACACCTTAAAGGAACATCCTGATATTGACGGAATGGTGAAGGCATTGCAGGAGGGGAGCCTTGAAGGGATCACAGGGCGCATGGGGAATGTATTAGAGACGGTAACCATAAAGAAATATCCGGTGATTCGTCAGATAAAGGATATTATGATTGCAAATGGAGCAGAAAATGCCCTGATGAGCGGAAGCGGTCCCACTGTTTTTGGAATATACACAGGGAAGGAAAGGGCAGGGGAGGCATATAAGGCGATGGAAAAGCTGGGACTTGCCAGGCAGATATATGTGACAGAGTTTGTATAGGTGTTTATAAAATCTTTTCTGGCCTGACGGCTATTCTTCACATGATGTTTGTGCTGAAGCGTCACAAATTCCATGATGGCAGAGCGAAATCTGACATTTCGCACGCCTCCCCGGCGTAAAACGCTTCGGAATGGAGGAAAAATGGAAGAATTTCAAATTGATATGAATGAATTTTTACCTCTAAGGGATGTGGTATTTAATACTTTAAGAAAAGCCATTCTTACAGGAAAGCTAAAGCCCGGGGAACGGCTGATGGAAGTGCACCTTGCCAACAGGCTGGGGGTGAGTCGTACGCCTATCAGAGAAGCTATCAGAAAGCTGGAGCTTGAGGGGCTTGTGATCATGATTCCAAGGCGCGGTGCGGAAGTGGCACGGATTACGGAAAAAAGCTTAAAGGATGTGCTGGAAGTAAGGCGTACATTAGACGCCTTAAGCGTGGAGCTTGCCTGCGAGAGAATCGGCGCTGAGGATTTGGAACGTTTGCGGATGGCTTGTGAAGAATTTGAGCAGGCGGTTAAAGGTAAGAACGCCTCAGTGATTGCAAAGGCGGATGTTGCGCTGCATGATATTATTGTGGAGGCTACCGGCAATGAGCGCCTTATGCAGCTGGTAAACAATCTGTCTGAACAGATGTACCGTTATCGTTTCGTATATATTATGGAAGAAAGAGAGCATGATATGCTGGTAGCCGAACACAGAGAAATTTATGAGAGCATTGTCAGCAGAGACAGGGAAAGGGCTTCAAGAGCGGCAAAACTTCATATAGATAATCAGGAAAAGGCCATAATGAGACAGATTAAAATGGAAAACGACAGGAACCGGATAAAAGGCCCGGATTACAAGACAGTATGAAAGTTTGCATCAAATTGCATATGGAAGGAAAATAAAGGGAACACTCTTATCAAATAAGAAAGATGAGAGTGATTTTATGAAAAGAATATGTGAAGCTGCTGTACTGTTGATTGGAACTTTGGGCTGGTGGGGATTTGTATATCCGGATCTTTGCCTTACGGAAGAAACCTGTGAACAGGAGTATGAAGGAGCAAAGGACTATGAAGAAAACCTGCCTGTAAACGGAGAAATGGCAAAACCGGCCCGCAAAATAAAAGAAATAAACGACAGTTTTGATCCAAAGAGGTCTTTGACAGGAAAAGATAAAGAAAAACCGGCAGAAATATCAGGAACAATCCGTATAAAAAGTCGGCTTTTGGAATATGTATATCAGAACAGTGCAGAAATGAGGTAAAATATGATAAGCAAAAATGCACCCGTAGGCGTCTTTGACTCCGGTGTCGGAGGGCTTACGGTGGTAAGAGAAATTATGCGGCAGATTCCCAATGAAAAAATTATTTATTTCGGGGATACGGCAAGGCTGCCCTATGGCAGTAAATCAAAAGAGACTGTCATCAGGTATGCAAGACAGATTATCCGCTTTTTGCAGACACAGGATGTAAAAGCAATTGTAGTGGCCTGCAATACGGCAAGCGCTTATGCCTTAGATGAGGTGGAAAAAGAATCGGACATTTCTATGATCGGTGTGGTAAAGCCGGGAGCAAGGACGGCAGCCCGATCCACCGCAAATGGAAAGATAGGCGTGATTGGTACAGAGGGCACAATTGGCAGCAGCATTTATTCCAGATACATAAAAAAAATAAAACCGGATGCCGATGTAATAGGGAAGGCCTGCCCTTTGTTTGTCCCCCTTGTGGAGGAAGGCCTTTTACAGGATCCCGTCACAGATGAGATTGCCAAAAGATATTTATCGGAGCTGATAGACATTGGTATTGACACTCTGATACTGGGCTGTACGCATTATCCGCTTATTCGTTCCACCATTGGGCGTGTGATGGGAGAAAAGGTCACATTGGTTAATCCTGCTTATGAGACGGCAAGGGAGCTTAAAGAGCTGCTTGGGGCGGAGAATATGTTGAACGATGAGGAAGTAAGGCTGGGTGATAATAAATATCGCTTTTATGTCAGTGACGGAGCGGAAAAATTTATACATTTTGCAAATTCGATCATCAAGTATGGAATATTGTCGGCAAAAATAATCCATATAGAAGATTATTAGTTACCTGGCGCGACTACATTGATGCGATGATTTTTCAAAGACGGACTTCATACAACAAAAAGATTACACTCTTCGTTGCCGGGAATTCGCAGGTGGAGAAAGGAGCATGGTTATTAATATGACAAAAGAGGTATTTTTATCTCTCAAAGGTCTGCAGATGGAAATTGGTGAGGATACACAGTCTCTGGAAACCATAACACCGGCAAATTATTATGAGAGAAACGGAAACCATTATGTGATTTATGAAGAAATGCTGGAAGGATTTACGGATGTCACAAAAAACAAAATCAAGTTCAGCGATTCCAGCTTCGAAGTCTCTAAAAAAGGACTGATAAATGTACATATGGTGTTTGAGGAAAATAAGAAAAATATGACCAACTATATGACGCCCTACGGAAATATATTGATTGGAATTGACACGGAATCTGTTTTTGTGGAGGAGAAGGAGAACCAAATCCGGGTGGAAGTGGACTATGCTCTGGAAGCCAACTACCAGCATTTGGCCGACTGCAGGATAGAAATGGAGTTAAGGCCCCGGGAAGAAGGTATCAGCCTTGGGTCTCAGCCCGGGACATTATCTTAAGAATTCGTCTCAGCTATGAGAATTATTATAAAAGGCTGACCCGCAAAGCGGGTCAGCCTTTTATAATAATAAGCCGATTCGCGAAGCGTACCGGCGTTTGTTATATAAGCGGGCTCGCGAAGCATGGCAGCGTTTTATTTAATTGGTTTTGCGCCTGCCTTTTCCTGAGCCTTTTCAAGGGTACGCCTGAAAAAGTTTTTCTTTTTGGCGGGAGCCACAATGGGTTTACCGTGGAGTCCCTTCACATCTGTGATGTAAATACCGCTTACAACGGCCTTCACCTCTTTTTTTACAGGAACAGAATCAAATATTTTTTCTTCACAGATTAAGGTCATTATCTGAGGTCCCACTTTAGCCTTAACCACAGGAAGCTTGCTTGCGCGCAGTAGCTTAGGGGTCTGGTCAATGACCATCTGCGGAAGTCCGGACTCTTTTATTTTCATTCGTTTCTTATCTATAATCAGCATGGATACAGTCTGCTTCATGGCATTTATCTGTTCCTGCTGGGCTTCCTGACGTTTCTGAGCCTTCCTTCCAAGAAAATATAATACCACGAGTGCAATGATTAATATTACCAGAATAACCAATAAAATGATACCTATTTTACTCACAATAAACCTCCTTGCCCCTTTAAAGTATCCAGATTAGGAAATACAATATAAAATTAATTTTAACATTTTCGTGGGAAATAGGCAAGCAATTTTACAGAAAACGGATAAAAGAAACGGAAAACTGCGGTAAGAAACAGAAAGAATAAATTTGGGTGTTAATTATGAATTTTACTATTGCAATTTTAAACAATTTCAGGTAAACTGTAATCATGCTTATATAGTGAAAATGTACATTAAACGATAACTTAATACTATTTATTGTTCGCGAATGGTATGTTTAAAACGTTTATTTTGTGCATTTTTCTGTTTGAAACAGCGGGAACGGATAAATTTTATAAAAAGCGAACAGGTGTTTTGTGTATTTTTGTAACACACTATTTTACCGGACTCCGGGAAGGAGTACTATGATTTAGTGTATATAAAGTTTCTTTTGCGTTTGTGAACAGGGAGGTGGCAGTAAGGAACTGTTTATCATAAACGAAAAGAAAATTTATATAAAAGAGGCGGCAGGACTTGTTAAAATAGCATGCGTTTGACAACTTTGACAGCTGCCTATACTTATTTTAAAAGGAGGAAGAAAATGCGCAGAAAAGTTATTGCAATGTTAATGGCAGCAACAGTTGCTGCTGTTACGCTTGTTGGTTGCGGCGGCGGTTCGGGTTCAGGTTCTGCGGGTGATTCAGGTGCTTCATCCGGAACAGAATCTTCCGATTCCGGCACTTCAGGCGGCACAGAAAGTTCAGGGGGCTCAGGCGGCGGCACAGCAGCGGCTGAGGGTATTACCACCGAAGTTGGCACTCCCCGTGCCGAGACATTAATCGTTGAGTGTCAGAACTCAACAGATACACCGGGACAGTTTAACTCTTATATGCAGGGTACTGCAATGGGATTTGGTATTCATCAGATGATGAGCGCCCATCTGTGGGAAATGAGCACCGCTAAAGGTGAGCAGTATGGTGAGATAGCTGACGGTCTGCCGACTTCAAATGATGATTTCACAGAGTGGACAGTTAAAATTCGTCAGGGTATTAAGTGGTCTGACGGAGAAGATGTAACCGCTGATGATGTTGCTTTTACTTTCAACATGATCAAGGATAACAGTGCAATCAATGCCAGTGCGGCAACAAATTTATACATTGATACCGTTGAGAAGGTTGATGATTATACTGTTAAATTTGTTATGAAGGAGCCGTTCCCTCGTTTTGTACAGCGTTACGGCATCACCGTATGGGGAACTGATTATCGTATCGTTCCTGAACATATTTATTCACAGCAGGCAGACGTTACCACATTTAAGGATGAAGCGCCTGTTGTTGCAGGTCCTTACACCGTTAAGGATTATGACAGCCTTGGTATGTGGGTTCTTTATGAACTTCGTGAGGACTGGCAGGACAGTACACTTGGTGTTGTAGGCGCTGCTGAATTTGGTTATACCGCAGAGCAGACTCCTCCTAAGTATGTATGGTTCCGTACATTCTCGGATTCCACAACAAAACAGATGGCAATGATCAACAACGAAATCGACCTGCTTTGTGAGGTTACATTAGAAGAGTTCCAGACTATGAACGCTTCTAACCCTAACATTAAGTGCTGGTACGATGACTTCCCGTATGCTAACCCTGATGATCCGGGCGCAAAGGGTATCGTATTCTCTCATGGCAAGGGCGCACCTTACGACAATGCTGATTTCCGTTGGGGTATCTGCCTTGCACTTGATATTGACCAGATTTCCATGAATACGTTCTCAGGAGCAGGACGTGCGGCACCAATCCCGCTTCTTAACAATACCCAGTTCCTGCAGGAGACTTACACAATTCCTATGCAGGAGTGGCTTGAGAACTTCGAACTGGATCTTGGCGATGGCACAACCTTTAAGCCTTACGACACAGGTTATGCAAAACGTATGGCTGATTCCTTAGGCATCAGCGGTACAGATGAAGAGCTGATCACTATGTTTGGTGCAGGCTGGTGGAAACACGATGAAGAAGCTGCTACAAAGATGCTTGAGAAGGCTGGCTTCGAGAAGGTTGACGGCGTTTGGAATTACAATGGCGCACCTTTCACATTTGAGCTTAGCTATTTAGCTGATGCTGAGTTCCAGGAGTCCCGTGCAGTTCAGGCTGTTTACAATCAGCTCTCAGCATTTGGTTTCCAGTGTACAATCGCTTCCAAATCTTCCGCAACATGGGATGTGGACGGCGGACAGGGTAACTTTGATATTGCCGGCTACTGGCCTTCAGGCGGTATCCTGAAAGATTTCTATTCTGCAATCAGCGGCTTTGATGCTGAACTGATTAAGCCTCTTGGTGAGACTGGTTCAGGTCAGGGTATGCGTTGGAACAACGCACGTGTTACAGAGATCCTTCATGAGTTAGCAAACCTTAATCCTGAAGATCCTAAATCATATGAACTGCATACCGAATTCCTTCAGGAATGTGTAAAGGATATGTGCGAAATCAACTTCCTTTCCGGTACAAAGTTCGTTCCTTCCAACTGTACTTATTGGGAAGGCTATCCGGATGCGAACAATCCATATGATGGTCCTTGGTGGTGGTGGAGCTGCTTCAAATATATGCTCCCGAACATTCATCCGACACAGGGTTAATCAGCAGCAGGATGCTTAGAACGTTAGTAACATGATTCGTGCTGGCAGAAAATCTGTAAAGTATATTTCTGTTGAATAATTTAAAGGACAGGGCCGTAAGTTGATGGCTTACGGCTCGTCCCTTGTTTAAATAGTAAAGGAGTGCTGTGTATGAAATTTAAAACATTCTTTCTGCAGCGTGTACTCGCCTGGGCACTTACAATCTGGATTGGCGTTACTTTCATCTTTTTTATTCCACGTATGTTCCCATCAGATCCTGTTGAGAACATGATAGCGCAGATGCAGACACGTTCAGGTAATATGGACCCAGCCGAAATGGATGCACTTAGACAACAGCTTCGTGTACAGTTTGGTCTGGAAGGCTCAATGCTGCAGCAATATGGTTCTTTCCTGTGGAAGGGACTGCTTCATTTTGATTTTGGCCCGTCTCTGATGAGTTATCCTGAACCGGTTGGTAATATCATCGGACGGTATCTTCCGTATACATTAATTTTGTCGTTGACATCTACATTTCTTGCATGGGTAATCGGTAACTTTATTGGTTTGCTTGCCGGTTTCCGTAAGAACAAGAAATCTTCACAGATATTAGAGGGTATAGCAATCTGTATCTATCCTATTCCTTATTTCCTGGTAGCATTAGTATTACAGATTATCTTTGCCTTCGTATTAAAATGGTTCCCGCTGCAGGCAGTTATTAAGACAGGTGTGGGATTTGGCCCGTGGTTTGGCTCCCTCATGAAGGCATCCGTACTTCCGGCAATTTCTCTGCTTTTACTTGGTACCGGCTGGTGGATTATTTCCATGAAATCCCTTGCAAGCACGACTGCTGAAGAAGATTACGTACGTTATGCCCGTTTCCGTGGTCTGTCTGAGGCAACAATTGGTAAGAGCTATGTGCTTCGTAATTCCATTTTGACACAGATTACTGCTCTTGCAATGAGTCTTGGCGGTGTGTTTGGCGGTTCCATTATGACTGAGATTATTTTTGGGTATCCTGGTGTTGGTTCTTTAATCCAGAGTGCTATTTTGCAGTCGGATTACAACATGATCCTGGGCTGTATTACAATTTCTATTGTGGCAATTTCTACTGCAACGCTGATCGTTGACCTGATCTATCCGTTCATTGATCCGCGAATCAGGTACGGCTGATAGAAGGGGGGATAAACATGAAGAAATTTTGGAAAACAGCTAACTTCCGTCTGAAAGCAGGACTGATTGTTACTTGCTTTTTTATGATTATCGGATTTATCGTGTATTTTATACCACATACGGACCCGTTTACATTCAATACATATCCGAATAACTTAGGTGCATCGGGAGAACACTGGCTGGGCACCACCAGTATGGGGCAGGATGTTGTGTGGCTTTTGATAGAAGCAATTCATAATTCACTGCTGATTGGTCTCATCGTTGCTACCATTGGTACGGTTGCAGGTGTTCTGGTCGGTCTGCTTGCAGGTTTTGCAGGCGGTACACTGGACAGAGTGCTTATGATTATCACGGATACGTTCGTGGTAATTCCGTCCCTGCCAATTTTGATTATGATGACATCCCTGATGAAGGGCGGCGCTACGGTAATTGTTATGGCTTTAGTGCTTGCACTGTTTGCATGGGCATGGCCCAGCCGTCAGATCCGTTCTATGGCGCTTACCATTAAGGAACGTGACTTCATTCATACAGCCCGTTTTTCGGGTGAGAGTACCATGCAGATCGTTGTAACGGAGATTCTGCCCTTTGCGCTTTCATGGTCACTTTCTAACTTTATGAATGCTACACTTTCCGCGATTGGTTCGGAGTCCAGCCTGGCAGTGCTTGGTTTGTCACCTGGTAACCTGGTATCCCTTGGTAATATGATTCAGTGGGCCAGAAATTACAATGCCGTTCTGGCAGGACGCTGGTTATGGATCGGTGCGCCGATTGTTGCAACTGTTATCTTATTCATTGGCCTGTTCTTACTGATCACAGGTTACAATGATTATCAAGCTATGAAGAGAGGCAGGTGATAGAATATGCTGAAAGTCGAAAACCTATCGACTTCTTATAAGACCATTGATGGCGATGTTCATGTGCTCAATGATATTAATTTTGAGATTCATGACAATGAGATATTCGGCATAGCAGGAGAATCCGGTTGTGGTAAAACAACCCTGCTGAACACTCTTTATGATATTGTAGAGTTTCCGCTTGTTATTGATAAGGGCCGCGTTGTTCTGGAAGGTGAAAAAAATGGAGAGAAGTATTCGTTTGAATCCGGACAGATCCGCAAAACATGGTGGAACAATATTTCCTATGTGCCACAGGCAGCACAGAGCGTTTTGAATCCTATTGTCCGCCTGAAGACACAGTTTCTTGATTCAATTCCGAAAGAGGACAGGAAAAACGAGACACCTGAGCAGACCTTAGCAAGGGTTGCCGATTATTTAAAGGAACTGAACCTTTCTCCTGACGTACTGGAATCTTATCCTTTCCAGTTATCAGGTGGTATGCGCCAGCGTGCAATTATTGCGCTTGCAACTTTTATGGCTCCCGGCCTTGTGCTTGCAGATGAGCCTACCACAGCTCTTGACGTTGTGGTTCAGAAAGGTATTTTGATGATGCTGATGCGTTTGCAGCAGCAGCTTAAAAACTCACTGGTTATTGTAAGCCATGATATGGGCGTACATTATCAGATTACAGACCGTATGGCAATTATGTATTCCGGCAGTATTGCAGAGCTTGGAAAGACAGAGGATATTTTTAACGATCCTATTCATCCTTATACAAAGATGCTTGTAGATGCACTGCCCCGTGTAGGCGAGGATATTCAAAGAGTTGGTATTGCAGGGCGTCCGCCCGCACTCAAGAACCCGCCTCCAGGCTGTCGTTTTGCACCCCGCTGTCCTCATGCAACAGATCGCTGCCGCAGTGAAGTGCCGAAATTCCGTGAAATTACTCCCGGCCGGTTCGCTGCCTGCCACTTATTAAAAGAGGAGGTGAAGAAGAATGGCTGAGAAATTATTGGAAATAAAGGGCGTCAGTAAGATTTTCCGAGTAGGTGGTATGATACGTGGTAAGAAGCTGGTAGCCGTGGATGATGTTACGTTATCCATTGACAATGATAAGCCCGTCATTCTGTCTATCGTTGGGGAGTCCGGATGTGGTAAGTCCACACTGTGTAAGATGGTTCTTCGTCTGCACAATCCTGATATGGGTGAGATTATTCTGGATGGCAAATCTTTTGCTGACAAGAAAAGCTATGACCCGCATCAGTTTAAGCTTGATGTGCAGCCCATTTTCCAAAATCCGTACGAATCCTTTTCCTCACGGAAAACAGTAGATACCTATTTATATAATACTGCCCTTCGTCTTGGCATTGCAAAGAATAGAAGCGAAGCCGACAAGGTGGTTGACGAAGTTTTAAAGAGTGTTGGTATGTCACTTCAGGTTGTAAAGGGCAAATATCCTACGCAGTTTTCCGGTGGTGAGCTGCAGAGAGTTTCTATTGCTCGTGCCCTGATCACACGTCCGAAGCTGATCATCGCCGATGAGCCGGTTGCAGCAATTGACGCTTCCATGAAGATGAACATTGTCAATCTCTTTAAGGAACTGCGTGATAAATACAAGATTTCATTTATTTATATTACACATGACCTTTCAACGGCATATTATGTGTCAGATTACATTGCAACTCTCTACCGCGGCTGCCTGATTGAATACGGGCCTGCAAAAGAGATTATGGATAATCCGGCGCATCCGTATACAGACCTTCTTATGAATTCCGTTCCCCGTGTAGGTGATAAGTGGAAGGATGCAACGGCTATGCCTGATATGGAAGGCAAAGAATATGCAATTCAATATTGTAAGTTTGCTCCGCGCTGCCCGTATGCAACAGACAAGTGCAGGCAGGAACGTCCTGAGCCTACCCAGATGGGGAATGAACGTATGGTTCTTTGCTACCATCCTCTGACAGAGAAAAAGGCATAAAGACGTAAGCTGAAAACAATGTGTTATTTTAATGGGACTCTCGGTTTGCCTGGAGTCCCATAAAATTACAAAATTTTTAGGATGAGCTGCCTTGTAGGGCATGGCAGCGCTTTATAGAAAAGATAAAAATTCTTGCATTGCTTGCGGTGCAAGGGGCGGCATGCCGGAAAGTGTTAAGAAATGGAGGATAAATATATGGAAAAAGCATGGTGGAAAGAAGCCGTGGTATATCAGATATATCCGCGCAGTTTTATGGACAGCAACGGGGATGGCATTGGAGATTTAAACGGTATCACATCACGTCTGGATTATTTAAAAGAACTGGGAATTGATGTAATCTGGCTCTCTCCGGTTTATCAGTCGCCCAATGATGATAATGGCTATGATATCAGCGACTATCAGGCAATTATGCAGGAATTTGGAACCATGGAAGACTTTGATAAGATGATTGAAGGGATCCATGCCCGCGGTATGCGTCTTGTAATGGATCTGGTGGTGAATCATACTTCCGATGAACACGCCTGGTTTTTAGAGAGCCGCAAGAGCAAAGATAATCCCTATCGGGACTACTATATCTGGCGCGAAGGGAAGGACGGGCAGGCTCCCAACAACTGGGGCAGCTATTTCTCCGGTTCCGCCTGGCAGCATGATGATGCCACAGATATGTATTATCTGCACTTGTTTTCAAAGAAACAGCCGGATTTAAACTGGGAAAATCCGAAGGTAAGAGAAGAAGTATTTTCTATGATGAACTGGTGGTGCGCCGAGAAAGGCATTGACGGCTTCCGCATGGATGTAATCAATCTTATTTCAAAGCAGCCGGGCCTGCCGGATGGACCCAAAGCGCCCAAAGAGCTTTACGGATATGCCAATTGTGCGAACGGCCCCCGTGTCCATGAATTTTTAAAGGAAATGAATCAGAAAGTGCTTTCAAAATATGAGCTGATCACGGTTGGCGAGGCGCCGGGCGTTACGGTTGAAGAAGCAAAGCGCTATGCCGGTTTTGATGAAAAGGAACTGAACATGGTATTCCAGTTTGAGCATGTGGGTCTGGATGGGGGAGAATACGGCAAGTGGACAGATAAGAGGGTTCCCTTGACAGAATTCAAAAAGGTAATGAGCAAATGGCAGACAGAGCTTGACGGCCAGGCATGGAACAGCCTGTATTTAGGAAACCATGACCAGCCCCGTTCTATTTCCCGTTTTGGTGATGACTCACCGGAGTACAGGGAGGTCTGCGCAAAGATGTTAGCTACCTGCCTGCATATGATGCAGGGTACGCCTTATGTATATCAGGGAGAAGAATTTGGCATGACCAATGTGCCATTTGACGATATCTCAGAAGTCAGGGATATTGAAAGTATTAACGCTTATCGTGAGATGTCTGAGGCGGGACTGATATCCAGGGAGGATATGCTTCGCTTTATCTGCTTAAAGGGCAGGGATAATGCCCGCACGCCTGTGCAGTGGGACGATAGTGAAAATGCAGGCTTTACTACCGGGACGCCGTGGATTAAGGTGAATCCCAATTATAAGCAGATCAATGCCAAGGCGGCGCTGGAAGATAAAAATTCCATTTTCTATTATTATCAAAAACTGATTGCCTTAAGGAAAGAGGAGCCGGTAATGGTTTATGGCCATTACGCTCTGTTAGAGCCGGATCATGAATCGCTGTATGTATATACCCGCAGCTTAGATGAGCAGAAGCTTTTGGTAATCTGCAATTTTACAAAGGAACCGGCAGGCTATGAGGTTCCGGCTGAGTTTGCAGGCGCACAGATTCTGATTGGTAATTACCAGAGGGATAAGGTGGAAGGAACAATAGAGCTTAAGCCTTACGAAGCAATCGTATTAAAGAAATGATAAAAATTGTTGTATAAATTGAGATATATTTGTGCGTGGCTGCAGGCAAAGCTTGCAGCGCGCGAAGATATAAAGAATGGGAGATTTATTTATGAAGGATTATTTAAAAATAAAAACCAGTCCGGCAGCTTGTTCGGAAAATATTATTCAGGGTGACTGCTATCGTATTACCCTGCTGACATCCCGCCTGCTTCGGCTGGAATACAGCGCGGACGGCATTTTCAACGATGCGGCTACACAGATGGTTATAAACCGTGATTTTCCTAAGGTGTCTTACCAGCTTAAGGAAACAGAGGAAGAACTGCAGCTGATGACGGAGTATTTGCAGTTAAATTATGACAAGAAGGAGTTTACCAGCCATGGCCTTTCCTGTAAATGTCTGGGCATGAAGAATGCTTATTTTTCCAGAACCTGGCATTTTGGCGAAGTGGAAGAAAAGGGCGGATTTATGGGTAATCTTGGGGGAACAGCCCGTACGCTGGATACGGTAAACGGAGCCTGTGAACTGGAGGATGGCATTATGTCCCGAAGCGGATACGCTGTGCTGGATGATTCCACCTCATTGCTGCTTACGGAGGACGGCTTTGTTGAGCCCAGGAAAAAAGGTGCCAAGGATCTGTATTTCTTTGGCTATGGACATGAGTATTTAGACGCCCTCAAGGATTTTTATTATCTGTGTGGCAAGACACCCATGCTTCCCAGATTTGCGCTGGGCAACTGGTGGAGCCGTTATTATCAATATACGGAAGAATCTTACATGGAGCTGATGGAGCGGTTTGATAAAGAGGAGATCCCTTTCAGCGTGGCGGTTATCGATATGGACTGGCATGTGGTGGAGATTGACCCGAAGTATGGAAGCGGCTGGACGGGGTATACCTGGAACAAAGACTTTTTCCCGGATCCCAGGCGCTTTTTACAAAAGCTCCACGATCGCGGAATGAAAACAACTCTGAATGTCCATCCTGCTGATGGCATCCGTGCCTATGAGGATTGCTACCCGAAGGTGGCAGAGGCTATGGGAGTGGATACTTCCAAAGAAGAACCGGTGAACTTTGATATTGCAGACCCGAAATTCCTTTCTGTTTACTTTGATGAGGTACATCATCCCATGGAAGAGGAAGGGGTGGATTTCTGGTGGTTAGACTGGCAGCAGGGAACAAACACAAAGATAGAAGGACTTGATCCCCTGTGGATGTTAAATCATTTCCATTATCTGGACAGCGGAAGGGATGGAAAGCGGCCGATGACTTTCTCCCGCTATGCAGGGCCTGGTTCCCACCGTTATCCCATCGGATTTTCCGGTGATACCCATATTACCTGGGATTCCCTTGATTTCCAGCCGTATTTTACCAACACGGCATCCAATATAGGTTACGGATGGTGGAGCCATGATATAGGCGGCCACATGTTAGGATACAGGGATGAGGAACTGGAAGTTCGCTGGTATCAGTATGGCGTATTTTCTCCTATTAACCGTCTCCACAGCAGCAACAGCAGATTCAGCGGCAAGGAACCCTGGAAGTTCAGTATGGAAGCGGCACATGTGATGGGCGAATTTTTACGCCTGCGCCATAAACTGGTTCCTTACCTTTACACCATGAACTACCGTGCATGGAAAGAGGATAAGCCTCTGTGTGAGCCAATGTATTACATTGCACCGGAAGAATTTGCTTCTTATAAAGTACCCAATGAATATCTGTTTGGTACGGAACTGATAGTAGTTCCTGTGACCACAAAGCGTATTCCAAGTGTCCGTCTTGCAAAGGTTAATACGTGGCTGCCGGAAGGACTGTGGTTTGATTTCTTTACCGGAACAGTCTATGAGGGAGGACGCACGATGGAAATGTACCGTCCGTTATCCCAGATACCGGTTCTGGCACATGCAGGAGCTATTGTTCCTATGACGGATCAGATCAGCGGCAGAGAAGTGGAGCAGAATCCTGCCCATCTGGAAGTCAGAGTATATGCCGGAGCTGACGGAGCATTCACTCTCTATGAGGACGACAATGTTTCCTGTGCTTATGAACAGGGCGATTGTGCTAAGACGCCTATGGAATTATGCTGGTCGGATAAAAAAGTATTTACCCTGCATCCGGTTGAAGGAAATACCGGGCTGGTTCCTGAAAAACGCGCTTATAGTATCTGTGTGGTTGGAAGCACGGCAATGCAGGCTGTTGTTTTGAAAAACGGCAGCGAGATGAAGGCGGAGGTTACCTGCTGCACAAAGAGCCATACTCTCTGCGTAGAGCTTACAGATGTGACAGCGGAAGATACGATTGAAATCCGTCTGCCGGAAGATGCCGTTATAGCGTCTAATCCGGTTATGGAGCAGGTGGATGATCTGCTTAATATGGCAGAAATTCCTTTTATGCAGAAAGAAACTCTTTTTGCCCTTATGGATAAGCGCAAAGGACAGCTGAATATTTTAGCCGGCGAGCTGCAGGCTATGGATTTGGATGAGAGTCTGCGCGGCGCACTGCTTGAAATTGTGACTGCTTAAGAAAAACTTTCGGCCGGATATCAATAATCAGGTATTAGTATGTGAAGAATACAAAGCTGCAAAGTATGAATCCCTGTGGGGATAAATGCTTTGCAGCTTTTGTTACAATAAGCCGATTCGCGAAGCGTATCGGCGTTTGTTATCATTTGATGTCAATATTGCCGTAAAACAAGTCAAAAAACTATCTGGTTTTGACTGAAGGAATAGGGTATGCTTCGTATTGTAAACGGAACGGAGATAACAAAACATCTCCCAAACCCAAAAAGCAAATCTGAAAGAAAGGTGTGACAAATCATGAAAAATTATTTAAGAACAATGGTGGAAAGTTACTTTGAGAACAATCTGGTTGCTTTATTACATGTAGGAAATGAAAATGCACCTGAAGAAGTGCTGAAAAGAAATTCCTATACACTGTTAAATGTATCTCCCAGATTTTTCTAAAGGAGACCAAAAAGAGAAAAAATTCATATCAGATAAAAAAAGCCGGTGTTTTCCCCAAAAGAGGACACTGGCTTTTATTACAATAAGAAGACTCGCGAAACGCATCAACGTTTGCTACGATAGGAGAAAATTCATGTAGCATGCTTTGACTCCTGTCTGCGCACTTCGGACGGGGTACACCCATATAATTTTTTAAAGCTGGCGTTAAACCTTTTTTGATTTGTAAAACCGTTGTTTTCCATGATTTCGGAAACAGGCGTAGTGGTATAAAGTAAATCCTGATAAGCATGGTTTAATCGGAGCCCTGTGAGATATTCCTGAAATGTGATACCCATGCTTTGACGGAACAGGCGGCAAAAGTATTCCCGGCTGATAGCAAGCTGGTCAGCCACATCGGATAAAGATATCGGATCACTGTAATGAGTTTCTACCCAGGAGAGTATCTGATGAATTCGATCCGTCAATAACTGATTTGAGTCAGGGGCCTTACCCTGAGCCCGTATGCCAAAATGCCGGATAAGATGGGCAAGGACCTGCAGAATGATTCCTTCTGATTCTAAAGAAACCTCGGGGGTTTCCAATAAGTACAGCTTTGTGAGCAGGGTCATCATCTGGCATATTTCCAGATATGCGGGAAACTGTTCGTCACTAATTTTGTCAGGCATGCATGTAATCTGATATAGTTCGATATCCGGCAGATAATTTTTTAATTTTTCTTTGGAAATATGTACACAGATGTTCATGGCTCTCTCCCCGGAAACCAGCATACTGTGGGCTCTTCGGGATTCGATTACCGTGAGATTTTTTTTGGGAAGATGGAACTGCTCTCCATCCATTAAAAGTTCCACATCCCCGTTAAGGGGATATAATATTTCCAGCGCTTCATGCCAGTGCAGCGGATTAAATCCGCCAGGCAGTGTCTGGTAAAGAATGCGTATTCCCAAAGGACTGCTTTTTTGAGGCTGTTCGTAATAACTGTGATTCATAACCTGACTCCTATCTGCCCGCTTGGAAGTTTTTTAATGAATTATTACTTTTTCTTTATCTGACATATTGTCATTACACTTTCATATTGTCATACAGCATTTGATCTTATTGGATAGTATATCATATGTAAAACTATAAAGTCTATTCGATCATAAAGCTTTATCTTCCGGAATTAAGGTTATCGGCCTTAACCTTCCGAAAAAAATCAATATTGTCTTAAACAAAGTCAAAAAACTATCTGGTTTTGACTGAAGGAATAGGGTATGCTTCGTATTGTAAACGGAACGGAGATAAAAAACATTTCCGGAACCCAAAAAGCAAATCTGAAAGAAAGGTGTGACAAATCATGAAGAAGAATATGAGAACAATGGTAAAAAGCTATTTTATAAACAATCTGGCTGCTTTGCTGCATGCGGGAAATGAAAATGCACCTGAAGAAGTGCTGAAAAGAAATTCCTATACATTATTAAATGTATCTCCCAGATTTTTCTAGGGAACTGTCTGAAAGTAAACCATCACTTTCGCCTGCGTGCTGTCACGCTTCGCGAGTCAGTTTATTGAAACAAACGCTGTCACGCTTCGCGAGTCAGCTTATTGAAACAAACGCTGTCACGCTTCGCGAGTCAGCTTATTGTAAAAAAGGCCGGTGCTTTCCCGCAAGGGGACACCGGCTTTTTGACACAATTCAAGTTAGCGTTTCTCTATAATTTTATCAATTAACCCAAAATCCAATGCTTCTGCTGCTGACATATAGTTATCCCGTTCTGTTGCGAGGGCAATTTCTTCAATGGTTTTTCCGGTATTTCCTGCTAAAATAGAGTTTAAGCGCTTTTTACTTTTTTGTATATGGTCGGATGTGATTTTTATATCCGTTGCCTGCCCCTTAATACCATTTCCGCCAATAGCCGGCTGATGTATCATTATTTCTGCATTTGGCAGGGCAATACGCTTTCCCTTTGTACCACCAGCCAGTAAAAAAGCTCCAAAACTGGCTGCAAGGCCGATACAAACAGTCGAAACATCACATTTTATATATTGCATTGTATCATAAATGGCAAAACCGGCTGATATGGAACCGCCAGGGCTGTTTATATACAGCTGTATATCTTTTTCCGGGTCCTGTGCTTCTAAAAACAGCATTTGGGCAATAAGCAGGCTTGCTGATGCATCACTTACTTCTTCCCCTAAAAAAACAATTCTGTCAGACAGTAACCGTGAAAAAATATCATAACTTCTTTCTCCCCGGCTGGTTTGTTCAATAACGTAAGGAATGGTACTCATGCGGCAGTCTCCTTAATACCTGTAATAAATTTGTAGTCAGAGATATCAGAACAGCACATAGAAATTTTGTCTTGCTTTGGGTGAAAGATTCCGATATTCCTGTAAAGGTTAGGCGGATATAAATACATTTGTTTAAAAGCAAATGAAAATGACTGCTGCGTATCATATCCGGCTTCATATGCAATTTGAACGATTGGCTTATCTGTTTTAACGAGCTTTTGGGCAGCAACCGTAAGCCTGCGGTTTTGCAAATATTTATGCATGGTAACTCCTGTATACTTTGTAAAAATACGATTAAGGTAAAATTTGGAATACCCGATTTTTTTGGATATTTTGTCTAAGTTGATTTCTTTGTCTAAGTTTTCCTCAATATAATCTATGACTTTTTTTACAATTTCTTTTTGTTCTTTCATTGCATATCCTTTCTGCACTTTTATTTCCGCGAGCAATGAGCCAAGCGACTGAGAAGCAGACATTTGACGAATGCCGCGAGGGTCAAAGACCCCGCAGCTTGCTGCGCAGTCTTTGACTTCCGCGAGCAATGAGCCGGGCGGTTGCGAAACCTATCAGCTTTTGCTTATTATAGCAGGTTTAAAAGTACACGTCTTAATAAAAAGTGCTGTTTTTATGCCCGGTCTTAATTATATACTTCGTGTTCATTTTCCGTAAAATATCAATATTGCCTTAAACAAAGTCAAAAAACTATCTGGTTTTACTCCTGATAATGGAGTATTCTTCGTATTGTAAACGGAACGGAGAAAAACTCCGGAACCAAAAAAGCAAATCTGAAAGGAAGGTGTGATAAATCATGAAGAAATATTTAAGAACAATGGTAGAGAGTTACTTTGAGAACAATCTGGTTGCTTTGCTGCATATAGGAAATGAGGATGCACCTGAAGAAGTGCTGAAAAGAAATTCCTATGCTCTGTTAAACGTATCTCCCAGATTTTTCTAAAGGAGACTGAAAAGAAAAAATTAAATAAGGAATATAATCAATCAAAAACAGATAATTAGAAAACAAATAACTATTAAGATCAAGAATAACAAATTATAAATAATAATATTTAGAAAGAGGTGCTGATTATGAAAAACTATATGAAGACAATGGTAGAAAGATATCTTGTAAATAACAAAGTCGTTTTGGCGCATGTGAAGAATGAAAACATACCTGCAGAAATGATGAAGAGGAATTCTTACGCATTGCTGAATGTGTCTCCCAGGGCTTTCTAAGATATGGCAGGGCACAAAAAGAAAAAAGAAGAAAAATTTCATATAAGATACCAATAAAAGGCCGGTGCTTTCCCAAAAGAAGACATCGGCCTTTTTAAGCCGTGCGCCTTACAGCACACGTTTTACCAAAACATCAAATTATGAATTATTCGTTAAAATTAAGCGAAACACTTTCGCACACTTTTGATTTATGGTATAAAAATATAGTACCCTTTTAGGGACAGGTGGGAAACTTAATTTAAAGAGGATTTTGAAAAAATGCATATAAAAATAAAAAGAAATGTTGCGGTGGCCCTTGCCATAGCGGTGCTGGCAGGCATTTTGTCAGGCTGTGGAAATAAGGATACCAGCGGGCTGATATATACGACAGACTTTAAAGCAGAGGATTTTGTGGATTTGGGTGCGTATATGGGTGTGGAAATTGCTGTTGCGGCGCCCGGGGTTTCAGATGATGCGGTTAAGATGTATATAAAAAACACTTTTTCCGATTACGCGGAGCCTGTAAGCGGACGCAGAGCGGAAATGGGAGATATCACCAACATTGATTATGAAGGTAAACTGGAAGGAGTCGCCTTTGCGGGAGGAACCGCAAAAGGGACTGAGCTGATAATTGGATCAGGAAGCTTTATCCCTGGCTTTGAGGAAGGGGTTGTGGGAATGGAAATCGGGCAGACCAAAGATATTAATCTGGCGTTTCCGGATCCCTATAAAAATAATCCGGATCTTTCAGGCAGGGATGTGGTTTTTACGGTGACGCTTAACGGTATCAGTGCACCGGATGTTACGGACGAGCTGGTGAAAGGGCTTGGCCTTACGGACTGTGACACTGTGGAGAAATACGAAAAATATGTGTATGATAATCTGCTGGTTCAGGCTCAGGCAGATTTTGAACAGCAGAAGATGGATGAGGCTGTGGCGGCGGTGGAGGAGAGCAGCCGCTTCAAGGAACCGCCGGAAGGGATGGTAAACCGTCTGAAGGAAAATCTGACTAACACCCTGACCAGTTATGCACAAATGTACGGCATGGAGCCAGAGCAGTATATTTCTTATGCCTATGACAGCGAGGCGGAAGATTATGGGGAGTTTTTGGCAGAACAGGCAAAGCTTACGGCCCGGCGTTATATTATGCTGGCAGCGATTGCCGATAAAGAAGGTATTTCTGTGACAGAGGAAGAACTGGAGGCGGAATTTGCAAAGATGGCAGAGCGCTATGGATATGAGAGCGCGGATGCTTATAAGGCAGAAATCAATGTGGATGCCTACAGGGAATTTCAGCTGATACAAAAGGCAAGAGAGTTTCTGGGAGAGAATGCCGTGGTAAAGTAAAAGACAGTCAATAAGCAGCTTTGCAGGAGAGCGTTTGACGGGCTTTTTAGAAAAGTGTATATTGGCTTTGGTGTATGTGGGTAAGTATGGGTGCGAAACGGAAAAATGAATAAAAAAAATAAAAAACCGGTCAGATGGTTTGCAACAGTTATGTCATTATCAATTATGCTGTCAGTGGCAGACCCGGTGTGGGCTACCAGTATTTCTGATCTGGAAAAACAAAAGCAGGAGCTGGAAGAAAAGAAAAGGGAAGCGGACGCAAAGAAGAAAGAAGAACAGCAAAGATACAATAACGCTTCCGGAAAGGCAGATTCCATTCAGTCAGCAGTAGATGAAGTGGCGGAGGAAATTGAGGAAATAGACGCTGCTTTGGTGGAAACCATTGCCAGCGTTGAAATGATAGAGGAAGAAATAGAGGAAAAGGAAGAACAGATTCAGGAGACAAAAGCAGATCTGGAAGAAGCCAAAAGGGTTGAGCAGGAACAATACGAGACCATGAAGCTTCGGATCCAGTTTATGTACGAGAGGGGAAATTCTTCTTATCTGGAACTGCTCTTAGCAAGCGATGGCATGGCTGATATGCTCAATAAAACAGAGTACGTGGAAAGGCTTTATGAGTATGACAGGCAGCTTCTTGCCGAGTATCAGGCCGCAAGAGAAGCGGTGGAGCTATTACAGGAGAAGCTGGAAGAGGAAATGGCTGAGTTAGAGGCCCAGCAGCACGAGCTTGAGGAAGAACGCGAAAGCCTGGAAATTATTTTAAATGAAAAGCGTTCTACTTATGATAACTATGAAGCACAGCTGGCCAAGGCAAGACAGGAAGCAGCAATTTATAAAGCAAATATTAAGCGGCAAAACGATGAAATTAAAAAGCTGGAATCCCAGGCGGCAAAAAAGCAGTCTGAAATTGAAGAAGCAAAGAGGGCCGAGGAAGAAGCAAGAAAGGCGCAGGAGCTTGCCCTGCAGAGAGAGGCGCAGGAAAAGGAGAGGAGAGAACAGGAATCCTCCAAATCATCTTCCTCCAATTCTTCGGAATCCTCCGATTCATCTTCCGGATCATCCTCAGGCGGGGGATATGCATCGGCATCCAGCTATTCGGGTTCCGGAAGCAAGGGACAGCAGATAGCAAATTATGCATGTCAGTTTATCGGTAATCCGTATGTACCCGGGGGAACCAGCCTGACGGAAGGGGCGGACTGCTCCGGCTTTGTCTGGAGAGTGTATAAGGATTTTGGCTACAGCCTTCCCAGAACATCCTATTCCCTTCGAAGCTCAGGATCGGAGGTTTCATATTCGGATGCAAAGCCCGGAGACATTATGTGCTATGCGGGACATGTGGGTATTTATATTGGGAATGGGCAGATTGTACACGCCAGCACACAAAGGACAGGCATTAAGATTACCCATGCCACCTACAAGGAGATTTTGTCCGTAAGAAGAATTGTTTAAGCCCCTGTAAAGAGCCGAGGCTGTGAAAAGCAAATTGAATGTTACTATGAGCGGCCCCGGGCCGTGAATAGTAATAATGGTATGAAGCAGGAGCGGAACACAGATCCAGCGAGCTTGTGCAAATGGCAGGAATACTTTATAATAGTGTGAAAAGTTGTATTACGCGGATGTGCTGATTTTATAACTGCGGGTTTGTGCCGGAGCCACAAACTCGGAATGGCAGAGCCAAATAAGAGATTTAGCCGGCGGCCTTTACAAAGAAACGCTCCGGCATGGAGGTAAAAATGTCAGATTTTGATGAGAGAGACAAAGAGGAAAATAAGGAACAGGAAAGTGCGGTTACTGAACTGAAAGAAACGGACAGCAAAAATACAGGGGAAGATGAAAAAAAGGAGAAAGAGTATGAGGATGTCTGCTTTATCTGCCGCCGCCCCGAAAGCAAAGCGGGAAAAATGTTTAAGCTGCCCAATAATATTACGGTGTGCAATGACTGTATGCACAAGACCATGGACACCGTAAGTCAGTTTGATTATCAGGGTATGTTAAATAATCCCGCCTTTATAGATGATCTGAACAAAAACATGAGCGGTAAAGGGTATCCCAATATCCGCTTTGTCAATATTTCAGATTTACAGGGCGAAGGTGGAATTCCCAACAAACAAAGACTTAAGAAGAAAAAGCCTAAGGCGGGGGAAGAACCGGTTCTGGATATTAAAAATATTCCGCCGCCCCACAAAATTAAAGCCCAGCTGGATGATTATGTGATTGGTCAGGAACATGCGAAAAAAGTAATTTCCGTGGCAGTGTACAACCATTATAAGAGAGTTGCAACAGGCATGATGGACGAGATAGAAATCGAAAAGTCCAATATGCTGATGATTGGGCCTACCGGGTGCGGCAAGACTTATCTCGTAAAGACTCTTGCAAGGCTCTTAGATGTGCCGCTTGCCATTGCGGACGCTACTTCGCTTACAGAAGCAGGCTATATAGGGGATGACATTGAGAGCGTGATTTCCAAGCTTTTAGCAGCTTCCGGAAATGATGTGGAAAAGGCGGAGCGAGGCATTGTCTTTATAGACGAGATTGATAAGATTGCTAAAAAGAAAAACACCACCAGCAGGGATGTCAGCGGAGAGAGCGTACAGCAGGGAATGTTGCGCCTTTTAGAGGGCGCGGATGTGGAGGTCCCGGTTGGAGCAAACAGTAAAAATGCAATGGTGCCTCTGGCAACGATTAATACCAGAAATATTCTTTTTATCTGCGGCGGCGCTTTCCCTGATCTGGAGGAAATCATCAAACAGCGTCTGAAAAAGCAGACCTCTATTGGATTTAATGCGGAGCTGAAAGACAAGTTTGACAAGGAAAAGGATATTCTAACCAGAGTTACCGTTGAGGATCTAAAAAAATTCGGAATGATACCGGAGTTTTTGGGGCGTCTTCCGGTTATTTATACTTTGGCGGCTCTTGACAAGGCTATGATGGTCAAGATTCTGAAAGAGCCGAAGAATGCTATTTTAAAGCAGTATCAAAAGCTGCTTGAGCTGGATGAAGTGAAGCTGGAATTTGATGAAGGAGCACTGGAAGCGATCGCGGAAAAAGCCATGGAAAAGGACACCGGCGCAAGAGCGCTTCGAGCGATTATAGAGGAATTTATGCTTGATATTATGTATGAAATTCCCAAGGATGACAATATTGGCCGCGTGACAATTACCAGGGAATACATTGAAGGGACAGGGGGGCCTGTTATTGACATTCGCAGCATCAGCGGGGAAAATCCGGATAAACTGAAAGTAATTGAACAATGATAGCCGCTGTTTATGTTTTTCTTTTGGCGAAAAGCAGAAAAAACTATATTTTTTACTGTGAATAAGATATAATAACAGGAAGAAGCCTGCCTGAAAGTTGTGCACAGAGCGCAAATTCGCAAGCAGGGAAAGGAGTATGGTTACTTATATGAAAAAAAGAATAAAAATAGCAGCGGTGGCTGTGGCAGTTATTTTGGTGTTACCGGTATTTGAAGGAGGGAACGGTATTAATGTTGTAATGGCAGGTACAGGAGCTAGTCCTACTGGCACATATACATCGACAACAGGGCCCTCCACAACGCCAGGGGCTTCTCAGAGCCCAGGGCAGAACCAGCCTTTGGTACCGGTACAGACGCCGGAAGCATCGCCTAACCCTTCCGGAAATGTACCGGCTGCCATTGAAGAAAAAGAAAGGTCCGGTTCAAAGCAAAGTCATATTCATACTTTTGAATACGTGAGAGTTCAGGAAGCAACGGAAACACAGGATGCGGTGATACAGCTTGAGTGTTACTGTGGAGAGGTGGACAGCGTTTTAACGGAAGCGGGAAGCGCGGCAGGCTTTTTTATCAAAAATGTGATCAAAAAGATTGAAAATGCTCCTGAAAACGGAACAGTTACCGTTGATACCCGGCTCTGGACCTGCTACAATCAGAAAGTTATGGATGCTTTACAGAAGCGGCCGGATGTAACGCTTGTTACAAATTATTGCTATGAACATGAGGATTATACGGTTACGATTCCTGCCGGATATGACGTGGAAACTCTGTTAGATGAAAACGGATATTGCGGCTTTAGATATTTAAGCCAGGTTATGGAAGCGAACGATTAAAATCCGGGCTTTTAGTTTTGACATTATTATGGGAGCCCCGGTTAATCAGGTGGAGCCGTCCGGTTACTTAAACCGGACGGCTTTTGCTACAATAAGTTTGATCGCGAAGCGAGAAAGTGTTTGTTACAATAAGCTTAATCGCGGAGCGAGAAAGCGTTTGTTATGCTCTCATTTTTGTGCAGAATTTGAGAGGAATAAATAGAAAAGATGTCGTATACTTCAGATAACGGTTATCCGCCTCCTTCCCGTGCTCTTTGGAGAATGCGGGGATGGACGGGCTGTTATCACTTCACATTGTCAGGAGGATTTTACAATATGGAATGGATTGAAAGGTTAAACAGCGCAATAGGCTATATAGAAGAACATTTGACGGACGAGATCAGCTATGAACAGCTTGGCCGGATTGCCTGCTGCTCTGCGTTTCATTTTCAGAGAATGTTTACTTATATGGCGGGCGTTCCCCTCTCCGAGTATATTCGCCGGAGAAAGATGTCTTTAGCGGCTGTGGATTTGCAGGGAAGTGATGCAAAAATTATTGATGTGGCGGGGAAATATGGATATAGTTCGCCCACTGCATTTAACAGAGCATTTCAGTCTGTTCATGGAATTGCCCCATCGGCAGTTAAAAATGAAGGGGTATCCGTAAAATCCTTTCCGCCTATTACTTTTAAAATCACTGTGAAAGGAGTGGAAGAAATGGAGTATCGGATTGAAACAAAGGAAGCTTTCCGCATTGTCGGCGTATCTGTACCGCTGCAGAAAGATATTGAGGAAAATTTTGCAGTTATTCCTGCAAAGTGGCAGGAAGTATCTACAGATGGAACCCTTCCCAAGCTGGTCGGTATGATGAACGCGCAGCCTGTGGGCGTGCTTGGAGTCAGCACCTGCAGTGATACGCAGCCATGGAGATATTATATTGCCGTGGCATCTTCGGGCGATAAGGGCAGGTTTGAAGAATATACCGTGCCTGCAGCAACATGGGCAATTTTTGCCGGGAAGGGGACCAATCAGTCTATTCAGGAATTGGAGAGACGTATTGTGACGGAGTGGCTGCCCGCCTCAGGATATGAGTATGGCAATGCTCCCGATATTGAGGTCTATATAAATCCGGATCCCCAAGACGCACAGTATGAGGTATGGATACCTGTGGTAAAGAAGCAGGTAAAAAATCAGTCCTTTTATCACAGAAAAGAGCACCACTATCAGGGGCCCCAGCAGATATAATAAGACTATATCCGGATAAAACAGTAACAACATAAGGGTATTTCCTACATAAGGAGGAGGCCTCAGACAGCGCCGATGTAAAAATGCAGAAGCAAAAGATGCTGCATCGGAGGATGACAATGGGGATGTTACGGATGTGCGAATGAAGAAAGCCAGAGAATTAAGCTGACGTTTTAAGCAATCCGCTCATATATTACTAGAAAACAGGAACGAGACTATGGATGACGGATCAGGAAAAAATTTTATCAAACGATTATTATGACATCATTGCCGATTATACTTTACCGGAAAGATTCAGGGGAACACTAAAGGACTTTGTTTATCAGCCTGTCAGTGGAGAAACGGGAGTGGTTTATGCAAACAGCCGTGAGGTGATTCCCCTTAGTGTAAGTGACTTTACCTATCAGGTGATCCCCAAGCTGTATGGATTAATGCAGCAGGGAGAGGTCTTTGATCCTACGCCCTTAATCCGCAGCGGTATTACGGCGGTACAGGGTGGTTCCCTTAATTTAACGGGCAGAGGGGTGATTATAGGTTTTTTGGATACAGGAATACGCTATGACGAAGAAGTGTTCAGAAACCCGGACGGCAGCACGCGTATATTGGGAATTTGGGACCAAAACATACAAACAGGTACACCCCCTAAGGGTATTCTCTACGGATCGGAGTATAAAAGGGAGGCTATTAATTTAGCGCTGCAAAGTGAAAATCCAAGGGAAATTGTTCCCAGCTATGATGAGAACGGACATGGCAGTGCAATAGCCAGTGTAGCGGCAGGGAGCCGTCTGGGAAACGGCCTTACCTTTTTGGGAGCGGCACCGGATGCAGATATCGTGGTTGTGAAATTAAAGGAGGCAAAACAGTATTTGCGGGAATTGTATCTGGTGCCGGATGATGTGCCCGCTTATGCGGAAAGCGATGTACTGGTGGCTGTTAAATATCTGGAAAGCTATGCGGTATCCCTGTTAAAGCCGCTGGTAATCTGCTTCGGACTTGGAACGAATATGGGAGATCATGACGGACACAGCATACTGGCAGGCTATTTAAACCAGATTGCAACCAGGCGCAGCAGAGTGGTGATGGTATGCGGGGGGAACGAAGGCAATAGTGCGCACCATTATGAGGGAACCGCTATAGATGGCCTTTCGGAGACAATTGACAATGTTGAAATAAGGGTGGACGGCGATACGAAAGGATTTACAGCGGAGCTTTGGGGAAGTGTGCCGGCAAAGCATGCCATATCCATACGGACCCCCGGAGGTGAGGTGACTCCCAGAGTGGATTTCAGAGACCAGAGCAGCAGGGAGTTTTCCTTTGTGTTTGAAAGGTCAAGAGTTCAGGTTGACCACATTCTGGTAGAACAGGGTTCAGGGGAAGAACTTATTTTTTTCAGATTTATAGATCCCACGCCGGGAATCTGGACGATTCAGGTTACAATCAGCGAAAATGCTTCCGGAAGCAGTTTTCATATATGGCTTCCACTGACAGATTTTTTACAAAGTGATACTTACTTTCTGCGGCCATATCCATTTGGGACATTGACGGAGCCCTCCAATGCCCGTGAGGTGATTACAATCACCACTTACAATGATGAAAATGGAAGCTTCTGGGCGGAATCCGGCAGGGGGTATACAAGAATGGGACGTATGAAGCCGGATATCTGTGCTCCGGGCGTTAACATTGATACAATACTTGGCAACAGAACAGGCTCAAGTATGGCGGTTGCAATTGCATCGGGCGCTGCAGCACAGTTTCTGCAGTGGGCGGTGATAGAGGTAAACCAGCCCAGAGTGGAGAGCAGAGAGGTGAAAAATTATTTAATACGCGGAGCATACAGAGCGCCAGGTGAAAGCTATCCTAACAGGGAATGGGGGGATTATGATATTATAGTGTCAAGTCAGCAGGAAACCAGTAAAATCAAGGTGTTCCGCCGGTTTAGTCCAAATATTTTTTTACTGCAAAAGCAGTAAAAAGGGATTGGGACAGGCCTGTTTTTAATCTTGAAACTGAAAATTATGCTGCTTGACACTAAATTACCATAAAGCTGTCAGGAACGGGCGAGGTGCGTTTTAAGGAGGTGCAGGGTTCCCCCCAAGTCTTTGGCGGGCCGTGAGGAAGTATCTTTAAGCCCCCGCACCATCATCGCGCCCAGAACGCCATCTCCGGGTTTAAGGCTGAACGTAGATCGCTCGGATTGCCTGTCTGTCATCACCTCCTGCAAGCAACCGTCCTGGCGGCGCGCCTTATCCGCTTCGATACGGGTTATGTACCTGTTATGCCGTATATTCAGTTGACAAGCTGCAATGAGGGGCAAGAGAGCTTGTCCCTTCAATGTGCAGGCATTGGGAAAGGTGGGTTCTGACAGGTCTGTTGGCTGCAAAACCAGGTCCGGTCATATTCCTTCATCGCTGCGATCTGCCTATCGTCCATACCGGCTGCGCGGTATTCCTGTTCCAGCCGCTGGCGAATATCCAGCCGTTATTGTCCAGCCAGTACCATTTTTTGTGGCGATATAGACCTGGTACATCTCATATTCATCCGGGGTGAGAAGCTCCGGCGCAAGGGCGGCAATCTGGGTGTTCACAAGCTCCACATGGAGAATATAGTATTCATAAGGGACTTCCTTGCCGGTTGTTTTCCCGGTTGCCGGGTCGGTGCTGGTTTCGGTGAGGTAGCGGATTTCCACCTCCTCGGTCAGTGTCAGGACATATTGGAGGTCAAAGACGCGCTGTAACTGTGCCGCCGCGCTCAGGGGCGTGTGCTCATGGAGCAAGGTGCTTAAATAAGCCGCCAGCTCATGGGGGTTATGTCCGATAGGGTCTAAATTGTACCGGTACTCGTCATAGCCGGGGTGCAGGCTCTCCATGTTGTCCAGTTCGGCTTGTAGTTCCGCCTCCTTTGCGGCATAGTCCGCTTCAGCTCCCAGCATATCCTGTGCCATCCGGCAAATCCCAATCGGTATAGATCAGGGATATAGCTTCTGTATCTAACAGCACCTTTGCTTTAGAAACAGTTGTAGCGGTACTTACCTGAATATTCGTCATATTAAAAAACATTTTCAAACCATTTAGAAATGTCTTATCATAATCAACAAGTAGAATTTGCGCCATTATGATTTTCCCCTTATTCTTTAATTCCATTGTAAAATACAAAAGTCGCCAGAATGTCGCCGTTTGCAAAAAAGGGGAGCTTGCCGTAAAAAATGACAAGCCCCCTAAAATTACTTTCGCCTACTTTTTCTCCCTGAAAGGTGCAATAAACAATACCACCATTACAAACAGGTATGCAAAATATAAGAAATTTTATTCATTTACCCTCAATCGTTCAATGATGCTATGATTATCCTCTGTCTTATAAACGAGAATAGGAACCAAATTGCATATAATTATCACAATAGCCAGCGATATAGCTATTTGATAGAATGGATAAGTGAATATTGCGTAGGATGCTTGCACTTTTACAACTTGAAAAGCCCCATACAATACCGCGCTTCCCAACGTGAAAATCAATATTGCTGTGATGATGGCATAAGTGTTTCCCTCGATTTGTAGCATCTTGCATATTTGCTTTTTGGTCATGCCGATGCTTTCAAGGACAGCCAACTCCTTGCTCCTGCTATTCACACTCACATACATCATATTGATAAAATTCATTAAACCGATTCCCAACAGAATAACGCTGATTGCGTTTCCTAAGAAAGTGATCCCGCTGAAACTAGCTTTAAGCTCATTGATTTTCTCAACCTTTGATGTAATAGTAATTCCACTGTAATTTTCTAATATGGCATTAACGGCATCAAGGGCCTGCTCTGAACTATCAGTTTGTAAAGTGATTCTGTTAATTTTTCCGGCAACCCCAATCTGTTCCAACCATTTCTGACTGACATAAATATTAGGTGCAATGAGCGTTTTTCCATCCTCCCTGAATGTGGCAGGCAAATAGTATGGGGCAATATTTAGGGTATAATTTTCACCATTTAGTGATAGCTGGACTGTCCCGCTGATTGCAGTCCCCTCATAAGGCACGATAGTTGCGGATGCCAAAAAAGCTATTGCCCCATTGCAAAAATCCTCATATGCAAGGGGACTGCTTATCAATGAAGCAGCTTTGTTAAAGTCCTGTTCCCCAATCCCGAACACATACGTCTGATACTTATTTCCATCAGCATACTGCTCAATGGCTTCCTGCGGGACCGTACCAGTACCGCAAAAATCGTTAATGTAATTTTCAAGAATATTGTCGGCGTCAATAAACCACTGTTCATAGAGTTTGGTCGTATAGGATATTTCCCGCACATCGGGAGCGGCCTGTAAACCGGCCAGAATGTTATCATCGAGGTTTGTTTGCTGACTTACTTCAATCACAATATCATCGTCCATATATTCGTCTGCCAGATAAGAAGCATCCAATCCTGCCAGTATTCCATTCACAATTACAAACAGGCTGATTCCTAAAAATAACGAAGCAAGTACCAATATTGTTCCTTTTTTGTTCCGAAAAACATTGCTGATTGCCATTTTGAAAACTTTATTACCGCGGGATGTTCTGCTGCTGTTTTTCTTTGAAGTATTTACCCCGGAAAAGCGCAAAGCCTCAATAGGTGATACCAAACTTGCAATTTTGGACGGCTTCATGCTGCTAATCAATGCCGTGACGAATGAAAACAGTCCCGCCCCTATGAAGATTAACGGAGAATACAATGGAGATATGGCGCTGTCCATGATCATGTCACCTGATAAAGCCCGTATGCCAAAAGGAACAATTAAGAACACGGTTGCCACACTTAATATCAAGCCTAAAAGTATTCCCCCAAAACTCAACACCCAGACTTGGCGATAAACAATTTTTTTCATCTGCCGCTCGCTGGTTCCCAACGTTTTAAGTTGTCCATACATCCGAATATCCTTTGTCACCGAAATATAAAGGACATTGTATATAAGCAAATAGCCACAGAACATTATTGTAACAATCAACCCAATGGTCGCTACGACTGGGCTAAAGCTATTTTTGCTGCTTCCGGCTTTTGATAGATCAGTAAATTCCTGAAGCTCATTTAAGGGTTCAATGTACGAGCGAATTTTATTTCCGTCATCACCTGAAACCGTGAGCGATAGTGCGCTCTTGGTATTCGCTTCGTTTGCAACAGAGTTTTTCCAAAAGTCCGTTGCAATGTATGCAATGGCGTTATCATACATTTTGTTGCCGCTATAATCATCATACCAGCCACACAATGTAAAAGAAAAATCTTTTGGATTGGAAAGCGGTTGCCAATGAATATCTGTGTAGCCATAGCGGAATGAAAGCGTGATTGTCTGACCGAGGGTCGGATGAACTATACCCATTCTATCCAAAACCCATGTGGGCAACATGATTTCACTCTCGGATGCGGGATAATGCCCGTTTATATTTACGATTGTTGGAGAAATATGCCGTTCCCATTCAACCGTATCACACCAACGGAGAAGAATACTATTGATACGGGGATAGGCTGCTGTATCAATAAAACCGATTTGACGGCTAATACCCATATATACGATATTCTTGTCCTGCTGTAATGCTTGAATCTGTTGTTCCGTTGGATTTGTTAAGATAATTTCTGCCGCTGTACCGTTGAGCATTTTTTGCTGTTTATCTGCACTTTTCAAATATCCGCTACCGGTGCAGAGAATTGCAGAAATAAGAAAAGTAGTCATTGCGATAGCAATGATAACAAAAACATTGCGGCGGCGGTTTCCCGACATGATTTTGTTTGCAAGCCCTTTGATTTGTTTTCGAGTGTCGTTATAGAACATAAACCTGCCCCCTTACTTGTCGTAGTCAAGCGTCCAAATACCGTCAGAATACTGGATTGCAATTAAGATTTGGGCATCCTCGGTAAAATTATCAGTAAACTCCTGTGAGTGTTCCTCTCCATTGTTATCCACAAAAGAAATCGTATAAATGTAATCATCAACAGGATCAATTGTGAAATAACAAATTTGTGTATCTTTAATTGCTTTAGGGGAAAAGGATATAGTTTTTCCTAAGTGGGTGATTGTTATGTCTGTGATTTCATAATCGGAATAATTTGTAATGATCAGGTTTCCGTCCTGATGCACGACATTATCATTTGCAGCACTGCAGCCAGCTAATGATAAAGTAAATACCAATACAAAAAGTAAAGTAGATTTTTTCATAGTTCAATCTCCTTAATTTGTTATTTTTCCATCCTCTATACGGATAATCCGGTCAGCAAGCTGGGCAATTGCGTCATTATGTGTAATCATTACCACAGTCTGATGAAATTTCATGCTGGTGACTTTCAGCAGAGAAAGAACATCTTGACTTGTCTTACTATCCAGATTTCCTGTTGGTTCATCGGCAAGTATGATTTCCGGCTTAGTAAGTAGGGCGCGAGCAATAGAAACCCGTTGCTGTTGGCCGCCGGAAAGATTGTTAGGGACATTTTCAAGTTTATCTTTCAGCCCCAGCACTCCAACAATCTCTGCCAGCAGTTGTTCATCTACCTTTTTTCCATCTAACTGAACCGGCAGTACAATATTTTCATAGACATTCAGAACAGGGACTAGGTTATAATTCTGAAATACAAAACCGATATGACGACGACGAAACACGGTAAGTTGCTCAGCGCTTTTTTGAGAAATATCTTCTCCGTTGATAATGACCTTGCCGGAAGTAGGACTGTCCAAACCACCCATCATGTGAAGCAACGTTGACTTGCCGGAACCCGAAGTACCGACAACGGAAACAAATTCTCCGGCATTGATTTCAAGGCTCACCCCATCCAGCGCCTTTGTCACTGTTTCGCCCTGCTGGTAATATTTTTTCAAATCAACGGTTTGCAATATTGACATAGTGAATACCACCTTTCTTGTTTGTATCCCAATGATAAAATACAAAGGTCACGAGAATGTCGCCATATCTAAAATAATTTCTAAAGAGAAAGGAAAGAACAAAAAAAGGCGGCTATCTGCCGCCTTAATCATTTGGCAGGAAGATGGTAAAAGTTGTACCAGTGCCTACCGCAGAAGTTATTTTGATACGCCCGTTCTGCTTTGAAATGATCTCCCTTGTGAGATACAGACCAATACCTATCCCCTCAATGCTGTGTACTTCCGGCTCCCGGTAAAACCTCTTAAAAATTGTAGCTTGATGACTTTCTGGGATGCCACGCCCCGTATCGGTTATATCAATTTTGGTGCAGGCTTCCCAGCGAACAACAGCCACTTGAATTGTTCCCTCTGCCGGGGTATATTTTACAGCGTTCTCTAAAATATTGAATAGGGCTTCCGCCGTCCATTTCGGGTCATGGGGGACAAGCAGATCGTCCGGGCAGTCTACTGTAACTTTCAAATGCTTTTCTTCTGCTTTCAAAAAAATGCTACCCAAAGCGATTGCCAGAGTTTCATAAATCGGAACCTGTTGCTTGTCTAATGAGATAACTCCTGCTTCCAAACGGGAGGACTTTACCATCGCGCCCATAAGAAAATCCAGCTTATCAAGCTGCACATTCATGGATTGCAGATATTCCACTTGCTGTTCACGGGAAAGCTCCTGTTCCAAAAGAGTAGCAGCAGCCATCTTCAAATTTGTGGTAGGCGTTTTGACTTGATGGGATATGTCAGAAATCATCCCCTGTAAGTCGGCACGCTGTTCCTCTATGATTTTTTTGTTGGCCTGCAACATCTGATACAAACGGTTTAGTTGGTGGTTAATGCGGTCTAACAGGGTATCATTATCAAAAATCATTCTTGGTGTCGTTTCGCCTTGCATCATAGCGTCAATCGTCTGGCATACATCATCCGTAAAATGGGCCAGCCGGTTTTGTAAAACCTTGACTAAGATAAATGCCCATATAGATAATGCTGCAGTGGTAATCAGGCATACAATAGCTGTCGTCACATTTTGGGTAGCGAAAAACACACCGATACACAGAGCAGGGATTGTTATGGTAACGCCTGCTCCAATCAGCTGGAAAATACCAGAAAGAGATAACTGTACTTTTTTCATTTCGCACCCCCACCTGTAAACATATAGCCCATGCCATAAACAGTCTGAATATATTTTTTCCCGTCCTTTTCAATTTTACCCCGGATACGGCTGATCGCTGCTGTCAAGGTATGTTCATCCACATATTTTTCCTGGCTGTCCCACAAATCTTCCAACAATTTTTGACGGGTCAATAAAATTCCTTTATTTTTTGTAAAGACTTCCAGCATTCGATATTCCAGCGGAGCAAAAATGACTTCATTTCCATTCAAAGTTGCCCGCATGGAAGAAAAGTCTATCATAAGCTGTCCATCATTATATATTTTGTGGGGTGGCTCTTTTTCCGCATTTTCCAGCAGAGAAAATATCGCTTTAACCTTGTGGCGCAACACACCGTTAGAAAACGGTTTTGTGATATAATCGGATGCTCCCAGCTCATAACCCTTTATCATGTCTTGTTCTAAATCATTTGCTGTCAGGAAGATCACAGCCGTATGTGAGTTTTCCTTGATTATTTTGCAAACCTCATAGCCAGAACCATCTGGCAGGTTGATGTCCAGAATTACCAGATCATAGGTAGCTGCCTGAAAACAATGCTGTGTTTCTGCTGCGGTATAAGCAGAAGTAACTTTGTAGCCCTCAGCCAGCAGTATATTGGAAAGCAGCTTATTCATGGTTGTGTCGTCCTCGACAATTAAAATCTGTTTCATGCACGCACTTCCTTTTTCGCTTTTAGCGTTAGTATAGCTGATAAATGTCCGCAGAATGTTGCCACAGGCAGTATTTTTCAATTTGTTTTGGAAGTCGGGTATATTACAAGTATATTTCTAGCCGGGTGTTAATACAAGATGCGAAATGTGAATTATTTCATGTAGGTAACAGACAAATCATATCATAGAAACTTTCAACCTACGCATTGCAGGGCTGAAAACGGCCTGTTTCAAGGCTTCTCCCGCATGTTTGCAGGGTCGGGTGAATACTTTTATCCTACCCCGACAATAGCGGGTCTAAACTTATTTTTACTATAAGGCAGATGGAATTATGGAAGCCTGCATCCGGGTTGGGAATGAAAGCGTGGCTGCGCCTGTTCAGGAATGTGACATCAATACCATTCGCTCTGTACGCCGGAATCCAGTCATTGCAGATTTGTTTCACCGTATGAAAAATATCGAACGGTGGGGATGCGGCCTGCGTAAGATCGTAAGTGAAACAGAAAAACTTCCAGGGTATGAAGAATATCTAAAACCGGAGTTTTTCTCAACACCCTCGGATTTCAGGGTGGTTTTGAAAAATGTGAACTACATCATGAGTGGTATTTCCACACATGACCTTGCTTTGACGCAAAAACAGGTTCTGCTATTGGACTTCTGCACCGGGGCCAGAAGCAGGGATGAGATGCAGTCATTTGTTGGGATTACAAACCACTCTCATTTTAGCAGGCTTATTTGAAGCTGCTGTTGGCATCTGGCAAACTTAAAATGACCATTCCTGATAAGCCTAAGAGCCGGAGCCCAAAATATATTGCAGCAAAAGAGCCATAGATCAATCAGGGTTGTGGATGGAATCAGCCGATATTCCGGGAAAAAAACGGAGGAAGGCGCGGCGAAGAACGCCGTTTCTCCCTCCGCAGATGGGATATATCCTCCAAATTAGAATCATAAACCCGCCCGGTTTCATGCACTTTACGGATCAGCTGGTTTAAGTTGTTGCTGTTCCGGCACAGGAGGAACACCAGTTCCTTCAGCTCCGGTAAATCCAGCTTTACCACATAGCCATCCAGGGCCATTTTCCGAAGGTAGGCTTCCCGGTTGACGGTTCCAAGCTGGGACACTTTCTGCTCAACCAGGGCCAGCTCCTCCGGGGCTTGAAGGACTTTCCGCGCCTGCTTCAAAAACAGGTCGGTCACGCCAAAGAGCGTGACCGCGAAATATAAAATGATATTTACCAAATTTTGAATGGAAATAGAATGTTTGTAATAACTGCAAAAACTATTCCAATGCCAAGCATAACAAACATTTCTTTGGACTTTCTATGCAATATCACTATCATAAGCAGAAGTACAATTACTTCTAACCAATAACGAACAGAGAAATAAAAGAAGCCATAAGAAAACGCAGTATTGAACAGAGTACCTATAATACATGCTGATATTATACAAGCTATCCAACCGTTGCCTTTTGCATACCAACATAAATATGCGAGGAATGGAGATAAAACAGTGAACGCAATCCAAATCATAGCGTAACTTTTTGGGAAAAATCCCGCAATAAAATTACTATATAGATAATAACTTGACACCATGCCAACAAAGAAAATAAAGACATCAACAGCAGCTTTTACAGCGGATTGACTATACACAGAAATACAAACTGCTATAAAAATCCAAGGCGAAAAACGCCCCAAGAAATTGTGTAAGTCTATTGAAGTATCAATCATCATCAAAAATGATGGTAAGTATGCTTGTTGATGGTCCAGGTATTTTGAAAATGTACCTAACCCAATACCCAATAAAAATATTCCAACAGTAATGAAGATCTGCTTTTCTGTAGGAAATTTATTTTGTGGTGTTCGTACTTTATCTAATAATTTCATGTGTTTACCTCACAGGTTACATTGTTATAGGACATAAATCACTGGGAAGCATTAGATATCCTATAAGCAAAGATTATACTACACAAGTATGAACATTTCTACTTCAAAAAAGCGTGATAACCCTAACATAAAAAATAAGCAATATAACGGACTATGAAAGAAGCATTTTTTACATTTTGCCGTTATACAGACAGTCGTCCCATGTGATACAATCAAGATACGGAATAGTGGGGCTGGCTGTCGGAAACGGAGGAAACCATGTAAGACAGACCATCCAAAAAATCACCGCCCTTTATCCTGGATTATCCCATGAGGACGAGCTGCAAGGCGAGAGCAATTCCATAAGCAGCCAGAAGCGAATCCCTGAAAACTACGCCAAACAGAACGGCTTCGGCAATCTGAAATGGTACACGGATGTGTAGAACCAACCTTGATACAATTTAATGCGGTGTAACGCCTTGAAATACTGTAAATAAGGCTTGCGGGATGGTTTTCGCCACTCGGCAAGCCTTATTTTTTATGCCGCCTGACAGGGACTTGCCTTCGCTATTCGGCAGGGGTATATGGAATCTGTACACCCCTTGAGGGCAAAATTAAAAAGTATTAAGAAGTGAAGAAAATTGTCGTTTTTACTATTTTTATCTGTTCACGATATAGCTTTTTTGGCTGTCTATACGATTTTGGATCTTCCAATTCCATTTTTTACTGATACCCTCTTGACAACTGTGTTTTTCTGAATTATAATTGAAACATCGTTATGAAACACTGTTATTAAAGAGAGAAGGTGAACAGGTGGCAAAGCAGATCGAGGGCGTGTATGAGAGGATACTGGAATGCGCAAAAAAGGAATTCCTCGAAAAAGGCTACACAGATGCCTCCCTGCGGACGATTGCCGCAGAAGCGGAAACAAGTACCAATTCCATTTACGTCCGCTTTAAAGATAAGGAAGGGCTGTTTGCCGCCATTGTGGAGCCGGTTTCAGAAGAGTTCATGTCCCGATGTCTGGATGTGCAGGAAACATTCCATTCTTTTGACAGCGATGTCCAGCGCCGGGAGGTTGGGAAGTATTCTTCTGATGCGATGCTTGGAATGGTGGATTACATCTACGACCACTTTGACGAATTCCGTTTGCTGTTGGATGCTTCCCATGGCACGAAGTTCTGTAATTTTGTGAACGGGCTGGTATCCATGGAAGAGGAATACACATGGAAGTGGCTGGAGGCAACAGGTTCCCGTCTGGAGCCGGTGGGCGGGCTGACCGCAGATTTTTATCACATGATGGTCACTGCATATTTTGAAGGAATCTTTGAAGTGGTCCGCCATGGGATGGACAGGGAAGATGCGAAAAAATATGTCGCCATGATGGGAAAATACCACCATGGGGGATTTTTGGCAATCGTCGGGGAAGAAACGGCGGAAATAAAATAGGTTCTTAAGGCTGCCAGAACTGCAACAGGGTGCTAAGTGCCAGTGGCACTTGTTTGGCACCGACCGGAACGGAGTGGAGACTAAGCGCCAGTGGCGCTTGTTCAGGACGGACCGAAGCGGAGCGTAGACCAGGCAGCCTTAAAATAAACCAATAGGTTAGCGAAAACTAATTAAAATAAGGAGGAACTGATTATGCAAAAGCAACGAACAGAACGTCCTGCGGGCAGTTCTTATGCTTCACAAAATCCACTGCTCCGCATATGGGGTTGGGGAAAAGATGAACATGGCCGCCTGATCGGAGCGGTCATAAGCGCACTCATTGCTGTAGTGCTGGGGATGCTGCCCTATTTTGCGGCGGCACAGGTTATCATCGGTATGCTGGCTGGGGAAAAGGACCTGTCCTTTTATCTGCCATGGTTAGGTCTGGGACTAGCGGGATATGCCGCACGCACGCTTCTTTACAATATGGCATTGTCCATGTCCCATAAGGCGACCTTTTCCATTCTGAAGAGCATCCGGAAGAATATATTGGAAAAACTGCCGAAGCTGCCCCTTGGGACGGTCATGGATATGTCCAGCGGGAAGATGAAGCAGATCATCGTGGACCAGGTGGACGGAATGGAGACCACGCTTGCCCATCTGTTCCCAGAGCTGACTGCCAATATTGCAGGGCCGCTCTTTATCGTGGTCTGCCTGTTTGTTCTGGATTGGCGCATGGCGCTTTTGTCCATCGTGACGCTCCCGGTTGGGATGGCATTTATGATGTCGGTTATGGGGAGCTATGCGAAGAATTATGAAGGCGCAGTGAAGACTACACAGGAGATGAACGGGACTATCGTGGAATACATAGGCGGCATCGAGGTCATCAAGGCGTTTAACCAGGGAAAGTCATCTTATGAGAAATTCGCAGACAGGGTAAAGGCAAATGCCTCCTATTACTACAATTGGATGAAAAAAAGCCAGTTCGGAGTGTCTATGGGTTATTCCATCGTGCCTGCCTCGCTGGTTACAATCCTGCCGGTGGGCTGGCTCTGGTACAGGAATGGAAGCCTGCCGGTGGAAACCTTTATCATGGTCATCATCCTGTCCCTTGGCATTGCGGGGCCGCTCATTGCCGCAATGAACTTTGTAGACACGCTTGCTACGATCGGCACAACGGTGGCATCTGTGGATGAACTTCTTTCCGCAGAGGAACAGCATCATGGTGACAAGGAGGTCCGTATCAAGGGTAAGGATATTGAACTGTCCCATGTTTCCTTCGGTTACCATGAAGATAAGAACATTCTGCGTGATGTGAGTCTTTCCATCCCCGCAGGGAGAATGACAGCGCTGGTGGGGCCTTCCGGTTCCGGCAAATCCACCATTGCAAAACTCATCGCCGGTTTTTGGGATGTAAAGGACGGGGCGGTGTCCATGGGCGGCGTGGATGAAAAGAAGATTCCGCTGGAACAGCTCTATGACCAGGTGGCATTTGTATCCCAGGATAATTATCTGTTTGACGAGAGCGTCCGGGAAAATATCCGCATGGGTAAGCTGGCTGCCACGGATAAGGAAGTGGAAGCGGCTGCCAAAGCTGCGGGGTGCGATGCCTTTATACGCTCCCTGGAAAAAGGATATGAGACAAATGTTGGCGGAGGCGGCGCACACCTTTCGGGCGGTGAACGTCAGAGGATTGCCATTGCGAGGGCAATGCTAAAGGATGCGCCCATCGTGATACTGGATGAGGCCACCGCCTATATTGACTCTGAAAATGAGGCAGTCATCCAGAAAGCGATTGCAAAGCTGGTACGGGGTAAAACGGTGATTGTGATTGCCCACAGGCTTTCAACCATTAAGGATGCTGATAAAATTGTTGTGGTAAAGGACGGCAAAATAGAAGCGGCCGGAAAACATGAGGAATTAAGAAAGACCTGCCCTCTCTATGAATCCATGTGGCAGGCACATATCGGTGCAAAGGACGGTGATGTGGCATGATAGAAGCATTCAGAAAAATATGGCGGTTTGCCGGAGAAGAGCGGGCAAACATCAATAAATCCGTAGCGGTAAAATTTTTAAATGCAGTGTTCCATATGCTGGAGGTCAGCGCCATCTATTTTGTGATTGTGGCTCTGACGCAGGGGGTCGCAGGAAATGATGCGGCCTGGACGGCATTGGCATTTATGGCAGTCAGCATTATCGGTAATGCGGTGACGACTGCTTTTTCCAAGAACCAGCAGACACACGCAGGGTATTTCATGGCGGCAAATGAGAGGATTAAAATCGGCAATCTCTTAAAAGGCGTGCCAATGGGATTTTTCAATGAGAACAGCCTTGGCGAAGTGACCGGCGTATGCACCACGGTGCTTGGGAATATTGAGATGCTGGTTCCTATGGTGCTGGTGGATATCATGGGCGGCCTGATCGGGACGGTTGTCTTTACAGCGATGATCCTGGTATTCGAATGGCGCGTGGGGCTGGTCGCCCTGGCAGGTATTTTCGTATATTTCTTAATTGTCTCGTCCATGGAGAAAAAGTCCGCGGCTATCGCGCCGAATGCACAGAAGTCGCAGACGGCACTCACCTCTGCAGTTCTGGAATATGTGCAGGGGATGGGCATCGTCAAATCCTTTAATTTGAGCGGCAGGGGCGATAAGAGGGCGCAGGATGCCTTGGAGTATAACAGGAAGAGCAACCTTGACATGGAAAAGCTGATGACGCCTTATACAATCTTTCAGGAGCTGGTGCTTCAGATTGCGGGGATTGCCATGATGTCCGTATCAATTTTCTGCTGGATAGACGGCACGATGTCTATTGCCAATGCGCTGATGTGCATTGTGATGTCCTTCCTTGTGTTCGGGCAGATCAAATTGTTCGGCATGGGAATGTCCATGCTGCGCCTTGCCTCGGCAAGCATTGACCGCACTTTGCAGACGGAAGGAATGGAGCAGATGGATGAGAAAGGGAAGGCGTTTTCTCCAAAGAGCCATGGGATTGAATTTAAAAATGTGCATTTCTCTTATGGGAACACGCCCACCGCTGGTGGGCGGGAGATACTCCATGGCATTGATGTGACATTGCCTGACAGGACTACCACAGCAGTCATCGGACCTTCCGGTTCTGGCAAGACTACCCTCTGCAACCTGATCGCCCGCTTTTGGGATGTGGACAGCGGCAGCGTGAAGATCGGCGGGAAGGATGTGCGGGAATACACGCTGGAGTCTTTGATGGAGCAGATCAGCATGGTGTTCCAGAATGTATATTTATTTGCGGACACGATTGAGAACAACATCAAGTTCGGCCGCCCGCAGGCGACCCATGCAGAAGTGGCGGAGGCGGCAAGGAAAGCCTGCTGTGCAGATTTTATTGAAGCCCTTTCGGACGGGTACGATACGGTGATCGGAGAAGGCGGTGCATCTCTTTCCGGCGGTGAAAAGCAGCGTATTTCTATCGCAAGGGCGATGCTGAAGGACGCCCCCATTGTTATCCTTGACGAGGCGACCGCCAATGTGGACCCGGAGAACGAGGACCGGCTGCAGAAGGCAATTGAGGAACTGACCAGAGATAAGACCATCATCATGATTGCACACAGGCTGAAGACCGTGCGGAATTCCGACCAGATACTTGTGGTGGACGAGGGGCGTATTGTCCAGAAAGGAAAGCATGAGGAGCTGATCGGACAGGAAGGCATCTATGCGGATTTTGTGTTAGGAAGGAAAGAGGCCATCGGCTGGAAACTGAATGCATAGGATTTGGTCATATGTTTTGATAAAGCTGTGCGGGGTGCAGGCAGGATAAGGGGCTGCATGGCGGCTCCTGTAAAAAGAGGTGTTATGATGGATTACAGAGAAAAGGATGAAAGGAATATCTGCTGCGCCCTGTGCAGTGAATCAGGCAAATCCCCGGAATACGAGCCGGAAATACACAGGTTCCGAAATGGCAGGGGTGATGCAGAGGTTGAGTCCTACAAAGTGTTTCCGGGAATTGAGCTGAATATTTACTCTGTGCATATGGACAGTTTTTTCTTCGGGGCAGAGGAAGAGGGGAACTTTATGGAAATACACCACTGCCGTGAAGGGAGGATGGAGCAGGGGCTGGAGGATGATAGGAGCGCCTATATTATGCCGGGCGACCTGTCCGTTACGGTAAAAAAACAGAGTTCCGGTGAATACAGTTTCCCCCTCTGCCATTACCACGGCATTTCCATATGCATTGATACCAATGCCGCGCCGGAGTGCCTTTCCTGCTTCCTGGAGGATGTTAATGTCCGTCCCAGGGAGCTGGCAGGGCGGCTGTGCGCAGACAAAAACTGCTTTATTATCCGTTCCCAGGCATATATCGAGCATATCTTTTCTGAGTTGTATTCGGTGCCGGAAGAATGTAAAAAGGGCTATTTCAAAATAAAGGTTCTGGAACTGCTTTTCGTGCTTGGGAGCATTAGCCCGGAAAAGAACAGCGCACCCGCCCTTTCGCTGTCAAAATTGCAGGCGGAGCTTGCCAAGGAAGCCGCCGGATGGCTTGCGGAGAATTTAGACAGACAGGTATTCGTGTCTGAGCTTTCCGGCAGGTTCCATGTATCGCAGACCCATCTCCAGAACGCATTCAAAGGCGTGTATGGCGTTCCCGTGAGTTCCTATATCCGGATTTTGAAAATGCAGTCTGCCGCCCTGCGGCTGATCCATACGGACGCTGCAATATTGGAGATAGCCTCCGAATTCGGATACAGCAATGCGGGGAAATTTGCTGCTACATTCCAGAAAATCATGGGGGAGACTCCGGGCGAATACAGGAAAATGCACGGAATTACGGGATGGCAGTGACTTCCACTCTAAAACAGCGCTTCCTAAAGAGTGCTGTTTTGGAGCATTTTTCTGTTTTGATGGAGCGGAAAAGAATGAAAAAGGATGCTATCATTTTAATGTGCCTTGCAAGAGGCTCTTATTTTTGACAATGGGTTAGTTTACACTAACTGAAAGGAGATGAAGCGGGATGAGCGTGGTGATTGTCGGAGGGAATGAATGTATGGTCCGTCAATATAAAGAGCTGTGCAGGGAATATAAATGTAAGGCGAAAGTATACCCCAAAATGGCAGGAAATTTGAAAAATATCGGGTTGCCGGACCTGCTTGTGCTGTTCACAAGCACGGTTTCCCATAAAATGGTACGCAGTGCATTGGAGCAGACGAAAGGAAAGCCGGTAAGGACGGTCCGTTCCCATACAAGCTCCATAAACGCGCTCCGGGAAATCCTGGAAGGCCATATGGAGGAAAGCGGGGATGGTATGTATGTCTGAAGAAATATTTGTCCACTACTGTTCGCCGACACTGGCAGGGATAAAAACGGCAAACTTATTTTCCTGCCGCTTTGCAGGCGAAGAGGAAATGAGGGACAGCGTCCGCAGGCTGAACGTGGTTCTTGTGAAAAAGGGGATCAGGGTTCTTCCCCTCCGGTACCGTGACGGGTGTGCGCTTATTTATGCATACCGGCCGTCAAAGCTGTCACAGGACTTACAGCAGGCTGATGCCTGCAGTCTGTTAGAAGAACGCGGGTACACGTTTGGCGCACCGGAACGGTGCATTATCCAGCTTATGCAGAGGCTGGCAGATGGCGGGGAATTCCCACACGAAATCGGATTATTTCTTGGCTACCCGCCGGAAGATGTAAGCGGCTTTATCGAGAACAGGGCAGAAGGGTATAAATGTGCGGGGGAATGGAAGGTCTACGGTGATGCAGATAAAGCAAAAGAGACATTTGCAAAATACCGGAAATGCACGGAGACCTGCCTTGCACAGTTTGCACAGGGTAAGTCTATTGAACGGCTCACAGTGGCCGTTTGATATATAAAAAATATTTTAACAGAAAGGCAGGATACATATTATGGGAAAAATAGCAGTGGTTTATTGGAGCGGGACCGGAAACACGCAGGCAATGGCGGAGGCAGTCCTGGAAGGCGCGAAAGCAGCCGGAGCGGAGGCGGATTTGTTTACGGCCTCAGAGTTTGACGCTTCCAAAATGGACTCCTATGACGCAGTTGCCTTCGGCTGCCCGGCTATGGGTGCGGAGGTATTGGAAGAAGGCGAATTCCAGCCGATGTTCGATTCCGTGGAAGGAAAGCTCGGCGGGAAAAAGACCGGGCTGTTCGGCTCGTATGGATGGGGCGATGGGGAATGGATGCGTAACTGGGAGGAAACCTGCAGGACGGCGGGCGCATTGCTTGTGTGCGACAGCGTGACCTGCAATGGGGCGCCGGACGAAGATGCACTGGATGACTGCAGGGCGCTCGGAAAAGCGCTGGCATAATTCATGACAATAGATTGCAGGTGCAATCTATTGTTTCAGGAAAAGACTGTGTAAAATGAGAAAATTAAAATCAAGACTGCTGACACTTGGACTCGTGGGTATCCTGGCATTGTCGTCCTCACTGGCAGGCTGTTTCCATTGCAGCGAGTATGCAAAAAATGTAAAGCGGAAAACACCTTTTCATAGACCGGGAGCGGGCAATCTCGCTCAGATGCAGCTTATTTCCGGCAAGGATGCCGTAAATCATCTGATGAACAAATTTCTCCTGTGGACGTTTTAATCCTTTAGATATTTTAAGGAAAAGTTTGTAAAATCCCTTTTAATTTCATAACCTAGTCTGCCATAATTAATCATGCAAAAACACTCCTTTGTTTGGTTGTTTGTGGTGATTCAATTATAACAAAGATCAAGTGTTTTTGCATTTTTATTTGGACAGCTGTACTTGTGTTGCGAGTTTAAAAAATGGGGAAACTCAAAATTTTACTCCCTTGACAAAAACTCCGGCATAAGCTATACTGTAACAGTGCTATATAACACTGTTATAAAGAAAGGGGCGTGCGGCAAAATGAGTGAGCCGGAAAAAAGCACGCTGGAGCTGATCCATGCGGCGGCCAAAGCGGAATTTACGGAAAAGGGGTTCCAGGCTGCTTCCCTGCGGAATATCGTCAAAACGGCAGGCGTGACCACCGGGGCATTTTACGGCTATTACGACAGCAAGGAAGAGCTGTTCGCAGCCCTGGTGGACCCGGCCTATGAATATATGATGGGGCGGTATAAGCAGACCCATGAATATTTTGAAAGCCTGCCCATGGAAAAGCAGCCGGAGCAGATGGGAAAGATGTCATCAGAGTGTATGAATGAGCTGCTGGCATATTCCTGTGAGCATATGGATGAATTTTACCTGATCCTGAAATGTTCGGCGGGTACGAAATATGCTTCCATGATTGATGACATGGTGGAGATAGAGGTGGAGGCTACCCATCATTATTATAAAGTCTTAAAGCAGCTTGGGACTCCTTCTCCCAAAATTGATGAAAGGCTGGAACATATCATGGCAACAGGGATGATAGGCGCCTTTTTTGAAATGGTTCTTCATAGGACGCCCTTTGAAGACGCAAAAGTTTTTTTGCAGCAGTTAAATGATTTCTACACCGCAGGGTGGATGAAAATCATGGGACAATAACGAGGAAAGTGCCAATCGAGCCTGCTCAGATTGGCATTTGACGAGAAACTCCATCGAGACGCCAGTCGAGATGAGGCAGCAATCCGGCCGACAGCCGATAATAGAAAGTTTGCATTGCGGGCTTTCTATTATAGAATTTGGATAATAGAATCCTGTTTTGGATTCTATTATATTTTCTTCATGTGTTAGCAAAAACTAACTAATATTTCATAAGGATAACAGGGAATGACTGCAGCGTTCCCTTTATCATAGATGTCGTAGACATCATAGAAAAACATACAAGGAGGTCTTACTTTTGAAAAAAGAATCCAATTTAAAGCGGCTCCTTCGGTATGCCGGGGGCTATAAGTACCTGACCATAGCGTCATGGATTTTAAGCGCGCTGAGCGCACTGGTGGCATTGCTCCCGTTTGTGTACATCTGGAAAGTCATCAAAGAAGTTTTGGATGTGGCTCCGAATTACAGGGATGTGCAGGATCTGTCCCATAACGGATGGATGGCAGTAGGTTTCGCAGTGGCTGCGATCCTGATTTATATCGTTGCCCTGATGTGTTCCCACTTAGCGGCATTCCGGGTGCAGGCAAATATGCGGACAAAGGCAATGCACCACATCGTGACCCTGCCTATGGGGTTCATGAGCGGCTCTGGCAGCGGCAAAGTCAGGAAGATTGTTTATGAATCCAGTGCGGCAACAGAAACCTACCTTGCCCACCAGCTCCCCGACAAGGCAAATGCCCTTGCGACACCTGTGGGGCTTATCGTCCTTCTGCTTGTCTTTGACTGGCGGCTGGGGCTTTTAAGCCTCCTGCCGGTTGTAGCGGCATTTGTCATCATGAGCTTCATGACGGGAAAGCGCATGGCAGAGAAGATGGAAGAATACAACAACGCCCTGGGGCAGATGGCGGGTGAGGCGGTGGAGTATGTAAGAGGCATTTCGGTGGTCAAAACCTTCGGCCAGTCGGTGTTCTCTTTCAGGCGTTTCAAAGAAGCTATTGACAATTACGAGAAATGGGTGATTGCTTATACAAAAGACCTGCGTTTCCCGATGATGTGCTATACCACGCTGGTAAACGGGATTTTTGCGGTACTGGTCGCGGCGGCGCTTGTAATGACATCGGGCGGGGTGACAAATGAATTCCTGTTGAATCTGATGTACTATATCATCATTACGCCGATCATTACGCTGACGCTGACAAAGATTATGTATGCCAGCGAGAATAAACTGATCGTGGCGGATGCCATGTCCCGTATCGACAGTATCCTGGAAATGGAGCCGCTGCCGGAAACAGATCATCCGAAACATCCGAAAGACAATTCCGTGGAGCTTTCCGGGGTTTCCTTCCGGTATAAGGACGCCAGTGTGAATTTCACACCGAGGAACGCGCTGGAAAACATTTCTCTCACAATCAGACCGGGTGAACACGTTGCTTTTGTTGGGCCGTCGGGCGGAGGAAAGACCACCCTTGCCAGCATCGTGGCAAGGTTCTGGGATGTAAGAGAAGGCAGCGTGAAAATCGGCGGCGTCAATGTAAAGGATATCCCAAAAGAAGAGCTGATGGATACGGTTTCCTTTGTCTTTCAGGATTCCAAACTTCTGAAGACATCTGTTTTGGAAAATGTAAGGATGGCGAAACCGGACGCTTCCCGCGGGGAAATCCTGAAAGCCCTCCATGACGCACAGTGCGATGATATCCTTGAAAAACTGCCGCAAGGCGTGGATACGGTGGTAGGCGCAAAAGGCGTGTATCTGTCGGGCGGGGAGCAACAGCGTATCTCCATTGCGAGGGTGATGCTGAAAAACGCGCCAATCCTGATACTGGATGAGGCAACCGCTTTCGCCGACCCGGACAACGAGGCAAAAGTGCAGGCGGCGTTTTCTGTGCTTGCAAAGGGAAAGACCGTACTGATGATTGCACACAGGCTTTCCACAGTTACCGGCGCAGACAGGATTGTGGTAATCAAAGACGGGAAGATAGAAGATACAGGCACACACGGTCAGCTTAAGGATAAGGACGGCCTGTATGCCGAAATGTGGAGGCAGTACAACAAAGCCGCAAAATGGAAGGTAGGTGTTTCGAATGCATGAAAAGTTAAAGCACACGTTTGCCCTTTCTGACAAGGGCGCAAAGGATATGGTGGGGGCGTTTTTCGCCTGCATCCTGCATAACCTTTCCCTGATGGTTCCGGTGGTGCTGTTATATAATCTCATCAGCGACCTGCTGGGCGGGGGCATCCCGGAGGGGAAAAATGCTTTTTATATCGCAGGGCTTGTCATTGCCCTTGGACTTATTATGCTGACCTGTTATATCCAGTACAATGCCACCTTTTTCGCCACCTATGTGGAGAGCGGTGTGCGCAGGCTTTCCCTTGCGGAAAAACTGCGGAAGATTCCTCTGTCTTTTTTTGGGAAAAAGGATTTGTCCGATTTGACAACCGTGCTTATGACGGACTGCGCGACATTAGAGGGCGGATTATCCCACTGGGTGCCGGAATTTATAGGATCAATCATTTCCATCCTTTTGATTGCAGTCGGACTCTTTGCTTTTGACTGGCACATGGCGCTTGCCTCCCTGTGGGTGTTGCCTGTCTCCTTCGGAATTATACTGGCATCGGCGGGTATTATGCGGGTTCGGCAGGAAAAGGTGACGGAGGTGTCCATTGCGTGTTCGGATGGCATCCAGGAATGCCTGGAAAAGCTGCGCGACCTGAAAGCGAACAATGCTGAAGAGGGATACTTGAAAGGGCTGGATAAAAAAATAAAGGATGTGGAGAAATATACAGTGATAGGCGAGCTTACCAATGCGGTATTCCATACCTGCGGGCGCATGGTGCTGAAGCTTGGTATCGCTACGACTGTGTTGGCGGGAGGAGTGCTGTTAGCAGATGGAAAGATTACCCTGCTCACGTTTTTTGCTTTTATGATTCTTGTTTCCCGCGTATATGACCCATTGATCGCTGCATTGGATAATTTAAGCGCAATCATTATGATCATGAATATCCAGTGCAGGCGGATGGATGAAATCTTAAGCCACCCGGAACAGGAAGGCGCAGAGAAGCTGACAAACAGAGGATATGACATTGCCTTTGACCATGTAGGATTTTCCTATGAAGGCTTTTCTTCATTTAACAGCGGGGAAACGGTCTTAAAAGATGTATCCTTTACCGCAAAGCAGGGGCAGGTCACTGCGCTGGTCGGGCCTTCCGGCGGCGGAAAGACGACGGTTTCCCGCCTTGCCTCAAGGTTCTGGGATATCCAGAAGGGCAAGATTACGGTAGGCGGTATGGATATATCGAAAATTGACCCGGAATCGCTGATGTCCCTTTATTCCATCGTGTTCCAGGATGTGACGCTGTTTAATAACACGGTCATGGAGAATATCCGCCTGGGGAGAAAGGATGCGACCGATGAGGAGGTGCTTGAAGCGGCGAGGCTTGCCAACGTGGATGAATTTGCCAAGAAGCTCCCGGACAAGTGGAACACCCTGATCGGGGAGAACGGCTGCGAGCTGTCCGGCGGGGAGCGGCAGCGTATCTCGATTGCCAGGGCATTTCTGAAGGACGCTCCGATCATCCTGCTGGATGAGGCAACGGCAAGCCTTGACGTGGAAAACGAGACGCTGATTCAGGAGTCCCTGTCAAGGCTGATTGAGAATAAGACGGTCATGCTCATTGCCCATCGCATGCGTACTGTTGCGGGGGCGGATAAGATTGTCGTCCTTTCGGAAGGCACAGTGGCAGAGCAGGGCAGTTCCGATACGCTTTTGAAAAAGAACGGTATCTATGCCCGCATGGTGAAGCTCCAGACGCAGAGCCAGAATTGGGCGATGGAGTAATAAGGATGATATTTCATTTATATTTAGGAATGGCAATAAAGGTATTGGAAATACCCTCTGGAGCTTGTTTATAAGCGCCAGAGGGTATTATTCTGCAAAAAAATCAGATTTTTTGTAGAAATTCTTTTGCTTATCTTGACAGACGGAATTTTTTAAGCATAATTAGCAGAACGGTTTCCTCTGTCGGCTTTCTCTTTTGTGGTATAAATTCACTGTCCTTGATTTCCAGTTCCCATTCCATTCTTTTCCCTTCCTTTCCGTATTTTCTAAGTGATAAGTTTCGGAGCAAGTATAGGAAACGGGTACCCTTTTCCGTAAATCTGCTCGTCCGCGCCTACGGCTTGTCCGACAGATTTCGCTTGTTGGGAAGTATTTCAAACCCTCTGAAAAGCCCTCTCATTACCTACAACACAACACAGCACAGGACGGTTTTGACGAAGTTTTGAGAGAAATTCTTCAAAAAGATTTCCTTGCTTCTTAATACGGGGAAGTCTGGAAAATGCCAAAGGCAGAAGTCAATTTTTTTATTCCGATACTTGTTTTCATTCGGTTGACCGTATACAATTAGAACTAATGAAGTTTTAGGAAAAGGTGAATGAAAATGTTAGAGTATATTTCTGCTCCGGAAGCAGCGAAAAAATGGGGTATTTCAGAAAGACGGGTACAGAAGCTATGCGAAGAAAAACGCATACCCGGCGTGGGAAAATTCAGCCGTATGTGACTGATACCAAAGGACGCGGAAAAACCTGCTGACGGTAGATTAAAAAAGTGAAAAACTACACATTAAACACAAACTTCTATGTTACGCTTATAATGGAGGTGGAACTATGCAAAAAATTTTAGTTGTTGAGGACGACTTTGATATTCAAGAGCTTTTGCAAAACTTTTTGCAAGAAGCGGGTTATGAAGTAACTACTGCCAATGACGGTGTTGAAGCGATTACTGTTTTTTCGGACAGGCAGTTTGATTTAATACTGTTAGATATTATGCTTCCTAAAATTGATGGTTTTAGCGTATGCGAGTTAATACGCAAGCAATCGCAGGTTCCCATTATTATGCTTACTGCATTAAATGGCGAAGAAGAACAGATTAGAGGGTTGGATTTACAAGTCGATGATTATATCACTAAACCTTTTTCCATGCCCATTTTAATTCGGAAGACTGCCGCCGTTCTGCGGCGGAGCAGTGGGCCACATGAGGATGAACACAAAACGATTGCTTACCAAAATCTCATTTTGGATTGCGACAATTATACGGCCACAGTGAACGGAGCGGCTTATGAACTGACGCAGCGAGAATTTGAAGTGCTGAAAGAACTGCTCACTAATCAAGGGCGTATTCTGACCCGGCAAAACCTTTTGGACAAACTGTGGCGGTATGATTTTTATGGGGACGAGCGTGTAGTTGATACGCACATCAAGAATTTGCGGAAGAAGTTGGGAATTGAATTTATCCAGACAATCCGAGGGGTGGGATATAAAATTGACAAAGAAAATTAAAAGCAGTTTATTTGCAAAAGTATTTCTAATTACTTCGGTTATGTTGCTGTGTATATCGTTGCTGGTGTTCGGAATGTTGGCGTGGCTAATGCCGCAGACCTATTCCAACAGACTGAACACAATTCTGGATAAACGGACGCAGGACTTTATTTCTGAACTGGAACAAGTGCCTTTTTCAGATAGCGGCGGTTTGTTCGACCAATTTGTAGCGGATACGGAAATCAACTCAGTTGAGTTATACAACAGTGACGGCGATTGGGTTACATTACCCGCAAAAGAATTTGACAATGAATGGAAGGGGAATATCGCACAAACGGCAGTCGCTGGCCCTGGTGAAACCTCTCCCGTTTTATCAAACCAATACTATTTTTCTTTTTCTGATTGCAGTGACCGCTATACTCTCGTTGTCTATGGTGAGGCAGAACAAATTTTGGAACTACAACAATCCTTTATCCGTGTTTTTCCGATTATCTTGCTATTAGTATTGGCGATTGCCCTTGTCATATCTTGGCTGTACTCTCGTATGATTACAAAGCCCGTACTGGAAATCAGCCGCATATCCGAAAAAATGTCTGACTTGCAGTTGGATTGGACGGTTGATGAACAACGGACTGATGAATTGGGAACGCTGGGGAAAAGCCTGAACAGGCTATCCCGCAATCTTTCAACCGCCCTGTCTGATTTGCAAAACGCAAACAGAAAACTTGAAGCTGATATTGAACATGAAAAGGAACTGGAACAGGCCCGTACAAATTTCTTTTCGGCGGTTTCACATGAACTGAAAACACCTGTCACCATTATAAAGGGCCAGTTAGAGGGGATGCTGCTCGGCATCGGGGCCTACAAAGACCGTGAGAAATATTTGACAAGATCACTGGAAATTGCGAATACCCTTGAAACAATGGTGCAGGAGATATTGACAATCTCCCGGCTGGAAACTGTGGGGCCAGATTTCAAAAAGGACTGTTTAGATTGTGTTCAGATTATCAAATCCTATTTAAGTGAAACCGAAGATTTGATTGCGGGAAAGGACTTGCAAATACATCTCGATACTCCGCCATCCGCTCTTATAGCTGGAAACAAACTGCTGATGGGGAAAGTGTTTTCAAATCTGATCGGAAACGCAATCAAGTATTCCCCGCAGGGAGCCTCTATTCACATCTCTATCCACGCGGAACATGAACAGATAAAATTTTCTGTTGAAAATACAGGCGCACATATCCCGGAAGATAGTATTCCCAAACTATTTGATGCGTTTTATCGCGTGGAGCAATCCAGAAGCCGTAAAACCGGCGGGAGCGGGTTAGGGCTGTATATCGTGCAGGAGATACTACACCATCATGGAAGTGAATGTATGGTCTGCAATACACAGGCTGGGGTAAAGTTTTCTTTTACAATCTGACAAATGCAGGAAAGCGGCGGGCGATTAGCCTGCCGCTTTTCAACTACACATAAATAACAAACTAATCCCAAACGTATCACAAAAAAGGGTGGTATTCTTTAGGTACACTCAAAGAAAGGATGGTGCTTATTCCAATGAACACAAAGAAACTACTCGCATTAGCCCTCGGAGGGGTAATGCTTGTGGGGTGCTTGGCCGGGTGCAGTACCGCAGCAGCATCCCAAGGCGGAACCTCTCAGCCCGGAACGGCTTCCCCGTCGATGACGGAGGAATCCGAGCAGACTATCGTTGCGGTTGCTGAAGGCAACGGTTCCCCCGCCGAAATTTCCTATGAAGAACTGTTCAAACCCTATGCGCAGTTTGGCCTGACATACGATGCCAGCAAAAACGAACTGACATACAATGGGAAAGCGGTACGGTGGTTTGAGGACTACTATACCGTGGAGAACGGGATTCAGGCCGGAAACGACTTTTTCAACGAGAATGGCGTGGTTGATGTATATGCTGTTCGTGACTTCACCAGCATTGTCCGCGCCGAAGATGGTTCTTTCGACCCCAGCGGAAAGCTGACTGGTGTAAAGGAGTTTTCGGCGGAAGAATTTGCCGCCCGTGACATCGAGGCAATCAAAAATCCGCCTCCCGTCGTTGCCTTAACTGGTGATCCGCCCTCCGCAAAGGAGCTTGAAGATATGGCAAAGGAATACGAGACGTTTGGCGTTACCTATGACATCAAAAATGACCAGTGGTATTTCAATGGTGAAAAGGTTCGGTTTTTCCGGGATGTGCTGACCTCCAATGGCGAGGGGTTGACCAGTGGAAAATACAAGGGTTCAATGCGCGTTTTGGGGAGCGCAGACGGAACCGTTGACATTTATACAGTCCGTGATTTTGCCCACCCGGACACCTTCGGGAATGGAACACTGACTGGCATTGAGAAATATAGTCAAGCGGAATTTGACGAGCATACGCGACAGAATACCCAGTCCAACTCTGGCTTTTGTACCGTAGAGTAAAGACTGCCGCACGACGGCAAAAAAAAAAA
>RAYQ01000020.1 GCA_003612395.1 Parablautia intestinalis
TTGTGGTTTTGTTGACTTAATGATACCATATCCCAAACCTTGACTCCATGTTTTCTGGAGTTTTCGGACAGTCTGCATTTTCTATTGTTATAAAACTGTATCCCTTTGTCAATTCCCACAGCGGTAATCATAATCGCCACCATGGAAATTACCATGAGTAAAAATTTATTAATCTTTTCCATATTAAACCTGACTAAAATCTTTTTTACAGTAATCCCCATGCATATCGCAAGCCTGCTTGCGATACTGCTTAAATAGAAAGTTGAAAAATCTTTGATTTTTCAGCCTAATCTTTGTCTGAGAATCTCATAAGCCATCACCCCTGCCGCTACAGAGGCATTCAGGGAATCAATGTCTCCCTTCATGGGAATGGCGGCCACCATATCACACTTTTCCTTTACCAGCCGGCCTACTCCTTCCCCTTCACTGCCAATCACCAGTCCAATGGGGCCTTTCAAATTTAAATCGTACATTCTGGTTCCGTCCATATCAGCGCACACAAACCAAAGTCCCTTCTCCTTCAATTCGTCAATGGTTTTCGCCAGGTTGGTAACTCTGGCAACCGGTGTATAATTTAAAGCTCCTGCTGAAGTTCTTGCCACCACAGCGGTAAGTCCCACCGCACGGTTTTTGGGTATCACAACCCCATGGGCCCCTGCTAAATTAGCCGTTCTTATGATTGCACCTAAATTGTGGGGATCCGCAATACTATCCAGCAGAATCAAAAAGGGCGGCTCGTCCTTTTCCTTTGCTCTCCTTAGAATATCCTCAAGCTCCGTATACCCATATGCCGCGGCGCTGGCAATTACCCCCTGGTGCTTTCCCGTTTCTGACATCTGGTCCAGCCGTTCCTTTGTCACATATTTTATGGGAACATCCTGCTTTCTTGCCTCCCGTTTGATGGTCATAACGGGACCGTCCTGGCAGCCGTCCAATATATAAACCCTGTCAATGCTCCTTCCGGCGCGAAACGCTTCCGTAACGGCATTTCTGCCTTCTATGGTAAACTCCTCTGCTACTCTCCCTGTTTCCTGCTTTTTATCTTCCACTTATTTTTCCCTTCCATTCACACTAACTCCCATCTGCCCGCTTCAGCGGGCGCATAAATCAGGATGTGTGAAATTTTAATTCCCTGCTTCCAACAGCCTGTAAAGTTTACTCAGGCACCTGATTAATCTTATGTAAACCAATTTGAACCAGCTCCAAAGCTCTGTCCATCTGATCCGTCAAATAAAGATAACCCACCAGCGCTTCTAACCCCGTAGCTTTTTTGTACTCTGTTCTGGTAGCATTTTTTGCCATAGTATAAGGCTTTGCATTTTTTCCTCTTTTATACACAGCAAACTCCTCCGGCGTAAATTCTTCCATGAGGGCATCCGCCATAACTGCCTGGGCCGGTGCTTTTACATATTGAATGGCCCTGTTATGCAGTCTGTTAGCCGAAGTATTTCCTCTTTGCACCACCGCTGTCCGAAAAATCAAATCGTAAACCGCGTCTCCGATATATGCAAGCGTAAGAGGTGAATATGTCCTGATATCCACCTCTTTTAATCCAAAGCTCTTTTTTATTAACGACAACAAACTTATGCTTTCTTCCATTTAACACCTTCTCGGGTATCCTCCAAAATAATACCCTTGCTTAAAAGCTCACTTCTGATTTCATCCGCACGCTTAAAATCTTTTGCTTTTCTTGCCGCCTGGCGTTCTTCTATCAGGGCTTCTATATCCTCCGCCAGCATTTCCTGCTTTTTCTCTACAATAAGTCCGCATATATCAGAGAGCATCACAATCTCATCCTTAAGCACCTTAAGGAATTCCCGGCCTGCCCCTTCGTTTGCATGAGTATTTGCAAATTTAACCAGTTCGAAAATAGCGGCAATTGCATCTGCCGTATTAAAGTCGTCATCCATTGCCTCGTCAAATTTGGTGATGTAGCCCTCTGCTTCCTTTGCCAGTTTTCTTTCTTCTTCGCTCATTGTATCAGATACTGCATTTTCAAGCAAATAATTTAAGTTGCTTACACTGGTCACAATTCTGTCATAACCGTTTTGTGCTGCCTCCATAAGCTCGGCGCTGAAGTTTAAAGGACTTCTGTAATGAGCGGAAAGCATGAAAAAGCGCAGCACCTGCAAATCATATTTCTCACTGATATCCCGCACGGTAAAGAAATTTCCTAAAGATTTAGACATCTTTTTATTATCAATATTTAAAAAGCCGTTGTGCATCCAGTATTTTGAAAAAGGCTTTCCATTGGCGGCTTCTGACTGGGCAATTTCATTTTCATGGTGGGGAAAAATAAGATCCTCTCCCCCAGCATGAATATCAATCTCATCTCCCAGATATTTCTTGCTCATCACAGAGCATTCAATATGCCAGCCGGGACGTCCCTTGCACCAGGGGGACTCCCAGTAAGGCTCTCCTTCCTTCTTAGGTTTCCAAAGGACAAAATCAAGGGGATCCTCTTTCTGATCCTCTCCTGTAACCAGCAAAGAACGGTTTCCTCCCTGCAGGTCATCCAGATTCTTGTGAGAGAGCTTGCCATATTCTTTAAATTTTCTGGTTCTGAAATAAACGGTTCCATCCTCAGCCGCATAAGCATAGCCCTTTTCCATCAGCGTGCTTATCATATCCAGCATACCGGCAATTTCCTCAGTTGCCTTTGGATGAGTGGTAGCCGGCTTTACGTTCATGGCCTGCATATCCTTTTTGCACTCCGCAATATAGCGCTCGGAAATAACAGAGGCATCTACCCCTTCCTCAATTGCCTTTTTGATAATCTTATCATCCACATCCGTAAAGTTTGACACAAAGTTTACCTCATATCCTCTGTGCTCCATATATCTTCTCGCCGTGTCAAATACAATCATGGGACGGGCATTTCCGATATGAATCAGATTGTATACGGTAGGACCGCACACGTACATTTTTACCTTTCCCTCCTCTAAGGGCTCAAATTCTTCTTTCCGTTTGGTCAGTGTGTTGTAAATTTTCATTCTCATCCTCATTTCTGCCAGGTGAACAAAGTTCACCTTTGCTTTATTTGTGCAAAGCCATATATGGCTTTATGGGCCGCCGCCTGCGCCTGCGGCAATTTCCCGCAGCTCCTTTTGTCCCTGCTTCTTTAGCGCTTTAAGCTCCCTCTCTAAGTCAATCATCCGGTTGGTGAGCTCTGCATTTGCACGATGTAAATTGCCCAAATCCTCCTTGACCGGGTCCGGCAGGTTCACCTGATCAAGCTCATCCTGGGGGAGCGCGTGGTTATCCCGCTTTACTACCCTCCCGGGCACACCTACCACCGTTGAATTAGGCGGCACTTCCTCGAGCACAACGCTTCCTGCCCCTATTTTGGAATTGTCCCCTATGGTAAAAGAGCCTAACACCTTAGCGCCGGCGCTGATCATCACATTATTCCCAACAGTTGGGTGACGTTTCCCCTGTTCCTTGCCGGTTCCCCCTAAAGTCACGCCCTGATACAGAGTCACATTATCGCCTATAATAGTGGTCTCCCCAATAATAACACCATTTCCATGATCAATAAAGAACCCTTTTCCAATTTGTGCGCCGGGATGAATTTCAATTCCGGTTTTGCGCACTCCCCTCTGGGAAATCCATCTCGCCAGAAAATAATGCTTTTTCAGGTACAGCCTATGGGCAACCCGGTAATGCAGCATCACCTTGAAGCCGGGGTAAAGAAATACCTCCATAGCGGAATGAACAGCCGGATCGCGCTCTCTGATCACTGCAATTTCTTCCTTTATTCTTTTAACCAATCCCACCTAAATTACTCCTTTATTCCGAATTCCGGGGCATTCTTTGCCTGCAGGTACCGCATCCTTGAAATTTCTCTTTAAAATTCTAAGGATATTTTTTCGAAAGTGCATGTCAAAAATCGAAGATGCAGCGGGCTGTACTGAGGATTTTGGGCACGTACTGCTAAGAAACAGACCAGCATATTTACACAGGAGGTTTGCGCACGCAGTACCGGCTTATTGTAAAAAAAATAACCTCCTCTGCAAGAGACGAAGTTATCCGCGGTTCCACTCTATTTAGAGATACTTCCCGTATCTCCACTCATTGCACGTAACGTGTGAATACGTGTTCTGCTACTAAGGATTTTGCAATCACTTTTGTTCCCAGAACCTGCTCCCGGATGCACTTCCATTACCCTCTCTGCAGGAATGCTTTCAGCTCATAACATTCCCTCTCTGTGCAGACGGCATGCTTTTACGCACAGATTAATGTACTCTCTCCGTTCCTGGCATTTGTTGCTTTACTTTCCTGCACTGATTAGCCGGAAATTCTTTTTACAATATCAGCATATTCAAAACTTCTGATTTTGTCAACCGGAATTTTGAATATCCTGCCCGCAGGTTATATTTGAACCAAAAACAAATCACGACAAAATCAGTTGAAATATACTTCCGAAAATGGCAATCTGTTTTTGCATGATTCATCATGCAGGAAAGTGCCTATGACAGCTTTTGAGATTATCTCTATTTTCATTGGAATATTAACTTTGTTAATAATCTTTGGAAGCCTGATTATTGCGTTTCTCTCTTTTCTCGCCAAAAGGGAAATAGAAATAAAAAGCCTATTCTGTCGGCAAACGGGATAGGCAGTGTCTATCAGGACATTTAACATCAACCGGGGCATCCACTTTGGAGCGGATGCTTTCCTTTCTTTTACTTTAATACAATCCGTTATATTTGGGCAGCGGATAATCCATATCATAATTTCGGCACAAATCAATAAAGGCTTTCGCTGATGAAGTAAGAAATTTTTCTTTATGATAGACGATATGGAACTTTCGTTTGAAACTAAGTCCTTTTACACGGACAGCAACAACAAGGCCACGTTCTATTGGCCCGATTACCATACGATGTGGCAATACGGCAATTCCAAGCCCATTGATAACGGCATTTACTAAAGCTGTAGTACTCATGGCTTCCCAGACAGGGGAAACAGAAAATCCCGCAGCTTCAACTACCCTTTCAAAGGTTTCGCGTGTGCCGCTTCCATGCTCACGAAGAAGAAAATTTTGTTGGCGAAATTCTTCAACAGAAAGCAACTGTCCCGGATAGAAGCCACTATTTGCAGGGCAGATAACAGTCAGACTGTCTTCCATATATTCCTCTGAAACAAAAGTCGGTGTATGGGAAATACCCTCAATCAGTATAAAATCCAGTTCATTGTTCCATATTTTCTGTTCTAACTGTTCTGATGGACTGATAGTTACTTTTACCTCTGTACCAGGATAACGATTATAAAATGCTTTCACATAGTAGGGAAGAAACTGTGAACCAATAGTTATGCTTGCCCCGATTCTTATCACGCCAAAAGAATCCCAGTCTTTCATTCCTTTTTCCATATCGTCAAACATAGAGACGATATGGACAGAATACTCACAAAACCGTTGCCCTGCTTCTGTGATTTTAAGCCTTTTTCCGATTCTGTCAAATAAAGCTACGCCATAATACTGCTCTAATTCCTTGATGGCAAGACTTACTGCGGGCTGTGTCATGTGGAGTTCTTCGGCAGCCTTTGTTGTATTGAAATTATTTTTGCAAACCAATAAAAATATTTTTAAGTGCCGTATTGTCATATTTTATCCCACCCTTATATGAATTCACTTATTATATAGATAAAATTATATTATTTCCTTTATCAAAAAGCAAGTGTTATACTTATGTGCATAAGGAGGGAAGCACATTGAAACAAAATACATTTACAAAGCTATTTTTATCTACTTTTCAGTTAAGTGCCTGTACGTTCGGTGGTGGATTTGTAATTATACCTTTAATGCAGAAAAAATTTGTTGATGAGCTACATTGGATAGAAGAACAGGAAATGATGGACTTGACAGCAATCGCACAATCTTCACCCGGTGCAATCGCTGTCAATGCGTCTATTCTTGTAGGGTATCATGTAGCAGGGGTATTTGGGGCTTTGATTACGGTATTGGGAACGGTGCTGCCGCCACTCATCATCATCTCTATAATTTCTTTTTTCTATACTGCATTTCGTGATAATGTAATTGTCAACATGGCTATGACAGGTATGCTTGCAGGAGTAGCTGCTGTAATTTGTGATGTGGTAATCACAATGGGAAAAAGCATTTTCCAAAAAAAACGGGTTCTGCCGATTATTGTTTTGTTTGCATCTTTTGTTGCTGTCCGTTTCATGAAAGTCAACATTATACTGATTATTTTAATCTGTGCCATAATCGGTGCAATTGATACTTTGTATCTTGGCAGGAAAGGGAGGCAGGCATGATTTATTTGGAGCTGCTGTGGAGTTTTTTTCAAATTGGGTTGTTTAGTATAGGCGGTGGTTATGCTGCCATGCCGCTGATTCAAAATCAAGTTGTTGATGCTCATCCGTGGTTGACTATGACCCAATTTGCAGATATTATGACGATTGCGGAAATGACACCGGGGCCGATTGCCATCAATTCAGCAACCTTTGTAGGGATTCAGGTTGCAGGAATTCCGGGAGCAATTATTGCCACCATAGGCTGTATTCTCCCCTCTTGTGTGATTGTAATAACACTTGCCTATATTTATTACCGTTTTCGTGGATTGAAAATGGTACAGGGGGTGCTTGCAGGTCTTCGCCCTGCTGTTGTAGCCATGATTGCATCTGCTGGCATTACCTTAGTAATCATGGCTTTTTACGGAGAAAGAACCCTGCCGGTTGATTTGGGTGTAATCAACATAATTTCCGTAATGATTTTTGCCGCTGGCTTTTTAGTTTTGAGGAAATGGAAAGTAAATCCAATTTATGTCATGTTGGGGGCAGGTGCAGCCGGAGTATTGCTGTATTCCATTGTTTGATACGAGGAGGTATAACATGAAATACATAATGAGAGCAGGAACTTTATACTTCAATGATATAGTATCAGCACGAATAAAAGGTGCTTTTATAGGTTCGGAAAAAAAGATATATTCTGCAAATGATTCAATACTTATGTACACGGATATAGCAAACTTAGAGGTTCCACCAAATGCAGCGGGGAATGTCCGTTATCGTCAATATATCTTATTTGACGGTAGCGGTAATAAATGTGCAGTCGCAAATCCAGACTATGCAAAGGGTGATGACCCAACTGTAGTTGGCTGGCCATTATGCCGTATGCCGAGAGTAGACCATGCAAAGGTTGTATACGATAAAAACGAATATCTGCTGGTAATGCAGAATGACCAAAATTATTTATTATCTGATAAATATAGCAAAGCAGTTATTCAAATTTTCCACCGGGGATTAGTCGGCGGCTGGGATATAGAAGTTATGAATGATTTTGCTCCAGAAATAATATGCGGTATTTTTGTTTTCTGCAAGTACATTGAGCAGGAAAATGAATTTTCGATAGTATAAAAGAGGTGATATAGTTGCAGCGATACATGATAGAAAACCTATTTGGAATAGAGGGCTGGAATATTGCATGGTATGGTGTGATTATTGGAATAGGAATATTTCTTGGCCTTGCATTAGCGGCATATCGGACAAAAAAATATAATGAAAAGCCGGAAATAATTTATGAATTTATATTGATTGCCTTGCCAGTTTCCATTATCTGTGCTCGTGCATACTATGTGATTTTTGAGTGGGAAAAATACGCAGATAACCCAATCAAGATTTTTGCGATTTGGGAGGGAGGACTGGCGATTTATGGCGGTGTTCTGGGTGGGCTGTTGACTGCAATTATATTTTGTAACCTCAAACACTTTCCCCTGCTTAATTTTTTAGATTTGATAATTCCAAGTTTAGTGCTTGGTCAGATGATAGGCCGGTGGGGAAATTTTACGAATCAAGAAGCATTTGGAAATATTGTTACGGATTCTGCCAAGCAGTTTTTCCCTTATGCAGTATTTGTTGAGGAATTTGGGGAATGGCATCAGGCTACATTCTTTTATGAAAGTATGTGGAATCTATGCTTACTAATAATTATGCTTATTGTAAGCAGAAAACCGCATAAGAGAGGATTGCTGCTATGCCTGTATTTTATAGGCTATGGTTTAGGACGCTTTTTGATTGAGGGCTTACGAACAGATAGTCTGTATATATTTCCGGGATTGAGGGTATCGCAGATACTATCTTTGATATTGATGGTTGTTGGTTTTATATTGTGGTACTTCAAAATACAAAAAGAAGAATTACAAGATAAGTAAAATAGCAATTAGTGCTGCAGACCGTCATACGCTATGCAGCTATCAACGCATGGCGTGACAGGATCAGGCGGCGGCAAAGGGAAATATCTTTTGAATACCTCACGGAAGAAAAGTTTTACCCATTCAGTACGTCAGATAAATATTTTATAGCCCCTTACAAGCAATACCCCGTCACGATATGCGGTCAGACAATCATACTCACCAACGGAGAACTTGTCGCCGCCCTGTTCTCTCTGCCGGAGAAAAAAAGGGAAATCATTTACCTTTACTTTTTCGGTCATTACACACAGCAGGAAATCGGGGAAATGTACGGACGCTGCCGGAGCACAGCGTGGCATCACATACACAGTGCCTTACAAATGCTGCATGAAGAAATGAAGGTGCTTTTACATGAGGATTCATAACCTTGTGCCTTATGAAACCATTATCAGAGCGACAAATGGAGAACCGGAAGCCGTAGAGGAAGTTTTGAAGCATTACAGCAAACAAATCCTCTTTGCCGCCTATGAAAGCGGACACGTCAACATAGATACCGAGGACAGCATTAAACAACGGCTTATCACTGCCCTGTTCCAGTTCCGCTTTGACGGACAGGCTACATAATGGGAGGTGAGATTTGTTGGTAAAATACTTATACTTACATTCAATGATACGGAAGAAAAAGCAGTTGAGAAAGCCATAGCCGCCCTTGCCGATATGATACCGCTGGAAGCCATGCAGCCGCCACATTCCCCGGCACTGGTTTTTCTGGGATTGGAAATCAGGCTGCACCAGCACCGGGTACCGAAAGACGGTACAGACATTTATCTCACCCGTTTAGAATACGGCGCACTCTACTACCTTGCCGCCAGTCCGGGGAGGGTATTCACAAAGGCGCAAATCTTTTAAGCCGTGTGGAGCATGGAAAGTGAAAGCTGCCAGTCAAGCGTTGCCAGCGTGATATGCAATTTACGGAAAAAGATAGAGCCGGACAACAAAAAGCCTACCTACATAAAGACCATTTTAGGCGTAGGCTACAAGTTTGTTTCCGAGGAATAACAACCTAATAACCGTTGCCATTATCGGCAGTCAGAAAGCAGGAAATCAAGAAAAGGTTTCCTGTTTTTTTGCACCCAATTTGTCAAATGCTGTTATGAAAACACGAAAAGAAATTCCGAGAAACTTTGCCAGTTCTGCCTTGTCTTGCGTAGTAAGGAATAGAGAGATAAATTTTGCCGAAAAGTGGGCAGAGTCCCCACCCCGTCCGTGGAGAGTATCAGCAAAAGCCCACACAAGGGAAGCCGCTACTTTTTAGAGCAAGAAATTGCCGTAATCTTTTTCCTTATGAATATCATGCCGATTGAAAATATAACAAAAATGGACGCGGTGTGAAAAATTACCCGGTTAATCCAAACATCCAGTTTATCCACCCGCTGATTGTGGATGAGCGCCGCACATATGTGCTCATACTCCCAACCCTGTAAAGGCCCGCCTTCTGCATAATCCCGACAATCGTTGGCACATCCGGCATAAAACCCGTTTTCATACGGAGGCTGTAAGTCCGAAAGCGTTATTTTCGTATCGTCTATGGAATAATTTTTGTGCTTTAAAAGCACAAGAGAGTTATAGGAATCCGGATCCTGAAATTCATACTCGTACAGGCTGAATATTCCGTTTGAATAAACCAAAAAGACGGGCCTTACTTTTTTAGATACACGATCTTTCCACGCCCGATAGGGATAATAAAGCTGCCGCACAAGAAAATCTTCCGATAAATCCCGCTTGGCTTCCAATAGTGAAAGGCTATAGGCTCCCTCAAAAGCGGCGTCTATTTCAATTTGAGAGTTGTTCACCGAAACAGTCATTGGCGCTTTCGTAAGAGAATTTTGAATATAGAAATCAAACCGGCCGGATCCCATACGACCTGACACCGTAGCATAAAGTACCTCTTCCTCCAAAAAATCCGCAAGCATACCCGAGGCTAAAGCGCAATTTATGGCAATGGCCTCGCTTGGAATATGATTTGCATTAAGGCTCTGAAGATTGGCGGGCAGGCAAATCCGGGTGATCGACTTATTTTTCCCTTCAAAAGGCTGGTATGCCTTAAAGCGGGAGAGCATATAGTCTCCCCTTGAGACCGGCAAAATAGCAATCTGGTTTTTTGCAAAAATATGCGGCAGATTGATGATGTGGTCAAACTTTGCCATGAGCCGTGGCTCCCGGTATTCCTTTATTTGAGATGCCGAAATAATAAATTTCCCATGGGATTCTATGTGAGATAGAATATCATACTTTTCAAACAAAGCTTCCCATGCCCTGTCATTCCGGCTCTTTGGTTTTATCTGCTCACTCATAGTTTCTTACCACTACCTCGTCAACCTGTCCCCTCTTTGTCCCGTCTGAATTAATTGCGCGTTTAGCTTTTACGATTGTAATATTGTAAGCAGCATACTGGTCTATAATAAAATCCGTTGCCGAATTGGAGAGCATAAATTTGATTTTGCGCCGGTTAAGCTCATCGCAGCACTGCCGCAGACGGATTTGTTCCTGACGGTCAAATCCCCCTTTTGCATAGCTTGTAAAATTGGCTGTGCCAGAAACAGGGTCGTAGGGAGGATCCAGATAAACAAAGGTTCCCTTCTCCACGTCCGCAAGTACCCGGGCATAATCAACACTGCTAAAGGTGACCTGCGCTCTCCCAAAGTAGGAGCTGACAGCCCTTAAGACAGGCTCATTGACGATATTCGGATTTTTATAATGTCCAAAGGGCGTATTAAATTCACCCGCATTATTTACCCTGAAAAGGCCGTTATAGCATGTTTTATTCAAATAGATGACACGCGCCGCCTTCTGCACTTCGGTCAGCTGCTCATATTGCTTTTTGTCCCTGTCCCAGTCGCGGACCCGGTAGAAATGTTCTTCCTCATTTGGATGCTCGCCTAAAAGCGCAATGAGTTCATCCACATTGTCTCTGATAACCTCGTACATTTGGATGAGCTCCGAATTAATATCATTCACATATGCAATATCGGGCTGCAATTTAAATAAGACGGCCCCTCCGCCCAGAAACGGCTCACAGTAAGAAGTAATACGTTTTGGAAACAATGGTGTTAAATCATCTAAAAGTTGTCGTTTACCACCAACCCATTTTACAACAGGCGCAACAAGATGATCCTTTCGCATAATTCGTCTCCCTTTTTCGTTTTCGATTCACCGATACATTCTACCATACCCTGGAGGCGACTTCAATCAAAAAGCCTTTTTAAGCCGGTTTTCTGTTACAAATATTTATCATATGGTCCGTCCGGGAAAGGATTCTCCAGCCCCAAAACCCTTGGCCACAGCCCTGTATCGTCAATGATAAATCCCATTATCATTCCCATATGGCTGTGCAAATGCCGCATCTGCGCCAGAATCAGCGTAAATATACAATACTCGCATTCCGCAGGATATTCCAACAACCTGTCGTCCGTAAGACAGGAAAGATACGTCCGCAATTTCTTTTCAATGCAGGTAAAATACTGCTCTATCTCGTTTCTGGAAAGAGTTTTTTGCGAAATAACGTCTAAATTGTTCAAATCCTTTTCATGAATGGACGGCTCCCGAAAATCCTTATCCCGCGGGTTAATATACCATAAATCCAGAGAATGCAGCATATGATACAGATGTTTCCAGCAGGGCATTTGACAATACTGCCTGTTCCATAATTCCTCCGGAACACAGTCAATCACATTTCTTACTTCCCATAAAGCTCTGTTTGTCTGTTCTTCAATGATTTTTATCAGGGTGTTTTGGTTCATGTCAGTAAACCTTGATCCTTTCTCTCATAACGATAAATTGTCTGTGTTTATGCTTTTACCCGGGTTGTGACAGTTCCTGCCGTGGCACACGAAAAGTATCGAAATCATGTTTGTTTTTCCTCCTGAAATGCCTCACCGCAGCGAAGCTGGCAGCCTCCCGTAAAACTCATATTTAATTTTCACTTTGATTTCCTCCATTCCTGAAATTTTTTGAAAGCAGAAAATTCAAGACTGGAAGGCGGCACACGGGATTGATAAAATGTCAGTAACAGACTTTTTCCGACAACGAAAAAACGCACCCGCGGTAATGGCGGTAGCCCATAAGGAAATATTGCAAAACTTATGACTTACGTCAGGTAAACGGGAAAAACAGAAAACTGCTATGCAAAAGGTTCACCGATTGCATAGCGTTTTTTCTCTTTTCAAAATAGCAAATATAACTTTTTCAATGTTCCAACGGAACGCACAGCCATTGCCCACGGCAATGATCTCAGGGGCTTGGGGACATGTCACCAACAAGCATTATTCAGAAATCCGTTTACGAAATTTCTGCGTATGGGCAGCTTTTACGTAAAGATGCATTGCCTGCCAGTAGTATAAGGAACTCAGGACAAGCTGGCTTTTTGTATACTATATAAACACAAAAATTATTGCTCTGCTCCCCACTCTCTTTTCAGCTGGCTCAAAAATTCATTGGAAGCCCTTGAAAAAACTTGATACTTTTTCCAGACAACACACAATTCGGCTTCCATACGCGGGTATAACGGTCTGAAACAAAGCTCGCTGTCGCCGATGGTATTGATGAGTTTATCTAATGCAATCACATAACCAAGTCCTTTCCTTACAAAATGAGAAGCATTATAAATCAGGTCATAAGTCATAACAACATTGAGCTTGCTGACGTCTTTTTTCAGCCAAGAAATCATTTCACTGCTGATGGATGCCTGATGGGATAAGATCAAAGGCTTGTCCCACAAATCCTCCGCGCAGACAGATTCCTTTTCAGCCAGCGGGCTGTCTTTTCGCATCAATACGCCCCATGTGTCGGTCACAGGAAGTCTCATGTAATCGTATTTTGTCACATCAAAGGGGCCGATCAATAATCCGAAATCAATCAGCCCTTTATCTATTTTTTCTGTTACGATACCGGCATCGCCGCTGTAAATGTGGTAATGGATCAGTGGGTTTTCCTTCTGCAATGTTGCGGCTGCCTGTGCAAAAAAGGAAATCGCATCGGTTTCGCCGCCACCGATATAAATTTCTCCGTTGATATTTTCGTTAGAGCTGCTAAGTTCCGCCTTTGTTTTTTCCATAAGGTCAATCATTTCTTCTGCTCGTTTACGCAGCAGCATCCCGTCCTCGGTTAGTGTGACCTTTTTGCTCCCTCGAATGAACAGTTGTTTTCCAACTTCTTCTTCTAAATCTTTCAGTTGTCTGGAAAGCGGCGGCTGCGTCATTTGCAGGGCTTGCGCAGCTTTCGTAATACTTTCTTCCCGCGCTACAGCGAGAAAATATTGCAATACCCGAATATCCAAATTTGCGACCTCCTTTTGGATTGATGTCTCCTATTGTATCAAAAGCTTCCATACTTTTCAAGTATGCAAAACCATTCTTTATACGTATTTGATATTCAAATACTACAGTTTTATAATGAGGCCAGAAGGAGGCAAGAGAGATGGCAGAGGCAAACGATGTGTATGGAAGCATTTATCAAAACTTAATCGATGCTGGCTGCGATACGAAAACAACCGAACAGTGTATGGCGCTTGTGGCCTGTATGCACAACAGATGGCTACTTATGGATTTGTGGCATTGGCGTTTGATCCCTCTTTTGGAGGAGAAAGCGGCGGCTCTGTCCGCAATACTGCTTCTCCCGATATTTTTACTGAGGATTACAGTGCTGCTGTTGATTACATCAGATTACTGGACTTTGTAGACCGGAACCGTATCGGTGTGATCGGAATCTGCGGTCTGTCCGGCATGGCGATCACCGCTGCCGGAACAGATACCCGTATAAAGGCCGTAGCAACCATGTCCATGTACGATATGTCTCGCGATATGAGCCATGATCACATGGATTATTATACCGAGGAGCAGCGTAACAAAATGTTTCTTCATGGACGGCTACTATGCCGGTAGCTTTCTGGAACTTCCCGCTGATGGCAAACATTAAAAAAGTTTCGCCCAGACCGATTTTGATGGTCGCCGGGGAAAATGCACACTCCCGCTATTATTCGGAGGATGCGTACAAAGCAGCATCGGAACCGAAAGAACTGCTGATTATACCAGAGGACGATCATGTTTCTTTATATGATGATATGGAGAAGATTCCCTTTGATAAGCTGAATCAATTCTTCAAAGAAAACCTAAAATAAGAACGGAGGACGATACAATGAATACAACAATACCGAAAATCGCATTAGGAGCCTGGTCTTGGGGCGCTGGCGCTGCCGGAGGGGATCAGGTGTTTGGAAATCATCTTGCGGAGGCTGATTTGCAGCTGGTTTTTGAGAAAGCAATGGAATGTGGTCTGAACCTGTGGGATACTGCCGCTGTCTACGGTGAAGGCAGCTCCGAGCGTATTCTCGGCAATTTTATCAGAAATGGTAACCGTGAGGAGGTTATCATCTCCACAAAGTTTACACCGCAGATTGCCAGCGATTCCCCGGAGGCCATGCAGGAGATGCTGGACGGGAGCAAGGCGCGCCTGCATACAGATGTCATGGATATTTACTGGATTCACAATCCTATGGATGTGGAGCGTTGGACTCCGAAGTTAATCCACCCTGCTAAGAGCGGCCAGATTAAGAAGATTGGCGTTTCCAACCATAATCTCTCCGAGATAAAACGGGTAAATGAGATTCTTGCGGCAGAAGGATTAAAAGTCTCTGCGGTGCAGAACCATTTCAGTCTGCTGCATCGTTCCTCGGAACGGGCTGGCATCCTCGACTATTGCAAGGAAAACGGTATTACCTTTTTCGCCTATATGGTCTTGGAGCAGGGGGCGCTTACCGGACGATATAATGAAGCGCATCCTTTCCCGGCAGGAACCGGGCGCGGCCATGCTTACAATCCACATTTGAAGGAACTATCCGCGCTGATCGGGGAATTGTCCGTGATTGGCACACGCTTTAACGCAAGTCCCGCCCAGGTCGCAACAGCATGGGCGATTTCATTTCCAAAGGGACACTTCCGATTATCGGCGTGACAAAAGTAAAACAGGTCGAGGAGGCAGCGCAGGCGGCGCAGATCACATTGACTGAAGAAGAAATCTGCCGTCTGGAAAAATTGGGAGATGAAACCGGCGTATGCCGCATACGCAAATACGCTTTTTCAGGAGGCAATCCAGATCGGGATGGAAATGAACAACCGTTACCATACTCCGGCAGAATTGCGGGAGCTTATGGAACGGCTCACAGGAAAAAAGATTGACGATACATTTCGCTTATTCCCACCGTTTTACACGGACTTCGGAAAAAATATCTCGATTGGGAAAGATGTATTTATCAATTCCGGCTGCCATTTTCAGGATCAGGGCGGCATTATCATTGGGGACGGTTCTTTCATTGGACACAATGTAGTGCTTGCAACCATTAACCATGACCTTGATCCGGCAAATAACCGTAAAAATCATTATGCGCCGATCACCATAGAAAGCCATGTCTGGATTGGCTCAAACACCACGATCCTGCCCGGCGTAACGATTGGGGAATGGGCTGTGGTGGCGGCAGGAGCCGTAGTGATAAAGGATGTTCCGCCTTATACTGTGGTGGGCGGTGTGCCTGCAAGGGTACTTAAAACCGTAAGAAATGATTCCGTTGAGGAGGATGTACATGAAAAAAATAGTTAGCCTTGCGCTTCTTCTGTCGTTGGTATTCTCTGTGACGGCTTGTGGCCAGACCGTACAGACGAAAACGGATGCCGCCGGAAATATGGAAACATCTAAAGCGGCAGAAAGAGCGCAGGAAAGCGAAGAAGCGGCACCTACTGAGAGTGCTGCAACAGACACGGAGGAGGAAACGACTGTGAAAGCAGAATTTGATTTTGAAACAAAGACAGTCATGCTGGGCAGCGGCTATGAGATGCCGATCAACGGGCTTGGAACCTACAGTCTTCATGGGGATGAATGTATCAATGCTGTAAAATCTGCGCTGAACAGCGGCGTGCGTCTTATTGATACCGCCTCTGCATACGGCAATGAGGAGGAACTCGGTCAGGCAATCCGGGAGGCAATCGATGAGGGGATCATTCAGCGGGAGGACATTTTCGTTATCACAAAAATCTATCCGGGCAGTGAAATGGAAAACCCGGATCTGTCCATTCAGGCGTGTCTGGATCGTCTGAATATCGGCTATGTGGATATGATGCTCCTGCACCACCCGGATGACAATGACGTGAAGGCATACAAGGCGATGGAGCAGTTTGTGGCAGATGGAAAGATTCGTTCCATTGGTCTGTCTAACTGGTATGTGGAGGAACTGACTGAATTTCTGCCGCAGGTGGATACGGTTCCCGCACTCGTGCAGAATGAGATTCATCCCTACTATCAGGAAAATGATGTCATCCCATTTATTCGGGATTTGGGGATTGTGGTGCAGGGCTGGTATCCTCTGGGCGGACGGGGACATACGGCAGAGCTGCTTGGCGATCCGGTGATTTCGGAAATTGCAAAAGCGCACGATGTATCTTCCGCACAGGTCATTTTGCGGTGGAACCTGCAAAAAGGCGTGGTAGTAATTCCCGGTTCCAGTAATCCCGACCATATCAGGGAGAACACGGAGCTGTATCATTTCTCTTTGACAGAGGAGGAAATGGAGCAGATCAATAACCTTGACCGCGGCGAAAAACATGACTGGTATTAAAATACATAGATGGAGGAAATAGACATGAAGGTTTTAGCGATTAACGGCAGTGCGAGAAAAGATGGAAATACAGCGCTTCTTGTCAATACCGTATTTGAGGAACTGAACAAGGAAGGCATTGAAACGGAAATGGTTCATTTTTCCGGCCAAATAATGGAGCCTTGTAAGGCTTGCTGGGCCTGCAGCGGAAAGAAGAACTGCGTTCACAAAAAGGATCTGTTTCAGGAAATCTTTGAAAAAATGACACAGGCTGACGGAATCATTCTCGGTTCCCCGGTTTATACGGCAAATATGTCTGCAAATATGCAGGCGCTTTTGGAACGGGCATCGGTGGTGACGGACATGAACCGTAGCGAAAATCTGTTCGCACATAAAGTTGGCGCGGCGGTTACGGCAGCACGCAGAGGCGGCGCACTTTCCACACTGGATTCCATGAATCACTTCTTTATGCTGCAAAATATGTTTGTAGTCGGTTCTTCCTATTGGCCGATAGCTTACGGGCAGATGCCGGGGGATGTTCAGTCGGATGGAGAAGGTCTGGAAACCATGAGAAATCTTGGACGGAATATGGCTTATCTTTTGAAAGCGCTGGATAAAAGGCGGCGGTAACGATGAAAAAATCAATTTGTGTACTGCTTTCCTTTGGACTGCTGTTTATCATGGCCGGTTGTGGAAATATTGCGGCAGGGGGTGGGCAGGAAAGCGTTTCGGAACAGACGGAAGTGTACTGTTATAGGATGAGATAATTTTGAAACCGCTTATCCGCATACGGAATAATAGAAATATATTTTTTGAACAAAATTGACCGCCCTATTTACCCTCAAAAATGAACTATATAGTAGAGGGATATTTTTTCCGTTAGGAAGGAGGCGTTTTATCCACAATCAGATTCCGGTTATGAATTATCCGCAGTACCGCCGGATGTGTAAGCTGATACATGAATGCTGTAACTATGACGGCGGCAACTGTATTCTTCTGGACGATGGGAAAGGATGCGTCTACGTCCAGAGCATTTCTTACTCGCTTCTCTGTAAATGGTTTCGCTGTCCTGCCGCTGGATAAGCTGCGTTGAGTCATGGCAAGAAATTTGGGAGAAACAGAATGAAAGCTGCTGAAAAAAGAGAACCGGCGCGTTATAATAGCAGTTCCGGTTGCGATACCTTCAAGCATTTCCTCTGTCGCTCCCAACTCCCGCAGGTTCATTGCAAGCCCCAACTCCTTCATCCGGCTTTCCATACAGGAAAGTCCTTCTGCTGCAACCGTTTTTCCATCGGCATCCACATCCCACAGGACGTTTCCTCAAACCGGATATAATACTTCTCCCATGGTTCTTCCTCACAATGGACAGAAACGGATACAGCCTTTGCGTAGTCACAGCAGGAGCCGCTGCCTACTGCCTTACCGTTTGCTTTCAGAAGTTCCATTACCTGTTCATAGATCCCATTTTTCTTAATAGAACCTCCTCCATAAATCAACTGGACGTTTTCCCGTATTTAGAAAGTTCCTCGCCCAAATACTGCATGTACTCCTCTCCAAAATAAATTTTTGTCGGATTTGAATATATAAAATTTCCTAACATAATTTTCTCCTCCTTGCTTCTTTATCTTCTCTGATCCGGATCTTACTTCAGGCTGTTATATGTTCCAGTTTCCCCAAACAGTACATCGTCATTATAGCGCGCAAATTCCGGTGCGAAGTCGCCTAACTGCATCTTTCCTGCTGTCTGTATAATTTTCTCCATTGTCTTATCCTCCTGTCATTTATACCACATTTCCTGCTTTTTGTTTGCCGTTCTGTGACATAACACCCGCAAGGGCATGGGGAACATACAGCTCCTCCAGATAACAGGTCTCGGCTTTTGTCAGTTCCAACTCCACCGCTTTTACCGCGCCATCCACATGGGAAATCTTTGTCGCTCCAACTACAGGCGCTGTCACCTTCGTCAGAAGCCACGCAAGGGAAACCTCCGTCATGGAAACATCCCTTTTTTCTGCGATTTCTTCTACACGCCGTATAACCTTTCTGTCAGCCTCCTCCGTATCGTCATATTTGAACCGCGCATAAGCGTCCTGTTCCATCCGCTTTGAAGTTTCTCCGGGGCGGCGGGATAACCTTCCGCTTGCCAGCGCACTGTATGGTGTCATGGCAATATTTTCTGAATAACAAAAAGGCGCCATTTCCCGTTCTTCCTCACGGGCAATCAGGTTATAATGCCCCTGGATGGATACAAACTCTGCAAACCCCTGTGACCTTGCATAGTAATTCGCCTTGGCAAGCTGCCATGCAAAACAATTGGAAATACCAATATAACGAGCCTTTCCTGCCTTGACGACATTATTAAGTCCCTCCATAATCTCCTCCATCGAGGTATGGTAATCCCACATATGGCAGATGTAGAGATCGACATAATCCATGCCAAGATTTTCAAGGCTCTTATTCAAGTAATTTTCAATGTGCTGCTGCCCGCTGACCCCGGAATCAATTTCTTCCTGTGTACGCGGGGTAAACTTTGTGGCAATCACATATTCATCACGCTTTGCAAAATCCCGGAGCGCCTTCCCAACAAACTGCTCACTGGTTCCATTCTGATAGGCAATCGCCGTATCATAAAAATTGATGCCAAGCTCCAGACCATGCTTTATAATCTCCCTTGTCCGGCTTTCATCCACTGTCCAGCTATGCTGTCCGGCAGCCGCATCGCCAAATCCCATACACCCCATACAAATGCGGGACACTTTCAAATCCGATTTTCCTAAATTTGTATACTTCATTATTTTCCTTTCTGCTGTTGTCAGCTATTGTATTTATAGTATTTTGCCTGATTTTGATATTTTTCCTTTCCTCAACAGTTAAAATAACCTGCAATTTCCTGCATCCTTGCCATTTGGATCACATGGAACGGACACTGGCTGTCACAATGCCCGCAGCGGACACAGGATTCTGCTTTCACGGCCAGGTTTTCATAATGGTTCCTGGCAAGGTCATAATACTTATTGTTCAGCCCCACATCCAGACCTGCCAGACAGGGCTGACAATGGTTACAGTAAACACACTTTCCCATAGCTCTCTGGGACGCAAAGGAACCAAGGACAGAATAATCCTTTTTCCGGTGCGGCGTTACAGAAGCCAAGAACCCTTCTCAGGTCTTCCATATTACGGACACCGGGAAGTACCGTCAAAACGCCCGGCTTATCCAGAGCATACCGGATACACTGATATTCTGTCAATACCCTGCCAAAAGGAGAAGTCTTTGCATACAATAACTGCCCACCGCTGAAAGCCTTCATAGCAGAAATACCCACTCTTTCCGTCTCACAGCGGCGGTACAATTCCATACGTTCAGCCACTTCCTATTGTATAGGCCGGTTCAAGGCCTTCTTTTCACTACGGGCATTGCAGTAGCGGATGGCATCTAGCCATATTACATTCTCCACCGGAAGATCACGGCCCGAAAAGCTGGATTCTCTTCATCGTGAGCCTTCTTCCTTCTCTTCATTTTTCTGCACAGAGTTTTTTGATGTGTGAATACTTGCGATTCCCTTCGATATATAACAGGCAGCAAAAACCAAAAAGCCCATCATTGCAATATATTCCACAAATACAGCCTCCGCACTCTGCTCAAAATCAAAAAACACAAACTGTTGCTTAAGGAACACATAAGAAAAAATATTCTTTCTGTCAAAGAGATACAGCCCGTACATGGCAAGCAAGGCTGCCATCACTCGTAAAATCCATGTAACAGCCTGTGGTTTTTCCCTGCTGCCTGTCAATTTCCGGCACATTCCCAAAATCATGCTCCAATGAAGCCCTAAATGCACACTCATCAGCACAAATCCCCAATAGGAGGCCGCCAAATGCATCATTCTTGCCGTTGCCATCGGACCATGGATAGAAAGCGCCGCAAATACATGGCGCGACATCACGATCCCACTGAATACTAAGCACAACATTGTAATCATGACACCGAAATTAACGATAGTCTGTATGATACGGGGCAGCCTGTATTTTCCTTTGAATAAATTACCATACCATTTCATATTCAGGATATTATGCAGCAGGAACAGCAGAAGCTCCCCTGCACCAAACCACTCATGCAGTTCCTGCCCGGTAATCTGATATGCCATTAGCAGGAGAAGCAGCACCGTCATCAATAAATCGATTCCTGCTTTCATTTTCATTTTTGTCTGCATAAGTCGCCTCCCTTCCAGAACAGAATCCGTTTGCCGCCCACAAATCATTCTCCAAAATCCAATCCAAGACCGTTTACCCATTCCATAACCGTATCCTGCGAATCGCTGCCATTCAGACGCTGGCCCGCAAGCCACTGTGCGCCGCTTGTAAGCTGTTCCAGATTAGCTGCGCTGGAGCCCATGCCGCTTCCGCCGGAGGTGCAGAATGGAACGATCGTTTTACCGGAAAAATCATAACTTTCCATAAAGGTACTGACGATTCTCGGCGCTTCTCCCCACCATATGGGAAATCCAATGAAAAGAACATCATACTCTTCCATATTTTCTATGGAACCGGAGATTGCCGGGCGGGCATTGGGATCATTCATTTCAATTGTGGTACGGCTGTTATTGTCATTGTAATTCAAGTCTGCATCCGTATATGGTTCTTCCGGAACAATTTCGTAAATATCCGCACTTAATCCGTTTGCGATATGCTCTGCTATCCCTTGCGTTGTATTGGTAGCGGAAAAATAAGCCACCAGCACCTTTGTTCCCTGTTCTTCCGGAATATCCGGATTTTCCAGATTCTCCGATTCGTTCGTCTGTCCTTCAGAAGTGTCCGTGCTCTCCTCACCGCTTTCCTGTGAAATATTTTTCTCACTGCCACAGGCGGCAAAGAAGAAAATCAGCAAAGACACCAACAACACAGATAAAATTTTTCTCATAAAATGCCTCCATTCTTTTCTATTTTTGTTCTTTCATTTTGCAGATGATGTAATCAATCTCGTCAAGAGACTGCTGCTTTCCATGTATTTCATCCAGTAATTGATACCGGCATTTCCGCAGCATCCGTATCTCCTTATCATCGCACCTGGTTATTTCCTCAATCCTCTCTTTACTGAAGCCGGCTTTGGAAAGAGCATAGATATCTGGTTCCATGAAAAAGCATCCCCTCCTAAAACAAAAATGTAAGTGCGGTTCCGAAGCAGCCTGCCTCATCCCTGCACTTACATTATAATCATATGCCTGACATATATCAAATACTTAGTTTTTATGGCTCACTCATGCTCAAAAAGCATTTTGCGTATTCTATAAATTTTGTAGCCGCCAGACTAAATGGCTGTTCCCGTTTCCATGCCAAAACACACGTTGCCATAAGCTCCGGATACAGCGGCCGGCAGACAATCTTTGATGAGTCCCAAAAAGGAACCGCACCTTCAATGACCAAAGAATATGCCAGCCCCCTGCTCACCATAACTGCACCGTTGGTACTCAAATTACTGGTAAACAAGATATTCAAATTTTTATAATATCCCCCAAACCAGCTTGCCAGTTCACTCTGCACCTGCATTCTTCGCGGAAGAATCAACGGCAGTCCTGCCAGTTCGTCTGCCTTGACATACTTTTTCCCTGCAAGCGGATCATCCGGCGGCATCAAAACTACCCATCTTTCTTTCATATCCAGGCGGATAAACTCATATTTCCCCATCTCAATCGGCTCCAGGAGCAATCCTAAATCAAGCAGTCCCTTATCCATCTGTTCTTTTACCAGATCCGCAGTCGCTGTAAACAGATCAAAAGTAACAAGGGGATATTTTTGATGGAAATTCCGAATCAGATCCGGGAGCATCTGCACAGACGCAACTTCCCCGCATCCAATAGAAATCTTTCCCTCTACCTGTTCTTCCTGCTCTACCAATTCTTTTTCTGTTTTATCAACCAACTGCAGAATTTCCTCTGCCCGGCGCCGGAGCAGCAGACCTTCATTCGTCAGCCGGATCTTCCGTGTCCCCCTGTCAAACAACCGGACACCAATTTCTTCCTCCATCTGTGCAAGCTGGCGGGAAAGTGTCGGCTGTGTAATATGTAAAACTTCTGCGGCTTTTGTAATGCTTTCTTCCCTGACTACGCTAAGAAAATAGCGAAGAACCCTGATTTCCATATGCAAACTCCTCTCAGGTTTATTCATGCTTTTCAGATTGTATTATAACATTTTTATGCCTTTTAAGCAATATAACCACACCTTTTGATTTTGCCTTTAGTGGGTTCAAATTTTTAGAAACAAAGGGTTCAAATTTCTGTTAGGCGCTATTAGAGGAAACTGATAAATGCTTGGGCGGGATATTCCTTGTTCCCATTTAGATACTGCTGACTTTGAGACACCACAATACTCTGCAAGCTTCTCTTGTGAGTTTCCTTTTTTCGTCCGTTCTTCTTTTAACACTTCCGAAATATGTAATTCAATGTCCTGTTCCATAGTAGTTCCTTTCTTCGGTACTATAAATTATTTTTAACTACATCAATTTCAAAAAATTGATTTAATAACAAACGTAACTGTTCAATTAACAAGAAGAAACCAATCGACTTTTTCAAGGGTTGACAAATGATACGATACAGAAGGAGCAGAAACGGGTAGTTACTTTGCAATCTCACCCGCAGGTCTGCTCCCATTTTTTTAATAAAATTTTTCATCTGTTCTTATCTGCCAAAGCCTTAAATTTCAAGTCTAAAAAGCTATATTTTTCACAACTTTATACATATAATTGTGTTCGGCAAACCTTAAGATAGATTGCCAAAGTTGCCAGCAGTATTAGACAAGTAATACCAAACATAATCATCATTTGGTAATGCGGAAAGATTATACAGAGATACAATGGCGTTAAGCTGCTTGCCATTCCACCTCCAACTGTAGCTAAAACTGAAATTGCCCCACCTTTTACCGCATAATACTCACTTGTCCAATCATACTTAGGAAACTTGATATTCAGATAAACACCAAGAACTGAAATGAAAAAAGTATATACCGTAGGGATAATAAATAACAGTATAGTCTGCATCAAGGAACACGGGATCGCAATTCTGATAAAAATTGCACTAACATATAAAACAGGAAGTATCACTGTTAAATTTACCGCAATTTTAGAATTGTAAACTGTCCTTGCCTGCGTTGGAGCGGAACACATAATCCATCGGTTTTTTCCCTCTAAAGACAAGGATGCTGCTGTGGTAGAAGTCATAGTCACAAAAACAGCAAGCGCAATCGGCATAATATTTTGAATGATGCTCATGATTCCCATCGTTTCTATTTGCTGTCGTAAAGCAGGCGGCATAAAAAATGCTGCCCCAAGTGCCACAACGAAAAGCAGGACAATTCCAATACATGAATTCAAGGCATAAATCGTACATGAACTTAATCGGCGAAGCTCCTTTTTATACAATGCCATAAACGGAGATGAAGATTTTAATGTTCCCATTTTATACTCTTTTTTTGCATAATGTGAGAATACCGCTGTATTCAATCTTTTATAGTAATGAGAAACAATCGTTATGAAAGCAATGCCCGGCAACAGGGAAACAGTGGCAAAGATAACAAAGCCTGCCCAGTCAGTATGTAATAAGGCATTTGTAAAAAGAATAGCAGGCGGATAAAATTTGTTTACCGCTTCTGCCATTGCAACACCTAAATTAGTTATCTGCGTTGCATCCATTGATTGTGTTTTTGCGGAAGCCAATACAATCATCAGTACGGCAGCCGTACTCAAAACCAATGAAAAAACATTTTTGTGTCTTGAATGTGATGAAACGGCAACAATTAGAACACCTAATGATAGTGAAATAATCATGGGAATAATCGGTGTCAAAAATAACGCACCCACTAAAAACAGGTAACTAAAAATCGGCGGATGTTCGTATACAACATAGATAATGCTTGACGGCAGCATGGCTATAAAGCCAATTATCAGATTGATGAGATACAGCATCGTTATACGGCTTGTCACAATAGAAATCGTACTTACAGGCATGGACATAACCATATCATAATCTTTTAATCCGATAAGCACTCCTGTACTTTTAACAAATGTAAGGGTCAAAGTTGCTAAAGAGCAGACCACTACCATGAGCGTTGGTAATGCTTCGCTGAGTCCCGCTAATGCCATACTATTGCTGAATTTTGTCGTATAGACTACAAGAATGGCAATGACAGTAAGTCCTAAAGCGCCAACAATCGCAGAACGTTGTTTTTCCTGTTTATCGCGAGAATGAATCAATCGGTTAACTCCGAAAAGATTGTATAACTGCATTCTCAAGAGATACTTATACTTGCCTTTCATTTTCAACTACCTCCATAAATACATCTTCAAGACTATGGCTTCCTTTGATTTCTTCCATTGTTCCACTTTCTATCAATTTACCGTTATTGATGATAGTAACCTTGTCACACAATTTTTCGGCAACTTCAAGCACATGAGTAGAGAAAAAAATTGCTGCCCCTGCATCACAAAGATGACGCATCATCTTTTTTAAATGGAAAGATGCTTCAGGGTCAAGACCAACAAATGGCTCGTCCAACACTAAAAGATGTGGGGAATGTATAAATGCACCTATCAACGCAAGCTTTTGTTTCATACCATGCGAATAGGAGCTGATTAAATCCCCCAGACTGTCCGTTAATTTGAGAACATCTGCATATTTTTGTATTCTTGAAACTCTTTCCTTTGCAGGGACAGAAAACATATCACACATATAGTTTAAATACTGGATGCCTGTTATATAGTCATATAAGTCGGGATTGTCTGGAATATAAGCTGTCATGGATTTGCATTTCACAGGCTCGTCCTTCACGGAATGGCCATTTACAAGGATTTCCCCCTCGTCAAAGTCCATTATCCCGACAACCGCACGGATTGTTGTTGTTTTCCCTGCACCATTGTGACCAATAAAAGCATGGATTTCTCCTGCTTTTACCGTCAAATTCAAACTGTCAACAGCCTTTTTATTTCCAGAATAAACTTTAGTATAATTCTTGATTTCTAATACATTGTTCATTTTATGAGCCTCCTTACTGTTTTAGTTTTTGTATTTTTTCGCAATTGCCCAGTAAAGGATTGCTGGTACAGGAGCAAATAATAGAATACAATATTTATTTACGACTGAACCAGAACCAGATACCCCAAAGTGTAATGGGATTTCCTGCGGCAATATAAAAGTCAGTGCCACTAATACAACAAAAGTTACGACTGTAATGATGATACATTTTTTCTTCATGTGTATTACCCCCTTTTATTATCATTTTGATAACACTATCATAATGATAATAAAAAGTCAAGAAAAATCCCATCCATCACAAAGGACAGATGGGAAATTTTTATTCCATTTTAGGTGGAGAGATTATAACGCCAATAGAATGCAGCTTTCGCCCCGCTGCCGATGTGTTGTTCCCATAAGGTTTTATTACATCCCGAATATTTCCAATTAACATTTCAAGCTCCTCATCCGTTAGATAAAGAGGGGATAAGGAAAAACCAGATTTATCCTTTACAATGTCTATATCATCCCGTTTGCAATAATCTTGGAATAGTTCCGCAAAGCCAATGATATATTGCATAAACGACTGCATATAGGCTTCGCCAGAGTTACTGTCTAAGATTTCTTTAAAATCCTTTGTCATATCAATATCTACCGCATAAGTTTTTTCTAAAGCACCTCTGACTTGTGTTTGATTTACAATTTTTAATACTTTGTCATTTGTCATTCTCTTCAAATAGCGATAAAGCGTTGCAGGCGGAATATCCGAAAAGGTTTCGGATAAATGTTTAGCGGTAGTTTCCCCACAATTCTGTATTTCCAGAAATAGTTTGCATTTAATCGGGTTCGTCAATACATCCATAATTTTTTTATCCATGCGTATCCCTCCAATAATTCGGTCTATTTGATAATATTATCATTTTGGTACTAGAAATTCAAGAGCCTTTCAAAGCGTTCCTGCGCCTGCCTGTTGATGTCGGCAAGGTAAGTGTTCAGCCTTCTGAGCCGTCCTACATCAGATAAACCGCACATAGGGCCAAACTAAAGGCCACGATAAGAAGGATTGCGTTTCCCATGCTCCTTCCTGCATCCCGCGGCTTATCTTTCCCAAGGCTCAGGCTCACAAAGGCACAGCAGCAAGCTGCGGGGTATTTGACCCTCGCGGCAGTTGCCAAATGGACATGCAAGCATGTCCGCTTGGCTCGTTGCTCGCGGAAATAAAAAAACGTGCTGCATCTAACTGGATTTACGCAGTTTCTGCAACACATTTATATTTATTATACATCATCATATGGATGAAAATCAAAGGAGATTTTACACAAAAAATACATCCTTTATATTTGTATAATATGCGCAACCCACTGCTGTCTGTTCGCCTGAATGCGCATGAACCGCTCCGCCAGAGGCTTGTCATGAATTACAACATGGAGGGCCTCTCAAAGGAGGAAGGACGCATTTATGTCACGGAAAAACCAAATGGCGCAGGATGCTGGCAGACGGTCTTTGAGGAAAATGCCCTTGAGGCAATCCTTAACTCTGCCAACGGTACACCACACGTCATCAACTGTATCTGCGATGCCTGCCTGCTCATTGCTGACTCCAAGGAGCTTCATACAGTAACTGGTGAGACCGCCATGCAGGCCATCAATGATGTCCAGCTTGGGTAAGCATTCACAAATCCAACGTTTTGCGCATAGTCAACATACCGCAGACAATCCCACCTCGACCGCCTCCCCGCACTGATATGGAACAAGGGAACCAAACATGATGTGTTACTATAAATCACGCCTTGCCAATCTTCCATGATCCATTTCATACACCTCATCACATAAAATTTCTATATCTTCTTTATTATGGCTTGCCAGTATTATTGTTTTTCCCTCATCCCGCAGACCTGTCAAAATTCCCCGTACCTCGTCTACGCCCTGATTATCCAGACTATTCATCGGCTCGTCCAGAATCAGTATCTCCGGATTTTCCATGATGGCCTGGGCTATGCCCAGACGCTGTTTCATTCCCAGCGAATATTTCCCAACCTTTTTACGGCTGTCCGGGTCAAGCCCGACTTTCACCATGCTCTCCCTGATTTCCTCTTTACCGATTACATTGCGTATACCTGCCAGATATGCGAGGTTCTTAAATCCTGTATATCCCTTTAAGAATCCGGGATTTTCTATGATAATCCCTATATTTTCCGCAAAGTCCGTATCCTTTCCGATCTCTTTTCCGCTTACGATGACTCTCCCAGCAGTGGGTTTTAAATAACCCGTTATAAGTTTGAACAAAACAGTCTTTCCGGAACCGTTTCTCCCCACAATTCCATAAATTTTCCCTCTCCCAATGCTCAGATTCACATTTTCAAGAGCGGTAACATCTCCGAATTTTTTCGTTAAATTTTCTATTTTGATAATCTCTGCCATACGAAAGACCTTTCCTTTCTTAGCGCGTGTTTGAAAAATCATTCCCCCAGTCTGCGCGCCCTGGGAAAATCATTTTTCAGACACGCCCTGATTATAGTTTCAAAAATACGCCGTTTCAGATTGTCAACCGTCTTTCCGCTTTAAAAGCATACGATTGATTTTTGTACGGCTTTCTTTAACAAAATCCCCCCTGACAGATAGGCAAGCATAATCAATCCCCCCTCTGTTATCAGGGAAGGCAGCACGGAAACTCCCCCCTCACCAAAATACCATTTGCTCTGGAAATACATCCCCCACATTCCAAACATGAACCGGGCTGTTCTCATAGATGCAACCCCCGCCAGAAACGTACATCCTTCCAGCAATATCAGGATTGCCGGCGCAAACTTTCCAAGGCCGGACAAATCCAGCAAAAGCAGAAAAGATAAAATTGTAGTCATATGGGCAATCCATAGAACGAACACCTTCCAAATCTCATCGTGGATTCCACCTGCATTCACAATATCAACCAACACTACTATGAGGAACAAAACTGCTGCCGATGCTATGCCATATAGCAGACTTCTGGCAAATTTATGTCTCCACCATATTCTCATAGCTTCATAGCGGTAACACGAAAGCCGCTCTATGTTCCTCCGTTTTTCAAGCCGGACTCCTTCCGCCAGCAGACAGATGCCAATGGGTAAAAGCCATCTTGCAAGCTCATACAACACTTTATCATAATCAACCGCCCAGCTTAAGCCGTCCTGTAAAACGCCGCCAAAAAACTGAAAAACAATGCTCTGATCCATCAATACACCTCCCTATGCCCTCATACCACCTCCCCTGTGTTCCAGTGGATTTTCCCGGCGCCTATCTGGCCTGAATGTCCACTCTCTCTATAGCGGCCAGGGAGACCAGCACCATAGCGAAAGTGAACCCACACATCATACCGGGATACCGCCATTGACTGCCTGCGCCGTCCATATAATATACCGGACTCTGATGCAGTCCGGCAGTAAAGGACAAGACAGCGCCTCCCAAATGCACTGCCGCCACTGCCATAAGTCCCCAGAAACCACCGAGTACAAGGTTGCAGACATACAGAAGGACTCCAAGGAAAGCAAAATAGCAGAACAGGTACAAAAAAGTAATGCCAAACGCCTGTAACACTGTCATATGCTTCATCAACGCCGCGCCTTCAAAGAAAATGCGATATTTTTCCGCAATGGCGCCAGAGGCATTGGTCACCAGCAAATAGACAGGACTGCTCCAGAGCCTTCCGAAAAAGCCACAGGGAATCCCGGCTACAACGGAACCTACCGCAAGACAGCCTGAATACGCAAATGCCTGAATCAAAACATATAACAACATTCCCATATTCCAAACCCGTCTGCCGCTACGATACAGGAGCATATAAGTATTTCTCCTGACAAAAGGCGCATCCGCAATGATAAGCAGATATCCCAGCACCCAGAATCTGCCTGCGATGCCCTGATTCTCCATGACAATAAATGCCTCAAAGATGTTGACAGGTTCTTTGATATCCATTGCGTATCCAAAAAAATCGTTTAACGCCAGCGCCAGAAATGTCATTCCCAGCAGATATCCCATTATCACCCTGAGGCTGCTCATTTCCTTCCTTAAAGTGCCAAAGGTAATTCTGACCGCCATGGGAATCCTTATGGCCTTACGCATCCCGGCACCTCCTCTTAAATCCCGCCATGGAAACGGCTCCGGCTGCCAGAAGCCAGACACACTCCAGTGCCGCTGACAGCAAATGCCCTGTATCATCCCCGCGCACTAACACGGCAGGATTCAGATGGTTTGGCATCAAAATATAAAGGGACTGGTACAGGACAAAAGGCGCGACCAACGCCACATACTGATTCGGCATCCATACCGCAAACGCCAGTCCCACCAATGCCCATGCGGCTCCGAACAGAAGTCCCAGCAGTACCTTGAGAGCCACCATCACGCCAATCCCATAGGTCATACCGATCTTTGCCATTTCAATATCCTCCGGAATCTTCAAAACGTTCACCCCTGAAGCATCCAGTCCCAATGAATTCATATCTGCTAGCCCAGGCATCTCTAAAGCAACAGCCAAAAGGCATATAAAAAGATAGGGCAATGCAACAACCGTCCCACCCGACATCGCCACACTGATAACCCTCACCGCTGCAAATTTCTGCGGTTTCATCCGGGCAAGAATCAGTCTGTAATATCCGCTTTCATACTCCCTGCAAAATCGAGACGCATACCCCAGCACCGGGAACACGGGCAGAAACACAGTAAAGTCTGATACCGCCAGTATATTCACAATGGCATAATAGGGACTCCCCGAATGGAGCGATTCCGTAACAAAATTATAGGTAAGCAGCGCCCCAAGTCCGAAAAATCCTGCAAAAAATCCCAGATTGGAAAAGCTTCTCTTAATATCCTCCCTTAAAAACTTCATATCCATGCCCTCTGCGCCTTCCGTATCATATTTCCACTATTCCTAATCAGCCACTACCAGCTCTCCCGTGACTGCATTTATACAGATGTGTGACGGTCCCGCTGCATCATAATAGCCTCCGTCTACATATTCGTCTACCGGCATATAAATATGCCATATGGGCGTAAGCGTAAGCTCAGACTTATACTCAATCGCATCCGGGTCAGGTGCAGGATTGGGTACCGGATAATAGTTCAGTTCCACCCTGTCGTAAATGATCGTCCCATCCGATACTATCATGCCATTGTCCAGATACTGCTCCAGTATTTTCAAAACCTGTTCAAACGAAATCACCGTAACAGGCTCCTTCTTTGCCGCCTTTCCGCAAAAGTCCATAAGGTTTACATCCGCAACGCCTTCCTCGGTAACAAACCCAAAACCGCTTGGAAAAACTTGTCCCAAAGTATAACTGTTGCTCCCGATATCTACAGCAATCCCATCATAAACAGGTACGAACTGCATCTCATAATAGCTGTAGCCGTCACCCTTAACATAGCAGATTTCTTTCATGGCAATGTCGCCCACTCCCACAGCTTTCAGCTTGTCTAAAAGGATTTCCTTTGCCCTTTCTGCCGAAAAACTGCCTTCGCCCATCTGGTCCTGCATGATAAGCGTTTCGCTGTAATTCCCACTGTAAATCCCGTGGCACTTTTCCAATAAATCATGGTCAACATAGTACGCGCCTGTATGGAACTTAAACAGCGCTTCCTTTTTTCCATCGCCAAGACGCAGCGCGCTGTGATCACCGAACGTGGAATATAGAAATCTGTCACCGTTTTCCTGAAACGTGGCGTTCTCTTTGTCATTTTCCTCGATATACCTCAAAAGCTCCTGCGAAGTGTCCTCCACAGCGCCGCTTTCGCTGTCAAGAAAAGCGTGCAGGGCGTCCATGTCAAGCCCATCGTCCGGCTTCAGCGTGATAACGGACAGGTTATCGGTTACCGCGGGAATTTCGGCATTGATGTTGATGATGCTGCCGCCCGTTCCTACCGTACCCTGATACCAACCCGCCTGCGGCTGCTTCCCGGCTTCTGTCTGCGTCCGTCCGCAGTCATCTACCGCGGCAATGTCCTGCACCTGCTTTTCCATATCGCCCTGCGCATGCGGGATGCCGTTTCCTTCCACCGCATCCGGCGCCTTCTGGCAGCCGGTAAACGCAACTGCGCAAACTACCGCCGCCATTGTCAGGTAAACTGTTCTTTTCATTCTGATACCTCCTACTGATACCTCATCTGTATTGGACATACAGAAAAGCCGTCTTTCTCTCCTGCCAGACGATTTTCTCCTGCATGTCTTTGAAAGCATACCACAAATACAGAAGCATTTTGAAATTTGGCGAAATCAGACCATATTTTTGCCGAAATTGACCGAAGGAGCCGTCCTCAAATCTGCAGGCGGCTCCTTCTCTCACATTTCTTTTATATACATGATAATATCCGTCTCCATGCTTCCGTCTTTACAAAGCAGCTCCATCTCTCCCTGATATTTTTCAACAATCCTCCGCACATTGCCCAGACCAATACCATGATTTGACGCGTCTTCCTTTGTCGTTTCCAGACACCGCTGCTTTCCGTCCGCAATTCCCTGACAGCTGTTACGGATATTGATAAACAGGACTCCCTTCTCAAGCTTGATCATCACCTTCAGCCTTTTCTCTTGCGTCCGGTGCGCTGCCTCTATTGCATTGTCAAGCAGATTCCCCAATACCACATTTAGGTCAAAGGTATGCAGCATCAACTTTTCCGGTATGCTGATCCTCGCCTCCACCATTTCCAGAATCTCATTTGCCCTCTGCAGCTTATAATTTAACAGACTGTCCACAGACTCGTTTCCTGTTGCAATATACTCTGACGGATTTGCCATAAAATCCTGCATAGAGTCCACATATCTGCAGGCTTCCTCCCAATCCTTTTTCTGTAAAAGCATCTGAAGCGCCAATATATGGTTCTTCATATCATGTCTTAACGCCCGGATACGCCCCTGAGACTCCATAATCACATCCAGCTGATTCTGGTATGCAAAAGTCTGCTGCCTGTAAATGTCATTTTCCCTCAAATTTCTGTAATTCTCCGCCATCATATGATAAAGGTAAAAGATGCTCAGGTTGATTATGAGTGTGGAAACACAAATCAGCGTTGCCGTCATACCCTGATATCCCCCATACAGCAAAACACTTAAAATAAGTATGCCTGCCGCCGGGATTGCAATCAAAATACATGTCTGCCTTTTGTCGAAAGCGATTTCCCTGTCGGCTGCCGTATCAGAGGTACGGCTGATTATGGTAACGCAGATCAGCAGCAAAAGCGTCTGGACTGCCTGCAGATTCACGATGAATTGATGCGAAAAAGCAAAATACACTGCCAGACTGCATGCCAGGTCCGTAGCGAATACCGCCAGCGATACCCATATCCGTTTTTTCCATGTCCCCCGGTAAAAAGAAGTAAGTCCTGCAATTCCCAGATAATTACAAATCCCATAAAGCGCCGATATTTTAAAAATACGGAACAGAATCATTACCAGCAGATAATAACACACATATCCAATCCGTATCTTTTTTATTTCATCTTCCTCCGCCGGAAGAAACAGTTCCATCAGTTTTCTGATCAGCAGCACTCTCAGAATATTTACAATCATCAGCTGAAATATCACTTTATAATTCACCATATATTTCCGCTCTCCGATATTGCTTTATTTTACCTCTTATTTTTTTCCTATATGGCTTACTGATGCTGAGAACAGTTCCGTCAGACATTTTTACGCAGTCATAGGCGTACTCGCTGACATATAACTGATTAACAATATAAGACTGATGTATCATCATAAAATCGTCAGAAAGCTCTTCCATGATATTTTTCAGCTTTCCATAAAATTCCTCTTTGCCGTCCTTTGTGGCGAACCTGATTTTTTTATCCACACTCACAAAATAGGCAATGTCCTTTGTTGGGATTCTGAACACCCCGCTCCCCTTCCGGTACTCGAAGCAGCTTTTCAGACTCTGCTTCTGCCTGATGCTTCTGGCAAGGACTTCCCTGATCTGCTCATTAGATATGGGTTTTACCAGAAAATCAAGGGGCTGGATCTTGAATAGCTGCATGGCATAACTTTGTCTGGCGGAAATATATACGATATGAGTCTGTATATCCTCCATTTCGCCACGAATGAACTTTCCTACCGATATACCGTTTTCCCTAACCAGTTCAATATCCAGAAATAACAAATCCAACCGCGTGCCATTGCCAATATCCTTTCGTATACCTTCACCAGAATACCAGACTTCCACATCAGCCTTCACTTTCAAGTCTTTCGTAATCTGATAAATTTGTTCTTCTAATCCGGAGCATAGCTCCTTGTCGTCATCACAAATTCCTATCCTATACATCCGTCAATACCTCTCTGAAAATCATGGTCCGCAACCGCAGTTTTTCTGACACTATTCATTCTTTTCTATCTCTATATTATTATCTTATTTCAGTTCGTGCAATAATATATTTTTCCTTAATCATAGTATCCAAACCATCAGGCAAAGAATTTACAAAATCCTCCAAGCGGCATCTCTTTATGACTGCCTTGATTTCTTGCTCTGTAAAAGCTTGTCCTAATGTTATCAAGGTATCAGAGGAGGAAACGGCCCCCTCAGGGAACGCCCTGCAGCAGCAAGCGGAACCGGCAGTGAAAGAGGTAGAGAATGGCTGCATGGAATCCTTCCATTCTGTACTGAAAAAGGAAGAAATATATCTTCATACTTATCAGGATTCAAAGGAAACCCGCAGAGCAGTTTTTGAATACATAGAGGGCTGGTATATCCGAAAAAGAATACACAGTGCGATTGATTACATAACACCACAGCAGAAGGAGGATGAGGGACTTAAAAAAGCAGCATAATTTTTCGACTTTTTTTGTCCAAAGTATTGACATAGATCTAATGCCGTATTGCCCCATATCGTCCATGCAGCAAGAATGATGACACACAACACTGTGGTTAGGATGATATTTCTTTTTCGTCTGCCTATTTTCATAAACTGCATTCCTTCTTCGATGACTGTGTGTCAGGATAACTTATTTCCTCTGTCTATATGCTAACTGGATTTTTTAAAGAAATTTGTATTGTAACTTTCGCGCCGCCCGCAACAGCAGAATTTTCTAAAATGATCTTCCCATTGTGTTTTTTTGCTATAGATGCTGCCACATACAGCCCAATACCATAATGAGATTTTGAAGTCCGGCTGTCATCCTCCATAAAAAATTGTTCTGTTGCGTGTTTTAAGGCTTCGTCAGAAAAACCTTTTCCTGTATCTGTAATCAGGAAAAAAAGTTCGTTACTATGCTCCTCTATTTCAAAAATGACCTCTCCACCCTGCGGAGTGTGTTCTACTGCATTGGATAACACATTGATAAGCATCCTTATAAGCAAATCGTGATCTGCCGTAATACATACAGGATAATGCCCACAATCCCAATGCAGACTAATGTTGTTCACCGCACATAAACCGTCAATTTGATTCTTAAGTTCCAGTAGCAAAGAATCCATACTGACCCTTTTCATACAAGTTTTATAGCTGTCCCAAGATTTTGCAGCTTCAATCAATACCTGCACATACTCCTGCATCTGTAAGGAGCTGTTCTCAATGTATTCCGCACACTCTCGCTGTTCTGTTGAAAGAGAAGTGTCAAAAAGCAGCTCTGCATTTCCCCTGATAATGGTAAGCGGTGTTTTCAGATCGTGTGCCAGGGCAGAAAGCTGGTCCTGTCTCATTTTGTCATCACGCCACTGCCTCGTAAGGGACTGACGCAGCGCAAGCCTCATGTGGTCGAGCGCATCCAGCGCCTGATCCACTTCAAACAGCCTGCTTTTTTGAATTTCAAAATCTAAATCCTGCTGCTCAATTTTGTGGACGACAGTCAGAAGTTTATCAATCTTTTTTCCAAGATATTTCCCAAATATAAAAGATATCACAACCAGAGAGAGCATGATTTCCAGCAGGATGGTGACGATCAAAAGCCAGTCGGCAGACGGAAACATACTTCTCAGGGTCGCATTTCCAAATTGGGCCGTCATGCGGTATCTCAAAATCAGGATTTCTTCTTCTCTCTCAATGACAGAATAAAGATACGCACCGCCACTTGTTCTGCCATTTTCCATACAGGTATTCCAGACAGTTGCACTATACTCCCAGCCGATAGAGCCGCCTTTGTAGCGCCCGTCTTTTGTGAATAAGACATACTCACAAAGATGCGGTATATCAGATTCTTCAATCTGCCTGGCAGTTTGAAGGGTATCCTTTTCTCTTTCTATTGCGGCGCTTATACTTGTCAGCGGATATATGGCCCCTATGCTCACGCAAAAAAGGTAAGACCCCACATTAAGCGTGATCACAATAAGAACTGTAAGCGCAAGGCACAATGCATACCGCATGAATACTGAACGCAATTTTTTTATACCCATTTATAGCCAATCCCCCATACGGTCTCTATCGGAGCTAAATTGTAAGCTGTCAGTTTACCGCGGATATTTTTGATATGGGTAGAAATAACAGAATTATCACTTTCCCCATCAAAGCCAAAAACCGCTTCATAAATTTGTTCTCTCGTAAATGTTTGTCCGTGATGAAGCGCCAGATATTCGCAGATTTCATATTCACTTTTTGTCAATGGAAGTTTTTTACCCTGAAACTCCGCTTCTTTTGCGTTAATCTGAAACATAATGCCGGAGATAGAAAAGGCGTTTTTCTTTTCCCTTGTATCGCGCCGTAAGTGGGCATTTACTCTCGCCCGAAGCTCATCCGTTCCAAATGGCTTTGTAATGTAATCATCAGCGCCAAGCCCTAATCCGCGCACAATATCAGCCTCTTGTATCTTGGCCGTCAAAAAAATAATGGGGCAGTCTGCGCATGAACGAATCTGACTGCAAAGCTCAAATCCGTCCAACCCCGGCATCATAATGTCCAGCAAAATCAGATCGTATTTGGAAAAGTTCATATTAATGGCTGTTCGTGCATCCGATATCAGGCTGATAAAATGCCTGTCTTTTTCCAGAACACGATGGATAAGCTGAAGCATTGCAGGCTCATCGTCTACTACTAAAATATATCCCATTGTTCCACTCCTTCAAAACATATCATTTTTGTTCTAAACAATGACAGGATAAAATCCTCATTTCAATCAGAAGATGTTCCGCTATATCGTGAAAACCAAAATGCTGTCAGGCCTATTGTACCAAAAGTGACAACGGTACAGAAAATAATCCCTATCCGATTTTCAAATGTCCCTACAGGCTGCAGATTGAACAGGTATGCCAAGGCACTTTCCGCAAATCGCACTCCCAATCCATAAGGAATCATATACCACAATCCCGTACCCAGACCTGTCTGCAGAAGCGCTGACAGCAAACTTCCGATCACACCGATGCTTATACATAAGTTTCTCCCAAAGCGGAACGCTAGGATCAGATGCAGTCCGTACATCATAACATTGCTTCCCCAAAGTACAATCGAAATTATGACAAAAAATCTTACCGGAAGTTTGATTCCTTTCATATAGGAAAACGGAACCCCAAATAGCACAGCACTGAGCGCAGTGGAAAACAGTCCCGCCAAAAGCAGGATGGCGAGCTTTGAAAAGATAGCTTTATTGCGGCTGGGGAGCGTGAGTATATTTAGGGAATGCCCTGCCTGTAATTCCTGCTCTGCAACAATCTGACAGATAACCGAGATTACAAACGGATATGCAATTGCAATAATCTGCGCAAAAGCTGCCAGCTTATTCAGTTCGCTGCCGGACGACAAATGGGAATAGAGCAGCATAAGAGCTGCACCCAAAACCGGAAAGAGCAGATGAATCCCCAAAAACCATGAATGCCTCAGCTTATAAATGTCACTTTTCAGATACCGGTAATATTCACTCATGTGCCCAGCCTCCCCTCGAAAACAATTTTGAACTGCCCCAAGAAACAGCTAATGCAAACATCACACTGACAATCACTGCCGGAAGAACATACCCAACTGATAAGAGCGGAGAGCCATCTTCAAGGGGAATCCCATTAACGTGCATTTTGAAGAATGGGCATACAACACGGGCAGGGATTGCACAAGGGACAAATAAGAACCATTCTTTCTCAGCACAGACAGCAGATAAAATCGTGTTCACAGCTAAAGATACAAATACCGTTTTTATATATCCCATGAAACATGCTAACTGCATAATAACAGGAATCTGCCACAAATAAGTCAGGAAAAGGAGCATACAGCCAATCAGTCCATCCATAGGAAAAACCGTAACACTTGCCGACATGCCGACAACAGTTGTTACAATCCACAGGAAAAGGTTTGTCACAAAGAGCATAATAGCCAATGCTGCCGTTTTTCCAAGCCAAATTTTATTGAACCGTATAGGCAGGGAAACGATGTTCTGCATCCCGCTTTTTTTCTCCCGGGCAATCATGCTTGCTGAACATAGCGAGACTACAAGCGGCAGAATCATGAAATACCACCAGTTATATGTTGAAAGCAGGGCATAACTGCCGCTTAACAGATATCCCAGCAACAATGCGACTAACGGAGCCAAAATTATCAGCTTCATAGAAAAAGTATGACGCATTTTCAACAATTCGGATTGAATGATGCCAAACATTGATCAGCCCTCCCTTCTGTCGCTTCCGACAACTTCCATAAAAATGCGTTCCAAATCCGCATCTTTATGGACTTCACCTTCATAACCTAACTTCCCATTTGAGATAATACCGATATGGTCTGCAATCAGTTCGACCTCTGACAACATATGGCTGGATAATATAGTAGTAATCCCTTTTGCTGAGAAAGAGCGGATCAATTCACGCAGAGCCTGAATACCGATAGGGTCTAATCCGTTTGTCGGCTCATCCAAAATTAAGAGTTTAGGCTGGGCCAATAGTGCAAGTGCTATTCCAAGCCTTTGTTTCATGCCTAAAGAAAACTGCCCTGCTTTCTTTTTTCCTGTGTCGGTTAATTGTACCATGGTAAGGACTTCTGAAATCCTCTCATCTGATAATCCCAGCGCCAGGGTACGTACTTTCAGATTTTCATATGCTGTCAAGTTATCATACAGCGGCGGATTTTCAATCAAAGCGCCAATTTCTTTCAAATCATTGCGGCTCCAATCATGTCCGTCAACCTCTATTCTGCCGGATGTCGGCTTAAAGATTCCTGCAATCATTTTCAAAATTGTTGATTTTCCAGCTCCATTTGGTCCCAGCAGACCATAAACCGAATTCCTTTCTATACTAAGAGTTATACGTTTTACCGCAATCTGCCCTTTAAAACTTTTGGTTAGTTCCGTTGTTTTCAAAATTATGTCCATACTCTGCATATCCTTTCTATTTGTTGTAGCAGAAAGAATAGCAGATAATTTTGAAGATTTCATAAAGATACGAAAAATTTATTTTTTCCTATCGCCTTTTTTCAGTTATATTGTCTATTGCCCATTTACTCCATCTCCTTGAATGTTCCAGCCATTCTCAGACATGACTCCACCGGGCTGCATATTTAATTTCAGATTTTATATTCTTTTGCCTGTAAGTCTCCCGGCGGTTTCCTATTACTTCGGCAGAAAGCCGTTCCCGCTAAAGTAAAAGTTTCTTATCTATTTTTCACCTGATGGCACGAAACGACTATTTTCCGGGAGCGGAAAGCAAAAAAGAGCCGTCAACCAGCCCTTTTCCCATGTTATCATCTATCCATTCAGTTTTTACCGCTTTACTCATATACAAACACGGAAACCCTTATATTATCACGAAAACTCCCAGCGTGTTTCCGTGATAATAACCGACTTTTGCCTACGAGTATATACTATCAGGCAAAATAATCCCAGAGCAGAAGTTCGTACTCTCACAAATGTAAAAATGCCCCTAAAAGCACACGGAAATAATGTAACTTTGGAATCTATGTAGTGCCAAAAGTACCGTATTTACGGGATTTCTCAGCTTTCCGTGTCCGTATCTGCCGGGGAAGGAGACTCCCGCGGTGGCAATAATATCGCAGATCCGTCCTTTGCAAGCGGGGCATCTGACCATACACATACCATATACCTCCACAGCCTGTTTTGGATGACAAAGCCATGTTATGCACTCAGCATAAAATGTCCCATTGGTGAAAATTTCAAAAAATTTCCATTGCCTGTTACCAGTATGGCCCGGAATGCATCCTTACCAGTTTTCCGCAGTGCTGGCATTTGATCTCAAGGATCGTCCCCTCCGTCTCTGTACCCTCATCATCCCAAATGCGCCGTCTGCATTTGGGGTTGAGGCATCTGGCTATTTTGATCTGCCGCCTCCTCCTTTACATTCAGACCGCTAACCGGCCTTATTTCCTGACTCTCACCACCGCCGCCCCGCACTGATATGTAACAAGGGAACCAGATTGTCCCTGCCGGTTCCCTTTTATCGTTTGTGCTTTATTGATTTTCTTAGTATAGTGTGGATAAATGAGTTTATCCACACAACGCAAACGTAATTTGCTCACAGAAATCACTTATGTGCTTGCATATACTCTGCTTTCACTTTATCAATGGTTTTTCCGCCTATGCCAAAATTTTTGTCCGGCACTTCCTTAATTGTTGTAACAAAAAATTCCTGCGGCACCTTCATAATCTCGGAAGACACTTCTGTCAACCGTTTTATCAGTTCCTCCTTTTGGCCATCTGATAAAGTTCCACTTTCAATTGTAATATAAGGCATCTTATCTCTCCTTCCTATTGTTCTAGAACCTATCTCTCTCCATCCTCAATCTGCCGAAATACCGGGGATGCCTGCCCTTGGGATATAGAGGCGAGAAATAGCCTACTTATTATCCAGAAAATCCCAAAACTGCTTATAGTCCAGATATCCTTTCAGATTCCCCGCATCATACTGCGTCTGCATGGCATCCTTTAAAACGCTGATCCAGTCTTTTATCCCGAACAGGTCATCATGCCTCCTGTTGTCAGCGCCATGCTGATTCGCCCCTGCCCTGATAAAAGCCGACTGTGCGCCCGGACATTTCCCGCTTGCCGATAAATGGCTGGAATATGCAAACATATCTATATAGTCGCTGCCCTCTGTGTCAACTTTCGACACATCCACCATGCGTTCTGTCACATTTCCGCCTTTATCCCATACCTTCACTTTATATACCGGGTTCGCAGGGTCAAAGTCCTTCGGCTGGTAGACCGCAAGGGAATAATCCGCCCCGCACATTGAGCCGATTGCCTTTCCGTCCTTATCATTTGAAATATGTAGCTCAAATTTGCCGCCGGATGACTGCGTTGCCGGAACCATATTACACATCTGGTCAGCATAATTCCTTCTTGCCCGTCTTGTTTCATACCCTGCTGCCGGGTATCCTGCTCCTATTCCATTTACATTCATTTTCTTAATCTCCTCCATTATTTTGTTATGTCAGCTCCTCTGTCGTTCAGAGCCGCTCCTGCTCCCTTGTAATAAGTCCGAGCAGTTCATTGTTTCATACAGAAATATCCTCTCTATGTTCCCCGGCCAAATTCCATACCGGCCCTCACCTCCTTTCACTGTTCTGTCGGAAAGTCAGAAACACCTGTCCTTTTTCCTTACATAACCTCCCCATCAATAATCAAAATCACATCTGCATATGTTTTGCTCAAATAGGTTTTATATTCTTCAATTTTCTTACTGTCTACCTTACCATTCGTCTTTAACGATAATTCTATTGAATACTGCTCTGTTCCTTCATCATAAGATACTATTGCATCCGCCGATTCAATTCCTTCTTCATCTGTGAACGTACTTTCTGTAAACTGTACCAGATGGTTACAAAACTGTTCAGCCGGTTCGCTTTGCGTTGCCACATCATCAAAGTTTACTGACACGGTATTTTCTTCTGTTTCTGGCTGTAAAATTTCTTCCTCTGCACTGGCTGCCATTCCACACCCCGTCAACGAGAGAATACATATCAGTGTCAACAAAAATCCTGCTTTTTTCATCAATATCTCTTTTGCCTCCATTCATTTTTTCATTTAAAGATTTATCCCAATTTCCCAATCCGCCGGAATGCCAGGGATGCCTGCCCTGCCTTGTTCGGCTGTGGCTTATTGGGGATATACGTTTATTGGAATTTATTTCTTGTTCATGAAATCCCAATACGTCTGCATACTGTACTGGTAATATGCCGCCGTCTTTTTCTGGAGCAGCAGCTTCATGTCGCCGATCTGCTTCCGGAACATATCCATGACCTTGTTGCCATGCTCATCCGTGGTTTCCGGCGTTCCTGCATAGGTAACCCTGCCTGTTTGCGCTGCACGGCTGGCCAAAAATTTTTCCATAGTCTGCCGCTTGTAAGCTATCTCCATTTCCATTCTCCGCTTCTTTGCCGCTTGTTCACTTTGCTCCTGATACTTTTGCTTGCGTTTTGCTTTTTCCTCATCCCCGGCCTTCATCTGTGCCTCTATCCCGGCCTTTTTTCCGGGGAAACATCACCGCAGACATAATGGTTCGCCGTACCGCCCAGGTGGAGCACTACGCCATAGGGCTGGATTTCAAACCCGCCTGCCGCCATCTGCGCTTTCACCCTGAATCGCCGCCATATTTTACTGCACATTTTCTGATATTCTTTAGCCCTATCCCATGCACCTCCTTATCCTTTTTCGTTGATATGGGAAGGCCGCTGTCTCCACAGGACAGTGCCGAACCATCAAGGCTGTTTTCAATTTCTATAATATAGAGGATGCTGTCCTTTTCCAGTGAAAAACTCCTGTTCCTCGTCTTTATAAACACCGTTTCCCGTTGCTTACTCTTCCTCTTTTCCTGCTCCCGTTCTGCCCGGCGGAACACCTCCCGGAACTTATCTTCCTCAATCGGCTTTAGCAGATAGTGAAACGCCGCCACATCAAACGCCACGAAAACCTACTCCCGGATACCCGTTATGAAGATCAGTATAGTATCTTCATCCCTCTGCCTGAGCATCTTCGCCGTTTCAATCCCATCCGTCCCTTCCATCTGTATGTCAGGGAACACAAGGTCAAACTGTTTCCCGGCGGCAAGCAGAGCATCCCCGTCTCGTATAATCCGGCACATACGCCCGGTATTTCTTTTTCCGCCAGCTCCTTTATCTGTTCACGGATGATCTTCTCATCATCACATATGGCTATGTTCAATTCCATCAACTGCAACTCATTTTCCATGCGAGTGCTTTTTCTTGCATTAAGCATTAGCTTCCCCACGGGCAATTCTTTTTACTTTTTATATCGGCAGAATTTTGGCGCAGTTAGCCGCGAGGGAACGAAACCCTATTTGAAAGGGAACGAAATGTTTTTCTCTCCTGTAAAATTCCCCAAATAAGTCTAAAGTTTTTCGCCATTCGTCCGATACAGGGGCGGCTGTCCCTGCCAGACGGCACAAACGCAAACCGCCGTGTAAGCATATCCCGGCTGTCCTTATCAAAATGGCATACCCATTCCTTTCTGTCCTTATGAAAATTTATATAGGGCTTGACAAACCAATTTATTTCTGTTAGCTTATACAATTAGTTATCGGAGGACTTATAAGCGTAAGTATAAGACCGGATAAGATAGCGGACATACGGTTTGTCGGAGGGTTACTCTTGCGTATGAGAGTGCCGGATAAGAAAACCGTTCCTGTTCGTTTTTCTTATCCGGTTTTTTATTTGCAAAAAAGGAGGAAAAGACAATGAATTTGCTAGGTGGAAACATCAAACCAATCTATTTCAAGTATTTGTCTGCTGCCTTTGGAAGTGCAATGATTACTTCGGTATATTCACTTGTGGATATGGCAATGGTCGGACAATATCAAGGCCCGGACGGAACGGCGGCATTAGCTGTTGTTGCCCCTGTATGGAATATTATTTACAGTCTGGGGCTGCTCATGGGAATTGGCGGTTCTGTAATTTTTAGTACAGTCAGAGGACAGGAAACACAAAAAAGCAGAAACGAAAATGAATATTTTACTGTTGCGGTTATAGGCTCTGTCATTTTTGCTTTCGTGTCATGGGCGGCAATTATATTTTTTGACAAGCCAATCCTGTTGTTTTTTGGTGCGGACAGCAGCTTGCTTTCATTGGCTGAATCTTATTTAACGCCAGTAAAAGCAGTCATTCCGCTGTTTCTGTTTAATCAAATGCTGGCGGCGTTTCTGCGAAATGACAATCACCCCGAACTTGCAACTGCCGGCGTATTAGCCGGAGGATTGTTCAATATTGTTGGTGATAACATTTTTGTATTTACTTTTGATATGGGGATTTTTGGTGCAGGACTTGCAACGGCAGCTGGCTCCGGGATTTCGTTTGCGGTTATGCTTTCCCATTTCTGGTCTAAGAAAAATACGCTGGTTCTCCGAAAACCGACTGGAATTGTGGGAAAATTGAGGGAAATATCAATTACTGGCTTCCCAACATTTTTTATTGATATTGCAATGGGTATTTTGACAGTGCTTTTCAACCGTCAGATTATGAAATATTTAGGCAGTAATGCACTTGCTGTTTATGGCCCGGTTATCAATGTAAGTACGATTGTCCAGTGCTGCGCTTATAGTGTGGGGCAGGCTTCACAGCCGATTATTTCTATCAATTTCGGCGCAAAGAAATGGCAACGCATTAAAGAAACTCTGCGGTATGCCCTTTATACTGTTGGTGCGTTCAGCATATTCTGGACTGCCCTCAGTTTGATTTGCCCGAATCTGTATATTTATATTTTTATGAAGCCGACAAAAGCAATACTGGAAATTGCGCCCGCAATTATCCGTTGTTACAGTATTTCGTTTTTATTGCTGCCGTTGAATATTTTCTCTACTTATTATTTCCAAGTGTTGATGAAGCCGAAAGCGGCTTTTCTTGTGTCTGTTTTCAGAGGCTGCATTATCAGCGGAATTTTAATTATGCTGCTTCCGATTTTGACAGGGGCGGATTCCATATGGTTTGCAATGCCGATTACAGAGTTATTCGTTGCTGTTTATGCAGTATCTATGATGAAAAAATATACAAAAGCGTTATCAAAGGAGGTTTCTTTATGAACAAAATCATTACAGTGAGCCGGGAATTTGGCAGCGGCGGGCGAGAGTTGGGGCGCAGATTATCAGAGGAATTAAATGTTGCATATTACGACCAGGAAATCATTAGTGAAATTTCAAAGAGAAATTTCGTATTTTTGTCTATGCGGGTATGGAAAGTAAGACAATCCGCTGCCGTAAGAAAACACCCGCTGATGAACAATTAACAGACAAGGAACTGAAACGCCAAATTACCTTGATAGATAAAAATCAGGCTAATTATTACACTAACTATACTGGGCAGAAATGGGGCTATAAGCTGAATTATGGCTTATGTATTAACACTACAAATACCATGATAAAAAGTATAATTCCCGCATTTTCGAAGCTGTTTTTATAGACTGGAATAATTGGTTTGGGGATATGCAGTTATAGAATAATGAAACGTCCTTTATGGGAGGAAAGTGGAAGTTTCCTGTTTTTTGCGTTTTTTTTCGGCATTTATGAAAAACTGCCGTATTGCCCCACGAAAAGGGAAACATGACACGCTCTTTGTTTGGTAGTTTTCAATTTTCGGTGGTGTGGGGAATGAAAGGAAAATGAAGTAATTTCTGAAAATTCCCGCCTATCCGGGCTTGTGTGGTGTTGTAAGGAATGAGGGGAAATTTTCGCCGGAACGCAACAAACCAGCTCCGGAAAGCCGGATAGAATATATCATAACATATTTCCTGAGAGTTTGGCACAGGCTGAACTGTTACGGCCAAACCTGCTATCAGAAACTGCTTTATTGAGAAGCACAGCAGAATGTAGTATAATGGCCACTGTAAGTGAGGTGAGATTATGTTGCACATAGCGATTTGCGATGATGATAAGGCGGCAGTAGAAAGCCATAAGAATATAACCGAAAATTGTTTAAAGAATTGCGGCAGTATGGGAAAAATAGAAACCTATGTAAACAGTGATAATCTGCTTTACGATATTACAGAGGACAAATTTTTCTTTGATCTGATTTTACTGGACATAGAAATGCCCGGAAGTACAGGCATGGAAATTGCGGAAAAAATTAAGCCCTGTCTGCCGGATGTGAAAATCATCTTTATTACTTCCCATATCGAATATGCCATAGACGCCTTTGAGCTGTCCATTTTCCGATATGTGCCAAAAACCGATATCGCCGGGCGACTCCCCGCTGCCATACAAGACGCAATAAAGCTGATTGCATTGGCAGGCGGAAAAACCTATACCATTCAGACGAACAGCCGCCTTGAAAAAATTCCTTACCGGGAAATTTACCACATTAATCGGGACGGGAAAAATGCAAGCATTACCACAACCGGCGGCATGTCAAAGGTAAGAAAAAGCTTACAACAGGTTTATTCAGAATTGGGATCAGATGAGTTCATTTTTATTGACCGGGGATGTATCGCAAATATGATACATATTATGCAGGTTAAAGATGGTATGGCGGTGTTAAAAAATGGAGAGGCTCTCCCCATAAGCCGCTCTCATTTGCAGGAGGTCAAAGAACAGATTAACCATTATTGGGGGATGCATATATGACGGATTGGCTTATTTTCTTTTCAAATACCGCGGCCTTAAGTGTGAGAACTATTATTGCTCTGCTTCTCATTTACCGGCTGCTGGCCGCCAAAAAGCCGGACAAGAAAGATGTAATAACAGCTGCTGCCGGTAGTGTTGTAATTTCTGCAGTATTGTCCATAACAGAATTATCAGATTTCTGCCGCATGATGCCGGAAATCATCTGGATTACCGTCTGCGCCAGACGTTTACAAAATGCAGATACCAGAATGAGCCTTTTTGTGAGTATTTTCTATGAGATTGGGCTTTCCTTGTGTCAATTTCTTATTGCGGCAGGTCTCGGTGTAGGATTGCATTTATCCGCATTTCCTGATAGCAGCGCAGCCTGCGGGCAAATTTCTGTCTGGCTGCTTCATGCTCTGCTGATTGTCGGCGCACTGTATATTGGGAAAAAGCCGGATATGACAGAGAATGAAGGGTTCCGCTTTGCATCCATCTTTGTTGTTGCCGTTTTTATCGCGGTTATCACTTTATCACAGCAAACAATACTTCCCATTGCAGATGATACTCTGGATATGTGGACGATTCTGGCGGTTGTCTTGATGATGTCTGTTTTGATATTTAATATGAATCGGCAATATAAGGTTGAAAAAGAACTTGCAAGGCTGAAAACAGAACAGGCAGCGCTGCTGGAACGTGACTACACTTCCTTAAACAGTGCTTATTCAGTCAACGCAAAACTATTCCATGACTTTCATAACCATATAGGAATTTTGCGGCAGTTTCTTTCTCATGCAAAATGGGAAGAAGCTATACAATACCTTGATGAACTTCAAGCTCCGGTACAGGAAATGGCCGAAACTCTATGGACGGGCGATGAAACAGTAGATTATATCATTAACAGTAAAGCCGTAACAGCAAAAGAAAACGGCGTATGGTATCAGGCACAGGTTGAATTTCCACGCCATACAAACCTGCGAAGCGTTGATTTATGTGCTATATTGGGAAATCTCCTGGATAATGCGTTAGAAGCAGCCCTGCAGGTCCCCGAAAAAGAAGAACGGTTTATCCGCCTTACTATACGCCGTATCAACCAAATGTTAATCATAAAAGTAGAGAACAGTTTTCGTACTCCCCCCGTTTCAGATGACGGTGTATTAGAGACCTCAAAAGCCAAAAACGGTCTGCATGGCTGGGGGCTTAGAAGCGCACAGACAGCTGCCCAAAAGTATGACGGTACCGTGCAGATTTCTTACACGGATAACATATTCCGGGCTGTTGCTACGCTGTCCTATCAATGTGTGTCCGGCATACAATAGCCCCCTGCCGTCTTTTCATGGACAAAAACCTGCCGATTGCGGACATTTTGCGCACAAGTCTCTTTTTCCGGTTATGATACAGATACAAACAACATTTAGAGGAGGTAACAGTTATGCGTCATGTATCTATTCGTGCAATGGCAGGACTGATTTGGCTGACATCAGCCATCGTAAGCGGCATATCCGGTAACTTTGAAATGAGCGTGCTCTATGTTATTTTAGGCGGTATATTTTTTTATTCTGCTTACACAACATGGAAAAAAGGCAGATACGGCAGGGGAGAGAAATAAAATGGAGACATTCCTTTTAACAGTCAGAAATTTAAACGCCTGGTATAACCGTGAGAAAATGGTATTGACCAATTTTTCTCTGGAATTGGCCCGGCAGGAAGTAGTAGGGCTAATCGGGCTCAATGGCACCGGAAAAACCACATTTTTAAAGGTAATTTCCGGTCTGCTTCCCACTTTTCAATCTGATGGTATTTTGTTTTCCGGCAAGCCTGTAAACCCAAGAGAAAAAACGTTCAAGATGTGTCGTTACACTGTATTTGCAGAAGATAACTCTTTTCCATATTTTACATTCCTGGAATATATCTCTTATGTGTTTTCTGCTTACAAGAAAAATATGCCCGACATATCAGCATTGGTGCAGGGATTCCATTTTGAAAATTATACGGATACTTTGTTAAAAGACTTATCCACAGGCAACCGGAAAAAAGCATTTCTGATTACTGCTTTTGCACTAAAGCCCGTGCTGCTTTTCCTTGACGAGCCGGTCAACGGATTGGATTTTCAGAGCACCGAATACTTGTACCGTCAGATTGCCGGTTATAAAGAGCATGGAACACTTCTGTTTTCCTCCCACATTTTGGAGAGCATCACACTGACTTCTGACCGGGTATACGTTCTGGAAAATGGAGCAATCAAACAGACATTTGGGCGTGGAAAATTAAGTGCCGCAAATATTCGGGAGGCTCTGCGATATGAAAATAACCTTTAAGGCATTCGCAAAAATGATCTTTGGGGCAGACTCTGAGAAAATTAAGCGGAACATTTTCATTTATTTCATTGTGTTCTGGGGCTTGTATATTACGGATTGGAAAGTGCAGGCTGCGCCGTTTATCCGATATCTTATGCTGAGTTCCTTTACTGCCGGTGTAATGTGGCAGTCCCTTTGTTCGGAAAATACTGCCGCCAAAATGCAGAATATGTTCATGCTTCCTTTTGATAATCAGCACTTTGTTTTTTCCTATATTGCCGTTTTAGGAGCTTATACGATTTTTACAAAGACAGCAATACTTTTCGTAGTCTTACTGGCAGTTGCCCACTGGAAACCCATAGAGATTTTGGGAAGTGCTGTTTGCACAATAAACGCAGTTCTTATGACTTCCGCTGTCTATTCCCTGAAAAAATATTGGTATGCGGGTACTCTCTGGGCGGGTATGATAATCACAGGCATTCTGCTTTTAGGAAATAAAGTATGGGTTATACCGCTCTTAATTATGAACATCATATTGGCTGCTATACGTTTACAGCTAACAGACGGATATCTTTTTTATTCCCGGGAGAGACAAAAAAGCTATAGCATAAAACGCCACAAACACTTTTTCGTGTGGCGGTATCTTTTTCGCTATTTGACCAGTCATAAAAATTATGGGATAAATATTGCTGTTATGTGGTGTGTGGCCCTCATATTGCCGCACTTTTGGGGAAAAATGGAAAGCCTGTTTGTCGTCCCGATAAGCTTTGCGATTTTGTCCTTAAATACCCCAATCTGCATTTTACTGTCCTGCAGCCCGGATTTGGATCAGGCCATCCGCCTTTTACCCGATCAGAAGAAAGCCTTTTGTATGCCATATTGTCTGTTTATCTTTTTCTGCAACATGACTTCAAATACCATTTTCCTTTACAGCTGGCAAATGAAAAACAGTAATGTTACTGTTTTGGTGATTTTAACCGCTGTTTACTTTGCTTTGCAGAGTGCAGCTTTATCTGTACTGTTGGAGTGGTTTTACCCTGTCCGGGACTGGAAAATTGAGAGCGACCTATGGCATCACCCGCGAAAATATGCCGTTCCGGTAATTATGCTGTCCGCCGCAGGCGCAGCTATGGCATTCCCGGTACTAATACCCGGACTGTTGCTTTTATTGGTATTGGAAGCTGTATTATTCATTCTATTACGATAAACCGGCTGGCGGAGCGCTTTGGCCGCCGTGTGACTTTATCACAGAAACCGTAAGCAGGATATGATACACTATCAACAGTTAAAAAGAAAGGAAGGTACTAATTATGTCCGTACTTCATGTAAACAAAAATAACTTTGATTCTGTAAAAAACAGCGAAAAGACTGTGCTTTTGGATTTCTATGCCGACTGGTGCGGCCCATGCCGCATGGTTTCTCCCATAGTGGAAGAAATTGCAGCGGAAAACCCCCAGTACCTGATAGGCAAGATCAACATAGACAAGGAACCGGAGCTTGCCCAGGAATTCCATGTCTTAAGTATCCCCACGCTGACCGTAATCAGGGATGGAAATGTCATAAGCCAGTCATCAGGCGCAAGGCCGAAAGCAGAAATTCTTGCCATGTTAAAGGGTTAAAGCCAAAGCCGCCATTATTAACGGCTCCGCTGCAGGTACTGCCAGCCGCACCCCCGCAGCTTTCATAAATTCCGGCAGTATCAGCAGCAGCGGAAGGCTTTCCTGATTATTTATTGCATAAAGCTTGCTTACACTATCCTATGCTGCCTGCTTTGCCGGATGTATTCGTGCAACTGGTTAAAAGGCAAACTGCCTGGGCAGATATTCCCTCTCCGGTCCCGGTAAAGCCCAGCCCTTCCTCGGTGGTAGCCTTCACGCCAACCTGCTCTACGGTAATGTCAAGGGCCCTTGCAATATTTTCTCTCATAATATCAATATGAGGGCGCATTTTAGGAGCCTGGGCAATAATTGTTGCGTCAATGTTTTCTATGCAAAAGAAGTTTTCTTTCAAAAGCTTTCCCACATGCTCAAGCAGTTTCACAGAAGATATCCCCTTGTAAGCGGGATCCGTATCCGGAAAATGCTTGCCGATATCGCCTAAAGCCGCCGCTCCTAAAAGAGCATCCATAATTGCATGTAAAAGCACGTCCGCATCCGAATGGCCAAGAAGTCCCTTCTCATAGGGGATTTCCACACCCCCAAGAATTAAAGCCCTTCCTTCCACCAGTCTGTGCACATCATAACCCATCCCTATTCTCATTTTTCCTCTGTTCCTCCATCAATTCCTGAATATACCGTACATCCTCCTGCCGGATATATCCCACCTTATTATAGGACAGCGCAAAATCCCCCTGCATTACCGCATATCCTCTGTAAATGTACTCTCCAAAACCGCAGTACACCGCTGCCGTATCTGTTAACACCTCATTTTCCCATGTGTCCTTAAAGTGAATTCCCTCATAATATAAATGAAGGTGGATTGCCTCATGGGCCAGTACGGCAATCACCGTGTCCAGCGTGTACCTTTTCCTTAAGTCCAGACGGATGGTGGTAAAAGCAAGATCCGTGGAAATCTGCCCCGCCCAGTCTGTCATAAACTCGTCTATCACAACCAGTTTAATGAAATCACCATTGATTCCTAAGTGAGCGCAGATACTGCACAAAAGCGCTTTTAAGGTTTCCTCGTCTCTTAAGTTGACCTTAAGAGCCTCCAGAATATCTTCGGGAACCATGTACTCCTCATACACACGCTTTTCCCTCTTATTTAAAAAGGCAACGCATTTGCGCAAAAGCTCCTTTGACACCTTTCCAAAAGCGCTGGAAGGTACCGGTGATTTATGCAAAATGAAACGTCTGATTACAAAATATGCCAGTCCAATATAAGGTAATATTTCCAAAATATCATAAAATGATATATGGTACAAAAAATACCGCAGCTTATCCAACCTTAATACCTCCTGCATACAGCGGGCAGAACCTGCTGTCATGTACTGCAAGCTTTGCCTGCCATACTGCCGCCGATAAAGAATTTGAAAGTTTACTTCCAGACTTATTCCCCTCACACATAATAAGCAACGCTAATTGACATGTATCGCACCAACATTCTAATATATTTTGGTTATCTGTGCAATCCCATACTTTTGCTTAAAGGCCTCCAGCTCCGGCACTCCCCTTATCAGAGTTTCCTCCTTAAATTCACCCGTATGGATATTCTGAAAGCCTGCCACCTGTTCTCCATTACAAATACTGCATTTTAACGCAGGCTTCCAGTTTTCTTTATCGTACCAGGCCGCTTCCGCCTTTTTCTTCTTCCCGAACATTTTTCCTCCCTGTTATGGGCATACGTTTAACAGGTACACCATTCTTAAAAATACTCAGACCTTAAATTTTTAATCGTTTTGCAAACCATTCCTAACAGCTTTGAAATCACACATTCCCATACCTCCACGTACCACAAACTTTATTTTTCTTTTTCATACAACAATAAACCTGTTTTGCTGATTTCCTCATATAAGCGGCTTTTATAGTCAAGGTTTCCATACAACACTATCTTTTTATATTACTGTCACCAGATAACTCTTCCAAAATTTTTTGTATTCTTTTCTGCATGATGGAGTATACACGATTCGCATGTTTAAAAGTAACGCCTTCCTTCACCTCGAAATCCCACATATTATCAAAGCCATTCAAACACCCTCTTTTAGTCCTTAAAAATAAGCTGCGCAAAGTCGTAAATACACATTCTCCATACATTCCAGTCATGGGCGCCCGGATATTCTTTCCGGATATGGGGGATCTGCTTTTGCTTTAACATCTCATCATCCGCCGCAAAATGCTCCCAGAAAGGATCCTCCGTACCCATGGCACGGAAACAAACGGGGTACTGCCTTACAAATTCTTCCTTATCCTCCAAAAGCGCCAGATGAGGGTTTAAGCCTGGCTGTCCATGGCTCATATCCAATTCACCACCTGTTATGATATCTCTCATAAATCCGCTGAATATTCCCAGGGCGCTAAAGCTGTCCGGATGGGAAAGCCCAATCATACTGGTCTGTACGGAGCCCATGGACAGCCCTGCCATAGCCCGCATCTTTTTCGTCCTCCCCACACGGAATTTTCCCTCCACAAAGGGCATCACATCCTGGAAGAGCTGCTTTTCCAGCAAACGGAAATTTACAATCCGCCTGCCGTCTTCCACAGTCTGGACCATACCGTTGCACATAACCACCACGAAGGGAACCGCCTTCCCTTCCGCTATCAGATTGTCCAAAATAAAATGCACCTTTCCGGAATTGGTCCAGCCAATTTCGTTTTCACCATGGCCGTGCTGCAAATAAAGTACAGGAAATACCCGATCCGTTTCCTTTTCATAAATATAAGGCGTATAAACCACACAGCTCTCCCATTCGCCCGTTACCTCCGAAAAGAAAAACTCCCTTCTCACACTGCCGTGAGGCACATCCTTAATCTGATAAAAACTTTCCTCCGGTTTATACAAAGCCACATAATTATACGGCCTGCTGTAACCGTAGGTAATAGGCAGCATAGGCGTTAAAAATTCAGTATCATCTATAAAAAGCTGCACATACTGGATTCCCTTTCGGGAGGGATAAGCCATCTCCCATATTCCCTCCTGATTTTTCACGCAAAGGTACTTTGTCTCCTCAATCAGAACGGACACCGATTTTGCATTTGGCGCATAAAACCGCAGCCGGCAGGATCCGTCCTCTTTTAAGGCCACCGCCTCCACCTGTCCTTCAAAGGGCAGCACCTGGTTAAAGGCCAGTATCTGCTCGTTAATATTGCTCTTTTCTTTGCTTATTTTGTTCTTTTCCATTTTCATTTCCATCCTTCCTGCCACATACAAATTTCCTTCTTTTTTTCAGTCACGTTCCCGGATAACACCGATGAATTTTGCCATTAGAGGAATATACGTAGCCCCAAAAACGCAGAACGCAACTGCCTGCACCTTCTTTTTATTCCTTGCCGGGATCTGCATACCTGCTAAAATTCCCATTGAAAAAAGACAGAATTTAAGCAAAGCCATATCTTTCCAGTTACTTTTCTTTAAATACTTATCTGCATAGCCAAACAATTTTTTCATCATAACACCATCCCTTTCCGTAACCTGCCCTTTTTAAACGCAGGCACAAATTTGCTTCTCATCCATAAGCCCGTTCCCTTCACATAGCAGTATTTATTCCTTAATCTGCTGGCATTTTTGTCCGCTTTCCTTTATTATAATAATAAAAAAGAACTTTGGCCATTGTTTTCAGAAAATAATGCGCAAAACTTCTTATGACCGGATTCGGTAACTATGAAGCCCAGGGCTGATTCGTTACACAAAAGAAGCCTTACAGAGAGAAAGGAAGGAAAATAAAATGTACGATTTGTCAAACTATCTGAAAAAGATAGAGGACGTCATCTCCGGTGGTCCCTATCACGATACCTGGGAATCTTTGTCCTCCTACCACGTACCAGTCTGGTACCAGAGGGCAAAATTTGGCATCTTTATTCACTGGGGCGTCTACTGCGTACCCGCTTTTGGCAGTGAATGGTATTCCCGCAATATGTATATCCAGGGTTCGCCGGAATATGAGCATCATATCAAAACCTACGGCCCTCATACCAGCTTTGGTTACAAGGATTTCATTCCTCTGTTTCGCGCCGAACATTTTCAGCCGGAAAAGTGGGCGGAGCTTTTTAAGCTCTCCGGCGCTAAATATGTAGTACCCGTGGCAGAGCACCATGACGGCTTTCAAATGTACCGGAGCGATATTTCAAACTGGAATGCCTTTGAGATGGGGCCAAGGCGGGACGTTTTGGGGGAATTGTCTGAAAGCTTAAGACAGGCCGGCATGGTAACAGGCGCATCCACCCACCGGCTGGAGCACTGGTTTTTTATGGGACGGGGAAAAGAATTTGAAAGTGATATCAAAGAACCTTTAAGGCGCGGGGATTTCTACTGGCCGGCTATGCCGGATCCTGACTTTCAGGCTCTTTTTGAAGATCCTGAGCCTACGGAAGAATACCTGCAGGACTGGCTGGCGCGCACCTGCGAAATCATTGACCGTTACCGGCCTAAAATCATTTATTTCGACTGGTGGATCCAAAGAGGAGTCTGTAAGCCATATTTAAAAAAGCTTGCTGCCTACTATTACAATCAGGCTGCCAAATGGGGAGAGGAAGTTGTCATCAACTATAAGCATGACGCCTTCCAGTTTGGCACCGCAGTTCCGGATGTGGAAAGAGGACAGTTTGCGGATGTAAAGCCCTACTTCTGGCAGACGGACATGGCCATTGCCTTAAATTCCTGGTGTTATACGGAAAACAATCAGTTCCGCCCGGCCAGTGATATTGTCTGCGATCTGGTGGATATCGTAAGTAAGAACGGCTGCCTCTTGCTGAACGTAGGGCCTAAGGCAGACGGAACCATTTCCGCCGAAGATGAAAAGGTGCTCCGTGGCATCGGCCAGTGGCTTTCCACAAACGGGGAAGCAATTTACGATTCAAACGTTTACAGGACATACGGGGAGGGGCCTACACAGATTGTGGAAGGACAGTTTACGGACGGCATCAAGAAGAATTTTACCTCCAAAGATTTTCGCTTTACCACTGCAAAAGGATATCTGTATGCCACTGCTCTTAAGTGCAGCGAGGACGGGAACTACTGCATCACTTCTCTTGGCAGACAGGATGCCTCCAGACAGGCCAACTTTCATGGCATCATCCGGAGTGTAAATGTCCTTGGCTTTGATACGCCCTGTACGTGGAACCGGGATGAAACCGGGCTCCATATCAAATGCGCGGCCCAAAGCGACTATCCTATTGTATTTAAAATACAGACCGATTAACCGCCCGGCCCGGGCTGTTACAATCCGTGTGACAGCAGCCCCGACCAAATATTGCCAAAGATATAATGGCATGATAAGATAAATTTATAAGGAGGAAAAACTTTTGGCAAAAGTAATTTTATTAAACGGAAGTCCCCATGCAAAGGGATGTACATGGGCCGCTCTGGATGAAATGATTCAAACCTTTGAAAAGGAAGGCATTGAAACAGAGCTGATTCATGTGGGAAACAAGGCGATCAGAGGATGTATCGCCTGCAAGTACTGTGTAAAAAACGGAAAATGTGTATTTGATGATGATCTGGTAAATGAGGTGGCTCCAAAATTTGAGGCGGCCCAGGGACTGGTTGTTGGAAGCCCTGTATATTACAGTTCGCCAAACGGAACCATTCTTTCCTTCATGGACAGACTTTTTTACAGCACCTCTTTTTCCAGGCACATGAAGGTCGGCGCGGCAGTTGTAAGCTGCAGACGCGGCGGCAACACCGCTACCTATGACGTACTGAATAAATATTTTACCATCAGCAATATGCCCGTTGCATCCAGCACTTACTGGAATCAGGTTCATGGCTTTACCGCCGAGGATGTGAAAAAGGATTTGGAAGGCCTTCAAACCATGCGGAACCTTGCGCGGAATATGGCTTTTATGATTAAAGCATTTTCCGATGCAAAAGAAAAATACGGTCTTCCTGAAATGGAACATGATTATTTTACCAGCTTTCCTGATGGCAAATAGGTTGGAAAGCGGGCTGTTGGAAGCATGGAGGTTCGATTGGAAAAGGGATCATGTTTATTAGTATGAAAGAGAAAGGATTGCACATTATGAAAAAAGTGCTATTTATTGGCGGAACAGGCACCATCAGCGCCGCTATTGTAAAACGGCTGTCTAAAAAGCTGAACTGGGAAGTATGGCTTCTCAACCGCGGGAACCGGAAAATAAACTTTCCTGAGGGTGTCCACCAGATTATTGCAGACATCAGCAATGAGCAGGAAGTAACAGAAAAGCTGAAAAATCATACCTTCGATGTTGTCTGTGAGTTTATCGGTTTTACACTAAAGGATGTGGAGCGGGATTACAGGCTTTTTAAAGGGAAAACCAAACAGTACATCTTTACCAGTTCCGCTTCCGCATATCACAAACCCGCGGCAAACTATATCATTACGGAAGGAACCACTCTTGCCAACCCTCACTGGCAATATTCCCGGGATAAAATCGCATGTGAAGAATTTCTGATGAAAAAGTACCGGGAGGAAGGTTTTCCTGTTACCATCGTAAGACCCAGTCATACCTATGATGAACGTCATGTTCCTCTGGGCGTACATGGAAACAATGGTTTCTGGCAGGTGATCCGGCGTATGATGGATGGAAAGCCTGTCATTATCCAGGGTGACGGCACTTCCCTTTGGACACTTACCTTCAGTAAGGATTTTGCTATAGGCTATACCGGTCTTATGGGTAACCGCCATGCTATCGGGGAGGCATTTCAAATTACCAGCGATGAAGCCCTTTCATGGAATCAGATTTACGCCACAATCGCAGATGCTCTGGGCGTAGAGCTGAAAGCTTATCATGTGGCCTCCGAATTTCTGGCGGCGGCCGGAAAACCATATGGCTATGACTATGAAGGAAGTCTCACAGGAGACAAATCTGTCTCCGTTGTCTTTGACAACACCAAACTGAAACGTGTTGTGCCGGATATGAAAACCACCGTGCGTTTTGATCAGGGCGTGCGAATTGCCCTTGATTACGTCCTCTCCCACCCGGAAGAATGCCAGCAGGCAGATCCCGAATTTGATGCGTGGTGCGACAAGGTGATTTTTGCACTGGAAAATGCAAAAAAATCTATGGTAAATCATTAGAAATAATTGAAAGCTTTGGCCGGGAAACCAATGCTCTGCCATCAGGCATAAAGTCGGACTCCCGGCCCTGTTTTTGTATTCCACAAGTATGGAATTTGGGATGCCGGCAGGAGGCCGTAAGCAAACGGTCCGCTTTATCCCCTGATTCCCGACATCCGCCATTCATGGGCATAGTAATTGTATCGCAGTTGGAACGTCTTTTGAGATCCATAAAGCGATGCCGCGCAGACAAAATTGGCCCCTAAAGAGCTGCACTGCTGATCCGTTGAAATAATCTTATCTATATTAATGGTAATAATTTCATCATTCCGGTCGCGGAAACGGAATCTCATGGGTGTTATCTTTCCATTTGTATCAGTGCAGGATATCATTTGTACCGGAATATCAACACACAAAATACTCTCCATGATAGTTCCTCCTGTCTGTTTTCTTTCTTGGCGCCCCCCTCTCAAAATATATTTTATCATATCGAACATTTGTTTGTAAACCAGACATACAGCAAATCCCGCATCCAAATTCTGGAAACCACAAAACATACTTTCCTGTTAGTTATTACATTTTTTCTCATTCTCAGCCATTCCCCGAAGCTCCTTTACCACCATCACAACAATCGCCTGGGTCAGAATAAAGGTAAGGCCGTCTGCCATAGGCTGTGCCAGCTGAAGTCCTGTTATCCCAAAAAGCCCCGGCAGGATCAAAATTGCCGGAATAAAAAACAGCCCCTGTTTACTCACTGCAGTGAGTGTTGCCCGGAAACTATATCCAATAGACTGGGTCAGCATATTCCCAATAATAACATAGGACTGAAAGGGCAGCAGACAACACTGCATTTTAAGGGCCAGGGCGCCAATGCGGATTACCTCTGCATCTTCCTTTCTAAACAAGCGCATAATCGGCGTGGAAACAGCAAACATGATCACGCCCATAATAAGTAAAAATATGAGGGCCACACGTCTGCAGAAAAAGTAGGCCTCCAGCACTCTGTCATATCGCTTTGCTCCGAAATTAAACCCGCATACCGGCTGAAAGCCCTGTCCGAAGCCAATCAGCGCCGAATTAATGAACATCATAATTCTTGTGACAATGGACATTGCCGCCACTGCCGCATCTCCAAATCCGGAGGCCGCCACATTCAAAAAGACAGATGCCGCACTGGCCAGTCCCTGCCGTCCTAAAGTAGGCATACCGGCAGATAAAATTTCCTTATATACCCATCCCCGAAAAGTAAAATATTTAGGAAACGGCTTTAACACGTTTTTCGACCGGATCACCAGAATCAGCAAAATAATAAAGCTTACAAACTGACTGAAAATCGTAGCAATTGCCGCTCCGGAAATTCCCATTTTAAATCCAAAAATCAAAACCGGATCCAGAATAACATTCAGCACTCCGCCTGTTGTAATCCCTATCATAGAAAGGGCGGCGTTTCCCTGGGAGCGGAGATGGTTATTAAACACAAAGGAAACCGTCATATAAGGCGCCGCAATCAATATGTACCTGCCATAATCCTTTGCAAAAGGCGCAATGGTCTGCGTTGCCCCTAGCATCCGGACCAGCCTGTCAATATTCAAAATACCCAGAACCGCCAAAACAAGCCCTAAGGCAAAAGCCGTGTACACTGCCGTAGAGCAGGCTCTCCTGGCCTTGTCCTGCTCCCTGGCTCCCAGCATTCTGGACATATAATTTCCGCTTCCCATACCAAGTGTAAAGCCAATGGCCTGAATCATAGCCATCAGGGAAAAATTCACTCCCACCGCTCCTGAAGCGCTTGTGCTTAACTGGCTCACAAAAAAAGTGTCAGCCATATTATATATGGAAGTTATCAACATGCTGATAATTGTCGGCACTGCCAGTTTTGGTATCAACCGGTTAATCGGCGTCTCCACCATCATTTTGTATTTTTCTTCGTAGCTCATCATTTTCATCCTGCATTCCTCCAATCTCCTGCTGTCCTATGTATCAGTGATTTTATTATATAACTTTTAGGGGACAATTTACAATTGTTCTTTCTTCTCCTGTGGCAGCTTTGAACAGCTTTGAATACTCTCCGTCTCCATTGCATTCCTCCTGACAATTTGATATAATTCGTATGGGTTATTGCTATCCTGAAAGCTGGCGTAATACATGCATTATAAACGGAAGAACATCAAAGGGGGAAAGAGAAGTGAAATTACTAAAAAATCAAAAACTGGCTGCGCGAATCAGTACTTTGACATCTATTATCACCATAGCAGGCATGCTATTGTTGTGGTGTATCGTTGCACAAAGTGCCTCCGCCACGGTAAAAACCAATGTTACCAATCAAATGACGGATGCCGTGAAATCACGGGCCGCTATTATCAATAATTATGTATCTTCAGCAGAAGAACATATGTCTGCATTTGCTCTCAGCAGTGAGGTGCGGAATCTTTTGCGTGATCCGCAAAACCCGGATCTTGTCAGGCAGGCCCAACAGTATACGGAAGACTTTGCTTCTGTCAAAGGTATCTTTGAAGGTCTGTATATTGCCTCACCGGAAACCTGTGTCCTTACACACACCTCTGAGGGAGCCGTTGGTATGGTTACCCGCCCCGGTGACAGTCTTGCGCCATTCCGGGATACTATTCTGGCTGAACCCAGGCTGACCAATCTTGGTATCATGAAATCACCGGGTACCGGTGCCATGATTCTGTCCATGTATTACCCTATCTTTGAAAATGAGCAGTGTATTGGATATGTAGGCGCGGGTGTGTTCGCAGGCACCCTGATGGATTCCCTCTTAGAGCTGAACATTCACGGTCTGCCCAACAGCGAATATGTGTTTATTAACGCTGAAACCGGCGTCTATCTCTATCATGAAAATGAAGAACTGCTGAATACTGAAACCACTGACCCCGGCTATCAGGAAATCATGCGGCGTATACAGTCCAGTGGGACCACAGAACCGGGAACCTATTCCTATCGGGATGAAAATGGTGTAAAGCAGTTTGTCGTTTATCAGTATCTGGCTGATCGAAACTGGATATTCATGGTTCGGGATAATACCGGGGAGGTTTATCGTGTGGTGGCTGAAATCAGAATTACGGTGGGCCTTATCTGCGCCGCCGTCACATTGCTGATCATCCTGTGTCTGGTTGGAATGATGCGGCGCGTGGGGCAAAATCTGATTACAGTGGAAAGCGCCATCGAACAGCTGGGACGGTTGGAGCTGGCGGCTGACCAGGGACTATCTACTTTGTATGACCGGGATGATGAGATCGGCAGCATTGCCAGAACGACCCATGCTCTGTGTGAACGGCTGCGCCTGACCATTGATGATATTGGCCGGATTTTGGGCGAAATGGCAGACGGCAATATTGCTGTTGATGTGACTTGCGGGGAGTCTTATTACATTGGCGACTTTCAGGTTTTGGCAAAAAGCCTCGGCACGATCCGCTCTAAGCTGCTCCAGCTTACCCGCAACATTGTGCAGGTTTCTAACCGTGTGACAGGGGAAGCTGATGAAGTATCAGAAAGTTCGGTAAGCCTGATGCAGGGAATACAGACCCAGGAAGCCTCTGTCACACGCCTGACCGAGAATGCGGAGGATATTGTTGTCCAGATTCGTTCCAATACCGAAAATTGCTCATCGGCCCAAAATCTGGCGGATCAGGCTGCTCTGTATACCGCTGAGGCAGATCAGGCAATGAGCCGGATGACCAGCGCTATGGATAATATTGCCCATTCCTCCGAGGAAATTGAGAAAATCACTCTGGTTATTGAGAATATTGCATTTCAGACCAACCTTCTGGCCTTAAATGCGGCAATAGAAGCCGCCCGGGCCGGCGACTCCGGTAAAGGTTTTGCCGTAGTGGCAGACAGGGTTCGCACATTAGCTGCAGAATCTGCTGAAGCGGCAAAAGACACTGCCGATTTGATCAACCGCTCAATTCAGGACATCCATGCCGGCATGGAAGCAACCGAACAGGCGGCTGATATTATGCGTACCATCGGCGAATGCACCGGCTCGATCAAAGAGCAGATGCACGGAATTGCAGATGCCAGTATGCGGCAGTCGGATATGATCACCCAGGTAGGCAAGGAAATCGAAGAAATTTCCCTTGTGGTGCAGAATAACTCTACGGCCGTAAATCAAAGCGCCGGCAGCCTTCAAAACCTTTCCGAACAGGCTAAGGAACTCAATCAGCTGGTTGGACAGTTTCAAATTGACTAATACATCCAAAACTCTCTGGAAGGTGTGCGGCTTTAATCAAAAAAATTTTTGATTCCCTCTGCCGCTGCCTCGTCCAGTACTACTTTTCCCCCAGGCAGAAGTTTTAACACTGTTCCGGGGATTTCATCCGTAGGCCTGCTTTTGTACATCCGTTCCACAATATCCTTTTTGGCAGTCCCGGAAACCTGCAGGATCACCTGTTTTGTCTCAAACATATGATGCACTCCAAGCGTAATCCCCCTGCTCAGTTTCATAGGACCGGAGAAATATTTCTGTCCCACACTCATGGTTGTCTCGGAAAGTTCCACCACCTTTGCGTAATCCCCGAAATTTCCTCCCGGCTCATTCAGCCCCAGATGGCCGTTCATTCCAAGCCCTAAAAGCATAAGGTCTATTCCTCCATGCTGAAAAATAATTTCATCTATTCTTGCGCATTCCTTCCCCAGATCTTTGGCATGAATATCAAACAAATGCATTTTTTCCGGTCGGATGCCAAGAGGATTGTACAAATGCTTCTTAAGAAAGTTTGTACAGTTTTCACTCTCGTCCTCCAAATCCAGCCACTCATCCAAAGCTACAAAGTCCGCCTGTGAAAAGTCAATTTCTCCTTTATTCTGCATCTCTTTTAGTATTTCACAGGTTCTTATGACCGTGCTTCCTGCCGGAAAGCAAAGCAGTGCATCCGGTTTCTTTACAAGGCATTCCTTCACCAGCTGTGCACAGCGCCTTGACATCCCCTCATTATCCGGAAAAATTTCTGTATCCGGAAAACTCACCGGTAGCTCTGCCCCCAGCTTTATGGCTGTTTCTTCCATACAATTACACAAAGTTCCCTCTTCCCTGCTGTGGGCAATACAGGCCGCACAGTTATTCCTATATGTACAAGGTATATTAGGACAATTACAAATACCTTTCATCATTCTGATCTCCATTCCTGCCGTCAGCCCCCAAACCGGGGCCAAGGCACAAAGTTTTACTTTCTCATTTTGCTTCCAACCGCCCGCAAAATTTAGGCATCATAGGAATTCTTCATCCCTTAACTTTCTTATATCTACTATAACAATACGTACGCTTACACCGGAAGAATCGCCCAAGGCGATTCTTCGAAAGATGATTTAGAATTTCTTAGATGCCGTATTTAGGCATCATAGAAATTCTTCATCTTTTAGCCCTTAACCGCTCCCATTGCCAGGCTCTTTTGTATATTTTTACTTAAGAAAACATACAAAACCAGCGTTGGAATGGTTGCAATCGTAAGGCCCGCTCCAATCAATCCCCATTTTGTGGAATATTTTCCCACCATATCGTTAACACCCACCGTAATGGTCTTATATTTCTCGCCGCTTACAAAGGCAATGGCCAGCATCATCTCATTCCATGAGGACAAAAATGTCAAAATCGCCACTGTGGATAAAATCGGCTTCATTAACGGCATAATAATCTGCCAGAATACCCGGTAAATGTTAGCGCCGTCAATAAAAGCAGCCTCCTCTAATTCCTTAGGCAGGGCCTCTAAGGTTCCCACCATCAGCAAAATCGCCGTAGGCATGGCAAAAGCCACATAAGGGATGATAAGTGCCCAGTATGTATCAAGCAAAGGCTTCATATTCACAAACAAAGGCAGGAGCACCGCATGAATAGACAGCATCATACCTGTCAGAAAAATGAAATACACCACTTTACTCAGCTTCCATATAAGCCTTACTATCGCATAGGTTGCCATGGCGGACAGAACAAGAGTAAACAAAATTGTGGCTCCTGTAACCACCATGCTGTTAAACAGATATCTCCCCAGATGGGCCTTCTCAAATACTCTTGCATAGTTATCCCATTCCCAGTTTTCCGGAAATCCCACAATATTACCGCCAAAGATTTCCTTATTGCTTTTCAGGGAAAAGGTAAACATCCAGTAAAGAGGAAACAGCTGGATTATGGTAACTGCAATTAAAAGGATTGTGGTAACAATTCCGGTTTTCTTCCCTTTTGCTTTCATTTTTTTCATCCGGTTTTCCTCCTAATCCTTTTGTATCCGGTTAAATATTTTCTGCACGGCAAACGTAAACAGTAAGCACTCTAAAATAATAAAAATTGCAATTGCACTGGCATAACCATATTCGTTACTGATAAAGATCTTTTTATACATCAGAAGCGATGGAACCTCCGATGCATGCACTGGTCCCCCATTGGTCAGAATATAAATTAAATCAAAAGATTTCAACGAGCCGATAATTGCAAAAATGACGCAGGCCTTAATCATAGGAACAATCATGGGTATAATCACTCTCCATGCGGTCTGAAACCTGTTAGCTCCATCTACCTGTGCTGCCTCAATAATTTCCGGCGATATGGATTTTGCAGCGGAATAAAAAAGAAGCATATGATAGCCGATATACTGCCACACCATAGGCACAAAACAAGCCACAAGAGCTGTTTTTTCATCTCCCAGCCACTCTCTTTCCAAAAACGGAAGGCCGAGCGCTTCCAGTCCCATATTCAAAAGTCCATAGGAGGGATGATAAATTTTCATCCACAAATGCGCAATAATTGTTCCTGAAATAATAACCGGAACAAAAAATGCATTTCGGTAAAAATTCTCTCCCCGAACACCTCCTGCCAGCACCAGCGCAAGCACCATGGAAACAGGGAGCTGAATGAATACGGAAGCTGCTGCCAGCAAAACAGAATTCCAGATTGCCTTAAAAAACAGTGGATCCCCAAACATCTTAATATAATTGTCCAGCCCTATAAATTTTGCCTCTCTTATACCGTCCCAGTCCAGAAGGCTATAGCCTGCAGACTGAAAAACGGGCAGGAGCGCAATCAGACAAAACCATATAAAAGCCGGCAGTACAAAAAAACAGATTGCCTTTTTATCCTTTAGCGCACGTTCCATACCAATACCCATGCCTTTCCATAACCTTCAGGTAAGTTTTCCAAAGCCTTATATCCAATTGCCCTCAAAACGCTCAGGGTTTTCAGAAAGCTCCGGCATCAGAAGGCTGTCAAAAAGCCCGTTTTGGGTAGCCCTTTTGCAGCCTTCCCTTCTGCCTTTATTCTCCTGTGTTACTGTCACTTACTTTTATCAGTTGTTTCTATAAAAATACTTCTCTTTTTTTAACTTCCGTATAAGTTATTCGGCCGAACTTCCTTTTACTTCCTCCTGAGCTGCCTGCATACCTGCTGCAAACTCTTCCGGTGAAGTAGTTCCTGCAATCAATCCCTGAAGCAGTTCATAGTGAGCTTCAATAGCTGCACCCTCAAGGAAGGTATCCCATGCAAGCACATAGCCGTCTGCATTTTTGATCAATTCCTCCACCTGACGCAGAGTCGGACTTACTTCGGATTCATCTACATCCACCTTCCAGGCCGGCAGTGAGTCACCAATCTTGTATGCTTCCTCGGACATATATTTTGTAATGCCTACTGCAAATTCGTATGCCTCCTCCGGATGAGCCGTATTGACATTAATCATCATCATGTCAATTGCGCCGCCCGAAAAGCTATTGACACCGCCCTTGCCGCCTTCTACCGTAGGCATGGGAACCGCCTTTACAAGACCCTGGATCTCATTTTCTTCACTGTCACAACCGGAGGAAACCCAGCTTCCGCCATAGTACATAGGCACCAGTCCCATATAAAATTCTTCCTGCGACTCCTCTGAGCCAAGTCCCATTGTTCCATCCGGGAATGCCCCTGCTTCATTAAGTTCGCACAAAAGTTCCGCAGACTTTACAATTCCTTCTGTATCCAGAGTTTCTTCTCCCATAAGAGCCTTGTTCATATACTCAGCGCCTTCCGTACGTACAGCAAGCGCATTCTGAATCATGCCAATGTGCCAGCCGTCTTTTGCACCAAGCACCATAGGGGTTACACCTGCTGCCCGGAAGGTTTTTACTGCTTCAAGCAGCTCATCAAAGGTTTCAGGAATCTTAACATTATGCTCCTCAAATAATTCCGTATTGCAGAACAGCGCGCCCGCCCATTGCTTAAGAGGTAATCCATAGGTTTTGCCATCGTAAGTTCCATAAGTTAAAGTTCCGTCAAGAAGCTCATCCTTTGTCCCGTATTTTTCCATTAAGTCATCCAGAGCAAGAACCACCCCTGCATCCACGTAAGCCTTTGCATATCCGCCGCCCCAGCACATAAACACGTCTCCCTGTGCGCCGGTGGCTGCCGCTACCTTCAGCTTATTATTCTGATACTCTACCTCCTGTGTTGCCACAGATTCAATATGGACATTGGGATGTTCTTCTTCAAAAAGCTCTACATAATTATCAACAATTGCGCCCATCTCCGCATCCGGCCAGATATGCCAGAATGTCAGATTGATCTCCTCGCCAGAGTCTGCGCTTTGCTCTGCCTCCTGCGCATCTTCGCTCTCCTGTGCAGGTTCTGTTTCCGTAGCATTTTCCCTCTCCTGTGCAGGTTCACCTCCCGAACCTGTATCATTTCCTGATGAACCGCAGCCTGCCAGCGACATAACCATTGATCCTGCCAGTATAATGCCTAATAACTTTTTAAGCTTCATATCTTTTCTCCTTTACTTTTTCATATTTTCATCCTGCCGCTTTAAGCGGCATAAACGACCTGAATAATTATAATCTGTCAGATTTTTTTTCTAATCTTCTTGTTGGAAACTGCTTACTTGTTTCTTCCATCTTTTGATAGATTGCCTCCGGTATTTCTCCATAGACGCTTTGCAGTCCCATAACAACCGCCCCCATTACCGGTTCATACACAGCCTCCATCACATTGGCCCCGGGAATTTCACGCAGTATTTCTTCTTTCACTTCCCTTTGGAATTCCTGAAATTTGCACTTAAAAATACTTCCCGATAATACAATATCCATCTTTTCCCCGGAAATCCCCATTTTCTTTGCACGGGCTGTCAGATACCCTGCAATCACTCTGCCGTAATCTTTCCAGATATCCGCTGCCACTTTATCTCCGGCGCAGGCTTCTTCTTCTATTATCATGGGTAAGCTTAAATAATCATTTCCTGAGATTTTTCCCTTTACCCGCATGAAAAGCAGCTCATCCACCGTTTCCGCCTTAAAATTCGTAAGCAGTCTTTTGGTAAGTCCCGTTTCCGGAATCAGGCCCATGTGGGAATCAAATACCGCCTGTACTGCCCTTTTTCCAAGACTCCATCCGCCCTGATATTCATCTGGGATGTAAAATCCATAGGCAAAGCATTCGTCATCATTCTGCACGGCACAATTAAGGCCTGAACCCGCACACAAAATCCCACAGCATTTTTCTCTTGTGGCCGCCCGCATGGCAATGATGCTGTCATTTACCACTTTTACCTTTGCCTTTGGGAAATGCTTTTGTATGCTTTCTTCCAGGAGAGCAGATTCGTAATCCCAATCTATTCCCGTCAGTCCTCCTACTACCGTAGCCACATCCTGAAAGGCTCTCTGGCAACAGCCAAGGGCTTCCCTGGATGCCTCCAGTATCGCCTCCAAGGCATATTCCAAACCGTTGCTGGAATGACAGGCTCCATAACTTTTTCCCATGCCAAGAATTCTTCCATCGCAGTCCGCCACAACAGCATGGGTTTTACTCCCTCCCTGATCAATTCCCAAAACGTATTCCATATGATCTCTCCCCTCCCTTCTTCATATAATCCACAACCTGCGCTCAGCAAATTTACAGCCTCTATTTTTCAAAAAACTGTGGTAAATATTCTTTGTTTGCCTCTAAAAGCTCCGGTACCAGCTTCTCTACATATTCCCATTGACGCACCAGAGGATGGGCTAAAAGCGCCAGCTTCATCTTTCTCACATCCCCTTCTACCGCTGCTTCCACTGCCAGCTGTTCATAATTTTTCACGGCTGCAATCAGTCCCCAGCACATTTCCGGAACCTTTGCCACATGCAGGGGCTGCATGCCAGTTTTGTTTACCAGACATCCCACTTCCACCACTGCGCTATCCGGCAGGAAAGAAACCGCACCCTGATTGGGAACATTTACCACCATTTTGGTGTCCACATTGTTGTAGACCGCATTTACAAATCCCATGGCAACCTCAGAGTAGCCGCCCCCGCCGCGCTTTGCCAGAGCTGCCGGCTTTTCACAGTTATTTTCATCCGCATATGCGGCAAACACTTCTTTTTCCAAATCCTGTACATACTCTCCTCTGGTCTGAGGCGCTTTTTTGCATTTGGCAACCTTCTCATTCGTATGGAAATACCACTGAAGATAAGGGCTTGGGATAACACCGAGCAGCTTAATCAGCTCCAAATCCACATCATCATTTTCAGCTGCAATTTTAAGAAATTCCTCTTCCGTAACCGGGCGGCCGTTAATGGTAATGTTGCTGATAAAATTCATATGGTTTAAGCCCACGTAATCGTACTGCACCTTTTCATAAGGAATTCCCATAGCACGCTTTGCCCACATCTTGGGGAAAATTCCTCCTGAGCAGAAACCTGCAATATTGGCTTTCGTGTAGCGCGTCACAGCTTCTGTCACCAGCCCGGTAGGATTGGTATAGTTAATCAGCCATCCTGTGGGAGATAATTCTTCCATCCTTCTTGCCACATTCAACATCACTGGAATGGTGCGGAATGCCTTCATCATTCCACCTGCGCCTGTAGTCTCCTGCCCTACAAGATCATACTGAAGAGGAATCTTTTCATCTTTCACCCTCTGTTTATTTCCACCCACCCGAATCTGGGTATCCACAAAGTCCGCTCCGTAAAGCGCCTTGTCCAGGTCGGTAGTGCTTTTAATCTCCACATCAAGCCCCAGCTTTTGGGAAAACCTTTTGCAAAAGCCCTCCATAATTCCAAGGCGCTTTTCATCAATATCGTAGAGCATTACCTCTCTTACGGGGAGCTGCTGCTTTCTCATCGCCATCTCATCTAGCAGCTCCGGCGTATAGGAGCTCCCTGCACCTACAATTGTAAACTTCATTCCGTCCATTTTTCATATCCTCCTTCGTTTGTGTATCGTTCCACATTTTGTAAAAAGAATAAACAAGGTCCTTTTTCCTTGTTATAAATTACCTTTTATACTAATCCTCCATGCTTCCAACAGCCCGCAAATTTTTATGCATTCTGTGTATGTATAGCGCTAAGCCCAATCAACGGTTGTCAGGATCTGCCTGCTGCCTGTTAATCTTTCATTTTTTATATAGCACATAAAGCCAGTCTCCCGCGGCATTCGCCGCGACAGAACCAAAAGCCTTTAGCTGCATTCCCATCCGCCCCACCCATTGCTCTTTTCAGGTAGTCTCACGGACAATCAGTTCCGGTCTTAAGACAATCCTCTTTCTGGACGTTTCCGGATCATGAATCTGTTCAAGAAGAATCTCCGCCGCCTTCTTCCCCATCTCATAAAGAGGCTGACGGATGGTCGTTAACTTCTTAAGCTCTCTGTCTACTCCCCAGAGCTTATCATCGTCAAAGCCCACAATCCTGATATCTTCCGGAATTCGTATTCCCACTTCCCCTAAAGCAATCATTCCTCCAATCGCTGTATTATCAGCTCCAAAATAAATCGCTTCCGGCAAAGCTTCTTTTCCGTTTTTCTCCAGAAAACCCTTCACAGCTGAATATCCTGCATCAACGCCATATTCATCACATTCTATTACTGATTGGTACCTGCTTAACCCGTGAAGTTCCATAGAGATAAGATAACCCTGCCATCTGCGCACAGACGCCTTGGTACCCTTGGCCCCTGTTACGTGCATAATCCGCCGGCAGCCTCTTTCTACCAAATGATCAATCGCCAGTCTGGAACCATAAGTATTATCTACAAGAACATTATTTACATTGGCATCCTCTACTTCGTTTTCCACCACTACAAAGGGAAAATCAAGCTGGGCGCGCCTGCGAATCAAATCCGCATCATCCAGGTCGCTCCCATAAATAATTGCTCCGTCAGTTGTTCCGTTGCTGAAAAAGTCTATGTAAGCTTCCTTTTCTATTCTGTCATTTCTACCGCTGCAAAAGATTACCCGGAAATTATTTTCCTTAACTTTGTCCTCCACACCTTTAATGACATCGAAAAAATACTGCTCCGTCAGGGAATCCAGGATCATGCCGATTAAATTCGTCCTTTGCAGTACCAATGATCTGGCAATTGTATTGGGTTTATATTGAAGCTCCTTCATGGCTTCCGTAATCCGTGTTCGAGACTCCGGCCCGACTCCTGACTGATTATTAAGCACTCTGGAGACCAAAGTCTTGGAGACCCCGGCCCTTTTCGCCACATCATATATCGTTGCCATGCTTTTCCCCTTTCCCTTGAGCACAATATAACATGTGTACCGTTACACGTCAAGTATTTTTTGTCAAAATTTTAATTTCACCCATCCTATTTGACAGCAAGCAGGTAACTTTCATCAATTCTTTTACATATTTCTTCCGTCCTTACACAGTTATCAAGAATAATTGTATACCAGCTTTTCTTGTTCATATGCCATCCGGGAAAGTAACGCCTGCCATCCACAATTTCCCGGATGATTTCCGGCTGCAGCCTCAGATCTATAATCTCCACAATTTCATCTGAAGGTAACCCCAGCTTTTTCCTTGAAATTGTCAGTATAACCCCATACCATTTTCCGGTGTCTTTCCTTCTCCAAACCGCATTACCCGGGGATTTTTTCCATAAAAACTCTAATTCGTCATGATACTGCTCCCTGATATATTCTATGATTTCTTTTGACTGCTTCCACCGAAATATATCAGGGTCATAACATTTCTCCGCAATATCCGCAAGCGCTTTTTGACAGACGCACTTTACATCACCGATAAAGCCTCCGGAAGCGCTTTTTATCTTGTAGAGCACATATTCCTCACCGGTATCCTGTTCTATCAGCGAAGTATTCACTTTACCTGAAGCATCAACCGTCACATGAAGTATAAAATTTCCGTTCATCACCGCTGTGGTATATCTGTATTCATCAAAAACTTCTTTAAATCCGTAAGCAAGGAGCTTAGACCGATTCAGTTTTCTGTGCTGGAACATTTCTTCAAACATGTGCAAAATCCCTTTGTATTTTTTATGATTTATCTTCTTATAAACATTCGAGAGAATACTTGCCGGCATATGCCCTGAATTTCTGCTTAAAATCCTCACTGTCGTTTCTTATGTTGCGAAGTGACTCATGGATATTCATATTCTGATGCGCCATGTCAATCACACATCCGGCAATATTGGAACAATGATCCGATGTCCGTTCCAGATTGGTCAGTAAGTCTGACCATATAAAGCCCGCATCAATGGAACAGCGGCCCTGCTGCATGCGGAAAATATGACGTGTACGCATCTGTTCCTTTAACTGGTCAATCACCTGCTCTAACGGTTCCACCATAGATGCCGCGGTAAGGTCATTCTCCAAAAAAGAGGTGAGGGACAAATCCAGAATTTCATTTACCGCCGAGATGATGATTTGAAGCTCAGACACAGCATCAGCCGTAAACATAAGTCCCTTTTCCTGCATTTCCTCCCCGGACTCTAAAAGATTAACCGCGTGATCAGAGATCCGTTCAAAATCACCTATCATCTTCAAAAGTTTTGCTGCCTGTGCGCTGTCCTGCCCGCTGATTTGCTTTGCGCTTAATTTTACAAGATAGGTTCCCAAAATATCCTCATAGTAATCTGTTCTTTCTTCCTTCCTGCGGACAGATGCCGCAAGGTCCGGCACCTTGTCAGGCAGATAAGACAGGCTCTCTTTTAATGCGCTTACAGCAGTTTTCGCCATATCGGCTGTCACCTCATAGCAGCGCTCCAAGGCAATAGACGGCGTGGAAAGTAAGCGTTCATCCAGCTGCGAGTATGTCTCCGGCTGCTTTGCATCGGGTACAAGACGGTTTACCAGCTTTTCTAAAAAGCCGGACAAAGGCAGCATCAGAATTGTACATAAAAGATTAAAAACAGTATGCGCCACGGCAATTCCGAGCAAAGATGCGGACATATCTAAAAATGGCAGACTGAAAGTGGCTTTTATCAGCCAAAAGACCATAAGCCAGACTATTGTTCCAATCACATTAAACGACAAATGCACCAAAGCTGCCCGCTTTGCATTTTTATTGGCCCCCACTGATGAAATCATGGCCGTTACACAGGTTCCAATGTTCTGCCCCATGATAATTGGAACTGCAGCGCCGTAGGAGACCTGTCCGGTTACGGCCAGAGCCTGCAAAATACCAACCGAAGCGGAGCTGGACTGAATGACAGCCGTAAGAATCGCCCCTGCCAGCACACCCGGAACCGGATTTTGGAACATAATAAAAAGACTTTGGAACCAGGGAATATTTCGCAGTCCGGCAACTGCTCCCGACATAGTCTCCATCCCGAACATCAGCGTGGCAAATCCAAGCAGAATCATGCCGGTATCTTTTTTTCTGTCATTTTTGTAAAACATATAGAAAACAATGCCAAATACAGCCAGAATCGGTGTAAAGGAGGCCGGCTTAAGAAGCCGCACAAACATATTACTGCTTTCTATGCCCGCAAGACTTAAGACCCACGCAGTCACCGTTGTGCCAATATTCGCTCCCATAATGACATTGATTGCCTGCTTCAATGTCATAAGTCCTGAATTTACAAATCCGACCACCATAACCGTTGTGGCCGATGAGCTTTGAATCACTGCGGTGATGCCAAGCCCTGTTAAGAGCCCCGCCGCCTTGTTTGTCGTAAATTTCTCCAGAAGCTGCCGGAGATTTCCTCCTGCCCGGCGCTCCAAAGCCTGCCCCATTATGCTCATCCCGAATAAAAACAGGCTTAAACCGCCGATTAGTGTAAGTACATCAAAAATATCCATAGATTTTCTGTCCCTTCAAATCTTATTTACCTTCAAACTTTCTTCTATGAACTTATTTTATCTAATGTACACCAATTCTATTATCAAAGTTTTGTAAAATTGTTGCAAAATTACAAAACTTAATTATATAATTTTTTCTTCTCTTTTCGTTTGCAGTTGCGGCTATTTGGATAATTGTAGTGATACTCTGCCATGTTTTTTTACATCCAAAATTATAAATAAAACAGCCAGAACAGGAACAACAAACTCCCTGTGAACAAAATAATGATGAATATAAGAATGTGCAGCCGCAAGCATATGGCAGAAAGGATATAGTGCTACTATGGCAGATGGAATGCTTCTGCGGATCCAGGTAAGAGACGGCTTGGATTTTATCGAAACTATCACCGAAAATATAATGCCTCCGATAATTAATAATAAGTAAGCAGGTTCTATATAATGAGAAAGGTTCCTTCCTATTCCGGCTGCTATTGTCATTTCCTCTCCCTCAACTTTTCCGACATTAAGCATAATCATTATTTCATCATATGCATCTTTAAAAACATTCATATTGGTGAAAAGTGATGTAAGCGCCCACTTACAAAAATACATTCCAAAGTAACCTGTAAAAAACATTACCGAATGCAGAATTACATACATCATTCTCTTTTTTACATCTGTTGTATCAGAAAAATAAAGCAAAAAAAGTAATGGCACACTTAATGCCGCAATAGGATATGTAAGAAAATCAAAATATGCCACAAGCATTCCGACCACCTGAAAGAAAGCCAGACATTGCTTCCTGGTCAGATAGTCCTCATCAAACTTTCCGGAATATACTAAAAACAGAATCGATAGAAGAATACTGAAATATATGGATGCATTTTGAAAATTAAGTGCCGTCACCAAAGGATTAATAATTAGCATTCCTATTGCAAAGCACACAGACAAAGGAGTTTCACTTTTCTTTACAAACCCGATAACTATCATCAGAAGTAAAATCGACTGTACGAAAAAATAAATAAGATGTATATCCGCAATATTAAAAAATATAAGCAAAGGCTTAAGTATCACAAGATATCCATGCCAGTACCGGGGATACTGTATATATTCGACCCGGGTTTCATCCTCACATGTATAATCATCAATCAGCGTACCCCCCTCAATGTGACGCCGGGGAACAAGCAGTACATCCGAGACAATACTCTCTGACAGTGGACATATAGCTTCTGAAAGCATGATATTATCAGTATACATACTTAAGCGGGTAGATTTATAGCCATCCACTAACGTGTAACTTCCAGAATAAAAATCTGCATTTTCAAAAACATGTTCTTTCATTTTTTCTCTTGGGAAAGAGTAAACCAGCAGCAACGCAAAAAAACCAGCTCCGGCACATATCATCAACAGCAAAACAGATTTTAACATTATGGTGAAATACTTATCATCTTCTTTAAATAATATCATTTTTCCCGCACCTTTCTTTTTTATCTGATAAATCATTACCTATTTCCTGCAGCTTCACAATGATAGGTTAAAATTAAAGTGAGCCCATTTAGTACTTTGCACTTTCTGCAAAAGTCAGTAAGAAAAAGTTCTCACAAAAGACGCATACATGTACTCATATATGCGTCTTTTGAAAACAAATAATGCATAAATGTGGCAACATTATAACTGCTTTTTCAAAACCACTGTCCCAAACCGCTTTATCTTTCCATCATAATCACCTGAAAGAATCTGATATTCCCCTACAGGCAGCTCCATACTCACAGGCTCCCGGTTAAAATTCTGTATAAACACATACTCCGTCTCCTTAGAAGCCCGCGTTGTCACCTCCACCCCTGCCGGGATTTTCTCTATCGGCAGAGGTATCTTTGCCTCCTCCACAATTTTTTTATAAAAATCATCATAAAAATCCTGTTCAAAGTCAGCACAGATATAATATGCCTGGCCTTGTCCAAAATTATTTTTTGTCAGTGCAGGCATTCCCTTATAAAAATCGGATCCATAAACCAGCACTGCCTCCGCTGTGGATAGTCTGACCAAATCACACAAATGACGGCAGGCATATGTACGCGCCATATTAAGCGTATTTCCATCCGAAGGCACCCCGCTGTTAACCTCTCCCTCGTACAGGCCGTCTATCTCCGTGCTGCGGAGCCCCATCACATCCATAAGCCCGTGAGGGGTTCCCCCAAGGAAACACAAATCGGTCTCATCCACAATTCCGGACCAGTAGGTCAGGACAAATTTACCGCCGCCGCTTACGAATTTGCGCACCTTCTCCTCAAATCCTGCCCGGAACATATACACCATAGGAGCCGCCACAATCCGGTAATCCTCAAGGGACTGCTCCATGTCAATCATATCCACGTCAAGCCCCAGATTACGAAAGGCGCTGTAGGATTTCAGAGCCGTTTCCTTGTAAAAAAGGCCCACATTACGGGGTCCCTGGGCATCCTCCATAGCCCAGCGGCTTTCCCAGTCGAATACTACCGCCACCTGAGGCTTTGGCATAGTCCCGGCTATTTCTCCAAGATTTTTAAGGCTCTCTCCGACCTCTCTTACCTCTTCAAATACTCTTGTATCATCTCCGCCATAATGGTCAATCACGGCGCCATGAAATTTTTCGCTGGACCCCCGGCTTTGCCTGAGCTGGAAATAAAGCACGCTGTCTGAACCGTGGGCAATAGCCTGCATAGAGGCTGCGTGAAGCATACCCGGCTTTTTCAGCTTACTCACCGGCTGCCAGTTTGTGGCAGAGGGGCAGCTTTCCATTAAGAAAAACGGTTCCTTGCGAAGGGTCCGCATAATGTCATGCTGCATTCCGCTGTCTCTGGCCGTCAGAATTTCTTCTTTCTTATGCCACTGGGGGTAATTGTCCCATGATACAAAATCTACCACATCAGCAAGTTTATGGTAATTCAGCCCGCGAAAATCATACATCATGTTGATGGTTACCGGTTTATCGCTTCCTCCGTCCCGGATAGCCCGGACCTCATGCTTTATAAAATCCATAGTACGGTCCGTCACAAACCTTCTCCAGTCCAGATTCAGCCCGTGAAGTCCCGGCTCGCCTATGCTGGACGGACTCTCTATCTGATCAAAGCTATCGTATCTGTGGCTCCAGAAAGTGGTCGCCCATGCGTGGTTTAAGCGTTCAACCGTCTGATATCTTTCCTTTATCCATTTGCGGAATTCCTCCTGACATAAGGGGCAGTGGCACTCACCGCCATATTCATTGGAGATATGCCATGCAATTACCCCCGGATGAGCGCCGAAGCGCTTTGCCAGCTCCCGGTTCATAATCCTGGTCTTTTCCCGGTATACAGGGGATGTATAGCAGTGATTATGGCGCGTTCCATAAAGCATACGCCTGCGCGCCTCGTCCACACGCAGCACCTCCGGGTACTTATCCGCCATCCACTTTGGACGCGCTCCGGAAGGCGTTGCCAAAATGGTGGATATTCCGTTCTCATACAATTTCCCGATTATCTCCTCCATCCATTCAAAATGGAACTCTCCTTCCACCGGCTCTAACACAGACCAGGAAAAAATCCCAAGCGAAACCTCATTGATATCCGCCTCTTTAAAATACGCAATGTCCTTTTCCAAAATTTCCGGGCTGTCCAGCCACTGTTCCGGATTGTAATCCCCGCCGTGCAGTAATTTTCCAAAATTTTCTTTTTTCTCCATCTTAATAACCATGCTCCCTTCTTAACCCGCAAATATTGTGCTCTCAGGCACAAATTTGTGATTGATAAAATCAGCTCCGCATGAGTTTATTATGACACCAATGCACTGCCCTTGTCCATAACATTATTTCCTTAGACGGTTTATTTATAAATTAATTTCCTTTGCGATAACAGCTCTGTCCGCCGCGCTGCTGCTCATGCCTTCCTCCCTCATTTTGTCCCAATCCTCAAGATTGTCAAAAATGAAAATATGCAAAGCGCTGAGTTCCTTCCCCTGGACGGCAAATCCTGCAAATCCCGGCATTTCCATATCAGAATAAAGAGCTTCCCCATCCTGGTTAAACACAATTGTCTGACAGGGCTCATAAGACCACCCCAGAATTTCAAACATTTCCGCATCCGTCATATCCGGATCTTTTGAAAGCAGTTTTTCTCTCCTGTCATCTGTCAGCTCACGCTGCCTGCCAGGCGTAGATGTATGGACAACAACCTGATAGGGAGACACCACTACATCATGGAGAGTAATATCCCCTTGGGTTTCGCCTACTTCAACCGTTCTTACATCTGCTTTGTTCACCTCAAAAGGAATTCTGATATTCCAGCTGCCATCCACCCAGTGGGATGCGCTTATTTCTTCCGCATCCAGCATTCTTTCGTCATCATATCCAAGTCCGGTGATATTTAAGCTAAGTTCGCCGCTGCCTTCAAACTTCTCTGCGAAATTCATTTTCAACATGCCCACAAACGTCTGGTCATCAATCACTTCTCCCTCAAAAGTATTCATCAGCTGTTCAGATGAAATCCCGCCTGCACTCCATGTTCCGCCTATATAAAATCCCGCAGCCATTTTGCCGCTCTCACCATACATGTCCGTATAATGCTTTGGAATATGGGTAAACTCCCCGGCTTCCTCTTTGATGTTCACTGTCAAAAAGATGGAATATCCATCGCAATAGACTTCTGATGCCGTAAGGGTAATCCCCTGATTAGAGGCCGAATATTCCTGCGTATCTAAAGTCCCGGCTAAATCCTCATTTGTAAGGACATTTCCCTTATCCGTATAATCGCCGGAATATGTGACATCATCCCCTATCTTTTCAAAAATCCTTCCTATAAGCGGAATCTTTGCCGCCAGTACTGGATTAAAGTATCCCAGTGTGCCAATTCCGATTATAATCACCGCTGCCGCTGCCGCTGCCTTCCCCATTTTATTCCATATTCTCATTTTGCCCTTCCTTACCTTTCTTCGTACTTTGATTTCTCTGTCTTCAATTTCGGGAGCAAGGGCCTGCTTTAAGATTTGATCCAGTTTTTCATCTGTCATATCCTATCGCCTCCAATTCTTCCTTTAACAATTTCTTTGCTTTCCGCATCCGGCTTTTAACAGTTCCCTCCGGCAGCCCAAGGATCTTTGATATCCCGCTTATCTGCATGTCAGCCGAGTAATACAGGTAAACCGGTATCCTGTATTTCTCCGGCAGGGATGCAACCAACCCTTTAATCATCTCCGCCTCGCTTTGCTGTAAAACCATCTGTTCCGGCGATGTATCATTTCCATAATCCGGAATCTCTCTCCCCGCATCAGACATCTCCTCCATACTTTCAGTGGGAACCAGTCTCTGCCTGATTGCGTATTTTCTTCTTTTGTTTTTCCAAAGAAAAATCGAAGTGGATAAAGCGTAGCTCTTTGTGTTCTGCGTGAAGTCCAGCTTTCTTTTTTTCTCCAGCAGCTTAAGCATTGTGTCCTGATACAGTTCGTCTCCGGCTTCCACGTCCTCTGCCGTCATCCGGCAAAACCGCAGAATATCCTTTCCAAACTTTTGGACAAACAGCTCAAATTCATTTTTATTCATAGCAGTTATCCTCTTTCTTCCTTCAAGTCGACTTGCAGGGATTGGCCCTTGCACTTATATATTGTCATGACGCCGGAAAAAAGTTTTTATAACTATATCAGTTGATTTCATAATTATTTAATACTATTATATCATTATAAAGATAAAACGAAGTGAAAAAGAAAGGAGCTTTTTAAATGGCAAAGTGGCTTGACAATGCAATTTTTTACGAAATTTACCCTCAGTCTTTTAAAGACACCAACAGTGACGGAATCGGTGATTTTAACGGAATTATCGAGAAGCTGGATTACATTAAGGAACTGGGATGTAACGCAATCTGGTTAAATCCATGTTTTGAATCCCCTTTTGGAGATGCAGGATATGATGTTGCGGATTATTGTAAGACGGCGCCCCGCTACGGCACCAACGATGACCTGAAGCGGCTTTTTGACGAGGTACATAAACGCGAAATGCACATACTGCTTGACCTGGTTCCCGGACATACTTCCGTAGAGCACCCCTGGTTTAAAGAATCTATGAAGCCGGGACGCAATGAGTTTACCGACCGCTATGTATGGACCAGCAGTATCTGGGAAGCGCCTGAGGGCATGGGTAGCCTGAGGGGAATTTCTGACCGTGACGGTTCCTGTGCGGTAAACTTTTTCTCTAACCAGCCTTCCTTAAACTATGGTTTCTATAAGCCGGAGCTGCCCTGGCAGCAGTCCATGGATGATCCCGGCCCCAAAGCTACTGTGGAAGCCCTGAAAGATATTATGCGCTTCTGGTTAAAAATGGGCTGTGACGGATTCCGTGTGGATATGGCAGGCTCCCTTGTAAAGCATGATGAAGATGGCAAAGGCACCACAAAGCTCTGGCAGGGGATCCGCGCTTTCTTAGATGAGGAATTTCCTGATGCCGCCATGGTGTCTGAATGGAGCCAGCCCAAAAATTCCCTGGCAGGCGGTTTCCATATGGATTTTATCCTGTTTTTCGGTCCTGATCATCCCAACAACCTGTTCCGTTCTCCGGAACCGTTTTTTGCAAGCCGCGGGAAGGGTGATATCTCTAAATTTGTGGAAAAATACAAAGCTGATTACGAGGCGACAGCGCGCAATGGCTTAATCTGCATTCCTTCCGGTAATCACGATGTGGATCGTATTGCCAGACATCTCCACGGCGATGAGCTGAAATTTGCCTTTGCTTTCCTTCTTACCATGCCCGGTGCACCTTTCATTTACTACGGAGACGAAATAGGTATGCGCTATGTGGAAGGCCTTGACTCTGTGGAAGGCGGCTACAACAGAACCGGCTCCCGTTCCCCGATGCAATGGGATGACGGCGTAAATGCAGGCTTTAGCTGCGCAGGCAAAGAAAAATTGTATATTCCTCTGGATGAAAGCACTGACCGCCCTACCGTACAAAACCAGATGGCCGATTCATCCTCTCTGTACCATGAAGTAAAAAGGCTGATTGCGCTGCGGCAGGCACATCCTGCATTGCAGAGCAAGGGAGAAATTGATTTTATTTATGCGGAAAAAAATGCTTATCCTTTCGCTTACCTTAGAAGCGCCGGAAATGAAAAAATACTTGTTATCTTAAATCCCTCAGACCGGGATACTGCATTTGACTGTGATTATTCCCTGGAGAATGAATTGTATGCCTTTGGCAACAAAATGAGCGCCGCAGAGGGTAAAATCACGGTTCCCGCCCAGTCATATGCATTCTATCAGGTTTCATAAGATGGTACCTTTTCTTCTATAACAGGACAGGAAAATTTATCTTTCTGCCCGCCTTCGCACGGCCCGTGCGCCGCCTTAGCGGTATATTTTTCTGTACGGGCCGTGCATCAGCCCAATCTACCTTGTCAAATCCTGCACCCACTTATACTTTCTAAACCGTATCATAACCCATGGGATTTTTCCCACTTCATCCAGACAGGTACAGGCGTAGACCGCAAGCGGAGACCAATGAAGAACAAATGCTCCTATAAGCGCCAGCGGAATAGCGATTAACCACATGCAGACAATCAGACTATACATGTCGAATAAAGTATCGCCTCCGCCATCCAGTACTCCGTTTATTGTGACAGTATTCACACAGCGTCCAATCATATAGACGGACATGATTACCATCATCCCTGTAAGATAACCCCTTGCCTGATCCGTCAGGATAACCATGCGCACCACTAAGGGTGTCACCGCAAGCACAAGCGCTGTGGATATGAATCCGATAACATAGGAAAGGTTCTTAAGCTTTATTCCATATGCCCTGCCCATGTCAAGGCGTCCTGCCCCAAGCTCATTTCCCACGATAATCCCTGCTGCGCTGCCGATACCGTTGCACATACAGCAAATCAAATCCCTTACTACCGCTGCCACAGAGTTTGCCGCAGCAGCATCCGTACCCACATGCCCCATAATGGCAGTATAGGATGTGAAGCCTACACCCCAGCACAGTGACCCACCCATAAGGGGAAGGCACTGCCTTATAAAATCAGATTTTAACTGCCCGGGCACACGCATAAATCTGTCAAAAGCAGGACAGATATAAGATTCTTTTTTTGATACGGCAATACATAGTGCCAGCTCAATTATGCGGGAAATGGTAGTGGCAAGGGCTGCCCCTCTTGCCTGCATCCCGGGCACTCCAAACAATCCGAATATAAATACGGCGTTCAGGCATATGTTTAACAGCACTGCACACGAACTGATAAGCGCCCCGGGCTTTACATGATCTGACACTTTCATGATCGTCAGGTAACATTGGGATACCCCTGTAAACAGATAGGACCAGCCTGCTATGCGCAGGTAAGAACTGCCTATGACAATCAGCGCCTCATCATGTGTAAAAATATGCATCAGCAATCCCGGAACTAATTCACATCCCAAAAAGAAAATAAGGGATACAATACCGCTAAAACGCAGCATAATATTAAAAATATCCTCCAGAGTATGCCTGTCCCCTTTCCCCCAATATTGCGCCCCCAGAATAGCTCCTGCGCCTGTGACCGCCATAATAAACATGTTCTGGACAAATTGAATCTGGGTTGCCAGTGAAACGGCTGTCATTTCATTCTGGGCCACTTTTCCCAGCATCAGTGCGTCACCGGCGGCAACCGATGCAAGCATCAGACTCTGCAACGCAATCGGAAGAGCAAGCCTCGTCAAATTACTGTAAAACTCTTTTCTGTCAATTAGTGCTTCCTGTTTCTTACCTCTCATAAAAATAACCATGCTCCCTTCTTAACCTTCGAATTCCTGACAACAAAAAGCGTAAGCTTTTTGTTGTATAAAGCCGGTTCCTTTATTCAGCCAAATATAGACAATTTTTTTATAAGTTTATCATAAAACAAGCAAAAACAAAATTATTTTTTGCTGTTACGGAAATTGTCCGATTATTGCTAAGTCCGGATAAATATGATATTATAAAGCATCAGTTTTAGCAATACGGTTAGGGTCAAACAGCTTAAAATTTGTGTCTTAGCCCAAACTCGAGGGCTGCGGGCAGGAATGGGGATTACTATGAGAATAATTAAATGCAGCGGTGGACATTTCTATGACGCGGAAGGATACGCACAGTGCCCCTTTTGTAAAGAGAAGGACAGTGCAATACCTGCCAGATTCACCGCTCTTGGCACCGTACAAAAAACAGGGCAGGGTTCTGCGGGATCCGTTTACCAAATCCGCGGTGAAAAAACTTATGCTTTAAAGGAAATCGCCTGTGGAAAAGACATTGAAAAATATCAAAGCGCTTTGTATGAAATTGCCATCATGCAAAAACTCTCAGGGCTGGAGAATGTGGTACAGCTGTATGACTGCGAAGAAAAGGCAGAAGAAGAAAATAAAACCCTTTATCTTCTGGAAGAATATCTGACGCCCTTTTCAGAGCTTTTATCCGATCCGTCATTAACCGTCAGCCGCGTGATTGAAATGGTAATCGAACTGTGTGGCGGGCTCATTGCATGCCGGCAGGCAGGTGTTGCCCATCTTGATGTGCAGCCAAAGAATTTATTTGCAGATGAAAATGGAAAAATAAAAATCGGGGATTTCAGTTCTTCCCTCTTTTTATCGGATCTGGAAAATAACAGACATATGCGGGGAACACTGGCTTATATGGCGCCTGAGGTATACCGGAAGGGCCTGTGCAGCGAACAGTCGGATATTTATTCCGTGGGCATTCTCCTGTACTGCCTTTTCCATGATAAGAGACTGCCGTTTACAGAATCAGCGGGCGAAGATACCGCAATATACAAGAGACTGGCCGGAACGCCGCTTCCGGAAACCATTTATAGAGATGAATGGTTTCTGCCAAATCTCCGGCAGGTAATTGAAGGGGCCTGCGCATATGAGGTGGCAGACCGTTTTAAAACCTTTGAAGAATGCAGAGAGCAGTTACAGCTTTTGTATCAGGATGCGCAAAGCAGTGGCGCCGGAAATCTGGATATGTATCCGCCTAGACCTGCCATGACATCCCCCTTACTGATAAAGCCCCTGACAGGAAGTATGGATGCTTTCGACACGCTTTCTCCGGGAAGCATGGACTCTTTTGACACCCCTTCTACGGGAAACATGGATGCCTTTGATACTCTCTCTCCACAAACGCCAAAAATAGATGCACCATCCGATATCAGAAACAGTGTTCAATTAAAGAAGGTTCAGTTTTCGGCAGTTGTTCCAAAGACCTTTATAAAAGGCGACTATACCATGGTAGAGATTGTCATGTACGAGGAAAGCTTCCGAAAGGTTGTGGACGAGCTGATTGCCGAAGCGGAGGAACCGGTAAAGGAAACGAAATCAGGCATGTTCAGGGTAGCGGACCAGACCAATGTCAGAATCGTTCTCTCCTCGCCGGATATTGAAATAGAGGACGGCGAAGAAGTACAGGAATGGCAGGGAGAATATCTGAATTTCAGCTTTGCGGTCATGCTGCCTGACGAGTATAAAAAGCGGCAGATTCTCTTCGTAGCATCCGTCTATTTCAACGATGTGATTGCAACAAAGCTTAAATTTATCGTAAAGTGTTCTTCCCTTTTTGAACAAAAGGTGAAAGTTGACAGAGAGGATGTCCTCTCGGCATTTATCTCTTACGCAAGCCAGGACAGGCCAAAAGTAGCGGCTATTATCCAGGGAATGAAAAAGGCAAGACCGGAGATGGATATTTTCTTTGATGTTGAAAGCTTAAGAAGCGGAGAAAACTGGGAAAGGGCTTTATACCATGAAATCGAAACGAGGGATATTCTGTTTCTTTTCTGGTCGCAGTTTTCCAGTCAGTCAAAGTGGGTTGACGCGGAGTGGAGATACGCCATGGCAAATAAGGGAATTGAGTGTATAGAACCTGTTCCCATTGATCCGCCCAGCGTATGCCCGCCTCCTAAAGAATTAATCCAGAAGCATTTTAATGATAAATTGCTTTATATTATCAATGATCAGGGTGCCGGTTCATAAATGAACACCGGCAGGCAATCCTGTAAAGAAAGTTGACGATTCCAGAGCCGCTAAATAGAGGCTGCACAAATTCAGTACATGACAACTTCTACGTAAGACTGATACGCTCCATCCTGGTGAATCCTGACAGTGGCCTTCTGCTTCTCTTCGCTGTTGAAGCCGCCCTTTGTGTTGCTGTTGGGAAAAATGAAATTCTTCGCACTGGATGTAACTGTAAAACGCATTCTGTGTCCCGGAAGGAATGTATTGGATATTTTAGTGGTTCTGATCGTCACCTCATACACCTTTCCGGGCTCCATGTACTGCGGCGCCCCAAACCCGTTTCTGTATTTGACGCCCATAACCCCATCGGCCAGTTTGACAGACTTTCCGTTCTCATCCACATCCGTCATGCGCAGAACAAGGTCCGTATCCGGACAGTCGCAGGATACAAATAAATGTGCGACAATATCCCCTGTCACCGTAACAGGTTTCTCAAAAGGCTCCGATGAAAATAAAAGGAAATCCTCTCTCATTTCTTCCTGGGTGTAATCTTCCGGTACTTCGATCTCATTTTCAGACATATCAATGATATGCGTAGCCGGATTATCCGGATCATAGATATAGCTGTCTCTTTCCCCTTTCAGATCAATGCGCGTTACTTTTCCGTTTTCAGGCGGCCAGGAATCTGCCGTCTTCCATTTATTCTCACCCAAGGTGTAGTATTCCACCTTGGGTGTCCTCTCGATGCCGTTGTCTATACCTTTCAGGAAGTGATCCAGCCACATCATACTCTGCAGATCCACATCGTAGCGCAGGGCGTCCTCCCCCATATAAATTCCGTGCAGATCATATTCCGTATTTCCACCATGCTTCCATGGACCAAGGATCGTTTTCCATGTTCCCTCCGGCCAGTCCTTTACCAGATCAAGCGCCTCTGTCGTTCCCATTCCATTATCGTCAAACCATCCCGACAGGATCAGCGCCGGAACGGGCCCGCCTGCATAGCGTTCTTTCCAGCTCGTACGCCTCCACATTTCATCCATATCCTTATGCCCCAGCCATTCTGTCAGGAATGGGATCTCCTTTCCCAGGGCTTTTTTCGGGATTTCCTCCAGCGGCCGCATATCCAGCACCCTGTCCCAGTCGTCCCTTATCATCCTGTCCGGCACGAACTTCTTTTCTGACATTGCAAAAGCCCAGGCAAGCATTCCGGAGGTAAAACATCCCCCTCGTCTTGGCAGATCTGTAAAGGCACTCCCCGCACACACATTACTCAGCATCGCCTTCAAATGCGGATTTCCGCTGGCTGCTGCCGCCCACTGCACATAGCCCAGATAAGAGCCTCCGGTCATAGACACCTGCCCGTCACTCCACTCCTGTCCTGCAATCCAGTTCAGCGTATCGTCTCCATCCTCCACTTCGTAGTAATTAGGCTGCCATTTTCCAGTACTTTCCTCGCGCCCTCTTGTATCCTGCACAACCAGTGCATAGCCCCTCTGCACGAATCGGTAATATATTTCCACGCCCTTTTTCTTCCCGTATGGCGTTCTCACAAGTACGGCAGGAATCTTTTTTCCGGCCTTTTCACCTTCCTTTTCCGGCAGATACACATCTGTGGCTAACCTTTCCCCATCTCTTGTATCCACAAAAAATGTCCCTGCAAAACTTACATTTGCCGTTTCTTCCGGATACATTTCTTTCCATTTGGAAAGCACTGTTTTATCCTCATAACCGTCCCGGACAAGCACAGCCGTATAATCTCTTGCGCTCATCAGCAGTGCATAGATTTTACCGTCCTCATAGAATAAATCCTTTGCCGCCTTGCAGTTTCTCTGAATATAAGCTTCTGCCCGGCGCTTCGTAAATTCCTCACCAAAGGCGGTCACTCCATGCTCCGCCCCTTTTTCTATTATTTTTTCATATTCTTCTTTGTTACAAAAAAATTCCCGAAGACTTCTTTTACAAAGCTGCACAAAATACTCGTCCACTTCCCCGCTTAGCGGCTCCCCGGGAAGAAAATGCCCCGACATGGCATCCCGTCTGGAGACGAAAACTTCCTGTTCTTCCTCATAAAATCTTCCATATAAAATGCCGGATAAATAAAAATTCCACTGCATGCTCCTGCCTCCTTCTATGCGCCGATAATCCCACGAACAATATAGGCAACCGCAATTCCGATATAATTGCCGCACACCCCGCCGATTACTCCCATCAAAAGTCCTATGCCTATCAGGCTTTTCCATTTTGCGCCAGAAGCCACAAGCGCTGCCGTGCTGCCGTCTGCAATCGCACCTACAATCCCCAAAAGTACATATTCATATTTGATTTTCAGCAGTCTTGTCAACATCATATGCAGCAGGAAACTGAATAAAATCACGCAAAAGCAGAATAATGTGATGGACACAGCAGAGCCAAAGAATCCTCTGATATCCACGGTAAATCCTACCACCACCAGGAACATCATTCCAAAAAACAACCCCAGATTTGTCGCTCCCCTTAATTTTCTGACGGCAGGAATCTGCGCCACGGCAATGGATATCGTGGAAATCAAAAGGATTTTTACCGCACTGGCAAAATCCGGGCTCATAAAGGAAGACAGTTTGGTAGCGATGCTCACAATTGAAACCGAGATGGCAAGAAGTATTGCGATCTCCCCAATACTCCATTCCCCGGCTGCCATCAGCTCCTTCTCTTCGCCGTCCCCCTCCAGCTCCTTCTCCGTAAAGGAATAGGGCCAGAATTTCTGGAACCAGGACGATTTCTTTAAAAGAGTCGGCGCCAGAAACATCAATAAAAGGGAAGGCATGCCAATCACATAATCCGCCGCATTGGCTGCTGCGATGGTTGACGGAGAAGCATTCAGACCCGTTGCGATGGCTGTCAGATTTGAACTGCCGCCTGTATAGGTCCCCACAAACATACCCGCTATTTTCCATCCTTCCTCCATGCTGTTTCCAAAAATCACACCAAATATTACAGCCACAATGCTGACGCACAATACTGCGGATCCAATGGAAAGCAGCGGCTCTTTCGACATTTTCATGATCTGTTTCAAATCCACATTTAGCAGATAAAGAGAGATGGAAAAGGGAATGCAGTATACGGAAATCGTCCCGTAGACATCCGTATAACCCGGCACAATACGCAGATTCACCAGCAAAATACCGATAATAATAACGCAGAGCGCCGGTCCTATCATTTTAAAAAACTTAAACTTCTGTGACCAGAAGGCAAATGCCACAATGGCAAGAATCACCGCAAGCATACTGTCTGATGTCTGAAATAATGGAAACATAAGTCTTTTCTCCTTTGAATTGTTTTTCCCCTTTGATTTCACAATGTGCTGCCATAAAAAATACGGCTAAACGGTGGTTAAAATGAAATATCAAGTCCCAGACCCGGCTTCTCCAAAAGCTGAAACATATCGCCGCTGCGCTCAAAACCGCCCGGCATTCCCGTATCTGCATCCTTGTAGTACATAAAGCTGTCGCAATCCGCCTCTGTAATATTGCGTCTGGAGGCTACAAGGCTTAATCCGGCCGTAATCGCTACCTTGCTCTCCAACATACAGCCAACCATACAGGTCATACCGAAATTCTCAGCGATGGTGCTGATCTGTCCGCCCCGGTACAAACCGCCGCATTTCATCAGTTTGATGTTCAGAATATCCGCCGCATTGGCCTTACATACCCTCGCTGCATCTTTTACCGTATGGATCGACTCATCCAGCATGAGCTGTATCCCGCTTATCTTTGATTTCAGGAATACCGCGCCGTCTACATCCCAGTCCGGAAGGCATTGCTCTACCGCCTCCACTCCATATTTTTTCATTCCTTCCAGTGCATAGACTGCACGGGCCACATCATATCCCTGGTTCGCATCCACTCTAAGACGAATATCCTCCCCCACTGCTTTCCGGATCAGGCTCAGGGCTCTCAAATCATCATCCGGATTGATACCTGCCTTTATTTTTAAAATATGATATCCCTGATTCTTTACATAATTTTCCGCAAGCTCTGCCATTCTCTCAGGCGATGCAATACCAATAGTAATATCGCTCTGCACTACATCCTGATAACCGCCAAGCACACGGAAAAGCGGCTGATTCATTACTTTTCCCTTCAAATCATGAAGCGCTATATCTACCGCGCATTTCGCTGAACCATTCCCGTGAACGAGCCCGTCCATCATAACATGAATTTTCTCGATATCCAGTGGGTTCATTCCGATCAGTCCCTGGCGGAACATGCCAAGTACTTCTGCACACCCGTCAAACGTCTCTCCCGTGACTGGCGCAAACGGCGCTGCTTCTCCGTATCCGCAATATCCTTCGTCTGTCTCAATCTTGATAAGCAGATTTTCACATCTGCTTATCTCCGCAAAAGCCACCTTAAAGGGCTCTGTCAGCTCGATTGAGAATTTTTCAATTTTCACATCGGTAATTCTCATTACATTTCCTCCATTTAAAAGCTGTTTTTATGCGGATGCATCCTGTCCGCAGACATCGCTTTTCTTCATTCTAATTGCAGTGTAATTCTTTGTCAATCTTAAGTAAGGTCAAATAAGAACGTGTAGTGAAATATTTAGCTTTCTCCTGTAAACTTAGGGCTAGAGTTTTTAGTGTTCGCTCTTGTCAAAAATGGAAATAAATTAGTTGGAACAGAGTTAAATAACAGTGTTTTTCTCATTTTGTCATAATTGAAGCATTGCATTTGGTGAAATGAAATCTATTTCATTTTGAGGAATGAAATGCTATAAGAAAGCCATCGACAAATTAGAATTTGGGAGATAATAGAATAATATTTGTTGATTGTTGATTGTTGATACTCAAAATTTAATTATGAATAATGACTTATATGAATTTGAGACTTTTGTATATCGTATTAAAACGCTAATCAAAAAGGCGCGTAATAAGTATAGAAGTTATTTATGTCAGACAAGATGATGGTGTTGGACAGAAATTAACTAAAGGCGCATTAGGCTATGAAATATACGAAGAATTTCAGCCAATGTCATTTCCATGATGCAGTTCTTAAATACTTAAAATGATTCGCCCAACCGCATATAATTATATAGCAGAGATTAAAGGAAGGGTGAATGAAGATGTTAGAGTATATTTCTGCTCCAGAAGCGGCAAAGAAGTGGGGGATTTCAGAAAGACGGGTACAAAAGCTGCGTGAGGAAAACCGTATACCGGGCGTGGCAAAATTCAGCCGCTTGTGGCTGATACCAAAAGATGCGAAGAAGCCGGCTGATGCCCGCACAAAAGCATTAAGGACGCAGAAGCATGAGTAAAGTTTTGGTTATTGATGATTACAAAGAACTTTGTGCGCTTATGAAAAAATGCGTAGAGCAGGAGAGCCTTGTTGCGGTTGTTGCTAACGGCGGCATAGAAGGACTACGGATATTGGAGGAAAACAAGGATACCTGCTCACTTATTATTCCTGATATTATGATGCCTGATCTGGATAGTTTTCAAGTATTGCAGCAAATACGGCGGACAAGTCATGTTCCTGTCCTTATGCTGACCGCCAAAAGCGAAGAAGAAGATAAAGTGTCCGGCTTGCGGATGGGGGCAGACGATTACCTGGCAAAGCCATTTAGCATCAACGAGCTTATGGCACGGGTAAATTCCTTAATCCGGCGTTATACCCTGCTTAATCCTGTTTCCAGTTCTGAAACAGACCGCATGATGTTTCAGGGGGATGACGATTGACAGCCTTAACCGCCTTGTTTTTCAAGGGAATGAACAGATTGAACTTACGGGAAAAGAATTTGACCTGCTTTCTTTTCTGGCATCAAATAAGGGCAAGGTATTTACAAAAAAGCAGATTTATACGCGGGTTTAGGCGGAAGAATACGCTTTTGACGACAGTAATATCATGTCATTTATCAGCAAATTGAGGGAAAAATTGAACCAGACCCGGAGCATCCGTTTTACATTTTGACTGTCCGTGGCGTGGCTACCGTTTTAACAGGGAGGCCTGACATGAGTATTAACCCATTTTTATTGATTATGTTTTGTATAGCTTTGTTGGTAATTCTATTTCTTTTCACAAAACTCAGGCGTGTACGGGGGCAAATGTCTATTATCAAGGAACGATTGCCGCTGACAGCACTCCTGATAAGGAAACTATATTTACAATATTGCTTCCAAAATCCCTGTAGTAATACAGGGATTTTTCAGTTTGTCAAATTTCTGTTATCTGCAAAAACATGAAAAAAACAAGGTTTCGGCAAGGTTAGCGTGATAGAATAGCAACTATGAAAAGGAGCTGCTCCCGGATTGGCTGTCTGATTGAATCTCCCGGATTTTACCCGAATCTGACCGCCACAGAAAACCTGCGCATTTTTGCAACCCTGCGGGGAGTGCCGAACCGCAATGCAATTAAAAATGCACTTCATTTAGTGGGACTTCCTATAAATCCAAAAAGCTGTTTTCTCAATATTCGCTTGGAATGAAGCAGCGATTGGCGATTGCCCTTGCCATTATGCACGACCCGGAGCTTTTGATTTTGGACGAACCGATTAACGGTCTTGATCCGATTGGAATTGCAGAAGTGCGCTCTTTCATCCGTGACCTCTGTACGGAAAGAGGGAAAACGATACTGATTTCCAGCCATATTCTTTCCGAGATTGCATTGCTGGCTGATGATATAGGAATTATTGACCACGGTGCATTATTAGAGGAAGAAAGCCTTGAAGATTATTTCAAGCGTGTAACAGGGGGTGAGGGGATTGAAGTTGCCCAAATGACACATTCATTTTTCAGTAAGCATTATTACATTATGTATATCAATGGCTTCTACTACTTTTGATTTATCCATAGCAAACTCTCTGTCTGCTGAAAAAATGTACAAGTATAATCCGGCCTTCCTGATATAATTTATATATTTCTTTTTCATCAATACTATTGGAAAATTGGAAAGATTACTTCTTATTTCTATCTTATCAGAAGACGAATCTAATGTGATTTCCTTCCAGTCTCTCCCCATAAATCCCACATCATGGGGCTGGCATATCTTTCAGCCAGAAATAAATATAAAGTAGAACGGGTAGAAAAAAGCGGAAAGGATTTTGCTGATTTTATCTTCTATCCAAGATGAAAAGGCCTGCCCGGGATCGTTATTGAACTTAAAGCAGACTGTAAACCCGAAACTGTAATCAGGTAAATTATAGAAAAGGAATACTGTGAAAAACTGAAAAAAGAAAATCTAAAAGATATTTTTATTGTCGGGACATCCATTGTAAGAAAGTGCCGCCCGGCGGCGGCACTTAAGTTCCTACCGTGATAGGCTCCGTAAAATCAGCGCCGCTCAGCCTGACAAAGTATTCCCAGATTTTCCAAACGGTAATCACTTTGCCGCATGGAATTTGTTTCATTGCCCTGGCATAGTCGGTGGGCGGGGCAAAATACATCCTGCTTCCCCCCATATTTCTCAATGCTTTTCCGCTCCGTAATCGTCCTAAACTTTGGCATGTCCTTGCTGTCATGCAACATAGCGTTAAAATCTTTTTTATCCTCATTTTCCATATCTGCCACCTCCTGCTCCAGACATAGCTTATTTTAACTGCCTGTGCAATGAGACTGCTTTAAGAATTTCGGGCGCAATCAGGAGCATTTTCTTCTCTTACCCGGATCAGTTCATTGATCTCCTCTGCCTGGATTTCCTGCCGCTTGCGGAAATACCAGAAGATAAACCCATCTGTAAATAAAAAGGTTACCGTAAAAGAGACAAAGCTGGAAACATCCATGCCCTTCCAGAAGAACATCCTGAAAATAAACAGTGACAGCAGATACAACACCACCGATTCTGCTATGCAGTAATGACTCCGTTTCCGGAATTCTATTCTGCTAATCAGCGTATCTATAAACTGGCATGCAACAAGCCACACAAACAAAACCAGCAGGAAGGGGGAAACTTCATTCCCCCACAGCAGATCAAGCCCCCAGTTTGCAAGCACGATCAGGGTAAAGCAGATGCAGGTAGACGGAATCCGGTTCCATAATAGATTTTTCATAAATTTTCTCCTTTCAGCTTATTTTTCAATACTTCAATATAATTACGGGTAACGATCTGGGTTTCCCCATTCACCAAGAAGGCTTCCAGCCGATGATTATAAAGCGGGCGCACGCTTTTCAAATAATCGGTGTTGATGATGCAATTTTTACTGATCCTTATAAAAGAAGTATGAAGCAGTTTTTCTTCCAGCGCAGCCAGTGTATCCCGACAGAAGTAAACCTCCTTTTCCAGATAAAGAAAGGTTTTCCCGTCCGCAGAATCCATAAAATAAATTTGTTCCAGCGGAATTTGGTACTCCTTCTCTTCCTGATACCCCGTTAAGGAAAAGCCATGCTGCCGTATCATCTCAATCAAATGACGGAGCCTTCCATCCACATGGGCGCAATTGATAATAATTTCTGTTTCGGAAACCGCAAGATCCTGATGGATAGTCAGCTTCATTTTTCTCCTCCTCTCTGCCTCAGCAAAACTATCGTATCATCCGGGCGCCGGCAAAACAATACCCCGGCAGGCAAGATGCCCTATGCCGGGGTGAAATACCTTTTTTATTCCCTTTTCCTAATACTATAGCTTTGCGGTGTTGGATATCAGCTGGAGCATACCTTTTGCCCGGATCCCACGTCCAACGCCATCGTCCACATTCCCGGTAACCTCCAAATCCTGCCGTTCCCCTGATGACAGGCTGGATCTATGTCAATACTCTGGACAAAAAAGTCGAAAGATTATGCTGCTTTTTTAAGTTCCTCATCCTCCTTCTGCTATGGTGTTATGTAACCAATCGCACTGTGTATTCTTTTTCGGTTATACCAGCCCTCTATGTATTCAAAAATTGCTCCGCGGGCTTCCTTTGAATCCTGATAAGTATGAAGATATATTTCTTCCTTTTTCAGTACAGAATGGAAGGATTCCATGCAGCCATTCTCTACCGCTTTCACTGCCGGTTCCGCTGTCATGGAGGTGCCATAGGCATAGCCGGTGATTTTACGGCTGCACAAATCCATGACAGACGCCAGATAAGTCCATCCTTCTTTCTGCACATGGATGCAGGTAATATCTGTGCACCATTTTGGATTGATGGTTTCCGTTCCAAAATCACGTTTCAGGATATTCACTTTATCATCCGGGATACTGCCGTGACTGGCATGGCGGCTGTACTTCTTTACTATCGCAGAGCGCAGTCCCTGCCCTGCCATATGCCTCCGGACCCGCTTGATGCTGCAGGGTGTTCCCTGGGGGTGGCCGTTTCCTCCTGTGATACCTTGACAGGGGAAAGCTGCTTTACCCGGCCGCTAATCGTACTCCGGTTTACGCCATATTCACGTTCCGGTTGCGGATACGAAGTTCCTCCGGCATTATACAGATCCGCGATCTGCTGTTTAAATTCCGGAGTGTAATATTTTTGATTTTTCGCCATGCCCTTCATCTCCTTTGCCCTTGCATTTGATAGTATAGGTTGTTCAACTTTTTCGGTCCACATTTATATACTAACACCACCTACACGACACAGGCGGCGGAACCCCCACGCCCATATCATGCTGACTATGCGCCCTTTTGACGAGCGCGGCGAGCGGGGAGCGAAGCAGAAAAAGGAGTACATTCTTGACAAAGACGGGAATAAAATCTATGATCCCAAAAAGCGGCAGTACAAGTGCAAATCCATTCCCGCTACCGACTGGAACGAGCAGACCAAAGCCGAGCAAATCCTATTCACAACGGCGGAAGATTATCTCAAAGGTGTGATGAACAGCAATACTACAGTCCCGACAAAGGCATGGAAAGAAGAATACACCAAGTTGACCGCCGAGAGGAAAACGCTCAATCGTAAGCGTCAAACCATACGCCACAGAATAAAGCAACGCCGCTTTTCAGCGGCGTGGTTTTCTGCATATATCGGGTAA
>RAYQ01000001.1 GCA_003612395.1 Parablautia intestinalis
AGCAGATGCCCCATTTCCGCTAAAATACTGCGTTTGCCGAAAATGTTTACATCTACAGTTCACAACATATCACATCGGAGATATGCAGGCATTAGAGCAACGTGAAAATAGTATAAGGGAAAATGATATGAAGGAAAATATAGGCGCCCTGATGCGCATGTATTCCCGGTATCTACAGGGAAAGGGAAACGGACTTGCAGTAGCTTCCTGCGGGGAATGGATTTACGAAAGTCCTGTATTTGCACCATCAGAAAACGGAATTTTCCCGCCGGATACAGGATACCGTCAGGACAGGCTTGTCTATATCGAAAACGGTCCTCACCCTGTCCTGTGCGTTTATGGCAGTTTCCCGGCTCCGTGGCAGGATTACGGACTTATGTATATCGGGAACCTTGGTGATGCCATCCGCTCATGGCGTCAGACAAAAAATATTCTTTTTCTTACAGGCGCTGCAGCAATGCTTTTAATGTCGTTTTTTCTGTTTCAATTGTTGAATATTATTTTCCGTCCGCTAAGACAGATTTCCAGTACATCTGCAAAAATTGCAAATGGAAACTATGGCAGCCGGATTCCTGTTAACGGTAAAGATGAGATTTCCAGCGTAGCGTACCATTTTAATCTTATGGCCGGACAGGTGGAAACTCAAATTCAGCAGCTTGAGGAGGCCGCAAAGCAGAAGCAGCAGTTTATTGACAATTTTTCCCATGAATTAAGGATTCCGCTGACAGCAATTTACGGATATGCAGAGTATATCCAAAAGGCGCTTATATCAGAGGAAGAACGTTATGAATGTACCCAGTTTATCATGTCAGAGTGCAGCAGGCTCCAGAACATGGCCTATCAGCTTCTTGATATGGCATTGCTTAACGGGGATGAGATGGAAGAAAACGACTGCTCCATAAAAGAGCTTTTTACCCGTTCAGAAAAGATCATGCACATAAGGGCGGCCGAAAAAGGAATAAACCTGACCTATTTACCGCCTCAGGATCACATCATCAGAGGAAATATGGAACAGCTTCTGATACTGATAAATAACCTGATTGATAACGCGATAAAAGCAAGCCGGCCCGAAGAAGAAATTCGTATTTGGGCTTATTCGGAAGGATCTCATATTATAGTGGAAGTAAAGGACCATGGGATTGGAATGACAAAGGAGCAGACAGCCCATATAAAAGAAGCTTTTTATCGTGTTGACAAGGCACGCAGCCGTACAGGCGGCGGGGCAGGACTTGGGCTTGCTATCTGTGAGAAAATCATACAGATTCATCACGCTAAAATGTCATTTACTTCCGGACTGGGGATGGGAACGACAGTAAAACTGTCCTTTCCCAATTGCCTTTCCCATCACATACAGGCCATCTGACAGTTCCCCCAAAGTGGAAATCCGGCTGCCCCACTGCTGCTGTGCAAAGATGCAGCGGACATAAAAAATAATTTACAAGTCCGTAATAACTCTGATGTTTTTTTGATACAGAGAAGTTTTATAGTGTATCTATCAAAACATTTAGAAAGGAGTTTCACTATGAAGCAAAAAAATATCTTAAAACTGACGGCAGCAACACTTGCCATTATCGGCGCAGGTACAATTCTTTTTTATTCGGCAGCGGAGGTAACTTTGGCGGCAAATGCCAAAAAGACAGAGACAATTCCAACCAGCTATCAGGTCCCGGACAATCCGGAAACAGCATTGCCAGCTCCCCAGGCAAAAGAGGAAAACAGTGAAAAAATAAACTATTCTGTCAGTATGGACAGCCTGAATACCGGAACGCCTACGGATATGGATTTAACAATGGAGGAAGCGGCACAGGCAGGAGCCCGGTATTTGAAGAATATTTACGGCCTGGATTTGGAAGGCGCTTATGTATACATGAGCTATTATCCGGGAACCGAAACCTTCCCCCGTGCTTTTTGGTCTGGTGACGTTCTGTTTCAAAAAGAGCAGACCCCTGAAAGCACAAGATGGACATACATGATAGATGCTGTGACAGGGGAGATGTTTACTATTGATCATAGCAGACAGTTAGAAATAAGCGTCCCTCTGGACTATGATACGGCGCTGGAGAAAGACTATCATCTATATGCAGAACTTGCCAAAAAGAAGGCGGAGGAATGTAAGCTGATAGACAGTCCGGTGGACAGGGCAGAGTACAACTGTCAGGGATATTCCGGAAACGATCCAACGATTACTGTGGATGTGATTGGTCAGAACGGAGAAATTGTCAATATGTCTTTTTCCCGGTATGATCAGATGTTTTTGGGACTTATTACAGACACTTCACGAAAAATAACAGAATCTGCACTGGATAAAATAGCAGGGGAGGTTATGTCAGTTGATGCAGAAAATGTTGAGAATGACACAATAACCTGGACAACGAGCGTCATAAAATGACATGACATCAAAACCCTGCCCAATGCACGGCCTGTGCGCTGCTTTCACAGCATGTTTCTTCGCACGGGCCTGTGCATAAATGGCAGGCGCATAACGGACTATGTAACCGTTCCTTGAACAGTTCCCCGCCACGCAATCACCACTTTAAATAAGTCCCCGTCTATTTCCACCTTCATTATGCCTCCCTGCAGTTCCACAAAGCATCGGGCAATTGCCAGTCCAAGACCGCTTCCTTCCGTGTTTCGGGAACTGTCCCCGCGCACAAACCGTTCTGTCAAATCCTGAGCCGGAATATTAAGCTCAGCCGCAGACATATTTTTCAGTTCAATCTGAATTCCTGTTTCTGTTTTCCGGGCGTTTATATAAACCCTTGTATGGGGCATGGCATACTTTATGATGTTCACATAAAGGTTCTCAAATATCCGGTAGGTTTTCTGGCTGTCTAACTGCAAAATCACTTTCTCATCAGGCATACTGAAACGGAAAATCAAATCTGCCTCCTCCACCTTATCTTCATATTCCAGATACACCTGGCGGAGCAGATGACAGATATCTACGTCCACAGGATTTAATGTAATATTCCCACTGCTTGCCCTGCTCACTTCAAACAGGTCCTCTATCAGGAATTTCAGCCTGTTGGATTTTCTGGAAAGCACCTGCAGGTATTCCTTTCTCTGCTTTGGCGTAATATTTTCTTCTCCTAAAAGCTCAATGTAAGTGGTTATTGCCGTAAGGGGCGTTTTAAGATCATGAGACACATTGGTAATCAGCTCTGTTTTCATTTTCTGACTCTTTACTTCCTCGTCCACCGCCGCCTTAAAACCGCTTTGAATTTTAACAAGCTCCTCTTTGTAGGACTCAAACACGCCCCAGTCCTCCTCGAATCTGGTCTGCAAATTGCCGTTTGCTATAGACCTGGTAGCCGCAAGAAGTTTCCTGTACTGCTCCTGAATTTTCTGCACATATTTTTTTAGTCCGATATAAAGAACCACTGAATAAATCACCAGCGCAATCCACCCGAACATCCACAAAAAGCATATCGCAGCCAGAAACAGGAAATTGATGAAAACCAGCTTTCTGACGGTCCCTTCCGCCTCTCCTCCCAGATCCACATGCAGGACTTCTTCCTTAAACTGACTGGCTTTTTTTCTGGTTTTGCCGATGAGCCAGGAGGTTATCTTTACAATCAGGGAACGTTCTTTTATAAATTCTTTCAGCCCCAGATCAAAAACTTCTCCCAAAGTAGTAACCAGATAAAACCAGGCGCCAAAAATGCAGGTAAGCGCAAGGGCATTTACGCATCCGGCAATCATCCCAAAAGATTCCTCTGTAAACAGGTCAGTATATTTGGCAAATAATCCCGTGGAAAACCCATTATTGGTAATATAAACCAGCTCCATAATTAAGCTTTCCATTCCCGCCATCATGCAGACGATGGCTGAGAGGCTGATTTCCAAATGCATCTGTACGCCTGAGAGCCGGTGAAGACAGTACCGCTTTATTCTGGTCAGAAGAAGCCCTGCAAAAGCAGACACTGCAAGAATAATCCAGTAAACATCCATTGTACCTGCCTGATAATATGCCCATCGTATTTCATTTTGGTATGTCCAGAAAAAGCTGTTGTCTTTCCATATGGCAGCAAGGTCTTCCTTCTGCTGCTTTGTACAGGCATAAATAAAAGTCATGTCCTTTGGCTTATCATGAATGCGGTAAGTAAGCTTTTCCCTTCCCGAATTAAAATAAACCGTATTAGAATCTGACAGATTATAATGATGGCTTTGTTCGGATAAATAATTCCCAAGCCATTTGCCTGCCATAACACTCTGCACATTTTTTAAAAGCGCATCGGGCTTTTCGTCTCTCACGGCAATATTCTCAAGGCTCCCCGTCCCGTCATAGTCCATGATAACATAATAAACGTAAGGAGCATCCTCATCCCTGCGGCTTTTGTCTTTATAAAGGGCTTCTATTTCCCTGCCGGTATTTTTCAAAATTTCCCCTGTCCGGTGATCTATCACGCAATAATCCAAATTCCTGAAAATCACATTCAAAGTATCGTTTTCCCATTTTTCCATGACAGAGTTCACAGCCCTTGCCAGGGTATCCTTATATTCCCCAAGGGCTCTCTCCTCCATAATCTCCCCGTAATTACGGTCAATATCATCCTCTGAGAATTTCTCTCCCTCTGAAAGCTCCTTTTCCTCTGTCAAAAGGTACAAATCCGCATAGCTGTTTTCCCCGCCCTGCACCTTATCCAGCATACTTTTGTAAAAAACCAGATTACTTTTATAAAAATACTGTAATAGCTCTCCGCTTCTTAAGGGGTCCGTATAATAATTGGCCGCCTGCTTTTCAAAAAGCGGGTAACAAGCCATAAACGCCGACACTGCAAGCATTACTACAACTCCTGCGGCCGCAAAACTAAATTTTTTACTGTTTTTCGATTTTGTATCCAACACCCCACACCACCTTCAAATATTTAGGCTCCTTCGGGTTGATTTCTATTTTTTCCCGAATTTTCCTGATATGCACCATAATCGTATCCGTATTAATTGCCTGCTCATTCCAAACTCTCTCATATATTTCCTCCGCGCTGAAAACTCTGCCCGGATTTTTCATAAGCAGCATTAAAATTTTAAACTCAAGAGGCGTCAGCTTCACCGGTTTGCCATCCACACTTACCTCCACTGTCTCCTCATTTAACTCCAGGCCGCCAATCACATAAACCTTCTTATTCTGGCTTTTTTCTCCAACTGCCTCTAAAAATTTCCCATACCTGCGCAGATGGGAATTAACTCTTGCTAACAGCTCCATGGTGGTAAAGGGCTTGGTCACATAATCGTCCGCTCCCATATTCAGCCCCATAATTTTATCCACCTCCTCAGACTTGGCCGAAAGCATAATAACCGGGAACTCATACCCTGACTCCCGTACCTTCATCATCATGGTAATGCCATCCATTCTGGGCATCATAATATCCACAATAGCCAGATGAATCTCCTGCTGCCTGATCTTTTCAATTCCTTCCACGCCGTCTGCTGCCTGAAACACGATATATCCCTGATTTTTTAAATAAATCTCAATGCCTTCCCTGATTTCCTTGTCATCCTCAACAATTAAAATATGATATCCTTCCATTTTCCCGCTCTCCCGTTCTTCCTGCTTTTCAAATTTGTCTGCGGCGGCTTAAACAGGAATAAAAAGTGCCGCCCTGGAAATTTTAAATAACTTCTCATCCGGAGTATACCATATTATTGTTTCGATTCCTATCTCCATACTTCCTGCTCTCTTTCAGCATCCTGTCGTAAACAGCCTCCACATAAGCGCTCTCTGCCAGTCTGGCAATTTTTTCGCTACTGTAATTTTCTGCCGTCATGACAGCTCCCTGCCGCAAAAGCTCAATTTCTTTCTTTTCCAGAATGTCCATCAGCTTATCTGCAAACTCTGTCTCTGATGCTTCTGTCATATACCCGTTTTTGCCGTTTACCACCACATCCCGGGTTCCGCTTCCCCAAAGGGCAAGAACAGGTGTTCCCGCTGCCATGGACTCTAAAAGTACAATCCCCTGGGTTTCCGATAAAGAAGTAAACAAAAATAAATCCGATGCATGACAGTAATTTTTTACTTCCTGATTAGGTATTTTCCCTAAAAATATGATTTCCCGGGAAAGTCCCAGGCTGTCAGCTCTTTTTTCCAGACTATCCCTCTGCGGACCGTCCCCGATAAGGGCAAGGCGAAAGCAGCTCCCGCAGTTTTCCTTAAACAGCTTCATACTCTCAAACAAAAATTCCAGATTTTTTTCCTTTGCAAGCCGCGCCACAGTGCAAAACAGATACTTCTTATCTTCTGCCAGGTGCTGCCTTATGCCCAAAGCCCGCTGCCTGTCCGGATAAAAGCTGTCCTCATGAAGACCGGTTGGCACTACCCTTACCGGCGCTGTAATTCCAATCTCCTCCAGATAGTCTTTCATCATCGGCGTGGGAGCAAGGACCATATCGCAGCGTTTTCCATAACTTTTCACATAGGCAGGCATCACTCTTTTTAATCCGGAAAGCCCTACATAATGTAAATACTGCTCATACCTGGTGTGGTAAGTAAATACCAGCGGCACATGATATTTCCAGGATAAATACTGTGCGGTCCGCCCTATCAGCATTGGGTGATGCACATGGATCACATCAAAATTTCCCTCCTTAAAGCTTTTCTCTATCTTAGAGTCCAGGCTGTCCGGCACTGAAAAGCCGCAGGCTACTCCCCGTAAAAGAGCTTTATACCTTACCACATTCTTTTCTTCCTCCTGCTCATCATAGGATGGTGCAAACACCACTACCTCATGCCCCCTTGCCTGCAGGCTCCGGGACAGTCTTTCTATCGAAACAGGCACCCCCGCTATAAACGGCTTATAACTATTTGTCATCATTGCAATCTTCATAAATTAATCCCTCATATTTTTCCTCATTTCTGCGAGGTGAACTTTGTTCACCTTTGCTTTATTGCGCAAAGCCATATATGGCTTACAAGTTTGTGTCTCTTGCGGTACAAACAATGCACAAGTCATATCTTATCGTTTTTTACATGAAATAGTTTAAAACAGCGTCTCCCATAAAGTACCCTGCGCCTACAAAAAATAAATTCCAGACAAAAATTCCAAGGGTAGAACTCACTGTATATTGTATTAAATTCATCTTTGATACGCCTGCAGGTATGGAAACCAGCGTTCTTATCATGGGTATCAGCTTGCTGAAGAAAATGCCGATACTGCCTCTTTGCCGTATCCAGGCAAGCTTTTCCTCTATCACCGGCCTTTGCTTTGGAAATTTATTTAAGTACTTCTGTAAAAACAGCTCGCCGCCTTTATACCCCAGATAATACAAAATAAGGCTCCCTGTAAGCCCCGCCGCCACTGTGATAAGAAGCGCCGGCAGAAAGGCTATATTGCCCTTAGCCGCCCATATGCCCGCAAGAGGCATGATAACTCCGGCCGGAAATCCCGGCAGATTCAGATATTCCAGCAGCACAATCACAAAAATTGCAATTCCTCCGTATCTCGTAAAATATTGCATCAATATATCCAGCGTCATTTAAATCTTTCTTCTCCTTTCTTCCTGCAAATTCCTGACAACATTTGATAGATAGCTGCTATCTGTTTTTTATAACGGATTATAAAAAGAGATTACCTCAAAAACCTGAATAACTCCCTGCATCAATTCTTAAGAACTTCTAAATATTATGGAAAAAAACAGGAAACTGCCCGGGCAAAACTTTACAGGCTATAAAGAAGCTGTGAAAATAACACTTGCATTTTGCGAATTCTGTGCCTATAATCATCTACAGAAACTTAAAATCTTATAGACATGCAGAGTAGATTTGTGCGCGTTAAGTGCCGGCTGAACAGGGAGTTGACAACCGGACGAAAAGAACCAGGCAGTTCTTGCGGTGCATGGATCGCATCCCGCTGCAATTTGAGATATTTGTCCTCTATATTTCCAACAGCCTATAATTTTGGACGTGAGCACAAATTTATTAGTTGAGAAATCTTTGATTTTTTAATTTATCTCCTATTGTAGTAGAATGAGTTCTGCAAAGGAGGTAATTTTTTATGAAAAGATTAGCAACTTTGTTCACTCAGTCTTACCAGGAAATGAAAAAGCTTCGCACAGTGACAATCTGCGGGCTGATGGCCGCAATTGCCGTTGCGCTTAGCGCCGTTGCTTCCATTGAGATTGGGAATTACATTAAAATTGGCTTTTCCGGTATTCCAAACCGAATGGTGGACTATCTGTTTGGCCCTGTGGTGGGTGGATGTTTTGGCGGGGCCCTGGATATTATCAAATACCTGATAAAGCCTACCGGCATGTTCTTCCCCGGCTTTACCTTTGACGCCATACTGGCCGGTCTGATTTATGGCAGCTTTACGTACAAAAAGCCATTAACTTTGCCACGGATATTAACAGCCAAGCTGGTGGTAGTACTTGTCTGCAATATATTTTTTAATACTCTGTGGATTTCTATTTTGTATGGAAAAGCATTTTGGGCGCTCTTGCCCGCCCGCCTTTTTAAGAATGCTGTGATGTGGCCGATTGATTCTGCTATTCTTTTTATGATCAGTAAGGCACTCCATACAACCGGCATTTTTAAATCCCTTTCCGCCGCACAATGATAATCAGGAAAGCCGGGGACTGCATAAAGCAGCACGGCAAAAGGGACTATCTGATTCCCGATAGTCCCTTCATTCCCCACCAAAGCTGCCTTTTAACTGTTTCGATTTTCCCTCGCCGCTAAAGGGATCACGCTCAATGGCTTTTAATAAACATCTTCGGCAAATGTGATTTTACTCACCCTCCATAGCCTCCAATTCTTCCATTGTTTTTACAACTACCTGTTCGTTTTTAACCTGCCTGTTTGCTTTTTTAGCTGTTCCATATTGGATTTCGAGTAAAAGAGCGAAAACTTTGTGCCAATCACCTCCGCAATCGCCTTACCGCCCGCCGCATTTGGATGCAGTCCGTCTCCCAAATGCAGGCCGTCCTTCATCAAATAGATATTCTCCGGTCTCCTTACTGCTTCATCCAAATCCACAAACCCGTCCGCCAAATCCTTGTGGGCGCGAATCAACGCATTCAGCTCCTGCCTGATGCTTTCCGACTGCCCTGCTGCCTGTTTACTGTCATTTGCAAAAGGCATAACCGTACTGATATAGATCCTGCTGCCTTTCTTATGAGCCTTCTCTATCATGGACTTAAGTCCTTCAAAAATCATGGTCCCGGTGGGAACCTGTCCCTCCAGGCAAAAATCAATTCCATGCATACAGTCGTTTATCCCCTCCATTAAAAATACAATATCGGGAACCACATCCCCATACACATCTTCTACAAATCTGTCCTGTCCGGCCTTTCCAAAGCATCTTCCGCACCCCGGCATATCTTTTACATAGCTGGCATCATACAAAACCCGGTTTCCCCCGATTCCGCAGTTGAGCAGCGCAAACTTCCCGGTATACCTTGCATAAAGAATATCCTGCAGGGCGTCAAAATAATAGGACATATGGGTGATGGAATCTCCAAAGCATGCCATCACTGTCACATCTTCCTTCGCCAGAACCTGTACGCCGCTTACGCCAAAAGCGCCGTTACAGATATGCTCGTCATAGGCAAAGAAAGGAAAGGTTTCCAGGGTTGATTTCCCTGACAAATCATCTTTCTCCGTCTGATTTCCCTTAAAGAAGCTGCTCTGCCAGCCCCTCGCGCTCCAGGTCTGGCACAGGCTGTAAATCTCATGCTTCTCCTTAAGGTAAACAGACACCGCCAAATCTTCCTCCGCCTCTAAAAGAAGCGGAATACTGTCACTGTAAAATTCCTGTCCGATGGGCACCGCAATCTGTGTTTTCCCCTGGCAGGTCACCTTTACGGGTCCGGTTATCTTTCCGCTGTTTTTATTAATCTTTCCCACACAGACCTGCTCTAGCAACAGGGTATCTCTATTATACTTGTTTGTAAATTTAATTTTAACCGCGCTGCCGCTTACATTATTTTTAATACGGATTTTCTGTGTAATATCATCCGGCGCACCTATCAAAGTACCAAAATCAATCGGGACGTAGCCCCATATTTTCTTCCAATGTTCCATCTTTTCCTCCATTCCAAAGCGTTTTACGCTTAGGCGCATCTTTTTGACATCTTAGAACTTTTCTTCACACTTTCAAACATGCCTCTTCGCGGTACAAACCATACATAAATCGAATTTCCTCTGCACGGGCCTGTGCATTTCATTAACTACACAGCTCCGGCTGAATCATCACTGTGCTTAACGTCTCCCCCGGCAGCGTCATTTCACATAAATACCCCTGCATACGAAGCGCCACAGGCAGCCTGTTTTTTTGCCGGTTAACCATTACCAGCCCCACTGTTCCATCCTGATTTTTTACGGCGGCGGCTTCCACATCATGCCCATACACGCTGATTCCCATGCGTCTGGCGCCGGGCAGGATGGTACGGGCAATCTGCCGGATATACTCATAGCTGATCGTACGGGTATAGCTCCCATCTTCCTCTGCAATCATAGGGGCTGCGAAACCTCCCGGTACATGCCTTGGCCCTCCTGTGCGGTCCACAATCATATTCCAGTCAATCCACCGGTTCATTCCATGATTAATATCTCCTATGATATCATGGGCATAATTTTGCGCATCCTGAAAATCCACTTCCCGGGGCGTCATTTTTAAAAACTCCTTCATCTGCCCCGGAAGCTCCTGCTGCTTATCCTTTGGCAAATCAAAAGCAAGCGCCTTACCCGGAATATGCAGTCCACAGCTCTCCGAATGCATGAGGAGCTTGTCCGGATACCTGCCCCGCAGTAGGGACAAAGCCTCAAAATGATCTCCCGTATACCAATGATAGGCAAAGCCCTCTATCATATTTACGGCCTCTCCCGTCATCATTTCATCAATATGCTCTATCATTCTCTCTTTATTGTGATCCCAAATATAAAGACCAATTTTTTTCTCCAGCCCTGCTTCTTTCATAGCCGGATACAGATGGCTTACCAGAAATTCTCTTTCCTCATCTCCGCTCCAGACACAGCTGTCCCAGCTGGTGGCTGCATTTGCTTCATTCTGAATGGAAAGCATGGTCACATTCAACCCTTCCTCCAGATAGGCCTTCACAAATTTTACCAGATATTTTGCCCAGGAAGCATAGTACTTTGGTTTTAATCGTCCTCCAAAGCAGCGGTTTGGTTTGGTCAGATCTGCGCTGCCATCCTTTCCCCCATAAACAGCAGCATCATTTTTCTTAATTTCCGGGGGCGTCTTCCACTGCACAGGCGGTGACCAGGGGCTGAGTAGTACACAAACCGGCTCCTTGCACAGCTCCATTGCTTCCTTCACCACAGGAATAATATATTTTTTGTCCCGGCTGATAGAAAAGGTATGAAGCTCCGGATCCTCAAGAGGATTTTCCACTGCCTGGTATTCCTCCAGGGAATAATCACAGCTGTCGATATGAATTCTGATAAATCTGGCATTTATCCCGTCAGGGCCAAACCAGCACTTTAAAGCTTCCCGCCTTATATCAGGCGCCATTTGGGATAAAAGATAACAGGCCGTTTCCGTCATGGCGCAGCCGAAGCCGTCTATTTCCTGGAAAAGATAATCCGGGTACAGGCCAACCACATTAGATTCTATCTGACGCTCCAACAATGCCTCCCTTTGCACCTTTATCCTTTTTTCTTCCCAGGAAATGTCCCCCGTTTCTTTATTGTAATATGTTATTGTTTGCAGTGTTTTCATATTAGTCCTCCATTCTTGTCAGCAGCCCCTAAGTTGGACCGGAGCACAAATTTGTACATACCTGCCCGTTAATTCTATTATTATATATCAGCCTGTACTTTCAAAGCAATGCACGATTGTAATTCAAGCAAAAACAACTGGTGAAAACTCAAAAATGGCCGTTCCTGATTGACTTTTGATATTTTCTTTTAAGTGCTATAATTAAATAATTGAATACTTATTCTAAGCAGTATGGCAGAAATGGATTCAGAGGAAGAGGAGAAATAAGCGAATGAAAAGCAGAACAAAAAATTTCCGGACACGTATTTTAAGCGTATTTTTAATAGGCTATTTTTTGATCATTTTTACATTGTTTATTTATTCTTCTTACTTGTCCAGGAATTATACCGAAGGATTAAGAAACAGCGGTAATGCAATGATGAATCTTTATGTTAATGAGCTGAATAATTTATTAGGCATCAGCAGCGATTACCTGAATGAAATTATTACCCTGAACACTGAAATGAAAATATTACAATCTATCACAACAGAGGTTGTAAAATATGGAGCTGCGTATGAACTTATGAAATCCATGCGTACACAGCTGACTTTAGAAGAAGGTATTGCAGGCTTTATTATCCATTATAACGACAGTTATTACCACATTTTTCAAGAATCTATGTCATTTGATACAAAAAAGGAAATTAATGCCTTTCTGACGGACAGAATAGAAAAAAATACTGTAACCAGAGAATGGGTAGTGATAGAAGGATCAGAAAAGCCGTTTCTTGCTTTGACTTACGGCGGCAATGGCACCTATATTACAATTGTGATCGATTTCGAATCCGTGACTTCGGAAGTCGTTAATAAATATGCCTCCAGTAAGACAGAAATTGTATTTCAGAATAGTGACAGGATTCTGCAGTATTCTCCAATAGCCAAAATACTTGCTCAGGAACAGGGAAGTACCCTTTTAGTCAATATAGGCGAAACAGTAATCCAAAACAAATATATCTTATTTTCCAATAGTATTGCCAATACAACACTTACAATGAATGTGCTTATTCCAAATGAGAATATATTTACTTCTCAGGCAGCACAGCTTTATATTTTGGCAATTTTGATGCTGGCAGTAATATGTGCAATCGTCAGTGTTTTTTACCTTTATGGTGAGTTTATTACACCTATACAAAGTATGATACAAACTATGCAGAATATCTCTGCCGGACAGATTACGGCTGAAATGTCCATAGAGTATAATGTTGAAGAATTCAGACAAACTGCCAGTATATTTAATGCTATGATGAAGCAGATTCGAGAGTTAAAAATTCAGTCTTATGAGAAAGAAATCCGTGAGCAAAAAGCACGGCTGCAATATTTACAGCTTCAGATCAGGCCGCATTTTTTTCTAAATTGCCTGAAAACATTATACGCTTTATCACAGCAGAAAAAAAACCGCGAGCTGGAAGACGTTATTATGGATACCTCGAAGTTTTTCCGCTATATTTTCCGGGATACATTTACACCGGTAACAGTACAGGAAGAGCTTGATTTTACGCAGGAATATTTAAATATTCAAAAAAACCGCGCGGGAATTTCAATTAACTGCGATATATCGACCAGCGATGAAGTATTGGAAGCATTGCTTCTTCCGCTGACAATTCAGACATTTGTAGAAAATTCGGTTAAATATGCTGTGACTGGCGGAAACCTGCAAATTCGGATTGTTCTTAAAATTTTAGCTGGTGAAGATATATCTTATTTGGATTTGACCGTATCTGATAATGGGCAGGGTTATGCGGATGAATGGCTAAAAAGTATGAATGAACCGGACTATTATATGGAGGATGGACAGCATGTAGGGGTTCTTAACTTAAAGCAACGGCTTTTTCTACATTATGGTGAAACGGCAGAACTTGCTGTACGCAATCATAATGGCGCTGTCAGCGAAGTGATTATGCCATTAACAAAGAAAACTTGTTTTCCTGAAAAATAATTTTTCCAAAAATATGCGATTTAAAAGGAGCGGATGATGAACGTATTGGTAGTGGATGATCAAAAAGAAGTAGTATCTGGTCTTATAAACGGGCTTCATTGGAAAGACCTGAAAATAGATGGTGTTTACCATGCTTACTGCCCAGAAGAAGCACGCCATATATTTTTGACGGAACAAATCGAAATCCTTTTATGTGACATTGAAATGCCTGGGGAAAATGGATTGTCTTTGTTCCGATGGGTAGTAAAAAATTTTCCGCAAACAGAATGCATTTTTTTAACTTCCCATGCGGAATTTAGTTATGCGAAAGAAGCAATCTCATTGGGAAGCTTTGACTATATTTTACAGCCTGCCCGTTATGAAGAAATAGAAGCTTCCATATGCCGGGTCAGAAAGAAGTTGTTAAAAAAGAACAGCAGTCAAAAATTAGAAAAGATTGCCAGAGATAAAAAGGAGCTTACAGACGGACTTGCAAGCAGCTATCTTATCGACTTATTATACTATGAGAGTAAATCAGAAGAAAATTTAAGTAAAATTTTTTCTTTAAAGTTAAAAAAGCAGTATCATAAACTTGCATTCTGTATAGCTTTGCAACAGATTGTTCACTGGAAGCTGGATTGTACAGAGTGGGAAGGAGGATTACTGCACCGCAGTATTGAAAATATTTTATCGGAAATTTTTGAACAGCTTGGTATTGAAGCCGTACTGCTTCGATATAATCGGCAGCACCTTGTATTATTGCTGTGCATAGATACTCAGGAAGTCACTGTTAATCTGAGGGGTTTGTGTCAGATAGGGTTACAGCAATATCATCAATTTGAAGAAAAATATATGGATTTCAGTTCGGCCATTTACCTTGGTGATGTTATAAAAAAAGAGATGTTTCCAGCGGAATTCCAATTATTAAGCGAGATGGCCCAACAAAATGTAATGGCAAGAAGTGAGATTTTTATAAAAAGCCAGGAACAGACAATGCATGGCTTAAATAAACTGCACCTCTTTCATATGGAGCGGTGGGCTGAGCAGCTGGAACAGGGAAACGGTGAGCTTATTGTAAAAGAAATCAACAGTTACTTTGACAAAGCAGGCCGGTCATTAGGCAAAGATCTGGTAGTGTTAAAAGAATTACACTGTGGTTTTACCAGTGCATTGGTCAGCATAATGCAGCATCAGAATTTCCAATACAGGCAGATTTTTAATCAGGCATATTCTCTGGAGCGTTACATGGAAGCTCATGATACATACGAGCACTTCATGGAAGCAATAGAATATGTCCTTCAATCCCTTTCCTTCCATAAACTGATGCCGGCCAGGCAGGATCAGATTAATATTGCTATTCATTATATACAGGAAAATCCTGAGAAGAAACTAACCAGAGAAAATGTAGCGGAATACGTACATTTAAATGAAGATTATTTTTCACGTCTATTTAAAGAAAGAACCGGCTATACAGTTAAGGATTATATCACCAAAGAGAAGATAAAACTGGCAAAGGAACTGCTTGCCACAACGAATTTGTCTATCAGCATTATCTCGTTAAAAACAGGTTTTGGAAATTTTTCACACTTTTCAAGAACATTTAAAAAGCATGAGGGCATTACGCCTAATGAGTATCGTGACAGGGAAAAAAAATTGTAAAAAAAGTCATCATCAGAACAATAGAAGTCTTATTTAGAACAGCATTATGAATAAAAGTTCTTATATAATATGGTTATTGAATCGGATAGATTCGGTAACCATATTTTATAAAAGGAGGAAAGTTATGAGGACACGTTTAAAAAAATTGATTGCGCTATTTGGAGCAGTGACATTGACAGCCAGTCTGTTATTAACCGGATGTGGAAGTTCCAAAGATAAGGATTCAGCAAGCGCAGGAGGCGCTTCCAATTCTTCTGTTGTCAATAATGATACTGCCGGAAATGAAGATGGCGCGCAGGGAAACAGCAGTGTAAACATGGAGGATCTGCCGGTAATAAAGATGGCTACTATGACAGGAGCAAATTACGATGATTCCGATGCGGTTGAGGCAGAAATTAACAAAATTCTTGCACAGAAAGTTGGCGCAACCTTAGATATAACCTGGAGTGGAATGGGGACATATTCGCAACAGGTAAATCTGATGCTGACAGGCGATGGAGAAGTTGATATTGTCATGTTAAGCGGTGTCCCACTTGCAACTTATGCCGGAAATGGTATGCTCCTTGACCTAAGTGATTATTATGCTCAGGATCCGGATCCGTTTTTGGAATGGCTGGACGTATCATATATTGATTCCTGTCGTGTGAATGGACAATTGTATGCAATTCCGGAGGTTATTAATTTCTCCAATGAGATTCTTGTACATGCAAATAAGGCAATGGTTGATGACATGGGTATTGAGATAGATGACAGTAAGATCTGGACAATGGATGAAATTCATGATTTGGTAAAAAAGGCAATGGAAACTTATCCTGATATTTATGGTATTGTTCCACAGACCGGCTCTCAGTTTCTGGCACAAATTAATTATGATAATCTGGGTGATACCTCCTTCGTAGGTGTTATAGAAGATCATGGTAATACCGGTAAAGTTATCAGTGTAACGGAGTGTGAAGAATACATTGAATTCTCCAAAACAATGCGTAAATGGTATCAGGAAGGTTTAATCATGCAGGATTGTATGAGCAATACAGAGTCCTGGTCCTCTATGATTCCAGCAGGCAAAGCATTCTGTGCATTTGATGCAGGAGCATATCCTGATAATGGTTCCACAGATGATACAACATATTATAATTTAACGATTTATCCCAACTGGTCGGCAGCGAACTGTGCAGTACGTCTTGATTATGGTATTGCCGCCAATTCAAAGAATCCCGATTTAGCCTTTGCGGTCCTGAAGGAACTTTACACCAACGCAGATATCTGTAACTTACTGATGTATGGTATTGAAGGCACTCATTATCAGGTTACTGATGGAGGTAAAGCTGCTCCCGCAGAAGGAGTTTCTCTTGAAAATTCCGGCTATAGCTGTGGTTTTATAAATGGATGGGTGCTTCCAAATATGTTGAATGCCTATCCAAGTTATACATCGGCTGATGAGTTTTCGGAACTTTTACGTAACTATGATGCAAACGCAATCAAATCCGGCGCTTTAGGCTGTGTTTTTGACAGTACCAATGTAACCAACGAGTATACTGCCTGTGTAAATGTATTTGAAAAATACTATTTTGCTATCATGAGTGGATCTATGGATACTGAAAGTACCCTTGAAACTTTTAGGGCTGAATTGAAAGCAGCCGGTGAGGATGTGGTAATTGCTGAAAAGCAGGCACAGCTTGATGCATTTCTGGCAAACAAATAGCAAACCGGTAATTTCAACCTGACTGTGACTCTGACAGCCGTCCGGGCAGCAGAATATGCAGCCCGGATAGCTGTATGATTAAGAAAAGGAGATATTCAGCTATGAAGACAAAGAAAAAAAAGGTCAGATGGAGAAGGTATATGCCATTGTATTTGATGATGATGCCGGGAATGATTTATTTAATTGTCAACAATTATATGCCTATGTCGGGTTTGATTCTGGCTTTCAAGCGGTTTAACTATTCTCTTGGCATGTGGAAAAGCCCTTGGGTAGGACTGTCAAATTTTACTTATTTATTTACTGGAAATGATGCTTTTCAGATTATTCGAAATACCATTTGTTATAATCTGGTTTTTATTGTACTTGGTACAATTCTGGCAATAACAGTGGCAATTCTTTTAAATGATGTAACAAATGTGAAAGCAAAGAAAACCTACCAGACATTGATTTTGATACCATACCTGATTTCAATCGTGATCGTATCCTATATCGTATTTGCTTTTCTCTCCCAAGACAGTGGTTTTGTAAATAATACGCTTTTAAAGGCACTGGGAAAAGACAGCATATCCTGGTATACATCTCCCCGGTATTGGCCTGTTATTTTAACATTTGTGTACTTGTGGAAAAGCTTTGGATACAACTCTATTATTTATTATGCCACAATAATTGGCATTGATGAAACCTATTATGAGGCTGCCAGAATTGACGGAGCAACCCGCTGGCAACAGGTATGGTATATTACCCTGCAGTGTTTAAAGCCGACCATTATCACTTTGACGTTACTATCTGTCGGACGTATTTTCTATTCCGACTTTGGTTTGTTTTATCAGGTGCCAATGGACTCCGGCCCGCTTTTAAATGCAACGAATACAATCGATACATACGTATACCGTGCTCTTTTAACGCTCAATGACGTAGGCCGTTCCTCTGCAGCCGGTTTTATGCAATCTATTATGGGTTTTATTGTGGTATTCTCAGCAAATCTGCTGGTCAACAAAATTGACAAAGAAAATGCTCTGTTCTAAAAAGGGCTGAAAGGAAGATTAAATATGTCAAAAAAAATCACACCGGGTGTAGTAATTACACATACTATTATGATTGCTTTGTGTGTCATATGCATCGTCCCATTTTTGCTGATTTTAGTTTCGTCCTTTACAGATGAGTCTGCTCTGATGATGAATGGTTATTCCTTTTTCCCGGAAAAATGGAGTACCTATGCCTACACCTATATTCTGGGCGGCGGCGGGAGCAATGTCATTCATGGTTATTTCGTATCAATCGGGGTTACCGTAGTTGGGACAATGCTAAGCATTTTAATGACCACATTGTTTGCCTATCCCTTATCCCGTAAGGATCTGCCATTCCGAAACGTATTTGCATTTTTTGTGTTTTTTACAATGCTTTTTAATGGAGGATTAGTTCCTTCTTATATGATGTGGACCCGTATCTTTCATATCAAAAATACATATGCGGCATTGCTGTTTCCCGCGCTGCTTATGAATGCATTTTATGTCATCATGATGCGCACTTATTTCTCCACCACTATTCCGGAGGAGTTGATTGAAGCAGCCAGACTGGACGGTGGAAGCGAGATTACTATTCTTTGGAAAGTTGTTGCACCTCTTTCCAAACCTATGGTGGCAACGCTGGCCTTCATGATTGGACTGGGCTATTGGAATGATTGGATGAATGGCTTATATTATGTTACAGATACAGCTTATTTCAGTATTCAAAACATCTTAAATCGCATGTTACAGGATGTCCAATTCCTGTCTACAGCTGCTGCTACACAAGCCAGCATGGGAAGTGTTGTATCTAATCTGCCGACTACGGGAATTCGCATGTCCGTTGCAGTTGTTGGGCTGCTTCCAATTATGATCATATATCCCTTTTTCCAGAAATATCTTGTAAAAGGTATTATGATTGGCGGTGTAAAAGGGTAAACAACGGATGCCAGGCTTCATCAGCCGTCCTTATGTTAAAGCGAATTTTAAAAAGTTAAGCCTGTAATACGGGCATTTACAAGTTGCAAAAAACTCTGTATAAATAAAGGAAGGTAAAATATTATGGGAATAAAAACACCGTTTATATCTGAAATTGCAAAAAATACTTATGCTATTAATGAATTTGGTCTTACCGCCATGTATCTTTTAGTAGGTGATGAAAGTGCATTGCTTATTGATACCGGCTGCGGCGCCTGCGATCTGAAAGAATTAGTAAAGAGTCTGACAGATAAGCCTTATCATGTTGCGTTAACTCATGGACATCTGGATCATGCAGGCGGCATTGGCGCCTTCGATGAGGTTTATCTGGGGGAAGGTGATTTCAGAATGGCACAAAATGTGGATATAGAAGAACTTCGCAATTATCTTGAAGCCTTAGGCAATATGGGGGGCTATGAGGTTTATGATTACACCAGGGACAGTGTCAGGGAATTTGAAAGACTGCCCAAAATGATTGCAATTCATGATGGCGATCGTTTTGAATTGGGCAATCGCAGTGTTTTGGCTATCGAAGTTCCGGGCCATACATCAGGCGGAATTTGTTTTCTGGACGAAAAAAGCGGGATCTTATTTAGTGGCGATGCCTGTAACTGTAACCTGCTGGTCATGGGAACCAGTGTAAATACGGCTCTAAAGGGATTGGATTATCTAAAGACATATGACGGACGTTATCAGCAGATGTATAATGGCCACATAGGATATGCAGGTATACCTACCTGTTTCTCACAGCCTGAAAGCACATTAGATGACTGCATCCATATCATGGAAATGATTTTAAACGGTACTGCCGTGATCGAAAAAGTCCCATTTCTTGGCAGAGTAAATACCAGTGTTTCTTATGGCGCAGCACGTGTTTCTTTTGAGCCCGACCGTATAATAGATAAAGATGAAAAGACTGTTCGATAAAAATACCGGCTATATCAGTTTTTCTCCCATCCTCCGACAGTATTATTGGCTGTCGGAGGATTTTCAGTAATGAACCCGCTCCAGGAAAACCCCGGAAAGCACTTTCATCAAGCTGCAAATATCCATTGCAAATAGAAAATATCTGATTTAAAATTAAATATATAGCACAGTCTCCCGGGAAGGATGAAGTAATCTATGACAAACGATTTTTCCAGGGGAAAAGTATGGCATAATATTATCAGTCAGTCCATTCCCCTTATGCTTGCACAGTTAGTACAGCTTTTATACAACGTAGTAGACCGCATTTATATCGGCCATCTGCCAGGGGCGGACTCCCTTGCCCTGACCGGCATTGGCCTGGCTTTTCCGCTCACCACGCTGGTTGCAGCTTTCACATTTTTGTTCAGCACAGGCGGTACCCCTCTTTTTTCCATATCCAGGGGCGCCAGACAGGAAGATCGGGCTGAAAAAATACTTGGCAGCGTCTTTTCCCTTTTGTTGCTGTCTTCCCTGGTCATTCTGCTCTTTTGCTATCTGCTGCGCAGGCCTATCCTTTATTTGTTTGGCGCCAGTGACGCATCTTATGTATATGCGGATGCATACCTTAAAATTTATCTGCTGGGTACTTCCTTTTCCATGCTCTCCACAGGCTTAAACGGCTTTATTAATGCCCAGGGATTTCCCAAAATGGGAATGATGACCACCCTCTTAGGCGCTTTATTAAATTTAATCCTGGATCCTCTATTTATCTTTTGTTTCCGGATGGGGGTTGCCGGTGCGGCTCTCGCCACCGTACTTAGTCAGATTGCATCCTGTATCTGGGTGCTGCGGTTCCTCACAGGGAAAAAAGTGGAGCTCAGAATAAAAAGGCAAAATCTGAAAATAGACTTAAAGCTGACGCGGGAAATTATTCCCCTTGGTATGTCAGGCTTTATCATGCAGGCTACCAACTGCCTGGTGCAGGTGGTATGTAATGCCACCTTAAAAATATATGGCGGAGATTTGTACGTAGGCATCATGACCGTTATTAATTCCGTGCGCGAAATCCTGTCCCTTCCGGTCAGCGGCCTTACCAGCGGTTCCCAGCCGGTACTTGGATATAATTATGGTGCAAAGCAGTATGAGCGGGTCTGTCAGGGCATCCGCTTTACCTCAGTCATTGGTATTTTGTATACACTGGCAGCATGGTTTATTGTCATATGCTCTCCCCACTTTCTGCTCTCCATTTTTACCACAGACGCCGCTATGTTGGAAGCAGGAGCCGATGCTCTGCGGTTATACTTTTTCGGCTTCTTTTTCATGGCCTTCCAGTTTTGCGGTCAGTCATCCTTTACGGCACTGGGATATTCCAAACAGGCAATTTTCTTCTCTCTGCTTCGAAAGGCAGTGATTGTGGCGCCCTTAACCATCCTTTTGCCACGGCTTGGCTTCGGCGTGGACGGTATCTTTCTGGCAGAACCCATATCTAATGCCATAGGCGGCCTGGCCTGCTTTATCACGATGTATTTTACTCTGTACCGGAAACTGAAAAAAATGCAGGGGCCTTCTATTTCTTTTGAGAATTAAATGTATTTGCAATTTTCTTTAAGGTATTGTTAAGACCCAAAAGCACGAAAACATCACTCTTTTTCGTTGGCTCGTCTGCCGGAGGGTTGATGATCAGCGCTCCGGCACGTTTAATGGCAATAACATTTACTCCATATTTTTCACGTATCTTTAATTCCTTCAGGCTCTTGCCTGCCCAGCTGTCTAACGTCCCCACATCGGCGATGGAATACTCTTGTGTCAGCTCAATAGCGTCAAACAGATTATTGAATGCCAGGTTGTTTGCCAGATGCACTCCCATTTCTCTCTCCGGATAGACAATCTCATCCACGCCTATTTTTGTCAGAATTTTTCCCTGCATATCGTCATAGGCCTTGGCGATGATCTGTTTAATCCCCTGCTCCTTGGCCCAGATAGCCGCCAGAACCGAAGCATCCAGGCTGTGTCCGATAGAGATGATTGCCCCGTCAAAATTTCTGCCTCCCAGCTCTTTTAAGGCATCTTCATTTTTGACATCCACACACATGGCCAGAGTAACATAATCTGCAATCTGTCCAATACGGGTTTCGTTCTTGTCAATGGCAAGTACTCTGCACCCGTTAGCCTCTAACTGCTTTGCCACATTACTTCCAAACCTTCCAAGTCCGATTACTATGTATTCTTTCTGCGCATTTTTTTTCATTTCTTCCTCCATGAGGCATTTGAAATATGCCAATTCCTCTCTCCTGCAAACTGTTTCCAAACCATTGCCCGGTCATTAGAAGCCTGCCCATAAAAAGGGCAAATGTCCCCCGGTTTATCCAACAATAACCTTACTTCCCGCATAAGAAAAATCTTCCCCGGAATTTTGTCCGTTAAATGCCAGTGCAAGGGTTATAGGACCGATTCGCCCCAGATACATGGTAAGGGTTACGATCAGCTTGCCTGCCGGTTTCAATATGCCGGTCAGTCCTCTTGACAATCCCACCGTTGCGATTGCCGAAGTCATCTCATATATGGTATCCAGAAAATTACTGTTCTGAACCGCTAAGAGCGTCACCGTGAGCACCAGCAGCACCGAAAAGCTGAAAGTCACAATTGCCACACATCTTCTTATGGTCTCATCCGCAATCTTTCTGTGCATGACACACACATCTTTTTTTCCACTAATATTTGCAAACATGGACGCAAGCAGCAGAACAATGGTCACTGTCTTAACGCCTCCTGCTGTTCCTGCCGGCGACCCTCCTATAAACATAAGCACCAGATATACCAGGGATGACGATGGTCTGAAGGCCTCCTGACTGATGGTTGCAAATCCGGCGGTCCGCAGAGTGACCGACTGAAAAAATGCCGCCATAATCTTTTGCCCCCATCCCATTTCTCCTAATGTGTCCGGATTATTGTATTCAAAAAGAAGAGTCAGCAGCGCGCCTGACATAATCAGAAAAAAAGTGGAAACAAGCACTATCTTTGCCTGCAAATTCATCTTGCGTGCATATCCGTTACCGCCTTTATTTCTATGGGGCCGCGCCACCCTTATAATCTCCCAGTAAACCGGAAATCCAAGCCCGCTTACAATAATCAGAAAAACAGTGACCAGATTCACCATGATATTATCTGCATAATTGCAAAAGCTGTTTCCGCCCAAAAGGTCTATCCCTGCATTGCAAAAAGCCGACACTGCATGAAAAACACTATACCAGAGTCCCTTTACCCCAAATTCCGGAACAAAAACAAAAGCATAACCCACTGCCCCTATTCCTTCCAGGGTAAGAGTAACCTTTAAAATCCGCATTGTCAGCCTTACTAACCCCGATAAAGTGTCCAGATTATAGGCATTTTGAATCAACATTCTGTCCGCCAGAGTAATTCTCTGGCGAACCAGACAAAGTACCAGTGTTGTAAAGGTTACAATTCCCAGGCCGCCAAATTGAATTAAAAATAGCAGTATAACCTGCCCGAACGCTGAAAAGGTCTGGCCTATGTTGACAGTTGACAGTCCGGTAACACAGACGCTGGACATGGCAACAAATAGTGCGTCAAAAAAATCAAGCTTACATCCCGGCTTTACACTGATTGGAAGTAAAAGACCAATTGTACCTGTCACTGCGCCTAAAAAAAATCCCAGCATAATGATCCCGGTTGTTGTATGTCTGTGCTTTTTCATACTAACCTCCATGTTGCCGCTCTGCGGCAACACAAATCTCAACAAATAATGCCTGTTTTCCAAGGCATTTTTCTAAGTGCAAAGCTTTTAAAGTTCTTAGATGGCGTTTTTTGACATCTTAGAACTTTTCTTTACACTAACCCCCATGCTTCCGACAGCCCTCAGATTTGGGCCGGGGCACAAATTTATGTCAAATATTCCAATACGGAAGTAACTGCATTCGCTCCGTCAGCCGCCGCCGTAATAATCTGACGCAGCTTTTTCTTACGCACATCGCCCGCCGCAAAAATGCCCGGTGTACTGGTAGCGCAGTCTTCTCCTGCTATCAGATATCCCTTTTCGTCACAATCCGCTGCTTCACGCACTGCATCGCTGAAAGGAATAATTCCCACTGCCACAAATACGCCATCCACTCTAAGGCGCTCCCTTTTGCCAGTCTTTACATTTTTTACAACAAGCTCCTGCACCCTGTCTTCCCCTTCAATTTCCAGGGCAACCGTATTCCAGAGTATTTCCACGTTGGGCAGCGCCATCATTTCCTTTTGTAAAATCGCTGCAGCACGTAATTCGTCACGTCTGTGAATCAGATACACCTTTTCACAGCTTCTTGCCAGAAAGATAGCGTCCTCCACCGCAACATCACCACCGCCTATCACTGCCGTCACCCCGCCCCTGAAAAAGGCGCCGTCACAGGTTGCGCAGTAGGATACGCCCTTACCGGCAAATGCTTCTTCTCCCGGGATATTCAGCTTTGCATGTGTGGCTCCCATAGCCGCTATCACTGCTTTTGTTTCAATTTTCCCTTTATCTGTAATAATGGCAAACCCCTCATCTCCTGCCGCTTTCTTTTCTTTCAGGGAGGCTGCCTGTATCTCACTTGTTTGATTGCTTTCGTTTTCTGCCAGTTTCTTTATACCACAAACTTCTGCCTCCTTAAATTCACACCCCAGCTTATCCGCATGCTCCCGAAACTTCATACCAAGATCAAACCCGTTAATCCCCGGAAGTCCCGGATAGTTATCTACCTCATAAGTATTCAGAATCTGACCGCCGCTCATTGGGCTTTGTTCTAAAGTCACTGCATGAAGCCCTGCCCTTTTCGCATAGATAGCCGCAGATAATCCTGCCGGACCGGAACCAATTATTACAACATCATACATCCTTTTACACACCTTTCCCACTCATTTTCATTTTAATAACCATGCCCTTTATATAGCCTGCGCAATAATTGCAAAGCAAACAAGTTCGTTTGTGAAAAATTTATTTTTCACACTATCCTGCATGTTTCCAACAGCCCTTGAATATTTTCCACTCTCAGCTGTATCCTCCATCCATGGTAATAATCTGCCCTGTCAGATAGGAGGGCGCATTCACCAGCATCCGTATCATTTCCCCTGCTTCCCGGGGGCTTCCCAATCTGTCTGCAGGAATTTCTTCCCGCAATGCATCCATCTCCTCTTTCGAAAAACATGCATTCATGCTGGTATCTATCACGCCAAATGCCACAGCGTTTACCTGAACGTTGCTGGGAGCAAGCTCCTTTGCAAGCGCCCTGGTAAAGCTGTTGACGCCTCCTTTGGACGCGCTGTAGGCCACCTCCATGGATGCGCCTGCATTCCCCCAGATAGAAGAAACATTGATAATTTTTCCTTCCCTGCGCCGCACCATCTGAGGTATGACATGCCGGCAGGTGTAGAACAGGGCATTTAAATTGGTGTCTATCACCTGCTTCCACTGATCTGTGGACATGTCTGTTAAAAGCCCTATATAAGATATGGCCGCATTGTTCACAAGCACATGAATTTCTCCTGCCTGCTTCATCATTGTCTCCACCCGGGATGCATCTGATACATCGCAAAGGGCGGTTTCACACCGGATATGATATGCTTTTTCCAAATCTGCCGCTGCCCTTTTTATTTCGCAGCCGGAGGACTTACATACCAGAAATAAATCATAGCCTTCCTGTGCAAGAGCCCTTGCCGCCTCAGCTCCTATTCCCCTTGATGCTCCTGTAATTAATGCTTTCTTTTTCATATGCGCCATTCCTAAATAAGGTTCCTGATTCCGTCACAAATTCTTCCGGCAACTTTGGAATTATTCATCGTGTAAATGTGGACGCCATCCACATCATTGGCAATCAAATCCACAATCTGGTTAATGGCATAGGCCATCCCTGCGTCTAAAAGCGCCTCCTTGTTGTTTTCATATTTCTTCAAAATTCTTTCGAATTTCTTTGGAAGCGATGCCCCGCATAAGTTGACCATTCTCTCAATATTCGCTTTGTTTGTCACCGGCATGATCCCCGCCTCAACAGGCGTGCTTATGCCGGCAATCCGGGTTTTTTCATAAAAACGGTAAAACGCTTCATTGTCAAAAAATAACTGTGATACCAGATGGGTTACACCTGCATCCACCTTTCTTTTCAGGTTATGGATATCCGTTATGGCATCCTTTGCCTCCAGATGGGTTTCCGGATAACAGGCGCCGCTGATATGAAAATTCCCCTGAGTCTTAATAAATTCCACCAGCTCATTGGCATATTGAAAATCATACTTCACCGGAATATTAGGGTTGACGTCTCCCCTCAGCGCAAGCACATTCTCAATACCGGCTTCTTCAAGCTGCTTAAGTATCCCGCTGATTTCTTCCTTTCCATAATGAAGACAGGTCAGGTGCACAATCGGCTCCACGCCATATGTATTTTTGATTTTCTTTGCAATTTCCACTGTCTTATTATCTACTGTGCTGCCCCCGGCGCCAAAGGTAACGCTTATGAAATCCGGATGCAAATCGCAGAGCTTCTCCAGCGTGGCGTCTATGTTTTTCAGCGCCTCCTCTTTTTTAGGCGGAAATATCTCAAAGGATAAAACCGGCTTTCCAGTTTTCTTTTTTGCTTCAAATATTTCTGTAACTTTCATTTCTATACCTACCTCCCTGCATACAGTCGGCAAAGCCTATTATCGTATATCGCAGGCTCTGCCTGCGATACTGCCACCAATGATACACTTACGGTCCGCCGTTTTTACCGGCGGACCGTAAAGCTGCCTGCAGCCTTTAACCCATGCTTTTTTCCTGGAGCAGGCCTGTAATGTCTCCCGGAGTTGAAATGGAATTTAAGATTTTGTCCACTTCATCCTTTGACTTTGCATCCTTACACCTTAAAATTATTTCTTCCTTCTCCGCCTCGCTTAAGCTTTCATAATTCTGCCTGGCTCTGTCGTCCATCACAAGTCCTAAGCCAAATCCCAGAGGCAGGTTGGAAAATCCATTGCTTATCATGTGTCCTCACCTCCAGGATTATTATGAGGACACAAAATGTCTTTTATGCGCTTTCAAAAAATGCAAATATTGGACGGGTCAATTTTATTTTTCATAAAACCAACAACCATCCCGCACTTTCCGACATGCCTTTTTGCCGCACAGACAATACTTCCGGCCGCGAATCATATTTGTCTCCAGTATCCCACCTGACGCTCGTTAATTTCCCTGACGTTTTCCGGGTCCACCTTATAGTTTCTGTCAATATCCATCAGGCCATTCATTTCCTGCTGTACATCCGTAACCTGTGTATAACAGTAGCCGCATACATAAGGAATTTCCTTTATAGCAGTTGTTATTTTATCAAACCGTTCCAAAAAATCATCCTTTGTATTTACCTTATCGCCATATCCCCAGCCGGCATCCCTGCCAAAGGCAATTCCACCAAACTCACTGATGATAACAGGCTGTCCTTTATAACCGTATCCATCTGCCATGGCCGATTTAAAGCAGCAATGGTATACCTTTGATGAAAGAATTTCTTCTTTCAGATTTCCATAACGGTTTTTCAAAACCTCTCCTGCTTCTTCATAGTCATGCAGCGTAATAATATCGGAAACGGTATGCTCCCATCCATCGTTTACGATAACCGGACGATAGGGATCTATACTTTTGGTCAAATGATAAACTGCCTCTGTAAAGTGCTGCTGGGCCCGCTTCGTCTTCACCTGACTGATTCCCCAGGATTCGTTAAAGGGCGTCCATGTGATGATACAGGGATGGTTATAATTCTGGTTTACAATCTCCATCCATTCTCTGGTAAACTCACAGACTGCCTCATCGGAAAAATCATAGGCGGCCGCCATTTCACTCCACACCAGCATGCCCTTTACATCGCACCAGTACAGGAACCTTTCATCCTCTGTTTTCTGGTGTTTTCTAAGGCCGTTGTATCCCAGTGCATGGATTTTGTCAATATCCTCAATTAATGCCTCTTCATTCGGAGGTGTCAGATGAGAATCCTTCCAGTATCCCTGATCCAGAATCAGTCTCTGATATACAGGGCTTCCATTTAAAAGAATATTGTTCCCGTCTATACGGATTTCCCTCATGGCAAAATAGGAACCGATTTCATCCATTACATCCAGATTTTTTATTAACCGGAAAGAAATATCGTACAGGTTTGGTTCTTTTGGGCTCCATGTTTTGACAACCCATGCATAACTGCTGTTCTTTTTCGTCACATCTATTTTAGCACATGTGTGCTCTGAAACAATGGCTGTGCAGACCTTATTGATAAACTCCCCCTCAAAGGTAACCACCGCCTCCAGGCTAAGGCTTCCGTCCCACATACTCTCCGGCGCATCCACCTGATATTCTAATTCCAGATGGCCATCCGGAATAACAGGTGTCATTTTTATATTTTTCAGAGATATCTTTGGCACATACTCTGTCCACACGCTTTTCCAGATTCCCGTAGTCTGTACATACCAGCACTGATAGCTGTCCTTTAGCCAGCGCTGCTTTCCCCTGGGCTGCTGCATGTCGAAGGAATCCTCCACCTTCACAACAAGCTGGTTTTCTCCCTCTCTCAACAGATTGGTGATATCAAAGGAAAATCTCGCATAGCCGCCTTTGTGGCTGCCTGCCATCTGACCATTTACCCACAGGGTAGTCAGAAAATCGCTTCCCTCAAAGTGAATAATGTAATTTTCTTTTTCAAGTCTGCCGCCGTCTACCTGTATCTTCTTTCCGTACCAGATATAATCGTGGCGGCTCTCATCCTGAATACCGCTGAGCTTTGTTTCATAGGTAAAGGGAACCTGTATTTTATGCGTTCCCGCAAAGTCCTCATACCACTTCTCCTTTTCCCCGACATTGGCATCATCGAAGCGAAACTCCCACTGGCCATTTAAATTCTCCCAGTTATTTCTAACAAACTGTGGACGCGGGTAATCTTTTATATAGCATTTCATATGTTATTTCACCTCTTTTTCTTGTAATATTACTTTTCAATTATTTGACTTAAATTGCCGCCAGAGCGTTAGATAAATCGGCAATCAAATCTTCCTTATCCTCAAGTCCGCAGGAAATCCTGATAAGTCCTGCCGGAACTCCTGCCGCTGCGAGCTGCCGCTCTGTCATCTGACGGTGGGTTGAGGTGGCCGGGTTTAAACAGCATGTCCTTGCATCCGCCACATGGGTTTCAATCGCTGCCAGCTTTAAATGCTTCATGAAAGTTTCCGCCGCAGCGCGTCCGCCCTTTAATTCAAAGGATACCACGCCGCATCCTCCGTTTGGCATATACTTTTTCGCAGTCTCGTAATATTTATCTTCCTCAAGCCCCGGATAATTTACATAAGATACCTGGGGATGTCTGCTCAAAAACTCCGCCACGGCCTGTCCGTTTGCCACGTGGCGGGGCATTCTCACGTGCAGGGACTCAAGGCCAAGATTCAAAATATAAGCGCTCTGGGGTGACTGCATACATCCAAGATCCCGCATCAGCTGGGAGGTGCATTTTGTGATAAAAGCTCCTTCCTTTCCGAATTTTTCCGCATAAGTAATTCCGTGATAAGATTCATCCGGCTCACAGAGCCCCGGAAATTTATCCCTGTGGGCCATCCAGTCAAATTTACCGGCGTCAACAATTGCGCCCCCCACGGCTGCCCCGTGTCCGTCCATATATTTGGTAGTGGAATGGGTTACAATATCCGCCCCCCACTCGATGGGCCGGCAGTTAACAGGAGTTGGGAAGGTGTTATCCACAATCAGGGGAACTCCGTGCCCGTGCGCCGCTTTTGCAAACTTCTCAATATCCAGCACCGTAAGCGCCGGATTGGCAATAGACTCGCCAAATACGGCTCTGGTATTTTCTTTAAAGGCTGCATTCAGCTCCTCTACCGTACAGTCCGGTGAGACAAAGGTGGTTTCAATCCCCATTTTCGCCATTGTCACGGAAATCAGATTAAAGGTTCCGCCGTAAATCGAGGAGGAAGACACTATATGGCTTCCACACTCGCAAATATTAAAAAGTGCAAAGAAGTTGGCCGCCTGTCCCGAAGATGTGAGCATTGCGGCAGTTCCGCCCTCTAATTCCGCTATTTTGGCCGCCACATAATCGTTGGTGGGATTTTGCAGACGGGAATAAAAATATCCCGAAGCTTCTAAGTCAAAAAGCTTTCCCATATCCTCGCTGGTGGCGTATTTGAATGTGGTGGACTGAATAATCGGTATCTGGCGCGGCTCCCCGTTTCCCGGTCTGTAACCGGCCTGTACACATTTTGTATCCATTTTATACTCGCTCAATGAAATCCTTCCTTTCTCCCCGCAGCTTTTCTGCTACGCTTTTTGGTTAATCTTCATAGTAAGCCCGATTCTTTTCTTGGCTACATCCACCGTAAGCACCTGTACATCCACAATATCCCCTACGCGCACCGCCTCTAAAGGATGCTTAATAAAGCGGTCAGTAATCTGGGAGATGTGAACCAGCCCGTCCTGATGGACGCCGATATCCACAAAAACACCAAAGTCAATGACATTTCGGACGGTTCCCTTTAGAATCATGCCCGGCTTTAAATCCTTCATATCCAGCACATCGCTTCGAAGAATTGGCGCCGGCATATTTTCTCTGGGGTCTCTTGAAGGCTTTTCCAGCTCTTTTAAAATATCGGTAAGGGTAATCTCTCCGATGCCAAGTTCCTCCGCTATTTGCTTTTTATTTTTAATTTTTTTCTCCAAAGTGCCGGTTGCCGCAGCTCCGGTCATTTCATCAGCTGTTTCCTGCTGACCGGCTCTTCCCTTTGCTCTTACAGGCTCCGCAGAAGTCATTGCCATATCGCCCATTGCTGCCGCTAACGCTTTTCCCATGGCAGTGTTTGTGTTGCGTATTACAATTTTCTGCTGCTTTGCTCTTACCTGCCTTGCGGGAGCAGGCGCCTCCTTTTTCACACTGCCCGTACCTTTTGCCGCCTGCTTTTGGGCAAGGCGCACATCCTCCATGGTAAGCCCCATTTTATCTAAAAGCTTCAAAGCCGCCTCGTAAGATTCCGGATGAACACTGGTTGCATCTAAGGGGTTATCCCCGTCCGGAATCCTTAAAAAGCCCGCGCACTGCTCATATGCCTTGGGCCCTAATTTAGGCACCTTCAAAAGCTGTGCCCTGTTTAAAAAGCGCCCGTTTTGTTCCCGGTAATCCACAATATTTTTTGCAATAGTCTTGGAAATACCGGAAATATACCCCAAAAGAGAGGCGGAAGCGGTATTCAAATCCACGCCAACCTTATTTACGCAGTCCTCCACCACACCTCCAAGGGCTTCTCCCAACTTTTTCTGGTTCATATCGTGCTGATACTGCCCTACTCCAATGGACTTGGGGTCAATCTTTACAAGCTCTGCCAAAGGATCCTGCAGTCTTCTCGCAATGGAGGCCGCACTTCTTTGGCCTACATCAAAATTCGGGAACTCCTCCGTAGCCAGCTTACTTGCAGAATAAACCGAAGCCCCCGCCTCGTTTACAATCACATACTGTACAGGACTATTAAGCTCCTTTAAAAGCTCCACAATTACCTGCTCCGATTCCCTTGAAGCAGTTCCGTTTCCGACACTAATCAGGGAAACGCCGTATTTCTTAATAAGCTTCTTTAATTCCGCTTTGGACTCTTCCACCTTATTCTGAGGCGCTGTGGGATAAATCACTTTGGTGTCAAGTACTTTTCCCGTGGCGTCCACCACTGCCAGCTTACAGCCTGTACGGAAAGCCGGATCCCAGCCCAGTACCACCTTGCCTGTAATGGGAGGCTGCATCAAAAGCTGCTCCAAATTCTTTCCAAAGACAGTAATAGCGCCGTCCTCCGCTTTTTCTGTTAACTCGTTTCTGATCTCGCGCTCAATAGCAGGCGCAATCAGCCTGTCATAAGCATCCTCTATCACTTCCTGCAAAGCAGGGGTTGTAAATTCATTTTCGCTGGTAATCGTCTTTTTGGCAAGGTAAGTCAGTATTCTCTCCACAGGCGCAACGATTTTGACATTCAGGAACTTTTCATTTTCCCCCCTGTTTAATGCCAGTACACGGTGTCCCGCCACCTTTTTAAGCGGTTCCTCATAGGTATAGTACATTTCGTAAACGCTCTGGGCCTTCTCATCCTTAGCCGTACTGGTAAGCACCCCTTCTTCCATAGTAATATTGCGGACGTACATACGGTAATCCGCTTCATCGGAAATCATTTCCGCAATAATATCCTTTGCCCCCTGCAAAGCTTCCTTCGTATCCTTTACTTCCTTTTCTGCACTGACATATTTTTCCGCTTCCACCTCAAGAGGCTCCTGCGCCTCCTGCTTCAAAATATATTCCGCCAGACCCTCTAAGCCCTTTTCCTTTGCCACACTGGCCCTTGTCTTTCTCTTGGGCCTGTAAGGACGGTATAAGTCCTCAACCACCACGAGGGTTTCCGCCGCCAGAATCTTATCCTTCAGTTCTTCGGTCAACTTTCCCTGTTCCTCGATGCTCCCGATTACCTGCTCTTTCTTTTCCTCCAGATTTCGCAGATAATTCAGTCTCTCATAGAGATCCCGCAGCACTTCATCGTTCAAAGAACCCGTGGCTTCCTTTCGGTAACGGGAAATAAAAGGAATCGTATTTCCCTCATCAATCAGCTTCACAGCCGCCTCCACCTGCCACTTTTCAACTTTAAGTTCTTCTTTTAACTTCAGTAAAATATCCATATTTTCCCATCCTTACAATTTGACTCTGTTATTAGAACCCGGCGGCGCATATCTGCCGGCGGGGCTCCTTTTATTATAGTGATAAGTGTATCTTTTTTCAAGAAAGATTTGCTTTTTCCGCCCCTTCCCCGACTGGCCCGGGCGCTAAGCTTAATGACATTGCTGCATAAGGCGTCCAAAAGACATTCATCTTAACGTATTTTGATACCGTTCAGGCGTCATACCTGTTTTTTTCTTAAAGACCCTGAAAAAGTATTTGGGGTTTTCGTACCCTACGGTCTTAGACACCTGATACACCTTAAGATTTGTGGTTCCAAGAAGTTCCTTTGCTTTTTCAATACGGGTATGATTCAAATAATCAATAAACTTTTCACCTGTTTTCTTTTTAAATGCCTGGCTTAAGTAACTGCTGTTAATATAAAAAAGTGAAGCCACAAAATCACGGGTTAAATCCTTCTGATAGTTGTTATCCACATAAATTTTGATTTTGTCAATGAGATCGTTTCCTGCGTATACGCTTTTGGGGCGGAGCATAGCCGTTAAATTGAGAAAAAACTGCTGGTAATACTTTTTTACCTCCTCCAGTGAATACAGCGTATTTATAATTGCGTGCATATTATGGGAGGGCTTGCCGGCATCATCCTTTTGATTCAAATAATGATTCAGGACAAACTGACACTGGACGGACAGATGTTCACAATTCTGCTTAACATCCTTGAGGGTACATCCGGGAACTCCCTTATAGTAATCAAACAATTCTTCGCTCATCAGACAGACTTTGTCACTTTCCCCCGACTCAATCCGAAATAAAAATTCTTCCTGCAAAGGCCAGCTTAAGGAAACCGGTTCACCGGATTCCTGATAAAAACAGCATTCATGCCCCATAACAGTGACAGGCTGTTTATCCAAAGCTTCGGTTGTTTCCCAAAACGCTCTGTTAAGCCGGGAGATATTTTCGTGGCATTCACTTATACCTATCCGGATGCTGCACGCCTGCCGCGATCCCCATAGCCAGATAAGCTCCGAGAACTGCTCAATGTTGGCATCCTTTTGTCTGCTGCCCTCAGGAAGAAATAAAATAATAAACCGAAATTGTTCCAGGGACGGATGCGGCAGATAAACCATAAATTCCGAAAATCCGTTCTCCTTAAGCCATTCTTCCAGCCCCGGCTCGGCAGACAGATTCATCAGGTAAAGTGTAAACAATATAAACTGGTGTGTGTTGTTGATGAACTTTAATCTTTCCGAGAGAATAGATTGAGAGTCCGATTCGTATCCAAGAATCTGTCCCTTTAAGAAGTTCCTGTCCAGGTCATAGTATGCTCTTTCCCTGTCTTCCTGCACAGAGGAAATCTGGCTCCTTAAATGCTCCTTCGTTTTCAAAGCGTCTATCGTGGATAAAACAGCCTTTTGAATTTCCTTTGCGCTGAACGGTTTCAGGATATAGTCCACCGCCTTTGAAGTAATTGCCTGTCTCATATAATCAAAATTCTGATACCCGCTGACCACGATCAAAGGCAGGTCAGGAAAATGCTCTGACAGATAGGGAAGCAGCTCCATGCCGTCCATCACAGGCATATACATATCCAGAATTGCAAAATCCGGATGCGTTTCTTTAATCAGTTCAATTCCTTCCTGCCCGTTGACGGCTTCCCCGCAGCAGACGGCCAGATCCGAAAGAGCTTTCAGTTTCTTTATAGTTCCCTTCCTTATAAGCGATTCATCATCTATAACTATATATCTATACAATTTTACCCTCCCCCGCACGGCTGCCTGGAAATATGGGAACACGTATCTCGATTTTAGTGCCTTCCCTTTCCACACTGTTAATGGAAAGACCGTATCCTTTCCCATAATACAACTCTACCCGGGACTGAATATTTTTAAGGCCGATACTTTCTTTCTCCCTGTGTCCAAGTTCTGTGAAAGTGGTTTCTTCCTGAAGGCGCCCTCTTAACTTTGTCAGCCGATCCTGTGAAATCCCTTTTCCATTATCAGATATGACAATAAGCAGCATATCCTGCGAAACTCTGGCAGAAAGGCTGATTTCATCACCGCAGTTTCCATATTCCAGGCCATGAATCAGGGAATTTTCAACAACCGGCTGGAAAATCAGCTTTAATATTTTTTGTCCATAAAGTTCCTCAGGTACATTTTCCACAAACCGGAACTTATCATCACAGCGAATTCTCTGGATAATCATATAATCCCGCACATGATTAAGCTCATCTTCAATCGTCACCAGCTCACTGTCCGTTTTAATGGCGTATCGGAACATATGGCCGAGTGACATGGACATAATGCTTATCTGCTCCTGTTCGGCCAGCTCGGCCATACTGTTAATGGATTCCAGCGTGTTAAACAGAAAGTGAGAATTGATTCTGGCCTCTAAAGCTTTCATCTGGGTATCTAAAATAATCAGTTTATTTTTATATTCCGTTTTAATAAAATCGTTAATTTCCGCCATCATCTTATCATACTGACGATACAGAATACCAATTTCATCCTTTCTGTTCTCGTACTTTGCCGGCAGTTCCACATGAACCATCTGCTGCTTAACCATGCAGTTGCTGAGCTTTTCTATAGGGGTAATAAAGTCCCTGGCAATTCGCATAGTCAGCGAAAAAATGCATAACAGGCACAAAGCAGCCAGCAGAATAAGCAATAACAGCGTGTTGCTGTATTCCGCCTTCAAAGAAGCATAATCAATGGTGACCGAAAGCTCAAAGGGCGTCTGGAAAACAGGCTCCACAGTGGAATTTTCCTTTGTGGGAATAATATCCGGATGGCTTTCTTTCATATTCGTATAAATGACTGATTGGTTGTCCGTGTTAGTCAGGGTAATATTCGTGATATCCGACAGGGCGGTTTCTTTGCTTAAGTCAAACATTTCCGGCGAGTATTCCACAACAATCACCCCCAAATGCTGGAAATCCCGATCTGCATCGCGGATAAGGTGTGAAACAAAAAAGCACTCATAATTTCCTCCGAACATGGGATAAACATCTAAAGGGCTGATATAAATGCTCCCGTTTAAAGCCCTGGTTTTCTGGTACCAGTCATCGTTTATGGGGTCGTAACCGGAAGCAATGCCTTCATCCGCATTACGTGCATGGCCGAAAACAGAGCGTTCCTGTGTAAATATGTAAATACCCTTTATGTAATTCTGATTATACATAGCTGACTGACAAGCTGTTTTAATGTTCTCGGAGGCATGATACATGTCACTGTCACTGATTATTTCCGCATTTTTAAGGTTTCTCAGGGTAGATAAAACAGCATTGTTATCTGCACTGTAAAAGGTCAGAAAGCTTAAGGTCTGGCGAATGGAATCGTAAGACTCACGCACTTTAAAAGAAAGATTTTTAAACTCATTATCTGCAATAGTGGTAATGTGCCTGTTGATAATATGAACATATTGTGTGTAAGCAAAGACTGTCATGCACATCAGCGGGATAATGGTAATAGCCGTAAATGACAGCAGCAGTTTTTTCTTTAAATTCATAAAAATAGCCATGCTCCTTTCACAACCTGCAGGCCCCTGGCACCAAAAAGCGGACAAATTCGCCGGACAATCAGATCCAAAACGGCAAAATATAACAATTGTGTACCATCTTCGACAACCAAAGTATACTACATTTGACGATATAATACAAATGTGAAACCAAACAGAATGTATCAGATGATTGCGAAACGTTAAACATTGAAAATATTTGATCAGTTTATAAGTTTTGTAATTAGCTGGAAAGGAGAAATTTATGAAAAGAAAAATAGTTGCAGTATTATTATCTGCTGCCATGATTCTGTCTATGACAGCCTGCGGCAATAGCTCTTCCGGCAGCAACGCTTCTGAAGGCGCGGCGCAGGATACTGCCCAGGCAGCAGATACTTCAAATGAAGACGCTGCTGCAGATGCGCAGGATGCCGATGCAGAAGATAGTGCCGATGAGGGAGCATCTTCAAGCGCTACGGCAGATTTTTCAGGTGTGAAGGCAGAAATCGACATTGACGGAACGATCATCGGAGATGCGCTTACCACCTTTGAAGGTAAAGTAGAAGAATTTAACAATCTGACAGGGGCCCAGCTTGAGCTTGTAGAAAACGGTGATGATCATGAAGCAATCATGAAAACCAGAATGGCTTCCAATGATATGCCCGATATGTTTACCACCCATGGCTGGAGCACAATCCGCTACAATGAGTTCTGCTATGATTTATCCGGAGAATCCTGGGTAAGCGATATGGCTGATGCAGCCGCGGCAGTCGTAACCGATCCCAATGGAAAAATCTGTACCTGTCCTTTAACGGAGTGGGTATATGGTATCGCATTTAACAATACCATTATGGAAGACAATGGCATTGATATGTACGCCATCAAGACATGGGATGACTTGACAGCCGCTTTGCAGACCTTAAAAGACGCAGGAATTACACCTATCTCCGTAGGCGGAAAATCCACTGGTTCTTTGGGCGGATACCTTGAAATGAGTAACGTATTTTATAGTGCGGACGGCGCTATGTATGACGGAGGCGCACAGCTTCAGGACGGAAGTTTCAGTTTCGTAGAACATCCCGAAATTATTGCGAGATTCGCAGACCTTTATGACAAAGGATTCTTTATTGAAGATCTGTTTACCGCTGACCCTGACACTGCCAGAAACTATGTCGCTACCGGACAGGCAGCTATGCTGCTTTGGGGTTCACCGGAATACGTTGACCTTATGAAGACCGCAAACCCTGACAATGAATTCGGTATTATTCCTGTTCCCGCTGTAGAAGAAGGCGGAAAGCCTGCCTACACAGTTGGAGAGGGAACCGCAATCGCTATTTCCAGCAGCACTGAAAATTTAGAGCTTTGCCAGGCTTTCCTGAATTTCCTGACAGATCCTGAAACCCTGAAGGTATATGTAGACTCTACAGGCGCCGTAAGTGGTTTCAAAACGATTTCCCAGGATGATACCTATTCCCTTAACAAGTATAATGAATCCATTGAAAAAGTTGCCAATATCACTTATACAAACTTCTTTGACCGCGAATACCTTCCCAGCGGCATGTGGAATTACATGTCTGAAAGTATTGCACAACTGTTTAACTGCAATGTCGGTGAAGCATCAGGCAAGGTTGATGAGGTTGCCGAATATATGCAGCAGGCTTACGAACAGCTCTATGCAACGAATAATGAATAAACCAATAATATGAAAGTCTACGCCAAACTTTTATATAAATTATGAACTTATAGAGGGTGATGCTTTTACATCATCCTCTTTTCAAAAGGAGGCAAAACCTTATGAGAAAAAGAAATATGCAGATGAATATGCTGTACCTTCCGGCATTATTTGTCGTCCTGTTATTTGTCCTGTATCCCTTAATCCGTTCCTTTCGGATGTCCTTCTACAACTGGAACGGATACTCGCCGGTAAAAATGTTTATTGGATTTGATAATTATAAAAATCTTTTGTCCGATAAAAACTTTGCCGTGTCCTTTAAAAATACACTGCTTTATGGTTTCGGAAGCACTATCCTGCAAAATATTCTTGGCCTGTCCTTTGCTCTTTTTCTGAACACAAAATTTAAAGGCCATAAAGTCGTCAGAACAATTGTCTATCTTCCCGTTATGATCTCCGGCCTGATTATGGGTTATATTATGTATTTTATGGTTCGTAACCAGGGCGCCGTAAATGAAATTTTAGGATGGTTTTCCATAACCGGCCTGGACTGGATGGGAGACGGAAATGTGGGCAGATGGATTATCACATTTGTCAACTCCTGGCAGTACTGCGGCTACTGCATGGTTATTTATATGGCGGGCTTACAGGGAATTTCCAGGCAGTATTATGAAGCTGCAGCCATTGACGGCGCAACCTCATGGAAATCCTTCCGCTATATCACCCTTCCCCTTTTAATTCCGGCTATGTCTTCCGCCATCGTCATCAATTTAATTGGCGGCTTAAAACTATATGATGTGGTCGTATCTCTTTCTAACGGCGGCCCCAACTATATGACGTCTTCCTTGTCTTTCTACATAAACAACAGATATCTGTCAGCGGAACAGGCCGGCTATGCTTCCGCCGTAGGCGTTGTCATGTTTCTGTTTATCATGCTCTGCTCGCAGATATTGAATGGATATTTCCGCAAAAAGGAGGTTGAAATGTAATGGCATTCAAAAAAGAAAAAACAGAAGAACAATCTCATTATTATGCAGGCCAGAAAAAAGGACTGTGGTGGAAATATCTACTGGCTGTTTTCATCATACTGATTTACTTACTGCCTTTATATGTACTGTTAATGCAGTCCCTTAAAAGCTCCACGGACCTTTCCAGCTCCATGTCTTTTCCTGACGTATGGTATTTTGAAAATTATATTTCCGCAATCAAAGGCGGCACTATTTTCAGGGCTATCAAAAACTCCGCAATCATCACCTTATGTACGGTGGTGTTAGAGGTAATTTTTGCCTGCCTTGCAGCTTATCCCCTCTCTCGCAACGACACAAAATGGAACCGGTTTATACGCAGCATTTTTATGGGCGTTATGATGATACCGCCTCTTACCATCTTAGTCGGCGTATATTCCGTTTTGGTAAGTATCAGCGCAACCAATTCTTATTGGGGTATTATTTTGACAAACATTGCCTTTGGACTGCCCATGTCCGTATTTTTATTCACGAACTTTATCGGGTCCATACCAAGAGATCTGGATGAGGCCAGTATCATTGACGGGGCGAATGTATTACAAACCTTCTTCCACATCATACTGCCCCAGTTAAAGCCTATTATTGCTACCGTAGTGATTATCCATGGCGTAGCGGCCTGGAACGAATATGCATACTCCATTTACATCCTGCAGAAACCGGAATTGCAGAGTATTACTTTATGTATCAAGAAATACTTCTCCAGCGTTACCAATGATTACAGCGGAGCGGCGGCAGCAGCTATTTTAGCGATTTTGCCACTTACAGTTGTTTACCTGATTTTGCAGGATTCCTTTGTACAAAGTCAGGTAGACAGCGCCATTAAATAAATTAAATTAATTCATTAAAATTAATTCAAGAAAGAAGGGATTGAAATATGGCTTTAATACATGTGGATTTTTTTTCTGAAGTATTGGAGATGAGTTCCCAGATGGATGTCATTCTGCCTCAGCAGACAAGCGGACAGATTGGCGTTAAGAATTTAGATGAGGTTGACCACTTTCCGGTTTTGTATCTGCTCCACGGAATGACAGACAATCAAACCACCTGGCAGAGAAGCACTTCCATCGAAAGATATGCCTCGGAGCGCGGCATAGCAGTGGTTATGCCCACCTGCCATCTTGGATGGTATACGGATATGAACATCGGCTTTCGATACTATACTTATATTGCAAAAGAGCTTCCCGGGCTGTGCAGGCGTTTTTTCCCGGGATTATCAACGAAGCGGAAGGACACCTTTATCGCCGGCAATTCCATGGGCGGCTACGGCGCGTTTAAAATTGCGCTTCTTAATCCTGATATGTTCGGGGCGGCCGCAAGCCTCTCCGGGGGGCTGGATGCCAGCACAACCTCCAAAAGAAATGAAGACGCTTTTTACCCCACTCTCTGGGAGGATATCTTCGGCCCTGCTGAAAATATTGCAGGAAGCGATAATGACATTTTTGCCGTTTCAGAACGGCTGTCCAAAAGTCATAAAAAAGCGCCTTTCCTTTATATGTGGTGCGGCACGGAGGATTTCCTTTATGAACAAAATATTTCCATGCGGAATCATCTAAGCAGTCTGAATTTTAACCTTACCTACAAAGAAACCCCGGGCGATCACAGCTGGAAATATTGGGACCGGGAAATTCAGGATATCCTGGATTGGTTCCTTGAAACCGGAAAGGAGGAAAACTAATATGGCCTTTATGCGTGTGGAATTTTTCAGTGAAGTGCTGCATATGGCAGTGGCAGCGGAAGTAGTGCTCCCCCAGGCAGCCAAAGTAGAAATTGGAATTAACGCAAAAGAAACCCGCGACAGCAAACATCCGGTTTTGTGGCTCCTTCACGGTGCAACGGATGACCATACCACCTGGGCAAGACGGACTTCCATTGAGCGGTATGCTTCTAAAATGGGGCTGGCAGTGGTGATGCCAGGCGCCCATTTAAGCTCCTACAGCAACATGGCCCACGGAGGCGCATTTTATGACTATATCACGGAAGAACTGCCTTCTGTTATGCGTCAGTTTTTTCCTCTTTCCGAAAAATGGGAAGATAACTTTATAGCGGGCAATTCTATGGGCGGTTTCGGTTCTTTAAAAATCGGCATCAATCATCCCGACCGTTACAGCGCCATCGGCTGTTTTTCTGCAGGTGCAAGTACGGGACGCCCTTTAGGCAACCGGGGCGGTTTGTTTGATGATGCAAGCTACCGGATGCGGAACGTCATGCTGCATGGCGGGAAGGATCTCTCCGGCACTTTGGAGGACACCTACCATATGGCCGAAAAAAATAAAAATCTGCCAGAACTGCCGAGAGTTTTTCATTCCTGCGGTGCGGATGACTTCCTGGTTGATGAGGCTCACAGGATGAGAGATTTCTTTCTGAGTATGGAAGGAAACCCGTATAGCTACGTGTATGAAGAACATCCGGGCGTACATGGATGGGAATATTGGGATACGCATATATTGGACTTTTTAAGATTCTTAAATTTAGATATTCCGGAGGATACCGAGATTACAAATTAGCGCAAGAGCAAAGCATTGCCGCAAAAGTCTGATAATGAAAACAGGGATACGTGACATTGAAAAGCACAGGAAATTACCGGCTTGCGTCTATGATGCGGCGGGTAGGTTTCCTGTGTTTTTCTTCTATATTATCCACAGCTGACAATCTGCCCTGTCATATTTCCGCCCTTGTGCTAACACAAAGAACGTGCTACTATATTACTGTAATAAATCTACAAAGCAAAAGGTGAAAGTCAATGGAATACAATTCAAATAATAATCCGTATATCCGGCCGGGCGATCCTTATCCCGGCGGTCAGATGCAGCCTGTCCGTAATCCCGGCCGGGCTATGGCAACAGCCTCCATGATTTTGGGAATTGTCAGTATCGTCAGTATGCTGACTGTCTATATTCCTGTCATCTGTGGCAGCCTGGCCATTGTTCTCGCCATTTTGTCCAAAGGATATGGAAAAAAGATGCTTCCAGGCGCCAAGGTTGGCATTGGAACCGGTATCGGAGGAATTATGCTTATTTTCTCTATCGTTGGTTCTTTGGTTGCCATGATTTTATCTTTAAACCGGGATGATCTCATAACCTTTGGCAGACAGATGGATCAACAGTTTGAACGCCAGACCGGCCAGGAGCTTGAAGATGTTTTAGGGCAGTCCTATGAAGAAATCATGAAGCAATATGCTGAAGCTATGGGCAAATAGGCGTCAGTGTATGTATTGTTTGTGCTGCAATGCGGCATGTTTGAAAGTGTGAAAGGATGGCAATTATGATCACAGGTGTTTACAACAATACAAATACATATGCAAACCAATATGCAGTAAACACCGGCCTTACAGGCCGGATAAATGATACCGCCAGGGCAGGCGGGGTCATCGCCAATCCGGGTGAATCCACAAAGGTTTCCCCCGGCAGGAAATCCTCTCCCGCCGAGTGTGAGACCTGCCGGAACCGCAAATATAAGGACGGATCCGATGAAATGGTCTCCTTTAAGTCAGCTGCCCACATTTCTCCGCAGGCTTCCGCTTCCCGCGTCAGGGCACACGAGCAGGAGCATGTAAGCAATGCCTTCCGTGATGCGGCTAAGAAAAACGGCAAAGTGCTTGCGGCCAACGTTTCCTTAAAGACCTCCATCTGCCCTGAGTGCGGACGCAGCTATGTAGCCGGCGGAACCACCGCAACGAAAATACAATATTCCAATGAGGAAAATCCCTATACGAAGAATCGTAAGGCTCTGGATTCCCTTTCTTTCCTCGGCGGCAATCTGGATTTGGCCGTATGATTTTGCCTTATCATCTGACTTACGGGGCATAAAAGAAGGTTTTTCAGTTCAGCAGCCCTAAAGCTTGTTCAAAAATTCACTGGTCAGCTTATAAATAAAAAATATGTGTTGCACCTGCCTCTGAAAAGGTGCGGAAATGGGAGATTTCATGAACCAATATTTATCGTCTGCCAGCCTTAAGGCTCTGGCAAAGGGACAACTGCTTGGAAAATATGGAACTGTTATAGGCGCTTATCTGCTTCATTTTCTTTGCGCCGTACCATTCGGGTTGGCGGTCACTTTATTTATCAGCACCGATACCATTTGGGGCACATTGATTTACTGCATTGCGCTGTTTCTTTTCGGCCTGCTTTCCGGCTATTTCATTGCAGGAGAAACTTATATTTATCTGAAAATTGCCTGCAATCAGACGCCTTATGTCAGCGACCTGTTTCATTTTTTCCGGGGGGATACTTTAAAGCTTTTTCAGGTACAGGCAGTTTTGACCGCTATCGATATTATCTGTACACTGCCGTCCCTGCTTTTGAGCAGCCATATCAACCAGTCCCTTTTATCCTTTGATGCAGATATGGCGGCAGCAGGCGTCCTGCCTGTAAATGCTTCGCTGTTTTTGGTTTATATCATACTGTATCTTGCAGGCACTATTATTAATTTTTATGTGCATTCCCTGCTGTTTTCACAGGTATTTTATCTTATGCTGGACTTTCCTGAATATACGGCTCCTGAACTGCTTAAAAGAAGCGCCCGCCTTATGAAGGGCAGCAAGGGAAGGCTTTTATACATCTCTTTATCCTTTGTTCCTTTGATTATTTTAGGCGCATTTTCTTTCGGTATAGCATTTCTCTGGCTTATTCCTTATATGGAAGCCGTTAATGCAAATTTTTATCTGGATTTAATTCGAAAAAGTAAGAATGTAAAAATGAATAGCGAAGAACTGTAAAATCCATTTCCCGGCCAACACTTTATTTAAAAATAATAACAGAGCCTGTCTGCTTGTGAAAATCACCGCTGCGGGCTCTGTTTTTGTTATGGTTAAGGTTTTATTTTTTTCTACTATATATATACCACAAAATCCGCAAAAATTCAAGTCTTGTATCCTTTGCCGCTTAAGGGTATACTTTATTACTGTTTGCGATTCAGGAATACGCATAAACGGCGCGTTCTGTGAGAATAACAATTATACTTCAGAGCGGGTATACACTTCAAAAAGGAGGCTGCTTATGAGCGGAGAAAACTGGTTAAATCTATTAAACGGTCAAACATGGCTCAAAGAGGTACAGGCAACAAATAAGTATACGGAAAAGTATGGACTAACCTTGTCGGAAAAAGATACGGAGCTTTTGCTTTCGGAAAAAAATGCTACATTGAAAGCCGAGCGGAGGATTGAATTCGGGCAAAGCATTTTACCGCAAATTATCTATGCCTTTTGCGATTCCTCATTTATATCCCAGAGTAATTATGTTGAAACCTTAATACGGCTGCAGTCCATCTTTTATCTTTATAAAAATGAAATGCAGGACGAAATTACGGACGATGAACTTATTCAATTTATGAGGGAACAGTTTGAAACAGTGTGTTATGGAGATTTGGACTACCTTGAGGGCACTTGTCTGGATATTTTTGCCCAGGCGGTAAGAGCCGGTTACAGAGGATATCAAAAAACACAGGGACATGGGGAATTTGAAAAATTCGACATTGTTCAAAGATGGGATAAAGAGTTGTATCTGGAGACCCTGAGGGAACTCTGCTGGAGATAGCGGACAGCCGCTTTGCACAAGACGGCTGTCAATTTTATAAAAAAGGAAGATGAGTAGAGGCACAAATTTGCAGGTTGAGAAAGGATAATGGTTATTTTTATGGATTATAGAATAGAAGAACTGCTCCCCATTATTTCCGGACTGGCTCTGGAATACGGCGGTTATGAAAGTACATCCATAACCTACGAAAAAGCGCAGGAACTTATGGAAGCCGTTTTATTTTGTTTAAACGAATATCAGGATTCCAATCCATGCGCTCCTGCCCGCAGGGATATTTCCACAAAGGAGCAGTATCGCATCGGCATGAAGCTGGTGTTTGAAAAAGTGGAAAGGATCAGAAAAATATTTAATGAAATTACTCTTCAGTTTGAGGACTTTGGGGTGAAATGCTTATATGACACCGTGCAAAAAGGCATTCCCCGGTTTTTGAAATGGTATAATATAAAATTTTGTCCGCAAAACACGATTCTTACTTTGGACTATCCGCTGCTTGCAGATTACGGTTCCTTAAAAGGCGCGGACGCGGTTTATCAATATATCTTGGCCATCCGGACAGAGCAGCTGTTTTTATGCGCATTCAGGAAACGTTATATCCTGCTGGTTTTGGAGAAGTACAATTCCGAATATCAGGATATGGCGGAAAATATCTGTGGTATTGTATTGACAAATATGATCGGACATATTGCAGTCAGAAAAGCATTTGACGACACCGAATTTACGAATGCAGAATATCAGCAGTTATCGAAAATGTTCAGTGGAAAATCCATATCGGAAATAGAGGAAGTCATAAAAAATTTTATCGGAGAAATAACAGGCCGTTTTTATGATAACAATATGGAGCTGTCCGCATATCTGTATTGTGAAGCGAACAATATAGCCGTACGGATTTATACGGCAAATCAATATGGAGCATTAAGCAGGGTATTTCTGCTGTAATTTTTATGAGCTTATATGAAATATTAAATGGGCAGGGAAGATTTTCCCTGCCCTCAAAAATAAACTTTTTATTCATTACTCTTTACGTTTATCCACTTTAAATATGCGTTTATAAAAGAATCCAGAGCCCCGTCCAGCACGGCATCCGTATTGCCTGTCTCTGCATTCGTCCTGTGATCCTTCACCATAGTGTAGGGCTGCATCACATAAGAGCGAATCTGATTTCCCCAGCCAATCTCTTTCACTTCCCCGCGAATATCCGAAAGTTTCTCCGCGTTGGCCTCTTTTTGGAGCAAATATAGTCTCGCTTTCAGCATTTGCATGGCCTTATCCTTATTTTGGAACTGGGAACGTTCATTCTGACACTGTACCACAATACCTGTGGGGATATGGGTAATACGAATGGCAGAGGACGTCTTGTTGATATGCTGCCCTCCTGCGCCGCTGCTTCGGTAGGTGTCAATGCGCAAATCATCTTCATTGATCTCCACATCCACATCCTCCTCAATATCCGGCATCACATCCAGCGATACGAAGGAAGTCTGACGCTTGCCCTGGGCATTAAAAGGAGAAATGCGCACCAGCCTGTGTACGCCTTTTTCCGATTTCAGGTAGCCATAGGCATTGGTCCCATTTACCTGAAAAGTCACTGATTTAATACCAGCCTCATCTCCGTCCAGATAATCCAGCACTTCCACACTAAAGCCCTTGCGCTCCGCCCATCTGGTATACATGCGGTAAAGCATGGAACACCAGTCACAGCTCTCCGTTCCTCCTGCTCCCGCATTCAGCTTTAAAATAGCATTGTAACTGTCATACTCCTCCGAAAGCAGTGTGCTGATGCGGATCTCCTCAAAGGCTTCGATAAACTCGTTAAGCTCTGCCCGGATATCGGCCGCCAGAGTGGCGTCTTCTTCCTCATACCCCATCTCAATCAGCGTTTCAATATCCTCATACTGGCTTTCAAGCCCCTGTATGGTTTCCACCGTATCCTTTAAATTTTTTAGTTCTTTCATTTTCTTATTAGAGCGTTCCGGGTCATCCCAAAATCCGGGAGCCTCCATTTCCCGCTCTAATTCTTCAATTTTTTTTGACTTATTTGCTAAGTCAAAGTGAATCCCTCACTTCCGCTAAAGGGCTCTTGTAAGTCTGCAGCTCAGATTTCATCTGATCTAATTCTACCACCTTGCGTCACCTCTTTCTTTATTTTATTTTTGCCCTGACTCCAATCTGCCCACAAATCAAGGCATTCTTCTAAGGTGTGAAGAAAAGTTCTTAGTTGGCGTTTCTTGATATCTTAGAGCTTTTCTTCACACTATTTCCTGCCGCAGCATTGCTTATATTTTTTGCCACTGCCGCATGGGCAGGGGTCATTGGGATAGATCTTGGCATTCTCACGCCTTACCGGTCCTTTGGCCACAGAATCATCCTTATTGGTGCCTGTCACTTTGGCAACCTGCTCCCTCTCCACCTTCTGTTCCACCCTTACATGGAACAGAACGCGTATGGTTTCCTCGCGGATATTCTGGGTCATTTCATCAAACATTTCGTAACCGCTGAGCTTATATTCCACAAGGGGGTCTCTCTGCCCGTAAGCCTGCAGACCAACACCCTGACGGAGCTGTTCCATATCGTCAATGTGATCCATCCACTTTCTGTCAATTACCTTAAGAAGGATTACACGCTCTAACTCGCGGATTGCCTCCGGCTCAGGGAATTCCGCTTCCTTTGCCTCATAAAGCTTAACCGCCTCCTCCTTCAACTGATGCTTCAATGCATTTTTCTTGGGTGTATTGATACGCCCACGGTTAATGGGCTTTAAGGGAATAGTCGGAAGAAGGAGAGTATTTAATTCTTCCAGATTCCAGTCATCATAATCCGTATCATCACCAATTACAATATCCACGGCATTTTCCGTGATATCCGTAATCATCTTGTAAATAGCATCCCGCATACTCTCGCCGTCCAAAACCCGGCGCCTTTCCTCATAAATGATCTCTCTCTGCTCGTTCATAACCTGATCGTACTCAAGCAGGTTTTTACGGATGCCAAAGTTATTGTTCTCTATCTTCTTCTGGGCGGATTCAATGGCATTGCTTAAAGTCTTATGCTCAATTTCCTGATTTTCCGGGATGCCCAATGCATTAAACATCGTGATCATCCGTTCGGAGCCAAAAAGACGCATCAGGTCATCTTCAAGGGAAATATAAAATTTAGACTCACCCGGATCTCCCTGACGGCCGGAACGGCCGCGGAGCTGATTGTCAATACGCCTTGACTCATGACGCTCCGTACCGATAATCTTAAGGCCTCCTGCCTGCTTTGCCGCATCGTCCAGCTTAATATCCGTACCACGGCCCGCCATGTTGGTGGCAATGGTAACAGCCCCATGAATACCTGCATCTGCCACAATCTCAGCCTCTAACTCGTGGAATTTGGCATTTAAAACCTTGTGGGGAATTCCCTGCTTGGTAAGCAGTCTGCTAAGTTCCTCCGATGCCTCAATAGTAATGGTACCCACCAGCACAGGCTGCCCTTTTCCATGGGATTCCTTTACTGCCTCCACGATAGCATGAAGTTTTTCTTTTCTGGTCTTATATACCGCATCCTGCTGGTCCTTCCTCGCAACCGGCCGGTTAGTAGGTATTTCTATAACGTCCATTCCGTAAATATCACGGAATTCTCTCTCTTCTGTAAGAGCGGTACCTGTCATACCTGCTTTTTTGTCGAATTTATTAAAAAAGTTCTGGAAGGTGATGGTTGCAAGGGTTTTGCTCTCCCGCTTCACCTTTACATGTTCTTTCGCTTCTATCGCCTGATGAAGGCCGTCCGAGTAACGCCGCCCCGGCATAATACGTCCGGTAAACTCGTCTACAATCAGTACCTGGTCGTCCTTTACCACATAGTCCTGATCCCGGAACATAAGGTTGTTGGCCCGCAGCGCCAGGGTAATGTTGTGCTGGATCTCAATGTTTTCAGGATCTGCAAGGTTTTCAATCTGAAAGAATTTCTCCACCTTATCAACACCCTGTGCGGTAAGATTTACTATCTTGTCCTTTTCATTGACAATAAAATCGCCTGTCTCTTCCCGCTCCACGCCCATAATGGCATCCATCTTGCTTAAGTCTTCCATATCCTCGCCGCGCTTCATCTGTTTGGCTAAGATGTCGCATACTTCGTATAGTTTCGTGGATTTCCCGCTTTGACCGGATATAATAAGGGGCGTCCTTGCCTCGTCAATCAGCACCGAGTCCACCTCGTCAATAATCGCATAATGCAGACCCCGGAGCACAAGCTGCGCCTTATAAATAACCATATTGTCGCGCAGATAATCAAACCCCAGCTCGTTATTGGTCACATAAGTGATATCGCATCCATAGGCTTCCCGTCTCTCCTCAGCTTTCATGCTGTTTAACACCACCCCAACGGTAAGTCCTAAAAATTTATGAACCTCTCCCATCCATTCCGCATCACGCTTGGCAAGGTAATCGTTGACGGTAACAATGTGTACCCCTTTTCCCTCCAAAGCATTCAGATATGCCGGCAGCGTGGCTACCAGTGTCTTTCCTTCACCGGTTTTCATTTCCGAAATACGGCCCTGATGGAGAATAATACCTCCAATCAGCTGCACCCGGTAATGCTCCATATTCAGCACTCTCTTAGCTGCCTCGCGCACCACTGCAAAAGCCTCCGGCAGAATATCGTCTAAGGTTTCGCCTTCTCCCAAGCGTTTCTTAAATTCTTCTGTTTTTCCCGTGAGCTCCGTATCCGATAAAGCCTGCATGGAAGGCCGCAGGTTTTCAATAGCCTGCACCGTTTCTTCAATACGCTTTAATTCTCTTTCACTGTGGGTGCCAAATATTTTCTGGAATAAATTCATTTTTTCCTCCATTCCGAAGCGTTTTACGCTGAGGAGGCGAGCGAAATGTCAGATTTCGCTCTGCCATCATGGAATTTGTGACGTTTTGTCACAAATTCTTAATTGAATAAATTGCTATCAGGCAATTTATTCAACCTTATACCCCCTGCATATCGCAAGCTTTGCTTGCGATACTGCCACCGATAAAGAGTTTGGAAGTTCACTTCCAAACTTATACCCCCTGCATACCGCAAGCCGTGCTTGCAATATTGCTACCAATAGAAAGTTTGGAAGTTTACTTCCAAACTTATCATGCAACAAGTTATGCTTGTGGTACGCTTGCTCTTCAAAACTGCAAACTTTATTGTAACAGATTTGAAGGCCATATTCAACTATACAAATATTATCATTTTATAAAAACGTAACAGCTGGCGAAATTTTATTGTAAGTCGTATAGAATGACTGTTATAATACTAAAAAATCTCGCGGAACGTGCTGGCCGTTGTTTGTGCCTGGGCACAAATTTGCAGGCTCAGAAAGGAACATGGTTATTTTTATGAGGATTATGGTATGCGGATTAAACGGCACGGGAAAGAGCACGCTGGGAAAAGCGCTTGCGGAGAAACTGCATTTTCATTTTACAGACAATGAGGATCTGTACTTTTCCAAATCGGATCCTGATTATGTTTATGCCTCTCCCCGCACGAAGGAGGAAGTAAGGCCGCTTTTGCTTCAGGAAATAAAAGCCCATGAAAACTTTGTCTTTGCTTCTGTAAAAGGCGATTACGAAGACAACGTTTATTCATTTTTTCAATACGTCGTATTCATTTATGTTCCCAGGGATATCCGCCTGCAGCGGGTTAAAAACCGTTCTTTTCAGAAATTTGGAAACAGGATGCTGCCCGGCGGAGATTTGTTTGAACAGGAAGAAAATTTTTTTCGCCTTGTCAGCTCCCGTCCTGAAAATACCGTTGAAGAGTGGATAAAGGCCTTACGCTGTCCCGTCATCCGCATTGACGGGACAAAACCTGTTGAGGATAATATAAAAATTATTGTAAGGAAAATCCATTCGACCGGCGGGCGGTAATTTTTGTATTGAAAGACTGGCCGCTATCCTGCTTTACGTCTGGATCTCATAAATATCTTTAGAAAAAATATTCGGGCGGCGTGGTCGCCACCCGATACATTTCTTTCTTATTACAATAAGCTGGCTCGCGAAGCGTGGCAGCGTTTGTTTTTCAGCTTCTGTTACTTTTTCTGTTACCTTTCCCTATATTTCATTTCCGGGAAACCGGGGGATCCCTGCAAATCCTTTCGCCAGATCCTCTTCGGAGGGAATATAGTCTGTCATTTCCCCATTATGGAAACGCTCGTATGCCATCATATCAAAGTAACCGGTTCCCGTAAGTCCAAAGAGAATGGTCTTTTCCTCCCCGGTCTCCTTGCACTTTAAGGCTTCGTCTATGGCAACCTTGATTGCGTGGGAGCTTTCCGGCGCGGGCAGGATTCCCTCTACCCTTGCAAATTCCTCCGCAGCCTTAAACACTGCCGTCTGTTCCACGCTCACCGCCTCCATGTATCCGTCCGCATACAGCTGGGAAAGCACGGAACTCATGCCGTGATAGCGGAGCCCGCCCGCATGGTTGGGCGCAGGAATAAAGCTGCTGCCTAAGGTGTACATCTTGGCAAGAGGGCACACCTTACCGGTATCACAGAAATCATATACATATTTTCCTCTTGTAAGGCTCGGGCAGGATGCGGGCTCAACCGCTATAAAACGATAATCCGCTTCTCCCCGCAGCTTTTCTCCCATAAAGGGTGAAATCAGACCGCCCAGATTGGATCCGCCTCCGGCGCATCCTATGATCAGATCCGGCTTAATTCCATATTTGTCCATGGCAATTTTGCTCTCCAGGCCAATGACCGACTGGTGCAGTAAAACCTGGGTCAGCACGGAGCCCAGCACATAGCGGTATCCTTCCTGGGACGTAGCCGCCTCCACAGCTTCCGATATGGCGCAGCCAAGGCTTCCCGTGGTGCCGGGGAATTCCTCTAAGATCTTTCGTCCTACCTTCGTAGTGCCGGAAGGAGAGGGCGTAACATTCGCGCCGTAAGTCCTCATAACCTCTCTCCGGAAAGGCTTTTGCTCGTAGGAACACTTCACCATATAAACCTGGCAGTCAAGCCCAAGATAAGCACACGCCATAGAAAGTGCAGTTCCCCACTGCCCTGCTCCTGTTTCCGTGGTAACACCTTTAAGTCCCTGGTTCTTTGCATAATAGGCCTGGGCAATAGCGGAATTTAATTTATGACTGCCGCTTGTATTATTGCCTTCAAATTTATAATAAATTTTGGCCGGAGTCTGTAATTTTTGTTCCAGGCAGTATGCCCGTACCAGGGGAGATGGACGGTACATTTTGTAAAAGTTTTTAATCTCCTCCGGAATTTTAAAATAAGGGGTTGCGTCATCTAACTCCTGCCTGCACAGCTCCTCACAGAAAATACCGCTCATTTCCTCAAGGGTCAGCGGCTTTAATGTTCCCGGATTAAGGAGGGGAGCCGGTTTATTTTTCATGTCCGCCCGTACATTGTACCAACTGTCGGGCATCTCATGTTCTTCCAGATAAATTTTGTAGGGGATTTCTTTGCTCGTTGTTTTGCTCATTGCTTTTATTCTCCATTCCACGCCTTCCGCGCTGTGTATTTCTTTTATAAAACTTAGTTGCTCATTCCAACTAATTTCGAAGTCTTTATCCGCAATATCAACCGGAAATTAACCCCATTATTTTCAACCGTTTTTAAAATGAAAGCCGTATCAGGCTTATTCGCTTCCAAAATATAATCCGGATGACTGATAATTTCACTAAAATATTTTGAAAACTTCTCATAATCTCCGGGATGTCTGCTCTTTATATGCTGAATCTGATTGTCTGTGATAATCACCTCATCCGTAACAATATCCGGCGTTATGCACTTGTATATTTCCCTGTTTATCTTCCCGACCAGATACACCTGTATTTCCTCTTTTGCCTATGGTGTATACATTATACCGGATTTTACTACATCCCTTTTAATTTATTATGCGTTTTACATCATTCTTATTTCAATTTCCAGATATCCCTGTTGTACTCCGCTATGGTTCTGTCTGATGAAAAGAATCCCGCCTTTGCAATATTTACAAGCATCATCTTTTTCCACTTCTGCCTATCTTCATAATCCGCAAAGGCTTTATCCTTGACTGCAATGTAATCCTCCAAATCAAGCAGCGTCATGAACCAGTCTTTGTTTAAAAGCTCCTTGTAAAGGCGTTCTAAGTTTTCCTTATGGCCTGCCGCCAATGCCTGCTTTCCGATGATAAAGTCAACAGCCTCTTTTATAACAGGGCTCTTTTCATAATACTCTTTAGATACATAATCCGCTTTCTCATAGTGCGCAATAACTGTCTCGGATTTCTCTCCGAAAATATAAATATTGTCATCCCCTACCAGCTCATGAATTTCCACATTTGCGCCGTCTGAGGTTCCTAAGGTTACCGCCCCGTTTAACATAAACTTCATATTTCCGGTTCCGGAAGCTTCTTTGGACGCTAAGGAAATCTGCTCTGATATATCGCAGGCAGGAATCAGCTTTTCCGCATAGCTGACATTGTAATTTTCCACCATAACCACCTTCATGTAAGGGCTCACGTCAGGGTCATTATTTACAATCTCCTGCAGCACCAGAATCAGATGGATAATATCCTGGGCAATCACATAGGCAGGCGCTGCCTTCGCACCAAATATAAAAGTAAGGGGCCTTACAGGCTTTTTGCCGCCCTTAATTTCCAGATATTTGTGAATGATATAAAGAGCATTCATCTGCTGCCGTTTGTACTCGTGAAGCCTCTTAATCTGAATATCAAAAATGGATTCCGGATCTAAGGTAATGCCTTCTGCTTTTTCGATGTAAGAAACCAGATCCTTTTTGCGGTTCATCTTAATTTCACCCAGACGGTCAAGCACTCTCTCATCGTCCTGATATTCTAAAAGCTTTTCAAGCTTATCCGCATCCTTTTTAAATCCGTCTCCAATGGTATCCGCAAGGAAATGGGTAAGCTCACGATTGCAGCCACCCAGCCATCTTCTGAAGGTGATACCGTTGGTCTTATTGTTAAATTTCTCAGGATAAATCTTATAAAAAGCATTTAACTCCGTATCCTTCAAAATTTCCGTATGGATAGCCGCAACACCGTTTACAGAGAATCCATAATGGATATCAATGTGGGCCATGTGAACCCTGTCGTCCTCATCAATAATCTGCACTTTGGGATCGCTGTATTTTTCCGAAACCCGCCTGTCAAGCTCTTTGATATAAGGAACAAGCTGGGGAACCACCTTTTCAAGATAGGCAAGAGGCCATTTTTCAAGAGCTTCTGCCAAAATTGTATGGTTCGTGTAAGCGCAGGTTTTTCCCACCACTTCAATTGCCTCATCCATGGTAAAAGCTTTTTCTTCCACTAAAATACGAATCAGCTCAGGGATAATCATGGTAGGATGGGTGTCGTTAATTTGAATTACCGCATGGTCATACATTTTGCGCAGGTCATATTTCTTTTCCTTCATCTCCCGCAGTATCAGCTGGGCTGCATTACATACCATAAAGTACTGCTGATAAATACGCAGCAGATGTCCTGCTTCATCGGAGTCATCCGGATACAAAAACAAAGTGAGGTTCTTCTCAATATCTTCTTTATCAAAATCAATGCCATCCTTCACGATACTTTCGTCAACGGACTCAATATCAAACAAACGCAGCTTGTTTACGCCGCTGTGATAGCCCACAGTATCAATATCATAAAGACGGGAAGTAACCTTTCTTTCGCCAAAATACACATCAAAGGTGACATCTGTCTTTGTCAGCCATGAATATTCCTCTATCCAGTCATTCTTTTCCGCATTCTGCAGTCTGTCTTTAAATACCTGCTTAAAAAGGCCAAAATGATAATTAAGGCCAATCCCCTCGCCCGGGAATCCCAATGTGGCAATAGAATCCAAAAAACATGCGGCCAATCGTCCAAGTCCGCCATTTCCAAGAGAAGGCTCCGGCTCAATCTCCTCGATCATGGCAAGATTTTTTCCTTTGCTTTTCAGGAATTCTTCCACCCTGTGATAAATTCTTAAGTTAATTAAATTGTTGGACAAAAGCTTTCCAATCAGGAATTCGGCGGAGATATAATAAACCTTCTTCTCACCTTCATTTTCATCCGAAACTGCCATCAGGCGCTTTACATACACCAGCAGCACATAATAAGTCTCCGCATCCGTAAGCTCTGATACAGTTTTTCCAAACATTTGCCCTGCAATTTCCTCCAGCTGCTGTTCCATGTTAAGAACCAGCACATCCTTTTGTAAGTTCGTCTGCTTTGTCATAATCTTCCTCCATTTCGAAATATTTTTTTATTTATCCATTTCAAAACACTTTGGTTTCCAGACCCGTTAACAGATAATATCCATATATTTCATTCTCGCAAGGGTATAGGCCGTCCCTACTCTCCGTCCTTTTCCCCCGCTCATGAGCCTTTGCAGTTCTTCCATGGCCATAGCCGAAATCTCCGCAAAGTTCTGCCGCACCGTATTCATTTGTTTACCCACATACCCCATCAGAATAATACCGTCAAATCCGCATACCGGACGGAAAATATCCATCTCAGTCAGAGCTTTCATCGCGCCGATTGCCATCAAATCCGATGCACAAACCACCACATCATTATCTTTCCCATATTTCAGAGTAATATTGCGGGATCTCAGCTCTGAAAAGCTTCCGTCACAGACCATCATGGTAAGGCCAAGCTCTTTTGTCAGTTCTTCCATGCCGTGAAGTCTTTCATCTGTCACATATCCATTCTTTTTACCGGTAATATATAATACCTTTTTACAGTTATTTTCCTCTATGGTTTTTCTGGCCACATCATACTGGGCTCTCAGGTTGTCAATCCCCACACAGGATGTATTTTCATTTACAATGGGAGCGTCAATTATCACGCACTTAAACTGGCTGCTGTCAATCAGTTCAAGAAGTGTCTCCTCCTCCCTGGTAAGCCCGTAAATGATAATCCCTGTAATGCTCTGAGACTTCAGATACCTTATCATCTCCTCCAGGGTCCTGTTTTGAAACATGGAAAAGAACAATGTAATAACATCCAGATTAAGTTCCATCGCCTTATTGATAGCACCCTGGATATACTGCAAATCTATCTCGCCAACTACCTGGGTTTTCTTACTCAAATTCACAAGCAGGGCCACTCGTCCGGCCTGCTTGGAGGAAAGTGCAGCTGCCACGGAATTAGGTAGAAAGTTTAGCTCCTCCACCGCTTTGTTTACCTTTTCTCTTGTTTCCTCACTGACATTAGGATAGTGATTCAAAACCTTAGAAACAGTGGAGATTGCTACCCCCGCCTGTCTTGCCACATCTTTAATCGATATCATATAACGCCTCCGGTCCCCCTTTGAAAACTTCCTGTAAAAATTTTCCTTCGGAAAACGATTTCCCATCTATGATAATAGATAAAGCTGAAAAATGCAAGAAAAAATTGTGTTTCGTCTGCCATCTATATTATAATAGATAACAGTTCAGCCATCCTATGCAAGATGTGCGACTCATGCCCGCATGAATGAGCACATCTTACAGAAGATGAGCTAAGCGCCCGATTATGAGCAAAGTCAGCTGCATAAGCAGCGGGAAAGCGCCGCGAGGCGGCATGTTTGAAACTTTGAAGCGGAATGTTCGCAAAAGGAGGATGAAACACTATGAAATTTACTTCAGGCTATTGGCTGGTGAGGAAAGAAATGACACCTCTCTATGCAGTAGAATATGCAGATCACCGGATTTTGGGAAAGGAACTGACTATCTATGCCCCTGAAAAACACATTACAGGGCGCGGCGACTGTCTCAACATCGGCATGCTCACCGTCCGTTTAACCAGCCCTATGGAAGATGTCATTAAGGTTTCCATCACTCATTTTCAGGGAGAGCCCTTTAAAGGACCCTTTGCCCCGGTGAAGGAAATAGACCCGAAGGTTTCCATCAATGAGACAGAAACGGAAATTATCTATCAAAGCGGCCATACCAAAGCCATTGTTGACAAGCGCCCAGGATGCTGGGGCATCCGCTTTTTTGACGGAGAGCGTCCTCTTACCGATACCGGCTTTCGTAACATGGCCCGCATGAAAAACAACGAAACAGGCAAATCCTATATGGTAGAGCAGCTTGCCCTTGACATTGGCGAGTACGTTTACGGATTGGGCGAACGCTTCACACCCTTTGTAAAAAACGGCCAAATCGTGGATATGTGGAATGAGGACGGAGGAACCGCCAGCGAAATAGCCTACAAAAACATTCCTTTTTATATAACAAATAAAGGCTACGGGGTTTTGGTGGACAGTGCAGGCGATGTTTCCTATGAGATCGCCAGTGAAAAAGTGGAAAGGGTACAATTTTCCGTAGAGGGTGAGCGGCTGGATTACTATTTTCTAAACGGCTCCACCCCCAAAGGAACCATTGCCAAATATACACTTTTAACCGGAAGGCCCGCCCTTCCTCCCGCCTGGTCCTTTGGTCTGTGGCTTACCACTTCCTTCACCACGAACTATGATGAGGACACCACCTCAGGTTTTATAGACGGGATGGCAGACCGGAATATTCCTTTACATGTTTTCCATTTTGACTGCTACTGGATGGATGCCTATGAGTGGTGCAACTTTACCTGGGATCCCAAGACCTTCCCGGACCCTGTCGGAATGCTTGCTCGTTACCATGACAAGGGCCTTAAAATCTGCGTATGGATTAATCCTTATATTGGCCAGAAATCCCCTCTCTTTGAGGAAGCCATGACCAGGGGGTATCTGCTGAAAAAAACAAACGGCGGCGTATGGCAGACCGATATGTGGCAGGCCGGAATGGGCCTTGTGGATTTCACAAATCCTGATGCCGTTATCTGGTATCAGGAAAAATTAAAAGCCCTTTTAGATATGGGTGTGGACTGCTTTAAAACAGATTTTGGTGAAAGAATTCCTGTGAAAGATGTCGTATATTTTGACGGCTCTGATCCGGTCAAAATGCATAATTATTATGCTTTCCTTTATAACCGGTGTGTCTTTCAGCTTCTGGAACGTGAAAGAGGGATCGGAGAGGCGGTTTTGTTTGCCCGTTCTGCCACCACAGGCGGCCAGCAGTTTCCTGCCCACTGGGGTGGCGACTGCTCCGCTTCCTACTCTTCCATGGCGGAAACTTTGCGCGGCGGACTTTCTCTTTCCTGTGCAGGCTTTGGCTTCTGGAGTCATGACATGGGCGGTTTTGAGCAGACTGCTCCCGCTGATGTATACAAACGCTGGTGTCAGTTCGGACTTTTAAGCTCTCACAGCCGTCTGCACGGTTCATCCTCCTACCGGGTACCCTGGCTTTTTGATGATGAGGCCTGTGATGTGCTACGCAAATTCGTAAAGCTCAAATGTGCCCTGATGCCATACCTTTACTGCCATGCGCTGAAGGCCCACGAAGAAGGAATTCCCCTGCTGCGTCCAATGTTTGTGGAATTTCCGCTTGATCGGGCCTGCGATACCCTGGACAGGCAATATATGCTGGGAGATTCCCTCCTTGTGGCTCCCGTTTTCAGATCAGACGGTCAGGTGGAATACTATCTGCCAAAGGGCATCTGGTATAACCTCCTCACCGGGCAAACCGCTAACGGCGGCATGTGGCGGAAGGAAACTCATGATTTCTTCTCTCTGCCTTTGCTCGTAAAACCGGGAACTATCCTGGCCACAGGCAGGGAAAACACCCGTCCTGACTATGACTTCTCCCATAATACCCATCTGCTCATCTACCTGCCCGAGGACGGCATGCACACCGAAACTGCCGTTACCGACCAGCAGGGAAATATCAAAATGCATGCACAGGCGCTGCGCACAGGAAAAAACATTGCTTTGCATGTAACCGGCGGAAGCGGCACTGTCAGCTATGAAGTGTTAGGGGAAAGCCTGGAGGTTTCTCTTTGCTAATATGACCGCTTATTAGGCAGCGGAAAACTTCAGAATCCCATATTAAAAAAGTATAAAGCACTGACACGGTTGCCGGCATCCACTTAAGTTATTCCCGCGGGCAATAACTCAAGCGGATGCCGGCAAAACCGAAGGTCTGTATTCATTTTGACTTAAATCAAAGCTTTACCACAAGGGTCTGGTAGCCTTCAAGCTCTACTTTTCCGGAAACTTCCTGTCCTGTGTACAGATCGGTTCCCTTCTGAAGCAGCTCAACTTCCACAGGGTTCTTATCATAATTGAGTACAAACAGATACCTGTCGTCTCCCTTTGCCCTCACTGCAATCTCACAACCTTCCGGCGCATGGATCACATCCCCGTAAGGAGAAATCACATTCAGCTTTTCAAGGAATATGCGGGCGCTTTCTTCGTTGAATGCGCTTCCGTAATAGTAAGCTTTTCCTTTGCCCGCGGTGTTGCAGACCAGGGCTCCGCTTCCCGCATAGTAATCGGATGTATAAGAAGCCTCCAGCTTACCTTCCCCTGCGGGCTCTAACAGATCCGCAAATATGCTGGCCTCAAACTCCGTATCGCCCCACTTAACGGTCACTTTTCCCGCATCGGGCGCGATAAAAGAGTATTCCGGAATATCCGTGCCTGTCAAGTCAGATAAAAGGCCGGGCAGGTTATCCATTACGCATCTTCCGGACATATTCTTGTAGCCGCTGCGACATCCCACTACCAATGTACCGCCTGCCTCCACATAAGCGCGAAGAACTGCCTCTCTTTCCTTCGTTATGATAGTTGCATGGGGATAAAACAGTACCTGATACTTCTTAAGCTCATCTGCATCTGTTGTATCCTTTAAATAAACATAATCAAAAGGCGTATGGCTCAGCTGCAATGTCTTAAACAAAGCCTTCTGGCTGGCATTTTCCACTCTTCCATGCCACACATCCAGCTGTGCATCCCAGATATTGTCGTAATCCTTTACAATGCCAACCTTCGCTTCATAGATACTGCCGGCCATTTCTTTCATAGCCGCAAGCTTTCCATGAATATCCTTAACCTCCCCTATGCGGCGGTTGTCTCTGCTGGAATAATCTAAAATTCCATGCCAGTAAATCTCCGTACCCATAGTGCAGGTACGCCAGCGGAAATAGCTCACATAATCAGCTCCATGGGCTATGGACTGCATGGTCCAGAGGGTCATCTGTCCCGGTCTCGGAGTGGGAGCTTCCATTCTGGTATTCCAGCCATTAGCCCCCGACTGCTGTTCCATAATTCCAAAAACAGGTGAGATGGAACGGACCTCCGCCAGATTACGGCTCCATTTGCGATCCTTTAGTTCTCCCGGCTCATCACTGTAGGCATCCAGACAGTATGCAAAATTAGGATAAGAGTCATAGGTAATAAAATCAAGGCTTTCCTTTGTCATCTGGTGATTGTCCAGATTGCCAAAAAGTCCGTTTGTGGTAACAAAATCTCCCGGCTTTAAATATTTGCGGATAATGTCGCTCTGCATTTTTGCAAAACGCCTTGCGCTGTCTGAGATAAAGCGGGTATAGTCAAGTACCTCATGAGGGTTCGTAGAATCGCTGTAAGTCTTGCGGGGTACATGTATTTCCTCCCAGTCCGTATAGGTCTGGTTCCAGAAAGCTGTTCCCCACGCTTCATTGAGCGCATCAAGGGTCTCATATTTTTCTTTTAAGAATACTCTGAATGCCTTACTGTCGCTCTCAGAATAGAAAACATTCATTTCACAGTTTATCTCATTGTCAAGCTGCCAGCCAATAATGCACGGCCTTTTCGCATAATGAGACGCAAACTTTTCCGTGATCCGTTTTGAAAGCTCCTGATAAACAGGAGAATTGTAATTGTAATGTCTTCTGGCTCCATGCCTGTAAAGAGTGCCGTTAATATCCGCATTTAAAACCTCCGGATATTTTTCTGTCAGCCAGGCAGGCGGCGTTGCGGTAGGTGTACAGAAAATCACCTTCATTCCGGCCTCCTCGGCCAAATCCAGAAATTCATCAAAAAATGAATACGTAAAATTGCCTTCTGTGGGTTCTACCTTGCTCCAGGCAAACTCTGCAATGCGGACAACCTCAATGCCGGCATCCAGCATCCGCTGCAAATCCTCCCGCCAAAGCTCCTTTGACCAGTGCTCGGGATAATAGCAGGTTCCCAGAACAAGTCTGTTCCCATCTAAAATTGCTCCCATAATCTTTATCTTCCTTTCTTAAAAAATGTTTGTTATTCTTTTACAGCGCCCGCAGTCAGTCCATCCATAAAGAACTTGGATGCGCATAAGAAACATATCAGCAGCGGAAGCACCGCACAGGTACTGGCTAACATAACTGCACCATAATCCGTTCCTCTGTCGGAAACCATAGAACGAAGCATGAGAGGAAGGGTATAGAGCTTTTCTTTACGCAGGATAATGAGAGCCTGCATGAATTCGTTCCACATATTAACAAACTGCATGATACCAAGAGAAGCGTACGCAGGCTTCAAGATTGGCGCAATAACCCGGAAAAAAATCGTCCACTCACTGCATCCGTCAATCCTGGCCGCTTCCATCAGTGATTTCGGCACATTATTCTGGCAGTACTGCCGCATCCAGAAAATACCAAAGGCATTGGCACAGCTTGGAATAATAAGAGCCTTAAAATCGTTTACCCATCCGAACTTGCTCATCATAATAAACCAGGGAATAATACCTGCCGTTGCAGGGATCATCATTGTTGCCAAAAGAATGGCAAACAATTGCTTTCTACCCGGAAAATCATATACAGAAAAAGCATAACCGCCGATGGAACAGAAAAATAATACCAAAATTACATGAGAACCGGTTACAATCACACTGTTCAGGAAGGATTTCGGGAAGTTCACGGTTGCGGTCATGTTTTTGAAATTTTCCGCCAAATTACTTCCAAACCACATAATAGGCGGGAAAGAATAAATCTCATTGGTCTTTAAGGTTGCCATAACAAACATCATGAAAAATGGCAGTAGCATAATCAAAGCAATTAAACCTAATATGAAATACAGTGACACCTTTTTTCCTACCGGATGGAGAATGGAGATAATTATAAGTACAACTGCAATAGCTGCAATTACAAGTAATAATTTCGTCATTTCTATTTTCCTCCCTTTCTCTTTACCGTATCCTTTTCTTCCATTACCTTATTAAGCACAACAGAAATCACCACTACCATAAGCGTAATCACATAAGCAATTGATGAGGCATACCCATACGCATTACCGCCCTGAGGCGCTTTGCTGAGCAGGTAAGTCATTAAAGTCAGACCGCCATTATTAGGACCGCCGCCCCAGTTACTGTTTGTCAGAATAAAAGGCTCCGTAAACAGGTTAAACATACCGATACTGGACTGAATCAGCGTAAACAAAATGATAGGCTTAAGCAGAGGAATTACAATGGAAAAAACAATCTTGCTGTGGCTGGCCCCGTCAATTTCAGCCGCCTCATAAATATCATTGTTGATTCCCTGCATACCTGCCAGATAAATTACCATGTTCCATCCAACCCATTTCCAGGCAAACATGATGATAACCGCAACTTTAATAAGCTTACCATCGCCGCCTAACCAGTTGATAGGCGCTTCACCTAAAAGGCTTACGAAGTAGTTGATAATACCGTAGTTAAATCCAAACAAATTCTGGAAGATAATCGTAATTGCAACCGCGCTGGTTACCATAGGCATAAAATAAATTGTCTTAAAAATATTCTGGCCCTTCACAAGCTTGGAATTCAAAATATAGGCAAGTACAAGACCGCCAAGCAAAATTGGAATATGCGCAATAATACCGATTATCAATGTGTTGGAGAGAGCTTTCCAGAATAATGTATCTTTAAACAAATTGATGTAATTTCCAAATCCGAGAAAATGCATTGCTCCCAGACCGTCCCATCTGAAAAAGCTTAAAAACAGGCCGGCTACCATAGGGAACAAACCAAATATAGCGAACAATATGTAAAAAGGAGCAATATAAACATATGCAACCCGATATTCCTTTAACGTTTTAAGAAATCCTTTTTTGCTTCCCTTCACCCTTCTCATTCCTTTCTCTCATTTAAATTGCCGGTAGCTTCCTTCCATCTGCCTCAGGTCAATAACCCCGCAGCAAGCAGCCGAGCATAAAATATAATACGCCCCACTCATTGCTCGCAGGAATAAAATACCTCAGGGCAAAAAAGACCGGAATGCTATTTATATCTGCGATAATTAAGGAAAAAGGCCAGATCACAGGATCCGGCCATATTCCCCGCTTCCTTATTATTTATTTGTGCAGCTTATTTATCATTCACCGTCCCAAACGCCGGCATCCTTTAAGGTCTGGATCTGCTGCTCTTTTAATTCTGCACAGGCAGCATTGATATCGTTAGCCAGTCTCTCACGAATCTGTTCAGGTGTCTCTCCTGCTTCAGCACCTGCATTGAAGGAACTGTACAGATACCCCTCGGCAGTTACATCCATGATCGTGTTGTTTACAACAGGAACATTTGCCGCAATCTTTGTTGCGATAGCGTTAGGCGCCTGTCCGCCAAAGTAATCATCACCTTCTGTGTAAAGCTCAGGCGCTGCATCCCATGCCGGTTTATAAGCCGGGAAGTAGTCGATTGCCTTAAACATAGTATTCTGACCTTCTGTTGTTGCCAGCATGTATTTCACAAATGCCCATGCAGCTTCTTTGTTTTCACACTGCTCAGGAATAACCAGGAAAGAACCGCCCCAGTTGGTATCACCCATTCCTGCCGGAAGCGCAATTGCTCCCCAGTGTCCTGCACCGTCCGGGTCAATGTCTGTCTTAAAGAAACCTGAGAACCAGGAACCTGCCGCTACACAGACACAGGTACCTGCCGCGTATGCCGCATATGCCTCTGTACTCCACATATCAACATTCATATCCCAGCCGTTTTCACGAATCTTAAGACAATTTTCAAGGCATTCCAGATCCCCTTCTCTTTCCAGAATCAGGTTAAGGTCTTCATCATAATAATCTCTGTTAATGAAAAGCCACTGATAGGGATATGCTGCAGAAGGAAGGAACCATCTTTGCCCGGGAATGGAAACCTTCTCCGCTACTTCCATAACACCGTCCCATGTGCTCATAAGTTCAGCTACTTCTTCGGAAGATGTAGGAAGACCTACTTCCTCAAATACGTCTGTTCTGTAATAAAACAGTGTAGGGCCCAAATCCCAGGGAATACCAATCAGTCTCTGGCCATCGGAAGATGTTGCCTGATCCCATTTAAACTCAACAAAATCATCCTTTAATTCAGCTGCGCCAAGTACGTTTAAGTCTGTAAGCGCCTTGCTGTCTCTGTACTGGGCTATGTAAGCGCCCTCAACCATTGCCACATCCACTGCGTCTGTTCCTGCTGTCAAAGCTGTCTGCAGAGCCTGATGATGTGCTGTTGTGTCTGTAAATACCAGTTCAACCTCAATGTTGGGGTAAGCTTCATTAAAGCCAGCCATTGCCGCTTCAAAACCGTCATCACCTGATGGCCATCCGCCTACTTCAATTGTTCCTGAAATGGAAGAGGGATCTTCTTCTACTGCTGCCGCAATATTCTGACCTTCTTCTTCGCTTGTGTTTTCAACCTGTGCGCCGCCGTCAGATGCACCTGTTGCATCCGATGAGCCGTCATCTCCGCCGCCGCAGCCGGCAAGCAATGACGCAGACATTGCAAATGTCAGAGCTACTGCCACGAATCTGTTCAAGTTTTTCTTTTTCATACCCTTTCTCCTTTTTCTTAATTTATTGATTCAACCTGCTTTCCTTTAACTGTAAATGCCGTGACAAACGGCATCCTCATACAAAGTCACACATTGCCGCACTTGGAAACCGGCCTGCCGCTTAAAGCAGGAGAATTTCTGATTAATACTGCTTGTTCTGTTACACTGTTCTTTTTAATGTCTTAAATCCTGAACTGTTTCTCCTTCCATGATCCGCATCGGCATTTGTGTTATATATTTGGGTTTTTTCCCATCAATTATGTTCAGTAAATTTTCCACACATTTCTGGCCCTGTGCCTTAGGATTCAGACTTAAGGAAGTAAGTGCCAGATCCGCATATCTTCTGGAATATACACCGTCAACTCCCATAAGAGAAACATCCTTTGGAACCTTATAGCCCAATTGTTTTAAACCCTTATAAAACCCAAGAGCCACCTCATCATTAAAGCAAAGTACCGCCGTTGCGTCCGAGCTTCTCTCATGAAAGATATCCGCCGCAAGCAACCCTTTCTCAAAAAAACTTACCAGCATATAGATACTTTGAGGCCCTCTTTCCTCCGGAAACGCCAGCAGTCTGTCGTCATTTGGCAGGCTTCTTCTGTTGATCCCAAAATAATACTGCCCAATCCGATCGCCCAGCTCATACTTCATAAATTCGTTCCAGGATAATAATCTGGAATCTCTGGAATCGTCATCATATGGTGTAATAATCGCTATCTTGCGATGTCCTCTATCCCACAGATACTGCAGGGCCGTCCGCGTCCCTTCCCACAGGTCACATTCAATCATCGGGATAGATTTGGAAAAGGAAAAGGAACCACCATAAGAGGCTGTCACTACCGGCAGATGATAATTTTTCCCGATATCGTTTAAATACATCTCCGCCACGCTCTCATTTGGCAAAACCAGCCCGTCTACCATAATGCTGCGTATATTGCTGAAATCCAGATTACCGTAAATAAGCACCTTGTAATCCCGCTCTCCGGCGGCCTCCAGCATTCCCTCATACATCTCAATGTTAAAGGCATTTTTCAGCTCCCTGCAATAAAATAAAATCTGCTTCGTGTGCTGGCTCATAAGGGACATGGCAACCGGATTTGGATGATAATCCAGCTCCTTGGCAATCTGCAAAATTTTCTTCTTTTTCCCAGCATCCACATATCCGCTGTTATTAAGCGCCCGGGAGACTACAGAAATTGAAACCCCCGCCCTCTGTGCGATATCTTTCCTGGTGGCCATACCTCCGCTCCCCCTTATATCGGGCAAAATCCGTCCCGCAAAGTCCTGTTGTACAAAAATAGATAAAAAAATAACAATAAATAATTTTTTTATATTCTTTTTGTATAAAGTTTATAGACTTAATAATAAATAATATCTCATTACTTTTCAATTACCGATTATATGGTCGCGCGACCACATATCAAATGTTACAGAAAACCATAAAACGCTGTCACGCTGCGCGCGCCGGTTTATTGAATCAAAAGACCCCGAAGCATGTGAGTTGAGCAACACACACTCCGGGGTCTTTATGAAAGCCAAAAATCCTTACAAAAATTTGTCTTAAGTCTTAGCTCTTGCTTTAAGCCTTAGCTCTTGCCTTACGTTCTTCAAGTTCTTTGATATACTGCGGGTTTTTAGTCTCTACATCCAGGAACCAGATATCAACAAGTAAAATAAGCGCTACCACAAGAGGACCAAACTTAAAGAAACCGTTAATACCGGAAATTGTACCTGCTGCCTGGGTTGCAGCCGCGCCGTCATAACCGATTGCTGCCAAAATGAAGCCAAATACAGCTGTCAAAGCACCCTGGCCAACCTTAGCCCCTACAGAACTTGCGGAGAACAAAACAGACTGAACGCGGGTGCCTGTTTTCCACTCGCCATAGTCAATACAGTCTCCAATAAGAGCGCCTGCCATACCCATTGCAAAGCCCATGCCAATACCGCGGACCAACGCGGTAGCAAACAAAATCGGTACCGTATTCGGACCAGCAATAAAGACAATCTGTGCAATTACCATTAAAACCGTGCCAAACAAAACCATCTGACGTTTGGTAAACTTTTTCAGCAGGAACGGACATACCACACACAGTACAACACCGGGCATATTAGAGCATGCAACAAAAGTTCCCATAAGCCCCATATTTCCCATTACCGAATTCAGATAATAGACGGAGACGGACAGGTTAAAGGTTAAAATAAAGTTTGCACACAAATTTACAACAAATGCCATCCACCAGTATTTGTTTACAACCGCACACTTCACACCCTGAATAATATTTTCCGGAGGAGCCTCATTGTCAACTCTTTCCTTCACTAAAAGAATATTGAGTGCAAGAGGAACAAGGCCGATAATGCCAAATACCAGAATAGACTTAATCCATGCCCCCTGAGACTGCTGGCCGCCAAAGAAATTCACCATAGGCAGCATAACACTTGCCATGATGGTCTGGGTGAGAGCAGCAAAAAGCATTTTAAAAATCAGCATCTGGGAACGATCCTCTGAATTGCGTGTAACATAAGTTGCCAGAGAACCGTGCGCCATACAAACATAGGTATAAAGCACAGTGTTAAATAAGTTATAGGTAACAAAAATATAAGCCACACGTACTGCCACCGTTGAATCCGGTACTGTAAACACAAGTACAACGGAAGCAACCATGGGAAGCGTCCACTTGAGCAAAACAGGAATACAGTGACCGCCTTTCGATTTATGAGTATCAATCAGCTGTCCTGCAAGCAGGTCTGAAACACCATCGAAAAGCTTGGAAATCATGATCACAGTACCAATAAGGGCTGCGTTCATCAAAATTACATCTGTGTAGAAAAACAATACATAAGAACTGAACAACGTATACATGGCGTTTAATCCCACATCACCTGAACCATATATAATTTTCTCAAGCATACTAATCTTGTTAGTGTCTTTTGACATACTAATCCTCCATTCTTGCCAACAGCCCGCAAATTGGGGCCGGGCATAAGTTTTCTCAGCTTTTTGTAATAAAATATAGTTATACGTGCAGGCAGTCTTTCATAAAGCCATCCACAATATCCAAAACTTCTTTTGTCCAGAACTCCGGGCCTCCGTGATTAGCGCCTTTTATCAGATACAGCTTCACATTCTTGCCGCACTTTTTCATTTGGCGGTAAAGAATCGCACTGCCTTCGCAGTTCACAACGCAGTCCTTTGTTCCATGAAGAATAATCGTTGGCGGAATCACACTATCTTCCGTAATATTGCATTCCACGGAAAGCTTTCTCTTAAGCTCCATATTGTTCCGCAAATCCACATGCCCCATAACCATCCCCTCCGGGCTGTCCGCCTGACAGTGGAGAAGCTGTGTGGGATTGGAATCTTCCGCCATCACACTGGTGCTTCCATAATAATTGACAATCCCCTTCACTTCCGCTGAAACACCTGGAAAAAGGTTATTTTCCACATCATCGTGAATCATGCCCGCAAACATTGCCGTGTGGCCTCCGGAAGAATCTCCTGAAACGATTATTTGCTCCGGATCAATGTGATATTGCTGCGCATTCACCCGCAAAAAGCGGATTGCATTTCTTGCATCCATAATCTGTGCCGGAAAGGGAGCAATACCTGAGTGGCGGTATTCCACAACTGCCACCACATATCCCCTCTCCGCCAGCCTGGAAACCCTTGGGATCTGTGCGTAAACATCCTGAGGCATCCAGGCAGAGCCCTGGACAAACACAACGCACGGGCAAATCATTTCAGGCTGATTACGGGTTGACGGTATCAGTATCTGCAAGTGAAGCTTCACGCCATCTATCTGTGCGTACTCTACATTAGGAATATAGACTGCGCACATTTCGTCCCCGGTAGTTGCAATCACCTGCGCTCCTTCCACTTCCTGCGTAAACTCCGGAAGCTCTTCATAGGTCCATTCTTTTACTTCCATACAAACCCTCCATCCTGTTTCAATAGCCCGCAAATTGGGGCGTTAGTACAAATTCACTGTCTTTATTATATAAATTGCGGCAAGCTCCGCCTATCAGTTCACATGAAAAAGTATATTAAATTATTTCCATTATAAATAAAAACACGATTTGCTTTTTCGTAAAACAAAACAAATCGTGATAAAAAAATATTAAAATCGTGATTTTTATTTCTTTTCTATCAGAATAAGCCGCACCTCATGCTCATCTAACACAGTTGATGCTATCCATTCCCCTTCCTGCGTAATATACAGCGGTTCATAATAAATGTGAAAGGTGCTCACATTGCTCAGATAATTGATCTGCTGTTTTCCCCTAAGATCCGGAGCCCCCTGACTCATCCACAAATCATAGCTGCTTCCGTGTTCACGGGAAATGGAAAAGCTTCTCTTTAAGTAAGTACCTTCAGGCATATTCTCTAAATGCAGATGAAAGCTTTTTGTTCCCTTTCGCTCAAAGCCATAGTAACGGTCCACGGTGCGCTGTTCTTCCACCGAAATTCCGTGACTTATACGGTTTTCCATATCATAATGGCAATAATGGTAAAGCACAATCTGAATCCTCTTACAGTCCTGTGAACGGGTAATAAGATAACCTTCTCCATTTTCCACTACCACGCCTTTTTCCTGTGCCAGCATAGAGAGGAACTGGCTGGCATAATATCCGGCTTTGGCAATGCCATTATAGGTAAACATTCCATAGCCGCCATGATAGAGACTGGAATGAATTACACGGCGCTCGGAATGATCGGTCAGGTGCGTATAGGCAATGCCTGAGATATCTCCACAGTTCTCCAATACATTCTTCATGATAAACGCCGCTTTAAAGCAGGTGTCATTCCCCGGATCGTTTTGCCAGATAGTAGAGTTCCATTCCGTTACATATAAAGGAACTGCCTTTAGACCATATTTTTTCAGAACCTCTTTACACAATGCAATCTCATGTTTTAAGATATCCGGATCGCTGCTCACTGAGGCAGGCTCATCCGCCATACCGCTTTCGTTGACTGAAATACTGTCTTCTGTCCGGGCCCTGGAAACTTTTGAATAATCACATCCAAAGCACTGAAAGCCAAAGGCATCCGGCATACAGTCCTGCCGGATACAATGATCCAGGAGCCTTTCCAAAAGCTCCGTACCATCTAATGAAAGAAAACCTGTGTCAAGGCCAAACCCAAAAAACTGCGCTTCGGGCAAAAATCTGCGCACGCTTCTATAGGTTCTTTCATAGCAGGCCAGATATTCTTTGGCAGAAAAAACACCATAGGAAATATATACCCCGTTAATCGCTGAAAACCGCCACTGCCGCACTTCCTCATAGCCAAACCGCTCCAGCAGGTGTTTCATAACGCTATCAGCCAAAAGCTCCCACTTAGCCAGATTTTCCGGCGTATTTGGCACATTGATGCAGGAAGTTCCAAACACATTTTTGTTACCGGAAGCCAGCTTATAAGGGGTATATCCAAACTCAAAAAAGGGCTTAAGGCCAAGGTCCAAAATTTCATCCATGACCATGTCCAGGTAAGTAAAGCTAAACCAGGGCCTTCCGTCTGCATATTCATGGTATACATCCATGGAATCATCCAGTATCCCGTGAAAGCGGATGTAGCGAAAGCCCACCTCCTTGTTTGTGCGCATAATTACCTCTTGCAGTGTGCTGTTTAGCAGGGAATCGGCCCACCCGATATTGATAGTATCATTATGGCATAAAGAAAGCTTTCCCCTGTTTTCCAAAAGGCTGGTATGGATAACGACAGACTTCTTCTGCTGCTTCTTATCTAACGGCCTTGCCGCCTCCTCTGCTGCCGCATATTTCAGCAGACTCATACAGGTTCTTATATTAAAGGCTGTTATTTCCCGGGAAGGTTTAAGTTCGAAGGAGTTTTCCTTAAATTTTCCGTTTCTGTTTTTGCGGTAGGTGCCCGGCGTTTCCTTATACTCCTCACGGAAATTCAAAATCATGGTATTTACATTGGAAAATCCGCAGGATAATGCAATATCAGTAATACTTTCCCCGCTGTGGGCAAGCAGGTAAGCAACCCTGTTAAGTCGAATCTTTCGTAAGTAATCCGAAAAAGAAATCCCCATATATTTTTGAAATTCCCGGGAAAGATGACTTTTGGAAAGATACACCCGCTCAGCCACATCCTTCATCGTAATGCTTTCAGAAAAATGCACACTCAAATAAGTCAGCACTTCCTGCATACGGTCTGCATCTTTATACACTAACGGCGAACCATCTCCTGAAATCTCAAACTGCGCCTTTAATATGGCAAGCAGGCCAAAAAGCTGACTTAGCACGTAGAGCCTTTGAGAGTCGGAATAATTAGTATCGTATTTAAGGAGCATCGCCAGTCTTGTGCGGATCAGGTTAAGATAGTCCGTACGCTCTGCCGCGGACTTGCTGCAGCAAAAAACTCTCCCAATCCCAGACTGTCTGAAAACATCCGCAGAGATGTAACCGGATAAGGTATGACATCCGGCTTCCGCATACAGCTCATGGTGCTCATACGGGTTCAGCACAATAAAGTCCTCAGCCTCAAGCACATAATTGTAGCCTGAGCCAATAATCGCTATCCGTCCGGACAAAACATATAAGATTTCCATTTCACTGTGAAAATGAGGAATAGATGTGTTACAGTCAGGCTCAAAACAAATTTCTTCCAAACTTATACCCCCCTCATAGCGTAAGCTTTGCTTGCGGTACTGCCACCAATAAAGATTTTGAAAGCCTTCGTCCAAACTTATGCCCCTGCATACACGAAAGCGTGTTTGAAAATTCACTCCCACCACCTGCCGGAAAGCAATTTTCAAACACGCCCTGCGCAATAACAGCAAATACTATTTTTCCCGCATCTGCTTTATATTTTCATCAGCCCATACCACCTGGTTTCGGCCAAATTTTTTAGCGTCATAAAGCATGGCATCTGCAATTTTTAAATAAAAGTCATAAGAACTGTCCTCTTTCGGAATTATGGTAACGCCGCCAATACTGATGGTAACCCATTCCGATACCGAGGGATTATGGGGAATATGTAGATTCTCTACTGCCTGCCGTATTTTTTTCAGATGTTCAAATGCTTTCTCCGAATCATCCCCCATCAAAAATGCTACAAATTCTTCTCCCCCATAGCGGGCAAAAAAATCTGTACTGCGTTTAAAATAGGAAGAAACCTCTTTGGCAACGGCAGCAATAACCTTATCTCCTGCCGGATGTCCGAAAGTATCGTTATACAGTTTAAACCTGTCAATGTCAAACATACAGACAGAAAAAGGAACTTTCAGTCTGGTGGCCTCTTTCCACCTTGTAACGCTGCACAGATCATGCTGCCTGCGGTTTGCAACGCCTGTCAGCTGATCTGTTTTGGACTGGTACTCAATTTGTTTCCGGTAATTATATAGCTTGATATGGGTATTTACTCTTGCTTTTACAATCAATTCGTGAAACGGCTTAACAATATAATCTACCGCACCTAATATAAGTCCCTTCTGCTCACTCTCCACGTCAGAAAGGCTGGTAATTAAAATGACCGGAACGCTTTGGGTAATAATCTCCTCCTGCAGCTTTTTCAGCAATGTAAACCCGTCCATTCCGGGCATAACTACATCCAGTAAAATCAGAGAAAAAGTATCGGTACTTGCCTGATATAACCCGTCCTCCGGTGTCTGCGCAACCGTAATGTCATACTCATCGCCCAGAATATCTTTTAAATGCGCTGCCTGCAGAGGGCTGTCGTCAACAATCAAAATTTTCTCCATAGCTTTACTCCTTATCTATTTTTGATCATTACTTTTTCGTGAAGCTTTTGTTCTTTTATGCTTCGGGTGTGCGAGTAAATATTTATTCACTTTATAATTAAAAACTCACTTTCTAATATAAAAATTTAAGCATTCAAAAACTATCGCTGCCAGATCCCGGCCGCTTAGTTTTCTTTAAAATTATACACCACTTTAACCCTGTTTACAATAACTTTTTCCTCATGCCAGGCAGAGAAAACCCTATCACGATTTGCTTAAAAATTAATCACGAATTGTTGCGCGCTTTTTTAATTAAAATAAAAAACCTGCCCTGTCATGGTACAAAAAAGTAAAAAAAACTGCCTTTAATATGGACAAAAAAATAATCTTCTATGCTACAATTTAAGAGCAATATTTTTTATAAAGCATTATTCACAGAGATTAAAGCAAGAAAGGATTAAATTTATGGGAAATTGGACAGTACAGCGGATAATTGACAAAATTCTTCTTGACATGTGCGGCGGACCTAAGATCAGCCCTACATGCGACATTATTTCTATCGGAAGCCCTGACACCATTGTAACGGGGGTTGCGACCACTTTTATGGCTACCTTTGATGTCATTAAGGAGGCCGTAAGGCAGGGGAAAAACTTTATTATCACCCATGAACCCACCTGGTTTAACGGAATGGATCAGACCGATTGGTGTGAAAATGACAGCATCTATCTGGCCAAAAAAAAATATCTGGAAGATAACGGCGTAACTATCTGGCGCCTGCACGATCATATGCATATGGGATCTGAGACAGATTATATCTATAAGGGGCTGATAGAAGAATTGGGATGGCGCAATTATCTGCAAAAAGACGAGCCCCAGCCATGGATTTATGAAATTCCACACACCACCCTCCGGGCACTGGCAGATGAATTTAAGAAAATTTTTCATATGGATACCATTCAGATTATCGGTTCTCCTGATATGGAAGTAAAAAGAGTCGGTATTTTGGTAGGCGGCGGAAGCCTGGGGCTTGGCGTTGAAGTAATGCCAATGCAGGTTATGGAGCGGGATCGTCTGGATTTGATGGTGGTTGGCGATATCACCGAATGGACTATCTGCGCTTACTTAAATGATGCTTATCAGATGGGCTTTAATAAAGGAATGCTCACATTAGGCCATGAGCGCAGCGAAGAATTTGGCATGAAGTATATGGAAAAGTGGCTCAAGGAAAGGTTTACGGATTTTCCAATTGCCTTTATTGATGCCAAAGAGCCTTTCCGGTATCTGTAAAACCAATTTGGTGCCTCATCTGCCTGCGACAGGATTTTTGACTATTGGCAGCGCCGGGAAAATCTTTTTCCGGCGCTGTCCTTTCGTGCAGTCAAAAACCCCGCAGCCTGCTACGGGGCATCAAACTTGTGATGCAGCAGAACTACGGGATATTTGGCCAAAGCCTCTCATCTGCAAATTTCATCAATCCAGGCAAACAATTCCTCCAAATCATAGTCTCCTGCATGGGGCATATCCCAGGGAGAATGATAATCCACATCAAAACCGCAGTTTTGCAGTTTAAGTGTAAGCATGGCCGAAACAGCAAGAGACGTATCCCTGTCACGTTCTCCATGCCGGATTCTAAAGTGCTTTGCCGTAGCCGCTCCCTCCTCCTCAACATAATACATGGGATTCATCATTTTAACTGTTATCTCCTCCGCCATACTTCCGCCTGCAAGACTGTTCTCCCTGCTGTATTTTGTAAAATGACGGCAGTTCGTAGTCTCATTTCCAAACAGATCATTTTCAGGGCTGTCCATTGTAAGGTCGTCAAAGGCAGGCGCTGTTTTCATCCTTGTAATATCCCTGACATATTCTTCAAAATCCATATCCGATGCTATACCGTTTTCTACGGACAGCCATGTCTTATTCGATAAATCTTCCCCTTTGTCAAGGACTTTTTGTGCGGAAGCAAGAACGATCTTTTTCATATATTCCTTAAAGCTTCCCTCACCTTTTTCATCCAGTGTCAAAGGATTTCCCTCTTCATCATGCAGCTTCAGACTATTTAAATAAGAAGGAAACAGCGCCGCTTCTTCCCCGGAAGCTTTTATCTGCACTTCGCTCATCTGTCCGTCTACCGGCGTAAAGGAAGGCCTCCCTCCCTCGTTCATGTGCATGTTCATTCTGTGATAATCATTCACTCCCTGAAACTGCCATTCATAAGCCATATCTGCATGCTCAAGATTGATAATCGGACAATAACAGGAAGCGCCAAAAACATCGTCTCTTTCCATTGCCGCTCCGAGGGCTGCAAGAGAGGGCTCGTAATCGGCATGATTGCCCGTGGTTCCCATCAGAGCAGAAAGCGCGCCTCCTGCGCTGGTTCCGTTTGTAATGATTTTGTTTACATCTCCGGGAATCTCCCCTGCAAAATGACGCAGGTACCGGACAGCCGCTTTATAATCCACAATACAGGCCGGCGCTTTTCCATTATAAAGCCCCTTTTCGTCCTTCTGTATCCGTCCTCTGACAGCGGGAACCGCCACCACATAACCGTGCGCAAGAGCTCTGAAAATGGTGTTTGCCTTATCCGGCTCAAATTTGCTGTAAGCCGGTTCTTCCAAATCTCCCGGCATATACCCACCTACGTAATTGGGCATAAAAACAGGCGCGCTGTCAATCTTATATCCATTTATCTGACCGCCTTCATAATAAATTTCAGGTGCAAAAATATGCATCTGCTGATATGCCGGATTTACAGGCTTTTCTACATAAACCAAATTCATAAATGCCCGATAACGAATCGTCTCATTTTCCAGTGTCAGATCCTTTATCACATATTTTTTTTCGTCAAAATTCATATTGTTCCCCATGCCTTTCCATATTCAAAACCTAAATCATATCCTTTACAGCCAAAAGCACCTCGTCTATCTGCTTCTTCGTAATATTATCCACATGGAAACCGCCTGTACAGACCGTTACTTTATTTTCTCTTCTGGCCATTTCCTCCGCCATATATCTGCATATAGCCTCATCCTTATGTCCCGTCATATTCAGTACGGAGGACGTAACGCCAGTCTTTTTGCTGCCTGTAAGAGACGGCCTTGGAATTGCAAGAACCGTACATCCAAGATGAGGCTTTTCACCTCCTGTCAACAGTAAATGCAAATCCTCCCCCACATCCGTTATTTTAAGTGTCAGATCTCCAAAGGAAAGCGATCTCTTTATAGTCCGTTCCATCTTCGGTACTCCTTCGCTTCAATTCCAAAAGGGGCAAGCAGCTTAGCAGCCATATGATAAACCATATCCTCAATCTGCTCCGGATGATGATAAAAGGTCATCATAAGCGGAATAATCCACACATCGGGCAGCTTTGAAAGCTCATAAAGATTTCGCAGATGAACAGGGCTTAAAGGCGTTTCCCTTACGCCAAGAGCCAGCGTCCTGTGTTCCTTAATGGTTACATCCGCTGTCCGAAGAAGCAGATTGTCCGTATATCCGCTGCAAATTCCGGCTGCCGTTTTCATGCTGCAGGGCACAATCACCATTCCCGCCGTCCTGAAAGTTCCGCTTGCCGGCCCCGCTCCGATTTCGTCAGGAGAAAAAACATAATCCGCATACTTTTCATATTCTTCCGGCTGCTTTCCTGTCTCATGAACAAGGGTCAGTCTGGCATTGTCGCTCATAATCAGACAAGAGGCAAAATCCGTCTCACCGGAAATAATTTTCAGACAGGCTCCCAACACAGGAAAGCCGCTGGCCCCCGAAGCTCCCAGGATAATTTTCTTTTTTTTCATCCTTATCTTCTTTCTCCCTCCGATGTCCCATCGTCAAAACAAGCGCTTTTAAACGTATGCGCTTAGCAAAGTCCTTTTGGTTCTGCAAATTCCGTCCACTTTTTTGTATCTACCTCCATGAAATCAGCCCTCTTAAACCGCTCTTTCTGTTCAAAGGGAACCGTGCAGTCGAAAATCGCCTTACAGGCAACTCCTCTTGCTCTGATATGCCCGGAATACTCCGGTCCGTTGGAAGGATCCAGCGGATGGCACTGCACACCGGGTATAGGTATCATATCAATATCCGCCTGAAACCTGGTGGTCATTGCCCACATAACATCCTTCATATCAAAGCAGTCTACATCTTCATCCACAAGAAAAACATGTTTCAGCTCCGCAAATGCGCTGAAAGCCAAAAGCGCTGCCTGCCGCTGTCTTCCCTCATCCGATGGAACCGACTTTTTAAACTGCATAACCGCAATGTATTTTCCCCCGCCCGATGAGGCGCAGTAGACATTTAACAGTTTTCCCGGCATGGCCTTTTCCACCATTCCGAGGATGCTTGCCTCCGTAGGGATCCCCGCCATGGACACATGTTCCTCGCTGGGGCCTATGCAGGTCTGCATAACAGGATTTTTGCGCGTTGTCACCGCCTTTACCTTAATCACCGGAAGGCTTTTATTGGCAGGTCCGCAGTATCCCGGGAATTCCGGCATAGCCTTTCCCGTATTGGAATTCTGATCTTCCCGCACCCTTACACCGGGAAGAATTTCTCCCTCAATCACATACTCCGCATTGGCAATTGCTTTTTCCTGAATGGTCAGGCACCGGGCCAGTTCCACCGGTTTCTTACGGATGGCCCCTGCTATCTGCAGTTCGTCAAAGCCAAGAGGCGTGGTGGGCGGTTCGAAACAGGAGGCAATTTCAATGGCGGGATCTACTCCTATGCTGATAGAAATGGGCAGCGCCTTTCCCTCTTCCTCCGCTTTTTGCCGGAAATAATCAATATGGCGTACCCCCGGCTGCAAAAAGATAGAAATTTCATCCTTTGACTGCAGACACATGCGGTGAATGGTCACATCAGATTCACCTGTTTCCGGATCTGAGGCATAGCACATCCCCAGTGTTATATAAGGTCCTGCATCCTCCGGTGTATTGGTGGGAGCTGGCAAAAGCTTTCTGATGTCAAACCCTTCCTCCTCGGCCAGATACACCACCTCCTGGCACCTGGCCTTTTCATTCGGTATCACAATCGGCGGGATAGGATTTTTTACGCTGTCCTTTAACAAAAATCCAAGCCTTTCAGGCTCGCAGCCAAGCAGCATTCCCACCCGTTTTCTGCTTGCAAGAAGCCCGATGGCCACCTTGGCATCCGGATGCCCCTTAACATTGCGAAACAGCATGGCAGGCCCTTCTTTTGTGGGCCTTATCACCGTTCCCCCGGCTCCCACATGGCGGTAAACCCCTGCAATCTCCGCCACAGGGTCCGCCTCCGTATCCGTCTCTATAAGCTGTCCTTCCCGCTCCCGAATAAACGCAAGCGCTCCTCTCAAATCTTCAATTTGCTCTTTCATTCTAATCCCTCATGCCTCCAACCTAATAACCATGCTTCCTTCCTGCTCCGGATAAACCATTGCCCTGTAAAATGCCTGGCACTGCTGCTTTTTTACAGATGTAAATAAACTTATTCAGCCCTGGCTTCCTTCCTCTTATTAGCTGCAATGGCCCTCCTCTTAATCTGAAAAGCGTCAAACCACATCACCAGCAGCATAATAGACCCTTTTGCAATATACTGGTAATAGGTATTCAGCCCTGCAAGCTGCATTCCGTTTGCTAAAAGCCCCATGATCAGAACACCTGCAATACAGTTGGCTATCTTGCCGTCACCGCCCCGGACAGACACGCCGCCTACAAGAACGCCGGTCATAATCGTAATTTCCGTACCTGCCGCCGTGCTTGCCGCTGCCGCTCCCACTCTGGAAGTCAGAATAAGCGCTCCAAGCCCACAGAAAAATCCTGCCACGCAGCCAATAACATATTTCATCCTTTTTACATTAATTCCTGCCAGCCGCGCTGCCGCCTCATTCCCTCCAAGAGCAAAGACATAGCGGCCAAAGTATGTGCGGCTCATGACAAAGCTCATTACCACCCCGAACACAATCATAATAATGGTTGCCCAGGTCAGGCTGGGATGCAGAACCGTTCCCTGCCCCAGGATTTTAAAAGAATCCGGCAGTCCGGAAATGGTCTTTGAATTGGTAATTACATAGGCAATTCCCTGATACACAGTACTAAGACCAATGGAAATAAAAATTCTCGGAAGCTGCAGGAGCTGTTCTAACAAGGTTCCAAGGGCTCCAAAAAGAATACTGATTGCAATGGTAATAAGGAAAGCCACCAGAATCGGCACACCCCACAGGGTTACTAAAAGAGCGCAGATAACGCCGCAGATGCTCATCTGATAACCTACCGCCATATCAAGCCCTCCTGACATCATAATCAGAGCGATACCATAGGTACTGATTATGATGTAGGCGTTCTGGTTCAAGATATTTAAAATATTTGTAATCGTGAAAAAATTTCTGCTGGTAAAAGAAAAGATGATGCAGATAAATACCAGCAGCACCCAGGCTAAGTTTCTTCTGCCAAAATCAACTATTTTTGCCATATGATTCGATATCTCCTTTCTGAAACTTCAAAACAACATCTTCCTCAATATCATTAAGTTTAGCGTCTAAAGCCAGCCGTTAACTAAATAACATTGATAACTTTCCTTCACGTTATGCCGGAGGCAAGCTCTAAAATCCTGTCCTGGCTAAACGCATCCTTTAGCAGTTCGCCGCTGACTTTTCCCTCATGGAGCACTATAATGCGGTCGCTCATCCCAAGCAGCTCCTCCATCTCGGAGGATATCATCAGGATGGACTTTCCTTCTTCCACAAGCCGGTTCATCAATTTGTAAATTTCCTGCTTTGCCCCAACATCTATGCCTCTTGTGGGCTCGTCAAAAATCAGAATATCATTGTCTGCCGCCAGCACCTTCGCCACAACCACCTTTTGCTGATTGCCGCCGGACAGATTTTTTACCTCCTGTTTTACGCTTGGGGTTTTGATTGCCAGCGTTTCCACATAGGTACCGGTAAGCCTGTCGGCCTCCTTAAAATTTACTATCCCCAGTTTACTGATTCTGCGCAAACTCATAATAGGAATGTTCCACTCAATGGTGTAATTTAAGAACACGCCTTCCAGTTTCCGATCCTCCGGTACAAGTCCGATTCCCATTTCCACGCCGTCTGCCGCCGAAGAAGCTTTCATTTGCTTTCCTTTAATGATAATCTCTCCGCTCTCCGGCTTCACATCCCCGCAGAGCATCTTGGCAAGCTCGGTTCTTCCTGCTCCTACAAGCCCTGCAAGTCCTAAAATTTCCCCTTTTTTCAGGAAAAGATTTATATGGAAATCGCCGTTTCCCGTAAGATCCTTTACCTCAAGCACCGGCTCTCCAAAGGTCGCCTTCCTTTCAGGGAATTTCTCTGTCAGCTCCCTGCCAATCATATATTTAATCAGCTCCTTCTTGGTAATGTCCGCTACGTTCCTTGTCACAACATACTTTCCGTCACGAAACACCGTAACCCTGTCACACAATTCAAACAGCTCCTCCAGCCGGTGGCTGATATAGATAACTGCCACTCCCTTTTCCTTAAGTCTTCTGACTATACGGAACATGTTTTTCACCTCCGCCATCGGGATAGAGGCGGAGGGTTCATCCATAATCAGCACCTTACACTTTTTCACAACAGCCTTTGCAATCTCCACTATCTGCATCTGCGCCGTGGAAAGCATCTGTACCTGCGTATGTACGTCTATTTTCACCCCGAGATCCGACATAATTTCTTCTGCGCCTGCCTTCATCTCCTTAAAGTCAGGCATCATCTTATTACCGCCCACCTTATCCCCAAGAAAAATATTCTCCATAATGCTTAAGGAGGGAACAAGGTTAAGTTCCTGATACACAACCCCGATACCTGCTTCTTTTGCCATGGAAGGATTCAGATTTTCATACGCTTTTCCTTCAATGATGATTGTACCGCTATCCGGCGTAATTGCCCCGGCAATGGTTTTAATCACAGTGGACTTGCCCGCCCCGTTTTCTCCGATAAGCGCAAGGATTTCTCCTTTTTCCACATCAAAAGAAACATTATCAAGAGCCACAACACCAGGATATGTTTTGGTCACATTTTTTACTTCCAGCACCTTCGCCATAAACATCCCGCCTTTCTGTTATGAAAAGGGCTGTTATAAAGTCCGCCGCTGTATGCGGCGGCAGTTTTACAACAGTCCCTTCTCCTGATTACCAGTCATCTCTTATTCCGGAAAATATTCTGAGATAGTCTCCGGTGTAATCATAATACATTCCTCGGAATAAACCTTATCCTTCACCCGTCCGGACCAGGTTCCATCCATCAGATTGTAGCATGTCATGGGGGTTCCTTCCCCAAGCATTACCGTGCCGCGCAAAACAGAAGTTCCGTTAGCGGACTCTTTTACCTTATTTCTGATAAACTCGGCGGTATCTACCGTAAATACTGCAAATTCCTCACTGTTTATGGAAGAATCCTTCATAACCGCCTCGTTTGCTCCCTGCCCCTGATCGGTGCCGTAGGTCAGAATAACTTTAAGGTCAGGGTTATTCATCAGCATCATTTCCGCATAGGTCTGGCCTGCTGCCGCACCTTCCGCCTGTGTGGTCTCATGCTCTTCCACAATCACTGCTTTGGAGGTGAAGTTCACGATTTCCCGAAGCCCGTCACATCTTGCAACAGCATCCTCATTTTCTGAATTGGTCAAAAGACCCACTTCAATGGATCCATCCTCCGCGTCAGGGAAAGTTGCGTCAATCCACTCTGCCGCCATCTTAGCTTCCGTGATGCCGGATTCATTCTGGCTGATACTGATACACACATCATAAGCGTCCTTGTTATCTAAAACCGTACCGATTACAATAATAAACGCGCCGCCCTCTCTTGCCTTAATCAGGGAATCGCTGATGGACGATGCATCTACCACAAAGCAGATTATGTAGTCCATGCCCATGGATACAAAGTTTTCCACTGTCTGAATTTGTGTCTGGGCGTTACCGTTGGCATCCGCCACAGAATATTCCATGCCGTGCTCCGTAAAGTACGCTTCCATTTGATTGGACATATCCGTAAAAAATTCCGATGACATCATCAGCGCGGAAAATCCTACCTTTTTCCCGGTAAGATCAGCTCCCTGCGCCCCGTCTTCCACCGCCTCTGCAACATCCCCGGCCGTTTCCTGCCCTTCGCTTTCAGGCTGCGCCTCATCCTGCACTTCCTGGACATCTGTCTCTTCTGCCGGCTCCTCCTGCGCCTCGCCTGTCCCACCCGAAGCCCCTGTCTGTGTCCCGGCAGAGCTGCCACAGGCCATAAGGCTGAACGTAAGTCCGAAGGCCAACAATACAGCAACTATCTTTTTTGTCATTTTCCTTTCCTCCCTTTCAACGTTGGAATATGGATATTTGCTTTACAATTATCCGGTTGCTTAAATGTTACTTAAACTATAACGTTTTTTTGTTCCTGTGAAAGGTGGAAAAAAATATCATAAGGTGTCTATTTTTGCACTTTTCCCATTCTGCGTATGGATAATGGTTTTGCAGTCCAGCATCATACTTTCAAGGGTCTTGGAAAAGTAAACCACTTTTATCTTTCTTTTTACAAGGCTTCTCAAGTAACTGCGCAGCATACCTGCCTGCGCAAAGCCCACATCATAATAGGGAAACTCAAGAAATATTACGGAAGGGCGCAGTATGGCAAGCCTTTCAATAGAAAGAATTTTTCTCTGCAGCCCTGTTAGATTTCTGATATCTGTCTCTCCCTTTGGAATATATCCGGAAGCACAAAAAATTTCTTCCATTTTCCGCTGTATTCTGCGGTTTATAATGGATATGCATCCATAATGAACTCGTTTTGATGCCATAATCGTAAGATTCTGCCCCACGCTCAGCTCCTCAAAGAGCATATCCTGGCTGCTTCCCGGAACAACTGCCGTACCTTTAAAATATCCTGTTCCTTCCTGTGGCAGCCCGCCACCCAAAAACTCATCCCATACCCCGGGATTGTTTTCCCGAAGGCAAGACAGATACTCCCAGAGGCTGCGCTGGGTGTCCCATTCATAGTCATAAAGGCCCGTGAGACTTCTTTCCACCTCATCCGGCTGTCCCTGCCGCACAAAAATGCCGTACCTTAACTGTCTGAAAACCTCATCCGGAATTTCTCTCGTCCATTCCTTCACTGCCCGTCCCAGATGCAGCAGCTGAATGCGGCAGGCATATTCTGCAAGAACAGAGTAATTACCGGATATGATCAAAAAAGTCATGCCTTCCCCGCACATTTTCCGTATGACGTTCCCAAGCCTGTGGGCCTGTTTTCCTTCCATTACTTCCCCGCTGATATTCATTACCACCAGCTTTGCCTTCAAAAGCTTTGCCTTAAGAAGGTCAAGCATCCGCCTGTCCGTTTTCGTAAGCTCCGACAGGGAATCTTCTGCCTTAATGGAGATCCCCTCTGTGTCAAAGATTTCCTGTACCTGCTTTACCATCTTTCTCCCGGAAAAAAGATGGTAAAAGGGCTCCATGGGAGAAAGAGCCTGCGCTACAGTTTCCTCCCCCGCATAATTATCCTTAAGAGAAGCCTCGCAGATGCCTTTGCTGGCAGCATAGGCGGCATTGTAATTCCCAATGCTTTTTTCTTCCACAAAAATTCGTCCTGCATCCGGTTTCCTGTTTCCGGTAACCACATCGCTCAGGCAGTCCGCTGATTTGTCTGAAACACACTGTATATACAGGATATCCCCCTGATAAATGCTGAGATTATAATCCTCCAGCCAGTAATCACACTTAATTTTTTCCGCCCGGAACAGCTCCTTCATATAGATTTCCTTTCTGCTTTACTAAAGCAGGATTTTTATATTATCCGTTCTTCATACCTGACCCTTGTGAAATCGTCTACTATAGGCATTAAGACCTCCACATCCGTTCCCACATTCTCCATAGAGCGATACCTGATGCCATATTCCTCCCCAAAGGTCATTTTAATACGGGCATTTACATTAGAGACTGCAATTCCGCTGTGATTATTTCGCTTTTTCCCTGTCAGAACCATTCTGTCCATCTGCCGGTTTAACTTATCAAGCTGCTCTATATCCATCCCTGCTCCGTTGTCTGATACGGTGATCACCACCTTCTTTTCCGTGACAATGCACCGAATTTTTAGAAGTCCCTTTCTGTTTACTTTCTCAAGCCCGTGAATCATTGCATTTTCCACAAGAGGCTGCAGGGTCATCCTGGGGAGATAATACTCGTAAACCTCATCACTTTCTATATCTATTTCCATATCAAAGCGGTCTTCAAAGCGGTATTTCTGGATATAGTAATAGTCCCTGATATGACTGATTTCCTCCCGAAACTTTACAAGGCTCTCGTCACAGCTGATGCAGTAACGAAAAAACCTGGAAAGCACCTCTGTCATAGACGCAATCTCACGGTTTCCGTCAAGAAGGGCGCGTCCTCTGATGCTGTCCAGGGTATTATAAAGGAAATGGGGATTGATCTGGCTCTGCAGAGTATAAAGCTCTACTCTCTTTTTCATCACTTCCAGCTTTTCCCTTTCTTCCTCTTTCCAGTAAACATTTTTTTCCTTCTCTGCATTTTTCTTTTTGCTCTCTGCAATCAGAAATCTCATAATATTTTTCTGTTTGCACACTAAGAAAAGAAGCGCACACTGTATTCCGAAGGCTGTCAGGAAAAAGAGTTTCGCCCCAAAAAAGTCCGGCGCTAAAAAAAGACACAGAAGTCCGCAGACTGTCAATACTATTTCCGTATATGATAAAATAACTACCGCATTCACACTAACTCCCATCCGCCCGCCTTGGCGGGCATACAAATCAGGATGTGTGAAATCTATGATTTCGCACTAACTCCCATCCGCTCGCCTTGGCGAGCATACAAATCAGGATGTGTGAAATCTATGATTTCGCACTAATCCCCCATACTTCCAATAGTCCGTCAATTTTTATACTAACCATAAATTTTACGGTATTCCGAAGGCTTGATCCCTTTCATCTTTTTATACAGCCTGGAATAATATTTCTCATCAGGATAACCCACCGCACCTGCGACCTCCTTGATAGACAGTGCCGTCTCCGACAGCAGCTTTTCCGATTCCTCTAACCTGACCTGAGTCAGAAAATCATTAAAACCAATTCCCAGTTCTTCCTTAAACAGCCTGCTTAAATAAGTCACCGACACATTTCCGGCTTTCGCTACATCCGATTGGGAAATGGGCTGCGCATAATTTTTTCTGATATAATAAACCGCTTCGGTAATCGGCTTTCCCAGCTTTTCCTTTGATTTTTTCTGTTCTCCTTCCACATACTCGTCCAGCACACGGTAAATCTTCTTAACCATCCGGGGAAAAGTTCTTGCCTCCAGATAGCAATAATTCAACTTCTCAAGCAGCTGCCCATTCTCTTCCGCAATGCCTTCCCGCACAGCGTCTGTGATTCTGAAATAAACGTCTGCCATAATTCCGGGATAGCAATTACCATAAAGTCCGCAGCGTTCGGAAAAATTTTGAAATACATACCCCAGCTCCTCCCGCCTTAAATACTTCATGCAGCTGATGATTTCATCAAGCTCTGCATGAGAGAGAATTTCCGTATCGCTGACTCTTTTTAATTTTGCAATCTGAGCATAATCCAAGACCCCGTTTTGCATGGTTATGAGCCTGCCCCACTCGGCAGACTGGGCTTCAAAGTAAGCCTCCTTCAAATCACAAATGTGTTCCTTTATACTGCTGACCCCTAAATTCAGATACATCTCCCCATATATCTCACTTAAGTCACGGACACTGTAATATAGCGCGGACACGCTTTCTCTTACTTCCTTTTTATGCTCTGGCGCAAAATTAAGCACCACGATGCATCCAAGATAGCTGACATGATAATAGTACAGCGCATACTCCCCAAAATACCTGTCAATCCTGCGTTCCATTTCTTCCTCTAAGAGAGAATAATGGCGTGTAAGCAGGCTGGCTATATTGCTGCACATAAACACCATCATAAAGCAGCCCTCAAAAAAGCTTGTGTGATACTCTCTGTTGCACAGCTCTGGAGAACGAAGATTTTCCTGCATTCTTTCCCTTCTCTCCGGATAATTCCAGAAAATAAAATCTTCCCAGAAATGAGTCATTTTTTCGCGGTTTTGCTTTGCACGGATAACTTCCAGCTCCTGCCGGTTCTTTCTGTTTTCCCGACTCTGAGCAATCTCCCTGCATGCCGTCTCCAGCGTTTTATTAAGCTGTTCTTCCTCAATAGGCTTTAGCAGATAATCGATCACATTAAGAGCGACTGCGCTTCTTGCATATTCGAAATGGCGATAACCGCTGATTAAAATAAAGCGGCTTTCAATCTGTTCTTCCCTGGTAATTCGAATCAAATCAAGCCCGTCAAGATCCGGCATTTTAATATCGGACAGCACCAAATCCGGCTTATGCTTCCTGATACTTTCAAGAGCGGAAATCCCGTCATGGCACTCATCCACGATCTCAATATCATATTTCTCCCAGTTCCCCAAAAGTCGTATAAGCTCTATAATCTTAGGTTCATCATCTGCAATAACTGCCTTCTTTACAAGCATATCTCCCAATCCTTTTTCAGACTTTATCAAAATCTTTTTGCGTAAGAAACTATCGCTTTTTGTCCTTATTCCGCATACTCTGCCAGCTCATACACTCTTTCCTTCGTCAGTTCCGCCGCCTTCAGCGCTACTGTCAGGGAATGAATACTGCCGCCTTCACTCCCGCTGCCTGCCTCAGCCGCCTGTGTGTCCTTATCGGCAATCCATTCCCTTTCTTCTTTCCTTAAAGCTTCCTTATCCGCCTCATCTAACTCCGCCATCAGCATTCCCCATACCGCGTTCAAAGTATCGTCCCAGTTTTTGAGAATCTCTGCGCCTGCCAGGTTCATATCTGTCTGCGTCCCAGCCTCCTGAAGCTTCGCCTGCAGTATCTCATCCTGCTCCTCTCCATAGGAGATTTCTGCCGCAATCCTTTCGGAAAGACTTTTTTCCTCATACAGATTACTGGAAAAACCATTCTGCTCCTTCACGTTATACAGTCCATAAAAAGACAGCTCCGTTGCTGAAACAGCCTCCATATTGTAATACCCCACCCACTGTCTGTATTCTTCCGGAAGGCCCTCAATCCTTGTTCCCGGCAGATACAAATAAAATTCCTCTCCGCCGTCTATTCCATAGGCGGTGGAATAAATATAAAGGGTTTCATTTATGATTTCTTCCTGCCCTGGCTGATTTTCAAAATCAATATCAGCTAAGCGCATCTTGTAAGTCAGCTCATCTACCTTTTCCAAATCTTCAAATTTCCCTGTAAAGTCACTGTAATATAAAGTGCCGCCGGGATAGCCGTCCCCCGTATCTCCCATATCCGCATCCTGATAATGTCCTCTAAAGGTACCGTCACCATTTATGGAAAGTTCTGTGTACCAGCCACCCGCACCGCTGCTGAAATAAAAAGCCCAGCCGGAGAGATTCTCAAAACCAAATTCCGCTCCCGCGCCGTCCGCCTTTGCCCGGGGTTCCCCGGTTTCCTCCTGCCGGTCATCTGGCTTTTGCCCATCTTCCGGCCCTCCCTTTGCTTCTCCTTCTTTAGACGTATTTCCAGCGGAGGCGTTTCCTGTGGAGTCTCCGGCTTTTGAATCCTCCTGGGCGCCAGCTTCCGAAGATATTCCTTCTGTAATTGGTTCGCTGATGGAAAACTCCTGCTTACTTTCTTCTCCCTTTCCGCAAGCTGTCACACATGTCAGAGTCAAAATGACAGCGGCCAACACCATTCTTCTTTTCATCTTCAAATTCCCCTTTTCATTTTCATTTATCTTCCGATTCTGCAGCCCTGACTGCATCAGCGTTTGCTGTCCGAGAAAGCGGCTGCTTCCTTTATCCATCCCATCAATTCATCGTCTATTTCTCCTGCTTTGGAGAGCAGTACGTGATGCGTCCATCGTCCGGGGTATGGCTCCACCGCCGCATCTATGCGCGGGGACTCCAAACGATATCCCAGCCCGAAGGTCACAACAATATAAACCTCCGGCCGCTCCTTCGCTTTCCTCACCGGCAGGAAGGAAACAAAAGCAAAATTATGCCTGTTGGAAAAGGCAATCTGAGTTTTTTGTACCTTTACATTCACGCCGTCCATTTCTAAAAAAATTTTTTGTTCGAAAGCCTCGTACATCGGCAGCGCTTCCGGCTTCTTGTCAAAAAAGCATAAAACATCCTGCTCCATTCTCCCCACCTCCCAAAAGCTTTCTTCATCCTGCCTTATACAGTATAACACGGATTTTATCCGGCTAAAAGGATAAAATCCACCTCTCCTTTTTCATGCCATCGTCAACCTTTTTTGCAACACTAGCAAACGCGGACGACTGGGTAGAAATGGAAGTATTCGGGAAGGAACATGAAAAGATTTTGCGTAATTATCCGGAACTGCCAAACGGGATTCCTTCCCATGATACTATTCAAAGGGTCTTTGCCATGGCGCCATCGCGTATTACTTGGTTAAAAAAAGAACTTTTAGACTATGCAGGCACAGTGACAGATTTGAGACAGGAAAAGAAGGTTCTCCATAAGATGATGGATATCACATTCGTGCGTTTGTCGTGATAAAGCAGTTCTCTCTTATTGCAAAAACACCATGCCAATGGTAGAATAACCAATGGTAGAATAACCAATGGTAGAATAACCATAGAAAAAATGGTAGAATAAAGGATGGCGTATACTATGAAAAAAAGAATATGCGGATTGCTTCTGGGTATTCTATGTACCGTTGCATTTACAGGATGTGGCCTGGAAGAGAAAACGGAATTGGAGAATACAGGACCACAAAAAGTTGAACTGGTTGTCTGGGGGGCCGAAGAGGACACAGAGCTGATGAACCAGATTATTGAGGGTTTTCAGACAAACTATCAGGGAGAGGCAGATTTTCATATTTCATTTGAAGTACAAGGGGAATCCCAGTGTAAAGACGTATTGCTTGGCGGATTGGAGGATGGCGCGGATGTATTTACCTTTGCGGATGACCAGTTAAGTGCCTTGGCAGCAGCAGGGGCAGTGGAGCCTATCGGGAATGCGGATGAGATTGGGACAAAAAATCTTTCGAGTACAGTGGAAGCCGCCACAATAAACAATCAGCTTTATGCGTATCCATTGACTGCAGATAACGGATATTTCTTATATTATAACAAGCAATATATTACGGGAGAACAGGTTAAAACGCTGGACGGCATATTAGAAGCAGCGGCTGCAAATGGCAAATTATTTACCATGGATTGGTCTTCGGCATGGTATGTATATTCTTTCTTTGGAAATACAGGGCTTCAAGTTGGGCTTAATGATGATGGGATTACGAACTACTGCACATGGAATCAGGCAGATGGGGAAATCAGGGGAGTCGATGTGGCACAGGCAATGCTCCGGATTGCAGAGAATCCAGGTTTTGCCAGTTGTACGGACGAAGAATTCCTTAGTGGGGTTAAGGATGGCTCAGTGATTGCCGGTGTCAGCGGCGTGTGGAATTCCGTTGCAGTAAGAGAGGTATGGGGAAAAAATGCCGGAGCGGCCAAGCTGCCAACATATAGCTGCAATGACCGCCAGATACAGATGGCTTCCTTTTCCGGTTGCAAACTGATTGGCGTAAATGCATATTCCGAACATCCGGAATGGGGCGCCAGGCTTGCCGAATGGATTACGAATGAAGAGAATCAGAGGCTTCGCTTTGAAATGCGCGGACAGGGGCCATCAAATATTGCGGTTGCAGATTCTGAAGAGATTAAGCAATCGGAAGCAATAGCTGCTCTTTTAGAGCAGTCTGAATATTCACAACTTCAACGGGTAGGCGGCAAGTTTTGGGACCCGGTATCAAAATTTGCAGGAAATATGGCAGCGGGAAACCCTTCCGGACAGAACTTGCAGGAGCAGTTAGATGAGATGGCAGAAGGTATTTCTGCAAGATAGATATATTTTTGAAAGGATTCATTAATGTGACATGAAGAAAAAATTCACTATACAGCAACGCCTGATACTTCCAATCATCCTTCTGGAGGTTGTGGCATTGATTTCAAATGTTTTGTCTGTTTTCAATATCAATAACGTAAATTTTAATGCTTCCAAAATTGTAGATGATTATATGGTAGGGTTGGAAACTCTGCAGAATATCCGACATACTACCACAAATATCCATAAGATGGCCTTGTCACACATTGTTGCAACGGACTATAATACCATGATTAATGTTGTGGCGGAGATTAAAGAAGAAGAAAAAACATTAGAAGCATATCTGGAAGAATATAAAAATTACGTTACGGAAGAGGAAGAGGAAATTTACGCCCAGCTTTTGGACAATTATGAATCTTTTAGGCATGTTTTGGTTTATCTTGTATGCGCAAGTGCGGACAGCAAGACCCAGGACGCCTATGCATATGCCAATGGGGATGTTGCCCGTTTTGGTTCTGCCATAGCAAGCAATACCGATGAACTGTATGCTGCAGTAAACGCAAGGACAGTTAGTGCAAGGCAAAAGCTTTTGACGGTTTATATTATCTCGCTGGTTATGGCGGCCGCATCTATTGCAGCATGTCTTATGTTAGTTCTTGCTGCCATCCGGATAATCAAAAAATATGTGATAACACCAATTAAGGGTACAGTGGATACGCTTCAGGAAAGTTCACAGAAGCTTGACGAGGTGACGGGTGAAGTCCGCAAATGCACCCGTACATCGGGAAAAAGTGTCAAAGTCCTCTCTACCCTCGCCGATTCGCTGTCTATGGCAATCCAAAAGGTGGCCAATAATGCATCCATTATTAATGGCAGCGCAGTAGATATCAAAGGGGATGTCCATGATATGGCAGAAGAATGCAGGGTCATGACAGATTATTCTTCTGCGATGAAGCTGCGGGCAGACGAGATGGAGGGAGCGGCACAGGCAAACACGGAAGTAATTCAAAAGAAGGTAGCCGATATTTTGGAAGTGCTTGAAGAGGCAATTGAAAACAGTAAAAGTGTAGATCAGGTAGACAGGCTGACAAAAGACATTGTATCAATCTCGTCATCAACGAATCTGATTGCCCTTAATGCGTCCATAGAAGCTGCCCATGCCGGGGAAGCCGGAAAAGGCTTTGCAGTCATTGCCACAGAGATTCAATCCTTAGCAAACTCCTGCAGCCAAACTGCCGAACATATCCAGGAGGTGAATCAGGTTGTTACAAATGCAGTACATAATTTGTCAAGGCATGCCCAGGATATGGCAGACTATCTGAATGAGACTATTTTGGCGGAATTCCAGGAATTTGTCCGCTCCGGGAGGCAGTATAAGGAGGATGCTGACTATGTAGAGGAAATGATAGATGCATTTAACAGCAGAACCGACCGGCTTAGGAATTCCATGGTTGAGATAGCGGATTCCATTGAAAGTATTACAAAAGCAATTGATGATGGTGTTTCCGGGATTACCGGGGTTGCAGACAGCGCTAAGAGCCTGGTTGATGATATGGAGGATATAACCGTCCGTATGGACACAAACCAGGTTATTGTTGAAGAACTGAAAAATCAGATGGAAGTATTTGCGGATTTATAAGAAATTGTCTATTTATAAAGGGTTCACTGAGGCAACTGCATAGCGTGCAGTTGCCTCAGTGGGCATTATGGTGTCAGCCGCTCAATTTCATCAATAATTTCCCCAATATAAGCGATGGTATCTAACAGCGGGGCATCGGTAGTAATATCGATACCGGCCAGACTGGTCAGCCCTATGGGGTCTAAAGTATTCCCGGCGGAGAGAACTTTCTTCCAGTCCTCTACAGCCTGCGCCCCCTCCCGTTGTATTCCCTTACAGGCTTGGGTGGCGATGGTCAGACCTGCACTGTAGGTGTATGAGTATAAGCCCATGTAATAATTGTATTTCTATAATGCCAACCACAATTCCATCGGCTTCAGCAACAAAAAGTGTATCACTATTAACTATTTTTACAAATGTATCTATAGGTATTATGTTATTGTTGGGCTTATATATATCGGGTCTCCATTCAACATGCATGTTCTGAACCTGATTCATTATTTTGATAACAGCTTCCCAATCTTTTATCTCTGCATTTCTAACCAGACAATTCATATTTGCCTCCCAAAATTGTGATTGTGAAATGAGAGAAACAAACTCATATAAAATAGTGTAGCACAACACATACGGGAATTGGTAAACTAATAGAAATGCTTTCAATTAAACAATGAAATTATCAGGCAGGATTTCTTCCTTCCATGCTCTAATCTGTGAAAACAGCTCTTCCATATTAATTTTTGAATAATCTGTTGTGTCAATTTTGATTTGTCTGCCGTCAACGCAAAAGGCATCAAATCCCCTCTTTTCTATTCCACAAACATAATTTTCATAAGAAACAGGGTTTGCTTTTAGCGTTTTCAGATTATTCTCTTTCTTTTCCGGATAACAGTCATTCACTACATGTCCCCTGTGCCTGTCAGGGCTGCTTTCTCTTTTCAGAAAGCGCTGGTAAATAACTTTGTAATCACCTGTTAAGGTAATGGTCAATGCGGAATATTGATATTTTTCTAAAAGATTTTTGATTCCATGTTCTGACAAATATTCAAAATTATTCTCTAATATAAAAGGTTGTCCTGCTTTCATAAGCTGACCTGCGACATAATACATAATTTCCATACTGGCAATTCCAAGATTTACTTTTTCTGCTCTTGACTGAAAACCAGCATTGTCAAACAGCAGTTCTTTTATGGTATCCTTTGAGATGACAGGAAGTTTCATCCTTTCTGATAGGATCTGTGCCATAGTGCTTTTTCCTGCTGCCGGAATACCTGTCACTAATATGCAATACATTTCTCATACCTCCTTCAAGATTGGCACTTTGTTTATAACCAATTTATCATCAAATCTATCTCTAAATTTCTCAGGGCGAAGTAAAATTGTCAGAATGCATAACAGATTTTAAACAATAATATTGTTTTCAAAAGTATTTTACAATATAATGTAACCGAAATCTAGTGCATGGCGATTGAGTTTGCCATAATACTCCCTCAGGGTTGAAGGAAGTTAACAATGACAAAATTTTATGATGAAGTGATAAAGGTATTGAAACAGGATGAACGCTTCTTTTCAAAGGACGGCGTTCTGCTTAAGAATGCATTATATGAGGCGGCTATGCAGATGGACGGCAGTCTTTTAAAGCTCCTGATGGCAAATGAAGTTACCAGAAATCATTTTTTCGTTATGGTTGACGGAATTGCCGTCTTTGATAAAGTTGCCTTTGGATGGGTAATCAGTAACCGTGAATTTTTTCCGGATTCCTATACCCGGTTTAAGAACAGGATAGGTTTGACAAATTCCAATGGGGAGCTGATATCGGCATCCAATGACGTGGAATTGGTTTTTCCTTATAAGGAATGTGTACTGGAAGGCGGTCAGACAAAAGAAGATCAAAAGCGCGCCGAAATTTTTTATAATACATCCCTTGCGCCGGATGAGATCGACAGATTATTCTGCCCAAAGGCAATATGCAGCGCCAAAAGATATACCGCGTCCGGTTTCATTAAAGAAACCAAAATAACAGAAGATGATAACCTGGTGATTAAAGGCAACAATTTGCTTGCGCTCAGTTCCATTGGGAAAAAATATGCCGGTAAAGTGCGTATGGTTTACTGGGATGTTCCGTACAACACCGGTTCCGACAGCTTTGGTTACAATGACAGATTTTCAAGAAGCAGCTGGCTGCTCTTTATCAAAAACAGAGTGGAAAAAGCTCTGCCTATGCTGACCAGTCATGGCGGCGTTTTCCTGATTCAGTGCAGCTTTCATCAATATTCGTATTTAAAGGTATTACTTGACGAGGTCATTGGGAATTATGTTATGACCTTCAACGTTCTTGTCAGGCATCCGGAAAGAACCCTTACCGGCGACAAAGAATTTAATGATGTAATTGAATATGTTCTTGTATATGCCAAAAGCCCCGGCTTCAAAATGCCAAAGCGCGAAGAAGAAAAAACGGTGGATGATTATCAATGGACGGTAAACGAACTTACTAAGGGAACGCCTGTTACATTTGACGGAAGAAAAGGCAGGATATTTTTACCTTCCGAATATGAACTAAAGAAAGCAGACCCTTCGGATAAAAACTTTAAGATCGTAACTGTCCGGGGTTCCATCAAAGAAAAGAATTCTTCCGGAAGATTTTATGTCAAATACTTACAACCCCTGGAAAATTCATACCCTGCCAAAACTCTTTTTAAAATGGATGGCATTGGCGATGACATGTATGATTACCGTTACTTCTATCTTCCTCCTGAGGGAAATAAGAACGGCGCGTATTTGCAGGGTATGCCCACCTCCTCCAATGTAACTTACAAACCATATCCGAATTTTCTGGATTTTGTTCAAAGCTACAATATTGTGAATGAAGAAGGAAACGTTGAATTTCGTAATGGGAAAAAACCGGAAGATCTGCTTGCCTTTCTCATGAGCATATTTACTGTGGAAGGAGATTGGGTTTTAGACGCCTTCGGCGGTTCCGGAACAACAGCCGCAGTGGCCTTAAAAATGAACAGACATTTTATTATCTGCGAGCAAATGGATTATATCGAAACAGTAACCGTCAAAAGAATACACGGCGTTCTTCAAGGCGAAGAAAATAATCTGCTGCCTGAATACGAATATGATGGCCGCGGGTCTTTTGTATATTTTGAATTGGCCAGATCCAATCAGGTATTTGTTGACAGAATCATGGAGTCTTCAGAAAGTGAACTGCCATCCATTTTGGATGATATGATTGCCACAGGTTTTATCAGCTGTAAGGTTAATCCGGCGGACATTGATTTATCTTCAGAGGATTTTGGCGCACTTACATCAGATGAGAAGAAACGGTTTCTGATGGAGTTATTGGACTTAAATCAGTTGTATATTAATTACTGTGATATTGAAGATGAAGACTATTCTGTCAGTGAAGAGGATAAAACCCTTTCCAGATCCTTTTACGAGGAGGATTAAACATGCCCTTTTTATATGAAAAAATAGACGGGTTACGGGATGCCGGATACATGAAAGCGATGCCCTCCTGTATGGAAAGTAATCTCAATCCAAATTTTGAATTGCGGCCATACCAGATCAGCGCATTTGAGAACTATGTGACCTATTATAACAGCAAATTAAGAAGTTATCCTTCTCAAACTCTGTTTCATATGGCAACCGGAAGCGGAAAAACTTTGATAATGGCGGGCCTCATTCTGTTTTTGTATCAACAGGGCTACAGAAACTTTTTATTCTTTGTCAATCTTTCAAATATTGTAAGAAAGACAAAGGATAACTTCTTAAATAAGGCATCTAACAAGTATCTTTTTGCCGAAGAAATTATCATGAACGGTGAAAATATTCCTGTGCATGAAGTCAGTAATTTTCAATACGCCGATAAGAATGCAATCAATATTTGTTTTACCACAACCCAAAGCCTGCATACAGATATGTGGATTACAAAGGAAAACTCTTTGTCGTTAGATGATTTCGAGGACCGCAGGGTTGTTCTTATTTCTGACGAGGCGCATCATCTCAACGCGGACACCTTACAGGGCAATACTTCAAAAATGAATACGGCGGAAGAAGATGCTTATCACAGCTGGGAATCAACGGTCAGCAATATATTTAAAGCGAATAGAGATAATATTTTATTGGAATTTACTGCAACATGCAATACGAAAAATCCGGTTTTAGCAGCTTCATATTCTGATAAAATTATATTTGATTACCCTTTATCCAAATTCAGAGCGGACAAATACTCAAAAGAAATTCTTACACTGCGAAGCGATATCCCTTTATCAGACAGGGAATTGCAGGCGGTTCTCCTAAGTCAGTATAGGCTGAAAGTTTTTCAGGACAATCGTATTTTAATGAAACCGGTCGTCTTGTTCAAAGCCGCAAAGATTGCGGAAAGCAGGATGCAGCTGCAAGACTTTAGCAGCATGATAAAAAATCTGTCGGCTTCCGATATTGAAAGGGTGTTTTCCGCCGCAGACAGCAGGGTAATGCACACCGTACAGGCATACTTTGAAAGCAAAAATATATCCTATGATGCATTAGCCCGGGAACTGAAAGAGGATTTTGGCGAAGCGCATGTTTTATCCGTTAATGATGACAGGGAAGCGGACGCTCAACAGCTTTTGCTTAATTCCTTAGAGGATTACGGCAATCCCTATCGGGCCATATTCGAAGTGAAAAAATTAGACGAGGGTTGGGATGTACTAAATTTATTCGATATCGTCCGTCTTTATGAAACAAGAGACTCGCGCAGCGGCAAACCCGGGAAGACCACCATATCCGAGGCCCAGCTGATTGGCCGGGGGGCAAGGTACTGTCCCTTTTCCCTCAGCCCCGGGCAAACAAAATATCAGCGGAAATATGATGATGACATGGATAATCCGCTTAGAATCTGCGAGGAATTGTATTACCATTGTCAGAATAGCAGCAGATATATTGACGAGCTGAAAACCGCCTTGCGGGAAGCGGGAATTGATTTAGATAAAACTGTCACCCGCACCTATACTCTTAAAGAGGATTTTAAGCAGGATGCATTCTATCAACAGGGGATCGTGTTTATGAATGAGCGCGCAGTAAAGAGCCGGAAGGATGTTACCGGTTTACTTCCATCTGTCAGGGAAAAAATATACTCCTACACTGCAAGTACCGGCAGAACCGGTGAAGATACTGTTTTTGAGGAAAGCAATGCCGCAAACGACTCCGCAGTAAAAACGCATCTGTATTCCTGCACAATAAGTGATATTGCCAAAATTAATTATGCCATTGTTTACAAGGGACTGTGCAAGTTTCATGTTTTTAAGTTTCACAGCCTGAAAGAATACTTTCCGAATCTGAAATCCGTCAGAGAGTTTGTCTTTGGAGAGAATTATCTTGGCAATATTAAAATTGAAATCATCTCCAGGGAGGAAGTTCCTGCCATTTCAACTATGTATGATGCGTGTTTTAGTGTTTTGACTAAAATTGCCGAAAACATATCTTCCATAGAAGAAACCTAAAGTGTATATTGAAAAATTAGCTTTGTACCTGCGCAATACATAATATGTATGAAAGTTTGCAGGTTATGGAAAGGGCATGGTTATTAATATGGGTATCATTAACCCCAGGGAAAGGCTCTCTGCGGAGGACTATCTCTACTTATTTTGGTTTGAAAAAATAATCAGAGGCGCTGAAATAGAATATGATGAATTTCAGCCCACGGAGTCTATGATTAATCATTTCAACGCTTATGTCAAAAAGTGGACGGAAGACTTTTATCATGATCCTGTTCATTTTGAAAAGCCGGTTGACTGGGATGTGGAGCGTAAAAAAACTCCTTATTTTAAAGAAAAACTTAAAGCGGGACATGAATTCGAAATCTGGGCAGAACAGGAATTTAAAAAGCAGGGCGTCCGGCTTGGTAATTTTTACGATAAAAGCGGCCAGTACTCCGGTGAGAATGCATTTGGATTAGAAATTAAGCATGATATGAAGCTGGAAGAAACAGGAAATATTTATATAGAATATCAGGAAAGATTAAAGAATACCCTTCCATGGACAAACAGCGGGATCCTGAAAGAAGATAATGCCAAATACTGGATAATTGGAAGCAGCTGTGAATATTACATATTCTTAAAAAGTGACCTCTATGAGCTTTACCAGTCCCTGCGAAAGTCCCCTTTGAAGATTTACGGATGCCATTTTGTAAAGGAAATTGCAAACGGAACATCAAAAGGTTTTCTTATGAGCAGGGCAAAGGCAAAAGAACTGTGTTTTGCCTCCACAATCTCTGATTTTTTAAGTAAAATCAACACAGAATACTACGCGGCCGGCTATTATGTCCATGGCAGAAGGGATTGTAAGTATATTGCCAATAAGCCTGATGCATCTCTCCAAATTTATCATTCGGTAGATGACGCTGTTCATGCCGGTTATAAAAAGTGCACAGATCCGTCCTGCTTTCACAAATGACACAAAGGCAGTCAGGGAAGTAACGAATCGTTACAACCCTGACTGCCGTAGCAGATAAAAATATCATCATTCCGGCACTGATGCCGCATCATAAACATGTGTATAATAATCATGGCTGAGCACAGACTTGGAGAATGTCATTCTATTTCTCACCATACTGGATATCTGTTTTACATAGTCCTCCGGAATGACGGTATTTTCATCTGTCGGCGTAAAAATATTATTGGTCGAACTATAATGCCCTAAGTCCGTCTTCCAGTCATAATTCCCAAAGAAAACAAGCGGGAGGGCATCTGAGAGCACATCTCTTCCCACATAAAGCCTGGAATCCCATTCCACCCCAAAGAGATTGCACAGTGTCGGAAGTATATCTACGGAAGATGTGGGCGTATCCACAACAATCGGCTCATTATCTTCAAGCGCCCCACACCAGATGATAGCACGGCTTCTGTCCCGCTCCTCATAGGTGTTCACCGGATAACCGTATAGTTCAGATAAATACGGCATCTTTCCCAGGGCGGCGTCCGAATCCAGCCCATAGGGAAAATGATCCGGCGCGATGCAGATGACCGTATCATCTGCAATGCCTTTTTGTTCAAGGGTTTCCACAAGATAAGCCACTGCCTTTTCAAGTTCAAGGTTCGCCGCTATATATGCACGTACAGGCTCTGTGTAGGAAAGATTATTCTTCGCACACCATGCGTCTACGGCGTCTTTATTTTCCCTTGACATGGCGTTGTTGCCAAAAGTGTATACACTGTGGCCGCTTACCGTCATGTAATAAACATTAAAAGGCTGTTTGTCAATGTACATCGGCAGAGTTTCCTGCATCAATTCCAAGTCGCTTGCCGGCCATTTAGGACTGATAAGCTCCTCAAGACCATTTCCCACTCCCATATATCCCCCGCTGTAGCCCAACTTTATATGCGTCTTGTGCCGGTCGTAATAGGTGTAGTCACTGTTGTGGAAAGCCATGCCGTAATACCCCTTGTCATTTAAAAGCGCTCCCATATTGGTATGCGTTCCGCTTTGGGTAATCTCTTTAATAGAGCTCCCCCCGGAAGTGGGAATCAGACCAAATAAAAGCTGATATTCCCCTCCGGTTGTTCCGGCAATTGACTGCTGGTAATAATCATTAAAGTTAATTCCTTTTGTGGAAAGCCTGTAAAGTGTCGGTGTGAGCTCCGGGTCAATGAGAAAGCCGGAAAATGCTTCCGCACAGATCAAAATCAGATTTTTCCCCTCAAAAGAACCTGTATAGGCATTTTGGCTTGACGGTGTTAACGTAGAAACGTAAGCATCAATATCGGCACAATCCCCGCCTGCAGCGGCAAGTGCAGAGAAATCAATAGATGACACACTTTGACCGTATACAACCGGTATTACCGATTCATCCTCCTTCGCAGTTTTTGTACTTTGGAGGGAAGTCCCCTCCTGAAGCATGACCAGCTCCTGCGCGCCGGCAGCCTCCCTGGCCTGTACAATGGTCTTACCATCGGGCATGGTTTCCTTCTTGCTTCTTACAGCGGCGCCTTCCGAAGATGTGCCTGCTGTGCCCTGTGCGAATTCCACCTCCGTGCTTTCGAAGACCTGCGCAGACGTTTTGGATAAAGCAAGATTCCGGATATCCAGACACAGCCCCTCACCCAGCCCAAACTGCATGACTGCCGACTCGAAATTATATTGATTGGTAAAAATATCCTTATGCAGACCGCAGCATAAAATAAGGAACAAAGCCACTCCATAACAGGCAGTTCCCCCAGCCAGCTGAGCCAGTGAAAAATAAACAGCCTGCCCTGTACGTCTCTGCCAAATGCCCTTTTCAGGTAACTGTCCTATTATTTTTTTTCTTAGTACAAACCACAACATGAGCGGCAGCAAAAGAAGCAGAATATGGCTGATTCCGTCAAAGCAGAAGATCAGCCGCCTGATGTCAGCACCAAATCCGCCCAGTGCGTCAGTTGCAGCATTCAATATGGTATTTAAGTCATATGCCACTTTAAATTGCCTGTATACCAAAAATTCCACAACGAAAACGAGAAACAAAAATCCCAGATAAAGTGGTGCCAGAATCTCCACTGCTCTTTTCGGCAGCAGTGAAATAATGCCTGAAGCAACCAGTCCCGCACAGAGGGAGAATAAAGTCAGAAATACAAATGAACTTCCGGTGTGCAATGTTTCCACTGACAGTTTGAAAACAATCTCCATGTACAAGCACGAAAGAGACAAAAAAACAGCCAGTTGTATCTTTTTTCTTTTCTTCTTTTGTAAACTCATAATATCTTGTCATTGCAAGCGCTTTGACTTGCGTCCTCCTTTTATACTGCTATTATATATAACTCATGCATCATTCCTGCATCATTTTTACATCATTTTTGCATCATTTTTCATTTCGGCATCAATCCTTTTTCTCGTCTCAAAACTTTTTATTGCCCTTTTCTATAGTTAACGACATTAGAAACGCCGCTTTCGGCCCTGCAAAAGCTTCTCCTGTGTACCGTTCTTCCCCCAGCCAGGTACACCATCTTTTTACGTCAAATTCCCTGTAATCAAATTCCTCCGGAAAACATACAAAAGAAAACCACGGGTCTAACTCCTTATAATCACAAAACACTCCTGTTTCAGGAATTTTCCCCTTCTGCCATAATCTCAAAATATGGGTCAGCGGGCTTTGGTTATTTCCGCTCTTTCCTCTCTGCCTCTCATTCAGCTTAGAAAAGCGCTGGCACTGGTCAAGCAGCGCATCTTTTATTTCATCCGTAAATCTTAGGATGTCGTTTTCCATATAGCACCGCAAAAGCCCTGTTTCCATCCCCCTTATTCTCAGATATGCCAGCGCTGAAATTTCCTTTTTTACCTTATCTCCTGCAAAAGAATAAATATCCGCCATCAGCCATGAGGCCGAACTTCCATACCACTTTTTATAGCAGTCCCAGCACTCTCCTATCAGTTTTTTGGAAACCCGGTTATTTTCTTTATCAATCAAATCAGTTATCATTCCCGTATCCCGGGAGCACAGCCTGAACCATTTGGGTTTTCGCCTGCATTCAGGCGACAATAAAAACAATATGGCGTCTGCTCTTTTCGCCTCCGCTCCGTTATCCGTATACATGGCCCAACAGGCTCTTTCCGCAAAGGAAAAATCTTTATTTCTCTTTACCTATTGATACAGCCCCGTATAATCGCTTGTGAGACATGCTTTTTCCAGCACGGAATACCGGTTTTGTGTGCAAGATATTGGAAACACTTCATCTCCCCACATATAACAGTACTCCTTTATGCCAGGCCTTGCAAGGAAATCCCCTGCTTCCGGTGAGAGAGCCTCCTTATTCCCTTTTTTTGCACTTCGGCTCACCTGCCCCGCAAAATTACTTCCCCGGGTATTTTTCCACAGAACCAGCCTTGTATCCTCTTTTTGAATTTCATACCCCGTACCTCTTAAAACAGCCTCCACTTCCCACACATGGATATATTTTCTTTGGCTGAAATACGCCAAAATCTCAGCCATTCTCTCTTTATCTATGGTCTCAGCCTTATCCGCCTTAACAATTGCTCTCAGGATCCTTAAAAGATTTTTTCCTCTGATATCCGTAAATTCCGCTGTCTCCTCCCTCCGGCAGGAGAGCGGCAGCTTTCTAAATTCCAGCACCCGGATCTGCTTCTGCTCAAAATATGACTATCCGAATATGCCAGATAGTCATCTTCACACAGGACAAGGAAATCCATGTTCTGAACATCCACATGGATCTTTAAGAGCAGATGGTTGGCGTCAGCAGATACCATATCCCCGTCCTTTACTACTCTGGCATAGTGATATGGTATCTGGCAGCGCACAAGCTTTGCATAGCCTTCTTTGGCGCTGTGGCTTTTGTACAATGCATCTTCTTTATCCTGCAAATACATTTCAATCAGCGTGTCGAAATTCGTGGTGATGATATGCTTGGGCTTTAGCTTCATGATTTCATCCAGCATTGCATTCTCACTATCTTTGACGCACTGCGCGCCAAAATGTTTTTCAGGATCCTCTGGTAAACCGTTTTATCCTTATCTCTAAGGGCCTGTGGAATACGCAGAAGTTCATCTGAGGAAAAATATTTTTCTTGGCGGGCTCCTTTCCAGTAAGAGCCCTGTACATTTCCTCTGTCAGCTCCAGAATGTATATTTCCCCGGTGCAGCTTCCATTTTCTTATCTCCGATTTCAATTACCGCCGGTACTGCCGTTTCAATTTCATAGCGGATGCCCTCCGGCGTGCAGATCCATTTGGAGGCAACTTTTCCGTTTCTTGTGTCGACAGAAGCCTCCAGCCATTTCAGCCTCCTGTCAGCCATGGGCTTTATCAGTACCTTTTGAAAGCCCGGGTATTCCTCCAAAGGACGGATGCCCGCCGCCTTCTCATATACCCAGTCCGCCACCGAACCATAAGCATAGTGGTTGAAGGAATTCATATCTGTGCTCCAGAAGTCACCGTTTTCCATAATGCCATCCCAGTGCTCCCAAATGGTAGTGGCTCCCTGTTTTACGGAAAACAGCCACGAAGGATATTCCTTTCTAAGGAACAGGGTATAGGCAAGATCAGAATGTCCATACTCGCTTAACACATGCAGGATATAGGGCGTGCCCACAAATCCTGTTCTGATCTGGCTGCCGTCTCTTTTTATCATCCCGGCAAGGTCGTCCGCCGTCTTTTGTAAATCTTTAGCCAGCCTGAAATGGACTGCCAGAATGTGCTCTGTCTGAGTCAGATATTCCGGATAATTTTCCCGGAAAGCCTTTACGATATTTTCATAAAGCCGTTCATACTCTCCCACATCTTTTCCTAAAACTTTCGCCGCCTTGATAAGCAGCTCCGTAGAATGGGCATAGAATGCCGTTGCAATAAACTCCTCACGGCTTGATCCCTTGTAGCTGCCGGAAGGGGCGTCCAGCCCAAGCCAGTCTCCAAAGTGTTCTCCGCCTGTCCAAAGATAAGGAACTGTTGTGGTCCCGGTGATATAGTCCACCCATTTTTTCATACACTCAAACTGTTCTTCCAGAATCTGCTTATTGCCATAGGTCTGATAAATCTGCCAGGGACAGATAACAGCCGCGTCTCCCCAGGCCGCGCTGGACTCCTCTCCCGGCAGGCAGGCCGGAATCACATGGCCGATGCCGCCGTCCTTTCTCTGGTCCGCCGCCATATCATGAAGCCATTTGGTGAAAAACTTTTCCACATCATAGTTATAGCTGGCTGTCTTTACAAATACCTGGGCGTCTCCCGTCCAGCCAAGGCGCTCATCCCGCTGGGGACAGTCTGTGGGAATGTCCAGAAAATTTCCTTTCTGTCCCCAGAAAATATTGGAAAACAGCTGATTTAAATCCGGATCAGAGCAGCTGAGGTGTCCTGTCTTTTTCAGGTTGGAGCAGACCACAACCGCCGTGAACTGTTCCGGCCCGGCTTCTTTCGGGAATTCCTCCAGCTTCAGATACCGGAAGCCAAAGAAAGTCAGTACAGGATGATAGGTCTGCCTGCCTTCCTTACAGATATACTGAATTTCCGCCTTTGCATCCCGGTAATTGTCGCGATAAAAATTCCCGTTCTTATCTAACACTTCCCCGTGTAAAATGTGAATGCGATCTCCTTCCTTCGCCTCCACACAAAATTCCACATATCCGGTAATTTCCTGTCCAAAGTCAACCACCGTTTCCCCTGCAGGGGTTTTAAAAACCGACTTGGCCCCAATCCGTTCTGTTTCCCGGATTTCTTCGCCCTCCTGCATGATCAGATTATCTGTCGGGAAGTCCGCCTTAATCACATTCTCCCACACGGGGGTCTCAAAAGCTGCATCATAATGCTCTCCATCGTATATTTCCGAAAATCTGACCCCGCTCTCTCCATATTCCCAGGTCTCGTCCGCCGCCAGTATCTCTCTGCCGCCATCCTCATAAAGCAGGTGAAGCTCTCCCCACAGGCCGCAGGGCTGCGCCACTCTCCTTTTCTTATCCTCAGATTCCACAAACCCGGGCATGGGCGAACGCATCCAGCCTCTGCCCACCGTCACGGTCAGAATATTATCTTCCTGCAAAAGCTCCGTGACGTCATACCGCTGCACCTGAAGCCTTTTTTCGTAAGATGTCCAGCCCGGCGCAAGGACATATCCGCTGACCCGCTTTCCATTTATTCTAGCCTCATACACCCCACGGGCAGTCAAAAAAAGCTCCGCCGCCTTCAGAGGTTTTATTAACCTCCACTCCTTTTTGAATACCGGGCAGACATCGCCCAGGTCCCTTGCAGGCCGTACCCAATTTGCTTTAAACTCCATTTTAATAACCACTCTCCTTTCTAAGCCTGCGAATCTGCGCCCTCAAGCACAATATTTGCAAAACGAACAAGTTCGTTTGTGAAAAATTCATTTTTCACACTCCCCTCCATTCTGCGTTGCTTTATAAAAGCTACAATATCGTTATAATATAAGAGAGCCGGATTACTCCGACTCCCCAAGTATGCATCCGCAAATGCATACCCCCAATTAGTATTTATACTATACAGCAAACACCGAAAAAATGCAAGTTTATGACAGTAAATATCCAAAATCACCATTGTCATTATCTCAAACAGAGCCCAAATCGGAAGGCCTGAATACCCCACATTGTTATAAAAATGGCTGGCTATTCGGCGAGCAATAAAATTGGCTGTAAGTGATAACAAAAAGATTGATATTATGCGTCCTATTGCGTATAATAAAAGGGTAAAGAAAGTAAAGAATACCAGGTTTCTATGAAAGGGTGATGAACTATGGAAGTAGCAAAAATTTCCAGCAAAGGGCAGATTACCATTCCCATATCTGTAAGAAACAGGCTGCACCTGAAAGCAGGGGATAAAATCGTTATTTTAGAGGAAAATGGAAGGTTTTATTTTGAGAATTCAGCGATGCTGGCGTTTAAGAGGGTAGAGGATGCCTTTGCCCAAGAAGCGGAGAAAGCCGGTTTTTCTACCGAAGAAGAAATGCAGGACTATATGAAGGAAATACGGAGAGAAGTAAGGGGGTATTAGTTTGAAAGTAATGCTTGATACCAACATTTTTATCTCCATGATCTTTTTTGCATCCGCACAAACAAGGGAACTGGCAAAAAAACTAACAGACAGCCATCAGATTGTAGTGTGCGACTATGTAATTGAAGAATTACGGCTCGTGACTGACCGGAAATTCCCAGCTAAGAGGAGATTCCTTGACCGTTTTTTTACAGAACTGCCTTTCGAGTTGGTCTACACACCAAAGGTGCTGGATTTGAGCGGCTTTCCTGAAATGCGTGATATAAAGGACTCTCCAATATTGGCAACGGCGATCATGGAGGGAATTGACGTATTTGTAACCGGCGATAAAGACTTTCTGGTTTTGGACGTGGAAACGCCTGAAATTGTCACAATAGCAGAATTCCTTAGACAATATTGAGCCGTTTGGCATAAAAAAGACAAAGCCTATTTTCTTTGGCAGATTTTAATATGGCATTATAGCCGTTCACCCTTCGGTCAAACGGTAAAATAAGCCGGGAACCCTGTCATCACAATATTGGATAACCTTTTTCCTGCTCTTTTCCAAATCAATTTCAACTATAAATCCCCCATATTCCTTTTGTCTTAATAAAATGCATCTTCCTGATGGTTCAAAAGCATATGCCAGTGGAATTTCTCCTTCAAAATGGGAACTTCCAATCACATATATTTCATTTTCAATCGCCCTCGCCTTTGCTAAGGATGTCCATTGCTCAAGCTGTAAATTATGATACATGCCTGTTCCTATGATATTAATCAGTAAAACCGGATTATCCAGACACATAATTCTTGACACCTCCGGGAAATGTATTTCATAGCAGACCGGTATTCCTATTTTGCCGAATTTTGTATTTACGCAGAAAATATTTTCTCCGTTCTTCTTCCCTTTCTGCCTTTCCTCCTTCGTCAAAATACATTTCGTATATTCATCAACAATCATGCCGCCGTCAATCACCAGCGCCTTGTGTTGTCCTTTATTCTTTAAATCCTTAAAGCCTGTGATAACATACTTTTCTTTTTTCTTTATCATATCAAGCGCTTCCTGTAAAACATGACTGTCCAGAAAGCCTTCCGGAAAAACATAAAAGTCCGCTTCATATTGCGAGAGGAAATAATTTAATTCCCGTATACTGTTATTTTTTTTGGGGACTGCCAATAATACGTTCAAAACAACTACCTCCACAGGAAACAATTCTGATGATTAGTACAATCATAAACTATTTACGTCACGAACGCAATTCGGAAAAGGCAATTTATTCTTATCGAATTTTCTGTCTGTAACACGGCTGTAATATCTCCGATTTATGATAGCTTTAGAAGAACACCTTAAAACAAGGAGGAAAATTCCTCTGCACCTGCCGGGGCAGTCGCATTTTTCCTTCGGAAAAACAAGGAGGAATTATGATGGATATTTTGCAGGCGGTTAATTTAAAGAAATACTATCAAAGCGGAGACAACACGGTCAAAGCGGTGGACGATGTCAGTTTTTCCATAGAAAAGGGCAGTTTCACGGCAATCGTGGGAACCTCCGGCAGCGGCAAAACTACGCTTTTAAATCTCATGGGCGGACTGGATTATGCGGACAGCGGAGAGATTATCATAGACGGACATTCGATTATGAAAATGTCGGAAGAGGAACTGACGGTGTTCCGCCGCAGGAATATCGGGTTCGTATTTCAGAACTACAATTTAATTTCGATACAGAATGTTTACAAAAACATTGTATTGCCGGTAAGGCTGGACGGCAGGAAACCGGATCAGAAATATATTGAAGGTATCTGTAAGGAGCTGGGAATCGGGGATAAGATGGACAGATACCCCAACCAGCTCTCGGGAGGGCAGCAGCAGAGGGTATCCATTGCACGGGCCATTGCGGCAAAACCAGCGGTGCTTCTCGCAGACGAACCTACAGGCAATCTGGATTCCAAAACCAGCGCAGAGGTGATGGGCCTCCTTAAGATGACGTCAAAGGAGTTTCATCAGACGATTATCATGATTACCCACAATGAAGCAATTGCACAGCTTGCGGACAGAGTTATCCATCTGGAGGATGGCAGGATCATGGGAGATGATAAGGAAATCCATTCCGGGCAGAGCACATTCGGAAGGGAGGCGTCCTTATGAGTATCATGTTCAGAAATTCCAACGAAAGTTTAGAAAAAGAACTGGCAGCGGAAGATTATAAAGCCCATCCTGTCAGAAACACTCTGGCAGTTCTTGCGGTGGCCTTATCCGCAATTCTGCTTGGCCTAACCCTTTCTGTGGGAATCGGTTTTGTACAGACTTCTGCCCGTTCGCTGGGGGCTTCGCCGGGACCCGGGTGCGAGAGCGCTTCGATTTATGGAGATCAGGAGATTCTTGAAAAGGTAAGAAAGCAGCCACAGGTGGACTGGGCGGCATATGTGAGGAGGTGCAGCAGCACACGTCTCCATAATCGGGAGTTCCACCTGCTGGACGTATACCTTCTGGCCGCTGACGAGACACATTATGATAAGAATATGGTAGACTTGATCGCGGGAACATACCCGCAGACAGCAAATGAGATTCTGCTGTCGGATACCATGTCCGATCGGCTTGGACTGAATCAACAGGTGGGCGCGCCCTACACCCTTAAGGTGGTTGTGCAAAAGGATAATGAGCAGGCAGACCAGGAAATTCCCATGACAGTGTGCGGGTATTACCGGAATCCCATACGAAATTGTGCGGACATCTACGAGGAAATTTATACGGACGAGGCCTTTATTCCTACTTACAATCCGGATCTCCCGGCAGGTTACGATACGATTTACGTAAAGTTAAATAATCTGAATCCCTTAAAATTCGGGCATGACAAAGATGAGAAGTTAAGTGAGCTGAATGCAGTTGTGGAAGGAAACGGGCGCTCTTTTAAGACCAGCGATATGACGGCAGCCGTGATTATTCCGATGTTTCTGATCATCGTGTGCATTATGCTTTGCGGGTATTTCTTTATCTATAATATCTTTGATATCTCCATTGTCAATGATATACGGTTCTACGGAGAGTTAAAGACAATCGGTATGTCCTCCCGGCAGCTCCGTCGTATGCTGTTTTGGCAGATGAATAAAATCGCATGTTATGGAATTGTCATCGGCGGACTTACCGGCTGTATCCTTGGTCAGACGGCTTCCGGTAAGATTGTGGCGTCCTTTGCGGAGAACATCGCTATGTATTACGAACCGGCAGGTATTGTGATAACTTTTCTCTCCGGCGCCGTGTTTGCTTATCTCACGCTCCTTGTCAGTACCCTGAAGCCTTTCCGGATTGCATGTACGATTTCACCGGTGGAGGCTGCAAGATACCGCCCCAAGAGAAAAAAAGGCGCTTTCTCTATAATATCCTTTGCTTTAAGCGGCATTTTATTTGTAGTAGTTTACACCCTGGGTATGGGGTTTTCGGTGGAGACGCAGGTTAACAGACGCCACAATACAGATTTTCAAATCAGACATAAGGGCATCCTATGGGCCCAGAACGAACCTTTTACGCCGTTTGACACAGAACTGGTGGAACAGCTCCGTGACCTGGCGTTTGTGAAAGATTTGCGGCTTTACTATATTGCAAGAACGAAACCGGACTTTCAGGTTGTGGATGGAAATTACTGGTATCATACATCGGCGGAGATCACGCCGGAGGGAGAAATTGCAAAAGACCAGATTGCTTATGTAAAGAGCACTCTTCCTGACCCGTCTGATGCAAAACAGGCTCTCACACTAAACGAACGGGGGAATCTGCCCATAAACGTATGCGGCATGGATGAGCAGGGACTGCTGGATGAAATGCACTGGTATACGGTTTTAGAGGGAAATATAGACCCGGATAAATTTGCACAGGGAAATTATCTTATCTATCTTCGCAACGCTTTTGACCATAACAGGCATCAGGATGAAAATATGGTGTATGCGGTTCATGCCGGTGATGAGGTAAACGTGACTTTTTATGATGATGCGGCGGACCGTTATGTGGACAGAGAATTTACGGTTATGGCAATCGTCTTAAATGTGGACCCCTACGGCAGCGGTAATTCGAATCACTCAAATATCTGGGTGGAACAGGATACTTTTCAGGGTATTTATTCCGATTATAAGAATCTTGTGGGCGCCATCACCTTTAATGGAGCAGATGCCATGAAAGACGGCACAGTGCTTTCGGAGCAGGAACAACAGGCGATGGTGGAGCAGGTAATGGAGCAAGACGGCAATTTTCAGCTCAGACTTGATTCGGTCTGCCAGGAAAGAGTATACTTCATAGAGAGGAAAAGAACGATTACAGTATTCGGGGCGTTTTTGGTTGCAATCATTGGCCTTATCGGAATAGCCAATATCATCAATACAGTAACTACGGATGTGATAGCGCGAAAGGTGGAATATGCCGCCATGCAGTCCATCGGCATGACCAGGCGGCAGATGGAGCAGGATATCTTCCGTAAATATGCACGTTATATTTTCACTGCACTTATGCTGGCAACGGTGATTGGCGCAGGAATCTCTTATATGGTCGGGTCGGGCGTCATGTTTAACTTTTCCCCAGGGGCTCTTATAACAGCGCTATTGATTTTTCTGCTATTTTCAGCGCTGCTTTGTGTGGTGATGGCACAGGTGCTGACAAAGGTCATGAACCGGCAGTCCATTGTGGAGCGGCTTCGGGAAATTGTGTGACCAGACTATATCCGGATGCTTTTGCAGGATAGAAAGTGAAATTCTCAGTAACGTTCACCCAAAGATCCACGCCCGGGTTCCCGAAACTAAATTTTTAAAGAAAGGAAAAGTTTGGCAATAAACTTCCAGACTCTTTTATTGGTGGCAGGTGGTAACTATGACAGATAAACACATCTTGATAATAGAGGATGACCGGGCATTAAACGATGGGATTACCTTTGCACTGGAGCGCGAGGGCTACACAGTTCACAGCGCTTACTCTCTGGCCCGGGCGGAGAAATGCCTGCGGCAGAAGATGCATCTGATTCTTTTGGATATCAATCTGCCGGATGGCGATGGCAGAGAGTTTTTGAAAAATGTTCTTTCAGGGCAGGCGGTCCCTGTGCTTTTACTGACAGCAAGGGATTCGGAGGCAGATATGGTGAAGGGATTTCTGGCAGGCTGTGATGATTACATTACGAAACCTTTTTCCATGCCGGTACTGCTGATGAAGATTGCAGCGGTGTTAAAGCGCAGCAAAGGTGTATCAGGGCAGCTATATGTAAACGGCGATCTTTTGTATGATTTTGAGAAAAAGAGTCTGACCAGGCAGGGAGTCAGGGTGGAACTGACAGCATTGGAATGCAGGCTGCTTGAGTTCTTTTTACAAAACAGGGGCATTGTGCTGACCAGAGAAATGCTGCTTGAGCGAATCTGGGATGCAGATGAACGGTTTGTGGAGGATAAGACACTCAACGTCACTATCCGCAGGCTGCGCCTAAAAGTGGAGGATAATCCGGAGCAGCCGGAGCATATCAGAACTGTATTCGGCATGGGCTACAAATGGGAGGACAAACAATCATGAAGCGGGAATTTCTTTGTCAGCTGCGCAAAGACACGGATATAGTATGGAAAGGCGGTATGGGCATTACTCTCATACTGCTTTTGCTGTGCATGGGGATCCTTGGTTCGACAGGAGAAAATATTGGTTTTCCGGACAGGGCAAATCTGTGCTTAAAGCTGATGACAGTATACGGTATTACAGCCCTTGCAGTTCTGACAGGCGTATATTTTACGGTGGTACGATGCGTAAATCAAACGCTGTATCAGTTTGGCGATATGATAGAGCATCTGACAAACGGACAACCTGAGATTACATTTCCAGCCGGAGAGGATACCATTTTGTCAAGACTGCAGGAACAGCTTATGCGGTTTTATGACATTATGCACTCTTATGAGGAGCGGGAGAGACTGGCACGCCGCCAGCTTGACGAAAACATCGGGGATTTGGTGCACCAGCTTAACACACCGATTACGAATATCAGAATTTATACAGAATTTCTGGAACGGGACGATTTGACGGCGGAAGAAAACAGACGCTTTATAAAGTGCCTGAAAGAACAGGCGCAGAAGCTGTCATGGCTGGGCGAAAGCTTTTCTAAGATATCCCGGCTGGAAATGGGGATCATCCGGCTGAAACCGGAGAATCAGAAGTTAGAGCCGGTTATTTTGCACGCTGTGAGTCAGATTATGGAAAAGGCGCGGCAAAAAGGCATTCATATCGTCTTAAAAGGTGATGTGCATCAGAGCGTGACCGTGGATGGCAAATGGACGGCGGAGGCGGTTTTCAATGTGCTGGATAACGCGGTTAAGTATGGAGATGCTGACAGTGAAATCGAGATTGAAGCGGTGACCATGACCAATTATGTGAGCGTTGCCGTAAGAAACTGCGGCATAGGGATTGACGCGGCGGAGTACCATCATCTGTTCAAGCGTTTTTACAGGGGAAAAGGCAGCGGCGTAACGGAAGGGTCCGGTTTAGGCTTGTATATTGTACGCAAAATTCTGGAAGATGAAAAAGGGTACGTGACAGTTGGCAGTACCCGCGATGGCCGGACGGAATTCGTATTATATTTATATCAGACGTAAAGGCAGCATAAGTATGCCCCGGCAATACATAATGATTGCTCCATTTTCAGCAGGGACACAATTTCGGAACAGCACTTTATTTTTTATATCTGCATAACCATTCCTGACATTCTGCACAGGAAAGGCTGCTGTTGCTGTCTTCAAAAAAGCGTTCCGGATATTTATGCAGACGTACTTCCCATACCGCCAAAAGCAGTATGGCCGTGATAAGGAGACTCCAGGTATAGACCCCCGGCAGGAAAATGAAAGGCGTAAACATCATAGCATAGTCCCAGTTGTAAATCGTACAGGTATGACAGCATTTATTTTTCATGAACCATGCCTGAAAGGGACAGAAAAATAAAATACAGATCACATCGCATACCGAATATCCCAGACTGATTAACACCATAATTCCTTTGTCAATCCATCCTCCCAGATAAAGGATTCCTATAAGGCCGTTTAAAGCAATCCATGCTGCTATAACCCCGATTCTGGCATGCGGCTTATGTGCCGCTCCCTCTTTTCCGGATGGCTTAAAGTAAATTGCAAATTGTTTTTCACATCCTATGCTCTCCCTATTTAAAGGAAAAAAGTGCAGCAGCATTTCCACAAAAAACACAATCCAAATCAGGAAAGTGGCAAAACTGCTGATGCCTCCCTGAATATCGGTTATTTTCTCCGTGCCCGTCAATATATAAAGAATAAGCGCCGTTGCAAATAAAACGGAACGGAAAAGCAGCTTGCCTATATATAATGCAAATATTCCCGCCTGCCTGGATTTCTTCATTGGAATCTTAAACCTCTTTCTATACTTCTTAAAATCTTTCTCTTTCCTTCCTTTACCTGTTTCAAATTCAGACCGCTTATTTTTACCTGGTCCCCAGAATTTTTCGAATCATTTCCCCATAAGCCCCGAGAGGATCCGCCTGATACACCGCCACATGTTCCAAATCCCCGCTCCGGTCAGTAAAAGCAGGAAACAAAAATCCGCACTCAGGTTTCCCGGGTTCATATTCCCCTGCAAGAGGGCAGATTGCACAAATCAGGTAGGTGAATACTTCCTCAGATTCCCCCAGCCTTTCCTTGTCGGCCGCTTTAACCGGCACATCATAGCTGTCGTGAAAGACAAACACACCATATGCCTGCCTGCTATGATAGTGCTCCATCACAACTTCATAAAAAGTGTCCATCAGTGCGTCATTTTTAAGCCCGCATTCCCGCATAGCCGTCAGAAGCTGCCATATGCCGCCCGGTTTCCTTGCCTGTAGACTAAACTTATACCTCTTCAGGTTCACATTTGTATCAGAGAAAGGAATGGTTTTTGCAAGCTCTAAATTCTTTTTACGCTCCGGCGCCGGCAATTTCAGGAAATTTGTATTAAAGCTCCCATCAAACTCCCCCTCTTCATCCACATAACACCCTGCAATCCGTGTAAAGGATGTCCGCGACAGCGTCATTCTCCTTGTCAGCTCCAGCATATCTTCCCTGTTGATCATTCTGATACCCCTTTTTATAAAAAAATTAAAGTTTACTTTGCAAATCCATCTTTCTATCTGCTAATGCAACCATAATATCACTTTTTACCCTTAAAATAAATCCTGAATTGATAATCTTTCTTATTTATACATGCCTGTGCATACACAACGTAGCTGTCGGTTAATACTTAAAACTTTTAAGCTGCTAGCATATGGATGTACGAATAAACAAACCGGAAATCGAGAATATATCTGCAGAAATGAAAAAATATGCTGCTTTATTAAAAGGTATCAGTATAAGTGGAAAAAATATATTATCAATAGTAGAATGAAAGAAAGATCATCTCTGGAAGGGGGAATCGTTTCATGAAAAGATTTAGTCAGGAAGCTGAACAGATCATGGTTGAGCGTTTGGGAAAGGATACATTGGTAGCATTGGCAACAATGGAAAATGAGGTGCCTTATGTGAGGTATGTAAATGCCTATTACGAAAATGGAGCATTTTTATTATTACATATGCTCTCTCAAATAAAATGCAGCATATAAGGGTTAATCCGGTAGTTGCCATCGCCGGTGAATTACAGCGCATGGAAGGGGCATTAACCTGGGGTATTTTGGCAAAAGATTGATTATAACGCTGTTTACTTTTAAACCTATTGCCTCCGTCAAAGCCAATTTCATATTTTTTGTTCCTGGCGCTTATGTAAAACAGATAGCGCGCTTTGTGAGCCGGTTTATTATCATAAGGCCGGGAATCCGCTCTCAGATTCCCGGCCTATGGTTTATTCTATACTGTTTGTTCCGCTTTCTTTACTGCACGTTGTTCTGTAAGCCCAGCGTTACCTCCACCTGCTTTGACTGGTATCCCATAGGACTCCCCTGCATAATGGTAAGCGTCACGGTGCTGCCCGCCTCACAATAATCAAGATAATCCCTTAGCTCCGTCATAGAAGTTATTTCCTCATCATCAATGGCCGTGATAATATCGCCTCTCACCAGACCGGCTTCGTCCGCTCCGGATCCTTCCGTAACAGATGAAACATATACTCCTCTGGGCGCATCATAAAGCTGTGAATATTCAGATGCCACATCAAGACCTGTAATGCCGAGATAACCCTTCTTTTCCTCATCTACTTTCAGTCTTGTCTCCCTGGTCATCAGCTTCTCTATAATAGGCTCGGCGTCAGAAATCGGGATGGCATATCCCATACCTTCTACCGCATTACCGCCTATTTTATTGGAGGTAATACCAATGACTTCACCTCTCATATTCAGGAGTGCACCCCCTGAATTGCCGGGGTTAATCGCCGCATTTGTCTGAATAAAGGTATTGATCTCCGTGTCCTCCTGAACGTTTGTCTGAACCGTAGAGGCTGCGATAGGCCTGTCAAGGGCACTGACCACACCTGTAGTAACCGACTGTCCATACCCCAGCGCATTTCCTATGGCAATTACCGACTCTCCTAAGCTCAGGGCGTCCGAATTTCCCATTCTGGCAATAGAAATCTGCTCCATGGTATCGCCGCTGATGTCGCTGAGCTGTACCGCAATTACTGCAAGATCCTTATCGGCATCCATGCCCTTAATCTGAGCCTGAGCCTGCGTGCCGTCTACAAATTGTACGGTCAGCTCCTCAGGAGACTCCACCACATGGTAGTTGCTGACCAACAGCAGTTCCGTATCATTTTGCCCTACAATAATGCCGGATCCTGAACCACTGCCCTCCTGGCTGTATTCCTGTCCCCAAAAGCTCATTTTTTCAATGTACTTCTTGTTTACGGAAACTACTGAAGGCATAACCTCTTTCACCACCTGTGTCACATCGGTAACAGAAGTCTGCACCATCTGTGTCTCATCTATCTTATTGGAGCTCTCCGCCTTCGCCGTATTATCTTCCTGCGGCTGAGCCTGTGTCTGCTCTACCTGGGACACATTATCTTCTTCCCTGCTCTGCTCAATTCCCGCCTTATCTTTTAAGAAATCGGTTGCTGTATCTACTGCCTGGAATCCCAGCCCTGCAAAAATACCAAAGGACAGCCCACACAAAACTCCTACCGCCACTTTTTTGCCTACACCGTTACCGCTCTTTTTCTCCTTCCCGGGCTTGTTATTACCCCCCGGTCTGTACTCCTCACGGTGAAATCCATCTGCACCGCTAAAGCTTCCGCCTGACCCGTAATGATAAGTATCATTGCTCTGCTGCCTGTAATTTGTATCATTTCCATTTTGAGTTCCGTCATTATAGTTGTTTGGATAATTATTTTCGTACATAACACTTTACCCCTTTCTTTCATAACAGCTTTAACCCCGGCTGCTAGCCTCTTTCAGACTGCTGTTTTGTTTCCTTTTATGAACTTAAGTATATCCGGTAATTGTGTTCAAATTGTGACAAAAATTTGATAAAAATGTTATAAATAATCTTATTTCCAGTATTCTTTGTTCATGGAAAAAGCCTTTACCAGTTTTACAGGCATCTTCTTATATCTTTTCCCCATAAAATAGCCTATATATTTACACCCGCTCTGCCAGACCATTTTCAGGATAAGCCACGGTTTACCTTTCTTTAAAAGATACGGGCAGGCGGTTTTCACCATCCGCGCCCCCTCCGACTCTGTTGCCACCCCCGAAAAGACTTTCGGGTACTGGGCATGGGAAACTCCAAGGTCAAAGTACCTGTGAAACTGCTCTAATCCGCTGTAATTGTGGGAGTGTACCACTTCCGCCCCCGCCTCATAAGCAATCAGATAACCTGCGTCTATAACGCCTCTTGCATAGATCATATCTTCATTGAATATAGTATGGCCGGTAAAGCCTCCAAGCTCTTCAAAAATATCCCTCCTGTAGGCTGCGCAGACATTGGAGGCGAAAAACGCCTTGATCCCCATATCCTCTAAATTCTCCGCAGACTTTACACAGGAAACCTTCGGATAATTAAAGGAGCGGGCATAATGCTCCAGCAGACTGCAGTCTGTGCCGGGAATCTGCCGCGCATATGCCATCCCCGTATCCGGATTTTTAAAATGGGACATAAGCCGCTCCGCCATCTGTTCGTTCCCCGGCACGGCATCGTCCGTCATCATAATAAAGTAAGGCGCTTTCGACAATGACACGCCATAATTTCTCGTGCCGCCGTGATCGAACTCTTCTTTCTTTATATGGTAAACCGAAACCCTTTTATATTTCTCCTGGAAATCCATTCCCCGGATAAATGAATCAAAGTACTTTTTTTCCGTGTTGATAAGGATAATTCTATGAATCTTTAGCGTCTGGCCCATCAGTCCGTCTAAAAGCGCCAAAAGCTTTCTGGTTGGTTTATAAACCGGAATAATTACATCCACTTCTAACATTCTAATCCCCCGCCCTGCATACAGTCGTAATCTCTGCTTTTTGGCATACTGGCTTCTCCTTGCAGGCGAATCCTTTTTCAGTCCGCCTGTCTGTTAAAACTCCTTTTATCCCCGCCGAAGTGCCTGTCATGAAAAAGGACCAGCTTAACGTTGGTCCTTTTTTTACAATAAGCTGCCCCGCGAAGCGTGGCGGCGTTTGTTAATAAGCTGCCTCGCGAAGCGCGGCAGCTTTTGTTATTTTATTTCACATATTGGCTGGTATCAGCTGCAATCTTTTCACTGTAGGACAACACTTCCTCAGAAGGCGAATAATCTTCATCCTCAAACAGGAAATCATGAAGCCACTGTACGTTATCCGCAAGAGAAACCGGAACAACACAGCTTCCTTTAGAACCAACGGTTCCTGTAGCGCGCATGCTCTCCTCGGGGAATCCACCCTGATCTACTACCTGATACTTGCTGGCTTCGCTTAGCATATCCAAAATTTCATCCAAATCCAGGGAAGTATAGACTTCGCTGAAAACATCATTGGCAATTTGATTTATGGTGGCAGGTGAAGCAGTTTTTACCTTTTCCGCAATGGCTAAAAGTACTGTTCTCTGTCTCTGGGTACGCTGGAAGTCATCGCCCACATATCGGATTCTGCAGTAGGCCGTTGCCTGCAGTCCGTTTAATGTCTGCCTTCCCGCTGAAGTAACCGGAATATAATCCGTACCGGCATTTGCCTTATAAGTCTTACCGTCAAGAGTTGTACCCACCATACTGATCTGATAGTTATTCAGATGACTGATTTCCGACTCCGTTACGTCAATCTCCACGCCGCCTAAGGCGTCAATGGTATCTGCCAGTCCCTCAAAACCAACCGTGATAAAGTCGGTAATGTTCATATCCAGATTCATATTCAGCATATTAATTGCCTGCATGGGTCCGCCCTTTGCATAGGCGCTGTTACACTTATTATAAGAATCATTGCTCAGGTTTAAGTATGTGTCACGGTAGACACTAACCAGCTTACAGTCTCCTGTATCCAGATTAATGGATGCAATCATGATGGTATCGCTTCGCGTATTTTTGGTGAGAGCTCCTTTTGTGGAGTCTACACCAAACAGCGCAATATTCCGGTATCCCTTCATGCTGCTTGTCTGCACGCTTTCTTCTACCTTGGGGTTAATTACAATATCTTCCTTGGGCAGATCTACTTTTCCGACTTTTTCTATCTTCAAAACACTGTAAAGCACTACTACCATAATAAGGAGAACAAAAATCTCCACGATAAACAAAAGAATTTTGGAGCGCTTGCTCTTGCCTTTTTTCTTTTTGGAATGATGGGGCTTTTTCTTTTTATACTTTACAGGTTCAGGATCTTCATACCTTACCGGCTTTCTGTTTGCCGGTTTTTTATTTACAGGCTTTTGATTAACAGATTTACCGGCAGCTTTGTTAACCGGTCTTTTGTTAACAGGTCTTTTGGGTTCTGTTGTCATATCATCACTCTCTCCCTTACACATATTTCTTCGGAATCCCTGGGCTTTATCATCCGTGATTCACTCATAAATCATTATTTTGACACAAAAACATGAAATATGCAAGACTTTGGTCCTTTTTTTAATCTATCCTTAAGATTTGTAAATTTCCGGTTTTATATACAGAAATTTTATAAAGAAGAAAGCAATCTCTGCCGGACTTTGCCGGCCAGCCTTATGTTACCGGCGGGTACCGGAGAGCCTGCCAGCTGTTAATAGGCGTTTTTATTGATAAATCCTTTAAATATGGTAAGAAACATGATCTTAAAGTCCAGGGACATGGTCCAGTTCTCTATATAGAACAGATCATGTTCTATTCTCTTTCTGATAGAAGTGTCCCCCCTGTACCCATTGATCTGCGCCCAGCCGGTCAGCCCGGGTCTTACCTGATGCTTGATCATATAGCGGGGAATTTCTTCCTTAAATTTCTCCACAAACTGCGGGCGTTCCGGTCTTGGACCTACCAGCGACATTTCCCCCGCCAAAATATTAAACAGCTGGGGCAGCTCATCAAGGCTGGTGTGACGCAAAAAACGTCCAATCTTCGTGACCCGGGGATCGTCCTTCACTGTCCACGCCTTTTGCTCTGTCTGGGCTTTTTGTGTTTCCATGGTTCTGAATTTATACATTTTAAAAGTTTTATTGTGCAGCCCTACTCTCTCCTGTTTAAAAATAACCGGCCCTCTGCTTGTAAGCTTCACCGCAAGGGCTGCAATCAGCATAATAGGGGAAAACAGTATAATTCCTGCCAAAGAGCCCAAAATATCCACCGCACGTTTGCAGACCCAGTTTAAAGTATTGGTAAGAGGCACATAACGAATATTGATAACCGGCAGCCCCATCAGGTCCTCCGTATAAGGCTGGCTGGGCACCAGGGAATTGTAATCAGGAATAAATTTGGTATGAACCCCTGATTTTTCACATAAATCCACTATATTTTCCAACCGGTCATAATCCTTAAGGGCAAGGGTAATGGCAATCTCGTCCAGTTTATTTTCCGGAAGAATGTACTTAATATTTTCGATTCTTCCCACTACTTTTACGCCCTTATAAATTGTGCCGCTTGGAACCCTGTCATCTAATATTCCTCTTACCACATAACCCCACTGGGGATTTGCGTTGATTCTGGTAATGTATTCTTCAGCCGCCCTTGAATATCCCACAAGCAGCATATATTTTAAATTGTAGCCTTTTCTCCTGAAATAAAGGAGCATATTGCGTATCAGCGTCCGGCATACAACAGTAAAGACAATATTGATAACAAAAAAAGCTCCCATCATGAACCGTGAGAAGTCAGGCTGCTTGATAATGTATAGAACCACGATGAAGAAAACAATGCCTACCGTATTGGCTTTTAATATGTTTTCGATCTCATATTTGCGCCTGGTTGCGCGTTTGGGAGCGTACATATTAAAGAAATAGTACAGAACAATATATTCAGGCACAACAAAATAGAGGAAACTAAAATAGGTCCTCATATCCAATGCACCTGCCCCCGGTTCCGTATCGGCAAAAATGGTGCAGAACTTTATATACCATGCAAGCAAGTAGGAGACCGCCACTACGGCAGCATCCACCAACAAGTGCAATCTGTTAAAATACTTTTGATTGTCCTTTATCATATCCTGCTACCTTCTTGCAGATATTCTACAATATTATTACAAAAAGTACAACTTAAAATATTCGCCGCAGCATATTAAGCCATAGCTGTTCCTGTATCCAGATATAGTTTTTCAGATTTCCAATTGAAAATCTGACTTTGTTTTTTCTGCCTTTTTCTGATAAAGACAGCCTAAGCCCCTTTATCACACCCTCAAGATAAACTCCGCCCATTCCTTTCAGGGTGAAAAAGAACCATTTGATCAGGTAACCTGCCATAAGGAATGGAAGATTCAGGAGAACCTGGAAAAGGGGCATATTTTTATAGATGAGGTAAACACTGTTTCTGGCCGAAAGTCTGACTTTAAATGTATTGTGCCGTGAACCGCTGACCGCACTTCCGGCATGGAGCACCTCCGCTTCGGGAACATATATATTAGGATAACCATAAATGTTTGCCCGATACCCTAAATCAATATCCTCCAGATATGCAAAATGATTTTCGTCAAAATATCCAATGTTATCAAACATTTTACGCCTGTACAGGGCAGCGCCCGCACAGGAAGAAAAAATACGGCCGGGCCTGTTAAAAGAATCCGTGTTTTTGTCTTTTCCTCTTGCAAAGGCCCATCCGAGGGCACAGTAAAAATCACCGGCTCCGTCCAGCTTATCAGGCGTATGCAGATTTATCATTTTAGCCGCTGCGGAAAAGGCCCCGGGATTTTTTTCCATAGCTTTCTCCAATTCTGTTACCATCCGCCCATCCGCCACAGTGTCATTGTTAAGAAGCAGCACATACTTTGTATGCGCCTCTTTTATCCCCTCATTGACCGCGGCGCTGAATCCTTTATTTTCCGTAAAAGTAATAAGCCTGACTCCCGGATACTTCTCCTTCACCAGTTCGGGGCTTCCATCCTCCGAGTGATTATCCACCACTATAACTTCAGGCACTACCGCTCCTTTGTAAAGAGATGCAATACAATTGTCAATATACTTTATTCCATTATAATTTGGTATAACAACTGTTGTTTTTATCATAACCTCTGTTTTTATGGCTTAGTTTCCCTCTTTCACAATTTGCCGGAAACACAAATTTTGAAACAGATCTGTTTTCAGATACTTTCCGTCATGGAAGGATCCCACACAATCCGATATCCCTGCTCCCTGACTTTCTCACAAAACCGCCTGCTTAATTCCACAAAATCCATATTTTCATTCAGGCATCCGCTCCAGTCAAACCTCCCTGTTCCCGGATGCTGCAGATAGGGAAGTCCAATCATTTCCTCCAGAATCATCTCTGCCTGACGTGATGCCTTCATACACCGGATATCCACCATCTCCGCTTCCTGCTGCAAAGCGGCCCTGTGCATGTAGCCGCTGAACTCCTTATAAAGTCCCTGGTACAAAGCCTTACCGTCAGCCGTATAAATCCCGCCAGTTATTTTATTTTTTTTGTCTAACAGCCTGCCGCCCACTACAGCCACATCCGGTCTGTTGGAAAGCAAATCAGGCTGGAAATCCACCCGGTAAAAGCCAAGGTGCCTTAGGTGGGATACCGTTCCCTTAAGTCCCCTGCTTCTTAAGAAATCCTCCAAAGCCCTTTTGCCGGCATCATAAGCATACTGCTTGCTGGCCGGATTCTCTGATGTGGACTGGCTGTGACTCCTCCAGTGGTATAAGACCCTGGGAATATGTGCCACAGGCAAATCCACCTTCTTATCAGGCCGCCTGCCCTTGCCAAAGAGACTGCTTATCACCCGCAGCGCCACATCATAATCCTGGGCTCCGTCACAGACGCTGCGAAAACCAAGCTCCTGCAGCAGCTGGCGTTTTATTACCATAAAATGACAAATGTAATTATTTGTCAGAAGTAAATCCAGATTCAAATCCGGCTTTTTATGAACCTCCGAATAGCTTATCTGTCTTTCATCACATTTGTCCTCATCAGAATATAGCATCTGTAATTCAATATCCTTTGCCTCATACCGCGCAATACATGCCGCCATTTCGTAAAGAGCATCCGGCGTAAGCACATCGTCATGGTCTAAAAGCCCTGCATAATCCCCCGTAGCATACATCAGCGCCTGATTGGTATTGGCCGAAATTCCCGCGTTCTGTCTTAGACGTCTGTACAGAATTCTTTTGTCCTCATAGGTTTCCACCACCTGCTCCACCTGATTTGATTCACTGGCATCTGCCAGAATAAGTTCAAATTTCCCGTAGGTCTGGCTCAGAACAGAATCCAGCATAGCTCTTAAATATTCCTCTTTTGTCTCAAAAGCAGGCACAAGAATGCTGAATTTGATCGAAAACCTCTCCCCGTCCTGCACCTGTCTTTTAAGCTCTAAGTCGCTTAAGGGCTCGTAGGTGTAGTCATCTGCCATTTCTATTTGCATGCGCTCTTTCATGGCATACCAGGTCTGGCGTACTCCATTTTTTTTTACATAATGAAACGCTTTTTTTATATTGCTTCTCTTTATGATTTTACCCATTCCGTACCCTTTCACACATCTTTTAACAGTAACGGCTTCACAGGCCTGCTTATTCTAGCAAAAATCGCCCTGCAAAACAGGGCGATCTCAGCATCAACATTTATTTCTCTTATCTGAAAACCGACAGCTGTTTCATCTGGCGCTGTCCCCCGGACCAGATTATTGCCTTCATGGAAGGACATTATTCTTAAAGATAAGCTTTCAGTGCCTCTGTTAATTTTTCTACCTTATCCTGCGCATCTTCAAGACTGGTTCCCTTTACGCCCATGTAGAACTTAATTTTAGGCTCCGTACCCGAAGGACGCGCACAGCACCAGGAATCATTGGTAAGATCAAAATACAGCACATTGGATTTTGGTAGTCCGGTAGGTCTTTCTTCTTCTGTTGTCAAATCCTTTGTTACATCCCTGTCATAATCTCTAAATTCTTTCACGGTAAGCTCTCCGAAATTCTTAGGCGGATTGCTTCTTAATTTGTCCATCATCTCTGCAATCTGTTTGGATCCGTCAATTCCCTTTAAGGTAATTGCATACTGGGTCTCTTTAAAGTATCCGTATTTTTCATAAAGCTTTAACATCTGGTCCCATACGGTGATGCCGTTTTTCTTGCACCATGCCGCCATCTCGCAAAGGCACATTACCGCAACCACTGCGTCCTTATCCCTTGCATGGGTTCCTGCCAGGCAGCCGTAGCTTTCTTCCAGCCCGAATACATAGTTGTTTGTTCCGTTTTGTTCAAACAGTTTAATCTGCTCGCCGATATATTTAAAGCCTGTAAGCACCTCAATAAACTTTACATTGTAATCCCTTGCAATTGCCGCCGCCATGTTAGTGGTAACAATGGTGGTTACTAAGGCCGGATTTTCAGGCATGGTTTTTGTAGCCGTTCTCTCTCTTAAAATATACTCTGCAATCAACATACCGGACATATTTCCCGTAAAAGGTATGTACTCACCGCTCTTTGTATCAAGCGCATAAATGCCAAGTCTGTCCGCATCCGGATCCGTTGCAAGAACGATATCCGCATTCTTTTCTTTCGCAAGTGCAAGAGCCAGTGTAAAGGCCTTGGGATCCTCCGGATTAGGATAATCCAGCGTGGTAAAATCGGGATCCGGCAGTTCCTGCTCAGGCACTACATACACGTTCTTAAAGCCAAGCTCCGAAAGAATTCTCCTTACGGGGACATTGCCTGTTCCATGGAAAGGAGAGTATACGATCTTGATATCATCCGCCACTTCCTGAATAATTTCAGGATGAATAATCTGCTTTTTCAGCTCTGCCATATAGGCATCGTCAATTTCTTTTCCGATTACCTGATAAAGACCCGCTGCAACAGCCTCATCTTTGTCCATTGTCTTTACTTCATGGTAGTCTGTTACCTTTTTCACCTCTTCAATGATTTCCTTGTCTCTTGGCGCTGCAACCTGTGCGCCGTCCTCCCAGTATGCCTTATATCCGTTATACTCAGGCGGATTGTGGCTTGCTGTGATCACAATACCGGAAATACAATGAAGTGTACGCAGTGCAAAAGAAAGCTCCGGTGTAGGACGAAGGGCATCAAACACATAAGCCTTAATGCCATTAGCTGCAAGGCAAAGAGCCGCCTCATCTGCAAATTCAGGAGACATTCTTCTGGAATCATATGCAATGGCAACGCCTTTTTCTTTTCCGCCCTGGGCGATAATGTAATTTGCAAGTCCCTGGGTTGCCTTTCTGACGGTATAAATATTCATGCGGTTGGTGCCGGCCCCGATGACACCTCTAAGACCGCCTGTACCGAATTCCAGCTCCTTATAGAAACGATCTTCTATTTCCTTCTCATTTCCTGCAATTGCCTTAAGCTCCTCTTTGGTTTTCTCATCAAAATAACTATCCTCCAACCAAAAATCATACTGTTCTGTGTAACTCATTTCAAACCCTCCTATTTTTTTGTATAAGGACTAACTCTTTTCATTCGGGAAACGCGGCGGCCAAAAGGTCCCCACAGTCCTTTTCCGGCCTTAACCGCCCCAAATTTATTATACTGACATTATTTTATCACAGTATCACTATATTTTCAAAGCAAAGTCGCTTCTGTCAAGGGAAAAATTGGGATTATAATATGGATCGCCCCCCGCAAGGACTTCCTTCCACTTTTCCCTGAACCTTTCCGACTCCCGGTTATAGCGCTGTGCCCGCTCTCCGTCATCATCAAGCCCTCTTGACATGGATTCGAAATGATACAGCTCTGCAAAAGGGGTAAACACATTTAAGTATCCTTTTTCACGAAGCTTTAAACAAAAATCCACATCATTTAAAGAAACCACAAAGGATTCATCCAGTCCCCCAACTTCCTCAAAAAGCGCCTTTTTCACCAGAAGGCAGGCCCCCGTCACGGCGGAAACATTCTGGGCATAGCACAGCCTTCCCATATAGCCTAAATTATCCCGGTGCTGTCCGTAATGGCTGTGCCCCGCCGTTCTGTGCGCTCCAAGGCCCAGCACCACACCGGCATGCTGAATGGTCTTATCCCCGTAATAAAGCTTGGCTCCCACCGCGCCCACGTCCTTTCGCTGGGCGTACATCAGCATTTCCTCCATCCAGTTCACCGTAATAACCTGAGTATCGTTATTTAAAAGCAGAAGATACTCTCCGGCCGCTTCAGCCGCCCCGAAATTATTGACCGATGAATAGTTAAAGGTCCCTTCATAATTTACTACCTTTACCTTATCATTTTCCGTAAGCTCCCTGTAGTATGCAAAGGTTTCGCTCTCCACACTGTTATTTTCTATTACAAGGATCTCAAAATTTTCATAAGTGGACTTCTCTAATATGGAAGTAACACAGCGCTTTAAATCCGGCACATGGTCCTTATTGGCAATGAGAATGGAAATCTTAGGGCTTCCTATAATCTGGTAGCGGATCTTAAAGATGGTTTCGAAGGCCCTGGTGGATGTAATTTGAAAATGCTCGAACCCGTGCCTTCTCAAATGGTCCGCTACCGCTCCCCTGGCGGATTCTATGGCGTAAGGCTTTGCCTCTATGTTGGATGCCACACTGTCAGGGTGGCTTCTCCAGTAATATAGAAGCTTTGGAACATGCACCACATGCTTTGCCCTGTCAGTAAGCCGCAGAATCATATCATGGTCCTGGCTTCCGTCAAACCGGGACCGGAACAGCTCCGTCCCGTCTAAAAGTTCCCTGGCAAATACGCTGAAATGACAGATGTAATTGTTTGCCCGGAGATTGTCAATGGCATAGTCCGGTTTAAAATGCATGGTCAGCATCTTATTAATATCGCCGCTCTTAAAAGTAGTCTCATCACAGTAAATGTAATCTGCTTCCTTCTCGTTAATCACCTTCACATATTCATACAGCACATTAGGGTGAAGAATATCATCATGGTCAAAAAGCCCTATATATTCTCCCGTTGCCATTTCAAGGCACTTATTGGTGTTGCCGGAAATACCCTCATTGCGTTTCAGCTTCCGGTAGCGGATCAAAGAGCCGGATCCTGTCATCTTAAAAGCAGCCGGCAAGGCAGCACAAGACCCGTTAACTTTTGCCTCATATTCTCTTACCACCTTTTCCACATAAGTATGGTTTTCATCGGAACCGTCTGCCAGGCACAGCTCCCAGTTTACATAAGTCTGATTCAGAACAGACTCTATCATTTCCCGCAAAAACTCCTCAGGTGTGTTATATAAAGGAACCAGAATGCTAATCTTCACCATTCGGGGAAAAACATGCTCCCTGCGATGTCTGCTTTCTTCTTCTGATGGAAAGCTCTTTGTCCCATAATTTTCTCTTGCCCTGCGCTCGATATCCTTATATTTTATTTTTGCCCAGACACCCCGAAGGCTCCCGCAGTTTTTCAGCCTGGTTTTCTGACGTATGATAAAATGCATACACCGGCGCAGAGGCGCTGACATTTTCCACAGAGGATTTTCCTTAATTCTGTTAAGCTTAAAGGTAAGCTCATCACACTTTGCCTCCAAATCGGCTACCCGCCCTGCAAGATCTGCGCATCGAAGATGCTCTTTTTCATACTCACTGCGGTAATCTGTTTCTTTTTCCTCCCCATAACGGGATGAAACGTCTCCCTGCTGATAATTTGCTTTATCTTCCAAACCTTATACCCCCTGCACTAATGGACCTCCAGCACCCAGTTGCTCCAATTGACTAATTTCTGTGAGGAGCACTTGTCTTCCGCCAGCATACCAAGCTGATACACGCCCCCGGGCAGTTCTTCCCGGCGCATTCTGGCTGCAAATCCTGTCAGCTCCACATTCACCTGATCCTTTAAATTATCTTTGATATCTTTTCTGTATCTGCTTTCAAGGGATAATCCCCATATTCTTCCGCTGTCCTGGCTTTTCAGCAGCAGCGTTTTTTTATAACATGCGTTATCAGAACCAATCACGAAGGAATACCCCTGGAAATAATAGCCCATATCATCCTGCCTGCCCTGAACTCTTCCCTTTTTAGGCAGGCCGCCATACCGCCATTTATAAATATCCATAGCGCACTCCATCCCCACCACCAGGCACTTATCCTCCCTTGCCCTGCCAGCCTTTTTATCAAGGGCAGCTGGCTCTGACCATGGCATATCAAGCGTTACCTGATAGTGATACGCAGGCAGATATTCTGTCTGCAGCATATCTGTTACTAATCCCGGATTGTAATAAGGATCCTTTCCATAAAGATCTTCATGCCGGTCGTAGAGAATATCTCTCTCCCGCAAAAGGCGCTGCTGTTTTTTGGGAGAATCTCCATCCTTCCCTCTGCTCAAAGACTCATGATGATAAAAGGCCACATCATTTCTTACGATATTATAGTATCCCATCTCATGGATGGTAAAACACAGATCCACATCATTAAAGGCCACCGCCAGTTCCTCACAAAATCCGCCTGCTCTGGTAAATACGTCCTTAGAAACCATCAGGCAGGCGCCCGTAACAGCCAGCATATTATGGACATCTCTGTTCATACCAAAGTAATGGTTATCCTCATCATGCAGAAACTGCAGCTTATGAGCCGGTCCCACCCGCAAATTTGTAATACCGGCGTGCTGGATGATATCCGAATCAGGGTATAAAAGCTTTGCTCCCACCGCTCCCGCATAGGGAAGACGGGTCTTTTCAACCATCAAATCCATCCAGTCCTGATAAATAATTTCCATATCATCATTTAAAAACAGCAGCAGCTCTCCTTTGGCATTTGCCGCCCCTAAATTACACATCCCCGAAAAATTAAAAGGCATGGGATGATATACGTAGGTACAGCCTGCAAAGCAAAGCTCTCCCCTCTTACTTTTTTCTCCTGCCCGCATCCGGTTCAGCTCCGAAACCTTATCGGAAATCCTTTTTTTGTTTTCCTCCCGGCTTCCGTTATCCACCAGAATGATCTCAAAGGAATGCTTTGAACGGGTTTTGGAAAATAAAGAGTCCATACAGTGAAACAATACGTCAGGATTATCCTTTGAGGGAATAATAACAGACAGCGTTATGGACTTATCCGTTTCCTCTGTTATATCTGTCTTTGCTTCCGCCCTGGCTTGTGTCTTTACGCCTGTATTTATTTCTCCGTTTGTTTCCCCACATATTTTTTCAGGGAGCGACCAGTTCCGAATCTGGTAATATCCGCTCTGCGCACTGTGGAATAACACATGTCTGCTATGGTACACCGCCGCCTCAGACAATTGATGTCCTTTCGTAAAAGCGTTGTGCTCTTTCAACATTTCATAAAAAAGCAGGTATAACAGTTCTCCGGCGCTGTCCGCCGTTTCTCCAAAACCATCTTCCTGCTCCCTTTTCAATATTCCCTTTTCCTTACAGCGCCTGTATGTCTCCCTCAGATCATTTGTCCGCACTGCCACAAGTCCGCCAAAATAAAAACAGGACAGAAAACGGTCAGGAGACCAGTCAGGCTTGAACCATGGATTTTCTCTGGTACCGCTCTTTTGTACATCTTCATCCCCATAAACCAAAACAACATTTTCATTTTCACGAAAAATTTTATCTATTAACGGGTATGAAATCCGGCTGCATTTTCCGGGATAAAATTTAAGCAAAATAACCTCTGCAATGTTATCCTCTAAGTGATATTCTATATTGTGGCAAAATGCAGTCGCAAAAACAGTTTCCATGCATTTTTTGCCTTGAAAAGGGTCTCCTTTATCAAAAATCTCAACCTGCTGGCATTCCATATTTTTGCTTGCATTTTTTCCGTCATTTATATACTTTTTGCTTTCATTTCTTTGCAGTTTTAAATCATTTGTCAGAAATTTTATACCTGTATTTTCGATATGCCCGTCAATTATTGCTTTCTGCTCCTGCTTTTCTATCCAGCTGTCATAAGTCAGATTTTTAGAGACCACCTCCTTTTCATAAAGCTTATGCTGTTTATCCACCAATATTTGTTTTAAGCCCTGTTTTAGAGAAGCCACCTGCCTTATCCTCCTTCTATCCGCTTTTCGTCTCTCCCTGTTCCCTTCTTAAAAGAATTTTTTAATAGCACCCATTACGTCCAGAGCCATATCCGATGGCACAGGCGTTATCTCCATTTTAACGGAAAGTATATTTTCGCCTGTCATAGGAAGGGCAGACACCCACACAGTTATATTCGGATCCTGAGTATCAAAGACATAGCAGCCTGTCTTAACAGCTTTTCCGTTGGTCTCCACATACCTTTTATGAAGGGGAACCGGTGAACCGTTTAGGCTTAGTTCCATCATTTTCACCATACAGGAGCGGTCTGCCGGATCGATTCTTAAGGCCCTTATATTTCCATCAAAGGGAATTTCAACTGCTATCTTATAATCATCCAAATAGATGTCCGGAATATAACGGGAATCCTCCTCCTTAAATCCCTCTCCCTGATCATAGTAAAGCTGGATCCTCTGGTTTAATATTTCTTTTTTATGCAGCTCCATCAGCATCATGGGACTCACGCAGCAATTGCCTATATCATCCCGCAGCTCTCCCATAGACTTCCGCTTTCCTGTCACCTGCTTTTGAAATCTTTTTTCCTTCATCCGGTATTCCCCGGCCGTCTGTTCACTGATCCCAAGCCTGCCCATAAGCAGTCCTAAATCCAGCTTATTACGCTTTTCTTCCGCCAGCACATAACAGTATAGCGCCCGAAAAGCAATCTCCGCGGCAGGCACTCTTTCTTCTATCGTCCATTCGTAATCAATCACCGTCCATTTATCACCGTCTGCCAGGATGTTGCCAAAAACCATATCATAATCTGTTATCTCTTTACCCTCACCATAAGCAATAAGCTCATAATATCTGTCAAAGAGACGATAAAATCCGTCCATATCATTCTTCTCAAGACACTGATCCAAAAGTGTCTCCAGAGAAGTCCCCTTCTCATAGGGAAATTCAGCATAGCCTCTTTCCCTGGTCTCAGAGGAGGCTGCGGCTTTCAGTTCACAGGGATTGATACAAAGTCCGCTGCCCCGATAGCGCTCTTCCAACAGGTTATAGAACCTCTTCATTTCTTTTATATGCTCCCAGGCTCTTTCATTTAAAGGTATTTTCCGTACAACCCTGCCCTCCTTCGTATCTGTGATCTCCGTCCGCAGAGCATATTGCACCGCCCGGTCATTTGAATATTTTACGTAGGAAGTATCTAATTTTTCTCCGATCACTGCCAGAAAAGAGTTGGAAAAGATATCAAACAAACCGTCTTCCACGATACCGTCAAAAACATATTTTTCATTAAAAAGCATCAGCCGGTCACGGTCAAAATTGCGCATGTTATCTGTCAACTCTCCCTGATTTGGCAGTCTTTTATCTGAAAAAATCATAGTAGGAAATTTATAATCAGGATAAGGATAATAGAAGGAATACTCCGTAACACCGCAGCTTAAAAAAATTTTTTCAAGCCCTTTACGGGTAAAAGTGCGGGCGCTGCCTCCTTCCGGGTACCCCTCAAGGCCGCTGAACCAGGTTCCCAGATGATCCTCCTTGCAGCCCGCCCAGTATTTCAGGCCAAGCTTATTTTCTATGGCAATAATAATACGGCCCTTATCTTTTATATGCTTTTTGATAATTTTGAAAAAATCCTCATAGGGCGTATCGGTATGGATATAGGACTGTCCGTATTCAAAAGCGCCTATCATACAGATGTAATCATAATCCTTTGGCAAAGAGGGTTCAATATCGCTGAAATTTCCCACATGAATTTCAATATTATCCTTATCGTGGTTGCGATAGGCATTAATATGGCTTCTCTTAGCGGACAAATCCACACAGGTCACGGTGCCTGCTTTTTCCGCCAGTTTTTCCGTAATGGCTCCACAGCCCGAACCGATTTCAAGCACCTTATCCTTACGCCCAATGGGCAGCCAGTCCACAATATTCCCTCTAAGAGGCGATAAATGATATAAAACAGGCCAGCTTTTCTTTCTTTCTATTATGGCAGGATATTCCACTTTCGATGCGTCCTTTACAATTGCAAGGATTTCATCTTCAATCGTCCCATCACTGTACAGATCCTTTCCGGGATAATACCTGTAATTTAAAATTACATCCCCTATCCTTTCAGGAAGTCTGTTAAGCACCTCGTCCTCGCTCAAATGTATAGGCACCGGCCTTTCCTTTACTTCACTCATGAAATATTCCTTTCCATAATTACAAACGTTATCTGGTTGTCAATGGCTACTGCTCATCCGCTACAACAATCTTTGTATTGGTGTCATAATATCCCACCGTGTCCTTGTCCGAAATTACTGTTAAATCCATTACATCATAAAGCCTGTGATAAACTTTAAAATCTTCCTTCTCATATCCTGTAACCCCGAGAGAAAGAAGATATTCTCCCCCCTGCAGATCAATCTTCTGGGTGAAGGTGATATACTTCACGCTTCCGGCTTCCACCGACTCTAAAAAAGCCTTCTCCACCATAGTATTCGTCCCCGTAATTTCCACACCCTTGATATTCTTTATAGTAAAGGCAAAAATCGGTTCACTGATGTCCTGCGCAAAGCGTACCTTCATATGTATGCTGCACTCTCCGCCTTTTAATACAGCGCTGCACCTGCGTCCTGCCTCGTCCATAATATAATAATCTTCAATAACAGCTGCTTTTGTTCCATACTCCAGCAGCTCGGGATTTTTCAGGGTATCGGAATTTTCTGCGCCGACATTCTTTCCATCAGAGTTTCCGGCCTTTGCCGCTGCCGCCGCTTTGATATCTTTATCATCCAAAAGCCCTTCATGCCCTTCCCCCGAAACCGGGTACTGCCCTACCAGCACCTGCTTGTAGGCATCTATCATCTCTCTGGGGCTGCCTTCCCCTAATTTTACCCCCTGATTGAGCAGAACCACCCTGTCGCAGTACTTACTGATACTGCTAAGATCATGGCTGACAAAAACAATGGTTTTTCCCACATTTTTAAATTCTTCGAATTTGTGGTAGCATTTGGCCTGAAAGAATACATCTCCTACGGACAAAGCCTCATCCACAATTAATATTTCAGGATCAATATTAATGGCTACCGCAAAGGCGAGCCGTACAAACATACCGCTTGAGTAAGTCTTCACAGGCTGGTAAACATAGTCTCCGATATCCGCAAAGCTTAAAATTTCCTCCATTCTGGCATCAATTTCTTTTTTGGAGAATCCAATCATGGTACCATTTAAGTAAACATTTTCAATCCCGTTATATTCCATATTAAAGCCTGCTCCTAACTCAAGCAGCGCCGAAATTCTTCCATTTACCTTTACAGAACCGTTTGTAGGGTTGAGAACGCCTGTTATTATTTTGAGAATCGTAGATTTACCGGAACCGTTTGTACCGATTATTCCCACAGTTTCCCCCTGATGTATGGTCAGATCCACTCCCTTTAAGGCATAGTGCTCCTTATAGCGCTTTTTTCCTGCAAAACCCAGCGCCTCTCTCAGCCTGTCCGAAGGCTTATCATAAAGCTTGTATGCTTTTTCCAGTTCTTTTACCTCTATGGCAACCTTCTTTTCTTCCATTAATCTTTTCTCCTGCCTGCCGCTTTTCCACCTTATAGGATATTCCTCAGAGCACATCTGCGAAGTGCACTTTTAACCGCTTAAAAATTAATGACCCCACACAAAACAAGGTGACTGTAAAAATCCAGAAATAGGTGGAGGAATAAAAATGCTCAAAAAACCACTCATCCCCATATATGGCATTCCGATAGCCATTTACAATATAAACCAGTGGATTTAACTTAAAAAGAGTGATGATCTTAGGATTGTTCAGCATATCAATATTCCAGAGAATCGGCGTTGCCCACATACCCACCTGCAGTCCGATATTAATAATCTGGGCCAGGTCCCTGAAAAAAACCACAACCGCACAGGTGCAATAGCTCATAGCCAGAACCAGCACAAACAGGCAAAAGCTGTAATACACAATCTGAATCGTATAGATGTTGGGATAATATCCATAAAATATAGCGACCACCAATAGAACAACCACAAAAAATACATGTATAAAGGTAGCGGCAATCAGTTTGATGATAGGGAGAATGCTGATATTAAACACCACCTTCTTCACCAGATAGCTGTACTCCAAAAGCGCGCTGGTTCCATTTGTGATTGCTTCGGAAAAGTAAAACCAGGGCACAAGTCCCGCTGTGAGATATAAAACATAAGGCACTTCAACTCCACTGGCCACCAGCTGGCTCCTTGTCTGAAACACCTTGTCAAATACAATCCAATACATAACAACCGTTACCACAGGCTGTACCAACGCCCATAAAAATCCCAGATAGGATCCTGCGTAGCGTTTTTTAAAATCATTTTTAGCAAGTTTCCAGATAAGCTCCCTGCTTTGAAATAATTCTTTCGGGATAATGAACATCCTGTCATAATACAGACCAAAGATAATGCATGCAAGCGCAAGCAGCGCACAGGCACAAAATTTCTTTAAATTTTCCGTATGTTGATCAGGCGCTAAAGGGTTATAATGCATAAGCACCATAACCGCTACCATAAGGCAAAGCCCATAGAAAATTCCAATTCCTACCGGCTTTGGCAGCTTCTTTAAGCGCACGCGCTTTTTTTCCTTCACACTAATCCTCCATGTTTCCAATAGCCCTCAAATTGGGGCGCTGAGATGTTTACTCCCGTCTGCCCGCTGTATATTCTTTGATTCCGCCCCATTTTTTATCTTTATCAGACATGATAAGCTCAGTTCCCGGTGCAACAGGCCATTCAATACCAATGTCCGGATCATCAAATTTGATGCCCCCCTCATCATTAGGATGATAAAAATCCGTACATTTATAGGCAAACTCAGCATAATCCGAAAGCACAACAAAACCATGAGCAAAATTCTTAGGCACAAAGAACTGCTTTTTATTTTCTGCAGACAGAATAACCCCGTGCCACTTTCCATAAGTGGCAGAACCGGGCCTTAAGTCTACCGCCACATCGAACACTTCTCCGGCTATTACCCTCACCAGCTTGTCCTGTGGAAAATTAATCTGAAAATGCAAACCTCTTAAAACGTTCTTAACTGAGGAAGACTGATTGTCCTGCACAAACACCTGATCTATACCAGCCTCCTTATAATCATTGTAATTATAGGTTTCCACAAAATATCCCCGTTCATCCCCAAAAACCGCAGGCGTAATCACCTTTAACCCTTCAATTTCACATGTCTCCACCGTTATCTTACCCATTTTGCAGCCATACTCCTTTCACAAATTCCTCTATTCTTCAGGCATATTGCCTTAAAATCTTAAATCACAAGAACGCATAAGCGCGTATTCCGCGCTGGCAACTATCTGCCTTCTTACAGTCCGTCCGCAACTTCTTTCATATATTGCCCGTAATTTGTTTTCATAAGAGGCTCTGCCAGCTTCAAAAGCTGGTTTCTGTCAATAAAGCCTCGCTTATATGCAATTTCCTCAATACAGGAAATATAAAGCCCCTGGCGCTTCTGAAAAGCCGCCACGAAATCCGCCGCATCAAGTAAAGAATCGTGATTACCCGTGTCCAGCCAGGCAAACCCGCGCCCTAATGTTTCCACATACAGCTCTCCCATTTTCAGATACTCATTGTTGATACTGGTAATCTCGATCTCACCTCTGGCGGAGGGCTTTACATGAGCCGCAATCTCCACCACGCGGTTATCGTAGAAATACAGTCCCGGTACGGCATAATTGCTTTTAGGATTCTCCGGTTTTTCTTCAATGGAGACTGCCTTCCCCATCTTATCAAACTCAACCACCCCATACTCTCTCGGATCACGCACATAATATCCAAATATGGTGGCTCCCTTTTCCCTGGCCGCAACTTCCCTTAAAACTCTTGAAAAGCTTTGTCCATAAAAAATATTATCGCCGAGCACAAGGGCAACGCTGTCCTTACCTATGAAATCCGCTCCTATAATAAAGGCATCCGCAAGTCCTCTGGGCTTTTCCTGAACGGCATAGGAAAACTTCATGCCAAGCTGGCTTCCGTCCTCAAGAAGTTCTTCAAAAACAGGTAAATCCCTGGGTGTGGAAATAATAAGCACTTCCCTGATTCCTGCCAGCATCAAAGTAGATAAAGGATAATAGATCATCGGTTTGTCATAAACCGGCATAATTTGTTTGCTCACTGCCTTTGTGAGGGGATATAGCCTTGTCCCGGAACCCCCTGCAAGAATAATTCCCTTCATGATCGGGTACCTCCAAAAATATCGTTCTCAATTTATACGCATAATCTTATTAAGTATACCATAAAAAGGGAGCGATTGTAAATCACTCCCATCAACCTTGTAAAAATCTTGTATAAATCTTGTATAAAATATTTGATTCATCCAAAAAGCGCTTCAACGCAGACAGACGTCCCTTGTACGAAAACCGGCCGCTTAACGCTTAGCGATCCTTGTACATATCCTCATAATATTTCTGGTAGTCGCCGCTGGTGACATTTTTCATCCAGTCCTCATTTTCAAAAAACCATGCTATCGTGCGCCTGATACCTTCTTTGAACATCGTTTCCGGCTCCCAGCCAATCTCTGCCTTAATCTTGTCAGGTGCTATGGCATACCTTCTGTCATGGCCCTTCCGATCCTCCACATAAGTGATCAGGTCCTCGTTTATATATGCTTTTCTGGGATCCTTTTCCGGCAGCATCTCCTGCAGGGTATCTAATATGATATGGATAATCGCAATGTTTTGCTTTTCATTATGTCCGCCCACATTGTAAGTCTCAAAAAGCCTGCCATTTTCCTGTACCATATCAATAGCTTTCGCATGATCCTCCACATAAAGCCAGTCGCGCACATTCTTCCCATCCCCATAAACAGGCAGTTTCTTTCCCTGAAGAGCATTGTTGATAATAAGGGGAATCAGTTTTTCCGGAAACTGATAGGGCCCATAGTTGTTGGAGCAGTTGGTAATGTTGGCAGGGAACTTATACGTATCCATATAGGATTTTACCAGCATGTCCGCCCCGGCCTTGCTGGCGGAATAGGGACTGTGGGGAGCATAAGGGGTTGTCTCATAAAAATATCCTCCCTCCTCCTCAAGGGATCCGTATACCTCATCTGTTGACACATGTAAAAATTTTTTATCCGGCTTAAAGGTGCCGTCAGGATTCTCCCATGCCGCTTTTGCACAGTTAAGCATAACAGCGGTTCCCAAAACATTTGTCTGTACAAATATTTCCGGCGTTTTAATGCTGCGGTCCACATGCGTCTCCGCTGCAAAATGCACCACCCTGTCAATATCATTTTCCGCAAAAATTTTCGCTATCGTCTCCTTATCGCAAATATTTGCTTTTATGAAAGTGTAATTGTCCCTTCCCTCCACTTCCTTCAAATTCTCAAGATTTCCCGCATAAGTAACGGCATCCACGTTAATAATCCTTATCTTATCACCATATTTTTTAAACATGTAATGGATATAATTGGATCCGATAAATCCCGCTCCTCCTGTTACTAAATAAGTTCTCATATGCTCTTTCTCCATCTCCTTTTGCTCTTACTGATACAATATTTTCTGCTTAAAATGCTGCAAATCTCCTCTTACGAAATCTCATACTCTAACCCATGCTTCCAACTTAATAACCCATATAACTGATATTCATATCAACATTTCCCTTAATACCGGACACACTTCCTTTCGAGGAATACTGCCACATGTCGTACCTTGTTCTGTTGTAGCTGGGCGCTGCCGCATACTGTGCAAGCCAGATTTTGTAACCGGTAAGGCTTGGCGCGTCTATATGGGAGTTCAGCCATGTTTTATTTGCATAAATTCCTGCCTTATATCCGGAATTTTGAATGGTCTGGCAAAAAGCTTTGCACACTGCCGTTCTTGTGGATACATTAATGGCATCAGCACGTCCGTTGCTGGCCTCCACGTCTAAAAATACAGGATAACTAAGGCCGTAGCCCTTTATAAGTCCAAGAACCATAGAAGCTTCTTCCACGGCCTCCACTTCATTTACAGCCTGGGTAAAGAAGTAAACGCCTACCTTTAATCCCGCCTTGGAAGCGCCCTGAATATTACTTCTGAACATGGGATCCTCAATCAGTGCTCCTGTGGATGACCCCCTGTAACCGCAGCGGATGATAACGTAAGAAACACCGCTGTTTTTCACTGCATTCCAGTCTATGTTTCCATTCCATTTAGATACGTCTATTCCCATATGGCCTGAACCGGTATTCAAAGAGCCGTCACTGTTAAAATTATATTTGGCGCCCTGAATAACCTGTTCTCCCGTCACCTTATCTCCATTCTTGTCAAAGAAATAGGTTACGCCTTCTATTACCTGCCATCCGGTATATTTATATTCTCCGCTTGTTTTGCTGATCAGACGATAAAATTCTTTTGCCGTGTAATAATCCGCATATTTAGCCTCTCTAAAGGTGCCATCCGGATTTTTAATATAAAGGGTTTCCCCTTTGGTAGTTTTTAAAACGCTTTTGGTATCATTTTTTGCGTCATTAGGCGTTGCTGTGGGACTTGCGCTTGCCGTAGGCGATGGACTGGGCGTTGCTGTGGGGCTTGCGCTTGCCGTGGGCAACGGGCTGGGCGTTGCTGCAGGACTTGCGCTTGCCGCAGGCGATGGGCTGGGCGTTGCCACAGGGGTTGCCGTAGGCGCTGCCGTGGGCGGTGCAGTCTCCGGTGTCCTGGTCGGCTGCGGCGTATCCTCCGGTGTCTTAGTTGGTTCCGGCGTGGACGCAGGTGTAGGAGTCGGCGGCTGCGTAGGCTCAGGCGTTGGCTCCTGTGTGGGCTCGGGCGCAGAGGGCTGCTCCGAAGGCGTCTCCGGTTCAGGCGTAGGCGTTTCGTCATCTTCCGGCGTCTTTTCCACAAGCAGACGGAACCCTGCTAATGCTGTCTTTCCGGGATCCGCAATCTCCTTTGTTTCCACCTTCTCGTAGTTTTCTTCCTTCTTTTCCGTTCCATCTATCAATGTTTTGGTAGATTCCACCCACTCTACCGTGTCCTTATTCGTGGATTCCACTACCGTTTCATTTACTTTTGTGTCCTCCGCTGCCGCATTTACCTGGGCCTCTGTCTTTACCTCGTCAGACACATCCACTTTCTTGTACTCAATGGTATCTTTTACTGTCACGGACATCTGCTCCGAGGAAACAGCATATGTACTGTCGGACGCAGGACCTGTAATCTTTACTTTGTATTTTCCTGCTTCCATACCCGTTTGGTAGATAATGCCGTCCTTATCATCATCTTCTGCCGTGTAAGCCCCACCCGAAGGCTTTGTAATTTCCACCTTGAAATTCAGATTGGGAATCAGTTTTCCGGTTTTTTTATTGAGGAACTTAATTTTAAGGTCCTTCTGGATGGAGGTCAGGTTCATGACAACCTCTGTTTTTCCCTCAGTTTCCTCCTCCTGATCCTGCCCGGCTTCTTCCTCCTCATCTTCCATCTCCATGGTAGCTGCCAGATATTTTGCAGTTTGGGCATCGGCAACAGCAACAAGTCCGCTTTCGCCAATCATGGAGATGTCTTCCATCCCCACTCCTATTTCTGCAAAAGCCTCTATCTGAGACTGATTGCTTTTTGCATTGAAAAACAGGGCTCCTGTAATTACCACAACCACAAGCACAGCAGCTCCCGTAAGTGCAACAACATGATCTACCACTGACATATGCCGCAGCTTATATATGATTTTTCCTGCTGCCCCTTCAGGGGGATCGTCATCCTCATAATCTTCTTCGTAATCTACTTCATCATATTCCCCATATTCGTAATCTTCTTCGTCCTCCCTGTCATATTCCCCATACTCGTAATCCTCTTCGTCCTCCCTGTCATATTCCCCGTACTCGTAATCCTCTTCGTCCTCCCCGTCATATTCCTCATCCCCGTAATCTTCCTCTTCATCATCTATCTCATCATTTTCTGCATAGTACTCCTCATCTGTCCCGTAGTATTCCTCTTCCTCATCTTCCCCATAATAATCCTCATCGCTCTCATACTCTTCTTCATCCTCTATCCCGTAATCTTCTCCGCTATACTCTCTCCTGGTTTCATACTCTGCCGTTTCCTCTTTTTCATAGTATTCCTCACCGTAATCTTCCTCTTCTTCATACCCTTCTTCGGCATCGTATTCTATTTCGTAGTCGTCCCCCTCATATTCCTCTTCCTCACAGGCTCCGGCATCATCTTCTGCTTCATAATCCTCTTCGTCATAATCTTCTTCTGTTTCGTAATCTTCCTCATCCTCATAATCTTCGTATTCGTAATCTCCCCCGTCTTCTTCGTAATCTTCCTCATCCTCATCATATTCATCTTCGTATTCCCCGTCCTCATATTCATCCTCTTCGTAGTTTTCATCATACTCCATCCACTCTGATTCCGAATAGGCCTCACTTCTTCTGCCTCTTTTTCCGCCTCCCAGTCTTTTAAAAAATTTACCCATTTATGTAAACCCTCCGCAATTAATAATTTCGTAATATTCTTTATTTTTTGTTTTGTCTTTTTATCCGTGCTGCCTGCCCTGCGGCACATAAGCCATACACGAATTATTTCGCTATTATAACATTTATCAAAAGTCAGCACAATCTTTTTGTATTTTTATCTATAAAAAAAACTTAATATTTCGATTTCTGGCAGTTAACATAACTTTTTAGCATATTATGTCAACAAAATCTCTAGACAAGCTACCTATAAGTTATTGACTTTATTTACAATACCGTTAAACTGAAAATGAGCTTACAATTATGCTTGTTTCAAGAAAAGGGGAATTTTATATGATGTATATGCATTTCTGCAAACCTTGCCACCGTATTTTTATGTTGAACGGGCATAAAATGATATGCCCAAAATGCAGCAATCCATTAACGGAACTCCAAATTTCTTACCTGGATTATGTTGAAATGGATATGGAGGAGCGGGAAGCCTTTAAATGCGCCTGCGATGATGATAATCAGATAGGCAAATTTAAAGCTACATACCGAATGTACAAATACAGCAAATGGTACAAAGAACTTCAGGCGCAAAACGAAGCTAATCTTCCTATTACCACTTTGCTGGCGGCAATGGTTCAGCAAAGCGCCAACAAGTATTCTACACCTCAGGTACATTAATGCCAAATGTCGGCAATGGATTTGCCAGGCAAAAATCAAAGGGCCGGGGCTTTCCCGGTTCTTTGATTTTCAAATTCGGTATCCGTTGTTTTAACCTAAGGGCCGCCTTATAAATCACTGCCTTATATCTCTATCTGTAGTATACAAAAATTCCTGCTAAAATTATGGCCATTCCAAAGATCTTTCTCTTTGTTATCTTCTCCCTGAAAAAAAGATAACTGAGCAGCATCACCACCACATACCCAAGGGATTCTATCACGGGAACATTTGAAAAGTCCAGCCCTCTGTAAGAGAACACTGTCAGGAACATGGACAAAAACATCATTCCATACCCGCAAATCACATAGAAATTTAAATATTCCCGTATAGGAGAGCTGTAGGTTTTTGCAGCGCTCTTTTTTAGAAGTATCTGCGCAAAAGAAGCCACACAAACAGAGAGCAGTAAAATCAGTATATAAATGTTCATTGCTATTTTCCCTCCTCCCCGTTCAGTATAAAAATTCCTGTCATTACCAGTAAAATCCCGGCCCCTTTCCACACTGTAATATGCTCATGAAAAAGGAAAAGACTCCATACCAGCGTCCAAAGCAATGTCACTGCTTTATTGGCATACGCCACAGATAACTCAAAATGTTTAATCACCTGCTGCCACAAAAGTGCATACACGCCAAGTATCGCAACATCCAGCCCATAAATCAAAATAAATTCCAGACTAAACAGCTCTTTTCCGGATGCAAACTTTGAAACCACACTGGAAATACTATATATAAAAAACACTGCCTGCAGCATCAAAATATCTTTCCATTTAAAATTCTTTTTCATATTCTGCTTTCATCCCCCGTCTGCCTTTTATGGCATAAAACGTAACCATTCAGCCGAAAGCCAGACTGTTGTCATAAACAGCTTCCAGACACGCTCTAAATTGCATTTTATCATAAACCACTGAATATCGTATATTAAATTTTTATGAATTTATGGATTTTTCCACAAAATGATAGTAGAATAACAAAGAATTACTCTGTCCGTCACAGTTTTTTCTGCCGGCAGACATGATTTAATTATTCAAAGGAGAACATGGGATTATTATGAAAACAGATAAAAATAAAACAGAAAATCCGGATGAAACAAAAATCTCAGCGGGGCAGACTTTTGAAGGCCCGCAATTTGTCACAGATGACCTTGATAATTCTGACGGGCAGGAAGATATAGAATACATGAACAGTGAAGAAGACATAGAATTTCTTGACGATTTTGATCCTCCAAAGCACAGGACTTTCCTGAAGAAATCCAATCTTCATATAAATATGCATATTCTCCTGGTCACAGTTATATTATTGATTGCCGTAATATCTGTTTACCGGCTGAACAAGTGGAATAAGGGCACCTCCTTAGATGACGATACCACGGATGTGGATCCATCCCAGTTCGATGTGGAAACCCTGGACATGCTCATCCCTATGGACGCATCCCTGTTAGAAGGGCGGGAGGATGACGGCGTGACAACTATCCTTTGCCTGGGCAATAATCCCTTTACGGATGACCGCGAAGATACCGGCCTTGCCTCACAGATTGCGGCTAAGACAAACGCCACCGTTTACGACTGTGCATTTCCGGATTCTTCTGCTGCCTGCAAATATCCTGTATATAATCCCGAATATACAAGAGACCATTTTAACCTTTATTATGTGGTAGAGTGTTTCCGGAACAACGAATTTACCGCTATTTCTTCCATTGCAAATGATGATCCGGATCCCAGGTATGCGGATACCGTGGAAGTCATGAAAACGGTGGATATGGACAAGGTAGATGTGATTGTCATCATGTATGACAGTACGGACTACAACAACGGCACCGTAACCGACAATCCGGACAATCCCTATGATGTTACTGCCTACACAGGCGGCCTTCGTACCACCATAGACAATATCAAAAACACCTGGCCCTATATCCGTGTTCTTGTCATGTCCCATACCTACGCACAATATATGGACGATAACGGCAATTTGTACAACGGCACTTTAAAGGACATTGGCAACGGCACCCTGCATCATTATCTGCTGATGGAAGCCAATGCTGCCATGGACTGCGGCGTATCCTTTATTGACAACTATTTTGGCACCATCAACGAGGATAACTGCGAAGAATATATGTCCAACTATATGCATTATAACAATGCAGGCCGTGAAAAGCTTGCCGAACGGGTTGCGGACGTGATTAACAATCATATGGGCATTGTAAACTCCAGCACCGGAAAGTAACAAACGCCGGTCATCTTAATTGTAAGCCGGAAACTGCCGCAAAACAGCCTGTCAGGCATTTGCGGCAGTTTCCTGTCATATCAGGGAGATGTATATGGCCTTTATCTTAAATTCCTTTTACTTTAATCATCCGATACTTGTCATGAGATCCGTTTAGCATGGAAACCCCTATGGCCCCTTTCAAATAGGGTCTTTCCTGATCCACTGCTTCTATCTTCACGCCTTCCATTTCCGCTGAAATTTTATTCCCGGCTGCAGTCACGGCTATGGTATATTCCTGCCCGTGTTTCCATTCAAATTCTGTTTCTGCCAGCACCTGATAGCCATTGTCATTCTTTAAAATTGCTATCCGGTTTCCCTTAAGGAGCCCTGCCGCATAGGAGCGAATCGCTCCCTGAACCCTCACATTTACCATATGAGTGTATCCTGTAAGCGGTGTAAAAGAGAATTCCGCCCGGTAATTTTCCCAGTCATGTCTTCCTGTATAAGCTTCCGCAAAATCAGAACAGGATAAATGCATCTGGCCGTCTTCCAGGTACATGAGTCCCTTTAACTTTGTAAACTGACTGATTTCCCTGTGCAGTACCGTCCAAAGTTCCACTTTCTCCTTCGCCAAATCTATGCTGTAGGCAGGCTGCCCATCCGCATACAAATCATCTATCATGCCAACATAATCAAAAACCTGTGTATGTACGCCATGAACATGGAAGCAGAATCCGATTTCCTCTATAAGCGCTGCCTCCATCTCCGGAATATGGTATTCCAAGGTCTTCCATTCCCCTTTTGAAAGCTCCACCTTTTCGCCTTCATAGATCCTGCCGCTGTGAGCTTCCTTTACATACAGGCTCACCCAGGCCTCCTGTGAATAATCAGGAATGTATGCACTTCCGTGAAGAGTCTGGCCCGGGTATACCAGAGGCGAAAAACAAGGATCGTACCTGCTGTCATGGAAGTCCTTCGGTTCATAGTGGGTCTTTTTATAAACATATATATTTTCACCAGGCTCAACAGGTGATACCACAAACTTAAGGCTGCGGTTTCCGGAGGCTGCAGTCTCGTCCGTGTTCATGATACTGCATTCTCTTTCTTTTCCTGCCCTGGCATCCAGTCCGTCCACTCTTACCCGAATGGCATGTGTGGAGCCCGGGAATTCAAAGTGGCAGCTGTCGATCCTGTTTTCAATGATCTCCTTCCAGGGCATTGGCAGTTCTTCTCCCGCCACCCCATAAGCCAGTTTTGTAATGTAAGCCGCTCCGAAAGGGATGTCCATAATGTTCAGCGAGCCCACAACGCTGGAGCAGGCCAGGAAATCATTGACCGGCTTTCTCCATTTATCATAATCTATTCCCTCAAGGCCGTTACGCACGCCCATAATAGTGGCCACATTTCCCACATTACAGTCCGTATCCCAGCCGCACATATTGCAGATATTCAGTGTATCGGAAAAATCCCCTTCCCCATATAAAAGGGCCAGTATCATCACCGCAATATTGGGAATGATATGGCAGGCGCCGGGATATTTGTCATACCCGTAATTTTCAAAAATAAACCGGAAACACTCTCTCCAGTTCTCCGGATGCCTGTCGTAAAATTCCATTACGGCCCGAACCACCTTTGCGTACTCACAGTCCGTGGGAATGTATGATAAGCCCTTTTCAAGAATTTTTTTCATATCCTTTTCCACAAAGGCATAACTGATGCACACCGCTACAAAGACACCACCGTATATGGCATTTCCCCCGTGGGTTACACTGGCTGCCTCCTTCGCAAATCTTGCCGCCTGATCCGGATTGCCCGGGCTTACAAGTCCCCAGGTATCAATAAAAATCTGACCGCCAATCTGTTCCGCTGTTGCGCGGCCATTCTGGGCAATGCTGCCGCTTTCCGGCGCCGGAACACCGCTTCGCAGATTTAAATAAGCCGTATGCTCCGTGGAAATTCCATATCCGCCCCACCAGAAAAAGCCATGTTCAAAGGGCGCATAATTCAGGAGAGCCTCCGCCACATCCGATGCCTTTACATCATATCCGTGCCTTCCGTCCTCTAAGGCTTTCAGGAAAAACAGCGGTCCATTGCTGTCATCATCCGCCGCAAACTCATGATAATCAACCGGATAATGATCAAGCTCCCCATAAATGTTTTTTATTTTTTCATATGTCCAGCCTTCAACAGGCGCTCCTAAGCGGATGCCGATAATCTTCGCCAGCCAGCCCGCATAAATGCCCTCTATGTAGCTTTCTTTCATCGCCATATATTTTCTAACTCCTTTCTGCCTTTATGGCACCGCCCTGAAAAATTTTTAAGACCAGCATTTTCAATTGTTTTTTCCGTTTGTTCTTTTTGCCTGTTTACCCTTTCACACTGCCGCTGGTCATCCCTTCGATAAACCTCCGGCTAAAGAACAGATACAGAATAATAACCGGCGCTATTGTAATCACACTGGCCGTGTAAATTCTCGACATATTCATGCCGTGCTCACCTGTAAATCTGACGTATCTGGTAGCCACAAGCTTTAATTCATCTTTGGTAATAAAGGTATTTGACCACAAAAATTCATTCCATACATTTACAAAAACCAAAATTGCTACCGTAAGGAACATTGGTTTTGCAATAGGAAGGGTTATGCGCAAAAAGCTGTTTATCTCATTGCAACCGTCAATTTTGGCTGCTTCCTCCAGTTCTCTCGGTATACCCGTAAAGAAAGTTCTCAGCAGCAGCATATTAAAGGGAATCTGCATTGCCGTATATACGATCATAAGGCTCCATCTGGTATCCACCAATCCGATTTTATTCATGACAAAATAGTCAGGAACAATATACAGGAATCCCGGAAGGGAAATTGCAACGAAAAAATACGCCGTAAAAAATCCCCTCAGTTTAAACTGCAGTTTGGTAAGTGCATAAGCTCCAAGCCCCACAATCGTCAAAACCACAACAATCACCACAAACGCCGTGAGCAGGCTGTTAAAATAAGCCGTGGCATAGCCGCCAATCTCCCATGTCTCCCCATAGTTATTAAACACCCATTCTTTGGGAAGTCCAAGGGGCGATGTCTTACACTCCCTGTCTGTTTTAAAAGAGTTAAACAGTACCTGAAGCAGAGGGATTGCCGCAAATAATGCCATAAAAACTAAAAACAAAACGCCAATAGCCGACAAAATCCTGGATGATATTGTGTTCCCTACTTTCTTATTCATCGTCCATCCCTCCCAACTTACTTACATATTTTTGAAGGAAATATAAAATAATACATATACCGCTTTGAATTACACACAAAGCGTTGGCATACCCGGCGCGATATTTCACAAAAGCATTCTTATAAATATAGGTTGCCATAATCTCCGTTGCATTGGCAGGGCCTCCGTTTGTCATGATATATACATAATCAAAGGTCAAAAACGACCACATAATTGTCATGATTAATACAAATGCGATTGTCTGCCTGATACCCGGAATAGACACATGAATCAGCTCCTGAAAGCGGTTTGCCCCATCCACCTTTGCCGCTTCATACAAAGTCGGGTCCACCTGCTGCAGCGCTCCTAAAAACAGCACCATAATAAACCCCCACCAATGCCAGTTGTCTACAAAAGCGACCGCAAAAAGAGCTATCCGGGGATTACCAAGGTACTGCATCTTAGATAGTTTTTCCCATCCGAAACCTGCAAACACCTGATTTACCCCATAGTAGGGATTCATATAAGCAGTCCATATTCTGCCGGCTACGGCCGCTGAAATTACATAAGGGACAAAGTAAACTGTTCTTAAAAACATTTGACATTTTCTCAGCTGGCTTACTAAAATCGCCACTACAAACCCCAGCAGAAGGGGGACAGTAATAAATACAAGAAGCCATTCGATATTGTGTACCACTGCTAATTTTACAAGCGGATCTTTAAAAATTTCTTTAAAATTATTAAATCCTATATATTTAGCGTTTCCCATCCCGTTCCATTCGAACAAAGACATAACCAGCGTACTTAAGGAAGGGGCTGTAACGATACATGCATGGATAATAAACGCAGGAAGTATAAAAAGGTAGGGTACAATATTCCCTTTTTTTACTGTTTTCATTTTGGCCGCCATGCTCCTTTCTCAATCTCAGTTAAACAGGTGAGCACCTGTTTAATGTTAAAGACGGGAATACCGCACAGCCTTGTTCCGGAGCATATTCAAAGAATGCTCTTGTCATTCGGTTTTCACGTCTGAACCTGCCGTGCGGTATTCTTTATATTTATCTACTTATTATTTTGCTTGTTCTTTATGGTAAAACAGGCATAGTTCCATTTTCAAGCGCCTGGTCAACAAACTTTTGTGATTCTTCCAGGAATTCATCTACTGTTAACATATCCAGGAATAAGCCGTCTACATTTTCATTCATATATACCCTCATGTCTGAAGGGAAGAAGGTCCATGAACAGAAACCAATCTGATTCTTTTCCTGTGCATCCATCAGCAGAGTGTACTGGTCTAACAGCTTGGGATCCATTCCCTGAAGTTCGCCTACGTCAAAAGTCTCCAACGGGTAAGGCTGGTATCCTGCCTCCCGGATAGAATCATAATGTCTGTCCAGAGATGTAAACAGGTAGTTCAGCACCTCTGCTGCCAAATCCGCATTAGGGCTGTTTGCATTAATCGCATAAGCGCCGGCTGTGGCAAAGGGTAAAACTTCTCCGATTTCTTCATCCTGCGGCATCATTTTGGAAACCCAGTTACATTCAGGGTATGTTGCCAGAAGCCCGCTGGATGCCCAGGTACCGTTAATCATCATAGGCGTTCTGCCCTCTGAGAAAAATGCATTCATATCCATCGTAGATACGGACTGGGATGCCTTTTCACCGATATATCCTTCCTTCCACCAGTCAACCATATCATTGATGGAAGCCTTCGCAGGATCATCTGTTATTTTTGCTCTGCCTTCCATAATATCTTTCACCACGTCAGGTCCTGCATAGCAGCTTAAAAAGGTAGAATAAAGCCAGTCAACTGCGCCCTGATATTCTGCATTGCCAAAGGTAATGGGAATAAGACCTGCTTCCTGCACTTCCTTCATTAGTGCAATCAGCTCATCCTTTGTCCCCGGAATTTCCCAGCCATGTTCTTCCATAACGTCTGTATTATAATACATTACCATGCCTTCAAATGCGGTAGGCAGGGAATAAAGCTTTCCTTCGTAATAGCTTGCATTGTATGCCCAGTCGTAAAACATATCTCCCCAGCCGTATTTTTCCGCATATTCGCCGAGATCCAAAACTTTATCCGCCTTTGCAAATTCCGCTACATCTGTAGGTCCGTCCAAATCCATAATATCCGGGCCGGCACCTCCTGCAACCTCTACCTGCAGACTCTGTCTGTCAGCATACATTTTTATCTCGATATCCACATCCGGGAATGCTTCTTTTAACGGCTCGTCAATATACTTTTCACGTACCGCCACCTGATTGTCATCCGCCAGATAACAGGAAATTACCAGTTTGGTTCTTTCTCCATCGGAAGCCGCTTCACTGCCTGCTTCTGCTACAGTTCCTGCATCTTCGCTACCCGTATCTGCAGCAGTTCCTGCATCCGCAGTGCTGCTTTGTGTTTCCCCGCCTGCATTGGATGAGTCCTTAGATGAACCGCCGCCGCATGCTGTCATGGAAAAAACCATAGCCCCTGCAAGGCACATCGCCAAAATCTTTTTCATGTTTCTCATAGTTTTCCTCCTTTATTAAATTGGTTTAACTTATTATTGCCTGTTCCACCAGACACGCTACTTCTTCTTTGGAAGGTATGGAGCTTTGGGCCCCCTTCCTTGTTACCGCAATGGAAGAAGCCGTATTTGCAAAAAAAATTGCCTCCCCCTCCTCTTTTCCCTGAGAGAGAGCTGTTACAAATGCTCCGTTAAAACAGTCGCCGGCCGCTGTAGTGTCCACAGCCTCAACCTTCCTGGCAGGATATAGGATGCTTCCCTTTTTATTTATCAAAAGGGCCCCCTTCTCTCCTAAAGTCACAAGAACATTTTTTACACCTTTTTCCAACAATTTTCCTGCATTTTTTTCAACATCCAATGTACATGAACCGATACTTTTACCAAGCTTTACAAGCTCAGTTTCATTGGGCGTTATGTAATCCAGCTTGTCCCAAATATCTTCCGGTAGGGTATCCGGCGCCGGTGCAGGATTTAAGATAACTGTTTTCCCCAATTCCTTTGCCCTTTTTATGGCATAAAAAACCGACTCATATGGGATTTCCATCTGGAGCATCACGTACCCGGCTTCCTTAAAAAGGAAATCATTCTTCTTTAAGTACGCCACATCACAGCAAAAATTAGCTCCGCTTACTACTACAATACTATTATCTCCCTCCTCATTCACATAAATAAATGCCATTCCTGTGGGTTCCCCCTTAACCTTCACAATGTACGAAGTATCCGCTCCACTCTCAGTTAAGTTTTTCACCAGTGTCTCTCCCATACCGTCATCACCTACACAGCCTAACATGACAACATCTCCTCCTGTTTTTCCAACAGCACAGGTCTGGTTCGCCCCTTTTCCACCGGGTATGTAGGAAAGGTTTTTTCCCAGTATTGTTTCTCCGATTAAAGGCATATTCTCCATTTCAACGACCATATCCATGTTCAGGCTTCCAATAATCAGAATTCGTTTTTCCAATTCCCCACCTCCCGCCTCTTTGATTATCTAAGAAAATATTTTCTTAAAACATTTTCTTATGCAATAATTATATTGTTTCATAACTTCTATGTCAATGTCATTTTATTATTTCGTCAAATAAACTATTTATGAAAATGTTTTTCTATTCAATTTGCACATATATGATACCTTCAGGCTATTGACAAATACTTGTTTTCCTTTCATAATATAAAAAAGTAATTTACTGGAAATATTATTCAGATTTATTTTTCAGTGCAAAGAAGTTAAAAAATGATTCAAAATACAAGACAGGATGAACTCATGACCATAAAAGAAATCGCTCAGTTGGCCGGTGTTTCCATTTCTACCGTGTCAAAAATAGTCAACAACAAAGCGCAAAATATAAGCCCGGAAACACGGGAACGCGTTTTAAGAATTGTAAAAGAATATAACTATACTCCCTATGGCATGGTTAAAAACACTTCCAATGCCAAAACTTTCCTTTTGGGGGTTTTACTTCGAACCACCCGCCAGCCGGGCATGATGCTGGGCGGTATCTTACAGGCTGCCCAGGAAAAGGGCTATCATGTTCTTTTATTTGACAGCGATAATAATATCCATACGGAGCTGCGCCATATCACAGCTGTCTGCCAGAAAAAATTAGACGGCATCATCTGGGAACCCGTAAGCCATGAAAGTGCGCAATACGCTCACTATCTCGAAGAACAGGGCATTTTTGTCTGCTACATAAACGGTGGAATCACAATGCCTTCTTATCGCATTGATTTCAAAAAAATGGGCTATCTTTTGGCTCAAAAGCTAATTGATTATAAGCACAGCAGGATTACCTGCCTGCTGACCAAAAACAGCCGCCGCTCTGATTCCGTATTCAGCGGTTTCCGAAAATGCCTGTATGACAACAATATTCCTTTTGATGAAAATTTAATTTTATATTCCGGAGACATGTCCCATTTACGAAAAGTGATGACCTGCGGCGTAACAGGTATCGCCAGCTCTCATTTCACAGCCTCCCTGCGGCTTTATGAACAGCTTGATACACTCCATTATGATATCCCCTCTGACTTATCTCTTGTCAGCTTAGAAGATGATTCGCCGGAGAGTATCTCTTTTCCACGCATATCCGGAATAAAAATTCCGTATTTTGATTTCGGCCGTTTTATTTGCGAGGCTTTGATTCATAAATGTGAAGAAGAAATAGCATCTTCCTCTAATCTGACGTTTACCGCAGATTACTCCTTTAGCAATGAGGACAGTATCAATATACCTTCCTTCTTTCGCTCTAAAAAAATTGTAACAATTGGAAGTATTAACAAAGACATGACTTTTAATGTAGATGGTTTTCCCCAGGCTGGAAAAACCATAAGGATTTTAAATGCCACCACAACAGTAGGGGGAAAAGGAGCAAATCAGGCTGTAGGAGCTGCCAAATTAGGCCGTGAGGCATTCCTTATAGGCCAGATCGGAAATGATGTGGATTCCACCTTTATCATGGAAACCCTGGCCCGGGAAGGCATATCAAACCGCGGAATACACAGAGATAAATATTTACCAACCGGAAAGGCTTTTATTTTTATTGAAAATAACGGAGAAAGCGCAATTACAGTTATGTCAGGCGCTAACGCCAATTTATCACCCGAAGAGGTTAAAGCTTGCCAGCATTTATTTGAAAACGCCGGATTTTGCCTGCTGTCCACCGAAATTCCTCTGCCCACTATTTTAGAAGCAGCTAAAATCAGCAAAAAATACGGTGCCCAAAATATCCTAAAGCCTGCTGCCTTAAAAGAAATTCCTGAAATGCTCTTTCAATACAGCGATATCCTTATCCCCAATCAAAAAGAGGCAGCAGCTCTCTGCCCCAAATGCAAGTCTGTTGAAGATCAGGCGGAATATTTTTTCCACAAAGGCATGGAGACCGTTATTATCACCCTCGGAGAAGGCGGATGTTACCTGAAAACAGCACAGACTTCAAAATATTTCCCTGCTGCAGATTTTGCATCTATAGACACAACAGGCGGCGCGGACGCATTTATTTCCGCTTTGGCCTCCTATCTTATCGAAGGCTATACCTTAGAGCAGTCTATCCGGATTGCCACTTATGCGGCAGGCTTTTGCATCTCACGACAGGGAACAGTATCGGCACTCGTAGATAAAAATACCCTTGAAACCCATATCGGCCAGTCAGAACCGGAGCTGCTGATTCGAAAAGCACATGCGATGTTCTAGACAAATCCGCTGATTTACATCCTACTTTCGTGAGAGCAGCTCCTCAAAATCAAACGCCTCCACGATCTCCCTCATATGCAGAAGGTATTCTTCTATCCCCTTCCCTTTTTCTCCTTCCCCGGCCACCAAGCATTCCCCTCTGGCAAAGCACTCTGCCATGTAGCGGTTGTATCTGGGATGATAATGACTATAATCCGCATAATGATTCAAATCACAGATAATTTCTTCCCTGTCCGGGAAAAAATAAACTTTTACATTTTTATAAGCGTTTAGCCTTTCTGTAATATACCGGTATTCCTCCAATGTTGCTTCCAGATGGTTTTCCTTAAGAACATCATTCCAGAATAAAATACTGTAAGGAGGGAAAAACACCACAAATTCCGTCTCCGGGTTTTGCTCTATATAAGGGCAGATGTTCACCGCAAGATTTTTCTCCACCGATGCAAGATAGGCTTCCCGGGCAGTTTCCTCCACAACCTGCTCAGGTGAAGTATAATTGTGAAGCACCCACTCTTCGCTGTAATATTCCTCCGTCCACCAGCTTGCATATACATTTGATAAATCTGTAGGATCCGGATCCGCCATAGGACGCAGAATATAATTTAAAATCACATCCTTATTGAGCAGATATTTGATATCGTTTAAGTAATTGTCATCATACAAATACTCCGGAACAGGATATTTGGTCTCATCCACACCGCCCGTATACGTAATCACATCCACTCCCAGAAAAACCTTTTTAACCTTCTTTTTTTCTTTTTTACTGCTGCCTGGATCCCTTTCAAAGATGATGTCCATAATGTTGGCCTGATCCTTTGGGAAGGCCCCGCTGTAGCTGAGCTTAATCGCATTTAAGCCCATCAGTTCCTTAAACCAGGAGGTCTGAAAGTTCACCGTCATAGATGACCCGAGGATTACGCTGTCATACTCCATATGTGCAGCCATCCCCGGATTTTGCGACAGCTGATTGTCCACCAGATAAGGAAACCCTTTTAAAGGACTGTGATAGTGAAAAAAGGGATCCACGTATACCACCAGCGCCGCTGCCAAAAGGCAGGCGCTAAATGCCATTCCCAAGGCAAGAACAGCCGCCCTCTTAAAAGGATTTTTTTCCTTTTTCCTATTTAGGATTTTTTGTTCTGAAAAGTTTTTCTTTTTATCACTCATATAGTTTCTCTAAAATCCCTGTGTTGACTAAAAATTCACGTACAAAAATGAGCTGACGCCGGAGAAGGAAAGGATACTCCATACCAGCAAAACCGCCATAACCACGCTGCCCGCCAGACCAGGCTTTGCCTTCTTTGCAATGTTCAGAGCGCTTTCTCCAAAAAATACCACAAAAAGCCCTCCTGATATCATCAATACCAGCAGAATATAATGGGAATTCTGCCACCTGTCCAGCCCAAGCACCTTAATCACGTACCAGAATTCATCCAGGTTAAAGCAGCCTGCCAGGTCCCAATTCAATCTTCCAAACTGAAAGCTGACAATCTTCTTAATAAGCACTGCAGCCTCCTTTACGGAAGATGCTCTGAAAAAGATCCAGGCAGCATTCACATAAAGAAATGTCAAAAGCACACCGGAAACGCGTCCCGCCATTTTCCATAATCTCCCGCGATGTATACCTGTCTGCAGAGCGTCCTTTGGACCGCTTTGCACCTGTTTTTCCACTTTACTGCCTGCCAGTTTCCTATCCTGCCACATCCGGGTCAGCACATAAAGCCCCCCATGCATCAATCCCCACACCATGAACTGCCATCCAACGCCGTGCCAGATTCCGCTTACCAAAAAGACAAGCAGATAGTTACAATATGTCCTGCCCCTTCCCTTCCGATTCCCCCCCAGGGGAATATAAAGGTATTTCGTAAAAAATCTGGTAAGGGTAATATGCCATCTTTTCCAAAATTCTATGATATTGCCTGCCTTATAAGGTGAGTCAAAATTAACCGGCAGGTCAAACCCAAGCATCCCGGCAATCCCCATAGCCATATTGCAGTATCCGCTGAAGTCAAAGTAAAGCTGAAGGGTATAGGAGAGCATTACAATAATCCCGTCTCCTGTATTTAACGCAGGCAGACTGGCATAGCCAAAGTCGGCTGCCTTTCCAAAGGTATCTGCCAGCAAAACCTTTTTGGATAATCCCAAAACAAACAAATAAAAGCTTCTGTAAATTTTCTCCCAGGATACCTCCCTGTCCTTTTTTTCCAACTGGGGAAACATTTCCCCGGGCAGTGTGATAGGTCCCTGCATGATTTTAGGGAAAAAGCTCACATAAAGCCCGTAGGAGAGGATGTCAGCCCTGTTCAGATTCCCTCTGTATGCTTCCATCAGAAAAGCAACCTGCGTAAAGGTAAAAAAGCTGATGCCAAGAGGCAAATCTGCGCCATTTCCCGCATATTTAAAATAAATAAGCGCTCCAAGGTTTAATATAAGCCCTGCCGCCAGCGCCGCCTTTTTCCACTCCGCTTTCTTCATCAGCAGGAATACTCCATAATTCACCGCCATACTGCCCGCTAAAACCGGCAGGCTGCCAAGGCCTGTCCAGACATAAAAAATAAAAGACGCCGCCAGCAAAAGCCCGTTTGCCGCATTGACTTTATGAGCATCACTAAGCCTACCCTGCCAGACTTTTTTAAAAAAACCATATCCCGCCAAAACAAGAGGAAAAAACAAAAACACGAAATCATAAGAATTAAAAAGCATTATTATCCCTCATCATCTTCGTAGTAATTCTGCCATTCGTTCACAATCTGCACTGTGACCGGATCCTCATAAATCAGATACCCGTCAATTTCCTCTAAAAGAAGCAGGCCGCATTTTTCCGGATCCTGATTCGTTTCCCGCTCCTTTGACATGACAATATACTGGCAATATTCTTCCCGGGTTGCTTTAAGCAGTTCCTCCATATCCACCACCCGGGGTTTTTCCATTGCCTCATAAACCGCATTGTAATAATCCCATGCGTTTACCAGCATTTCCCTTCCATAAGGCATATTGATGGAGGCATCATACTGTCTCACAAAATGAATCAGTTCTTCCGGCATAACTGCCGATACTCTGCTCTTTGCATCCTCCGGCCCAATCAAATCACAAATTTCGACTACTGTATCCGGTATGTGATAAAGATTCTCCGCTTTTGAAATATAAGCTCCCTTATATACATAACTGCCGCATACTATTGTAAGAACCGTTCCTGCCAGAAGACCGATTCTCCTGTGCTGCTCAAAAAGACGGCAAATGCCATAGACAAAAATTATCCCAAAAGGAATCGTCCACAAAATCCTATAATAGGTCTCTCCGTCCAGCCCTATGGCCACAAATCCTTTTCTGCTTACCGGAAACAAAAACAAAGCCACCACGATAACCGGTGCATACACCAGCAATGTCCTGATGCTTTTATTCTTTTCTGTCACCAGCAGATAACCCCATGCAAGTGCTGACAGTAAAAACAGGAGCTTTAGCCCTGTATACAATTTTAAGATCACAAAGCTTTCCATAAAAATTCCAAACATATTTTTTCCCCGCTATTTTCAAACCTTTCGCATATTTAAAAAATCACTCCAGCTATCTGCACGTCCCACTTTATAGGAAAAGTTTTTCGTACCTGCTCCGGCGTAAATTAAGGAACAAAAATTCCGTGTGTCAGCAAAAGATACAGCAGCACGTAAATGCCTCCCAGTACGCAGCTAAATCCCGCTTTTGTTAAGATCCCAAACTTTCTTTCCCTGACAGAAAACAAAAACCCAAATCCTGCCGTCATCATACAGCTGAGCAGAATGGCAAGAGAACTGCTCGCTCCTCCTGCCAGATTTAAACATGCCAGCAATATCCAAAGTCCTTTTTCCCCGATATTTGTATGGACCGCTCTCCCGAGCCATTTCCCCTGATTTTTCATTCCCTTCGGGACTATAGTATCTTCTTTTTCCCCGGAAGCAAACAGACATAAAAAAATCCACAGTACTGCCGGTATCACAAAATTGCCTGCAAAGGATTTTCCCTGCCAGGTTCTTGTAAGGAAAAAAGTCTCCGTGGTATAAATGGAAATATTTCCAAAAAGCTGCCAGAGAGCAATCAGCATCATAAACATGGGGAGCTGCTTTCTTTTCCCGCCAAAAAGTGCCTTCCCGATTTGAAAATACAGCACATAGGTCAGAGGTATCAGCACCAGAGGCACCACACTGTGTGCAATAATTGTGGCGTGGATCCCGCACATTTTTCCAAGATAAGCCTCCCACACGGGAAAAAGCGCAAGGGCATGCCGCACGTCCAGGGGTGCACTCCTGCCTGTATAAGGATTTACACGATATAAAGTATCCACCTGCTGGGCGATCACCGCCTGAACCCCGTAATAAGCATCATCCCCGTCAAAGGATGCCCTTGTAAAGGACATGTACACCTGAAATCCCACCAGCCCCAAAAAAAGCAACATTACAATCTTTTCCTCCGGCGAAGATTCCTTAAACCGGTCAAAACCTGCAAAGCTAAGCCCGTATCCTCTTTTTTTCTCCCAAAGGGCAATACCTGCTCCTGCCAGAGAAAGTACAAGTATCAAAGGCGTAAACCATCTTGTAAAAATAGTAAGTCCGTTATAAACCGTAAAAAGCACTATGGGAATACCCACTAACTCCAACGCCGTAAAAAAAAGAATGTACCCTGCGACAAACACTGTCCCCACACTTTTAAAACGCTCCTTAAACAAAGGCAGAAAAACCAGCCCCATACAAAAGGGCACCACCACAAGCCATACTATCAAACCTAATATTTTAACCACTGTCATCTGTTACCTCTTTTCATTTTAATAACCATGCCTTTTCCATAATCTGCAAACTTTCATACATACACAGTATGTATTGCGCAGGCACAATTCAGCGGGCATACAAATCCGGACAAAAACTGCCTGTCCGTGTTATGCCCTGCGACGGAACAGATAGTACGTAAATTCCTGCTCTTCCTGATACCAAAGCTCCTCTCCTGCCAGCTCATACTTTTCCCATATTACATCCGGATAAGAATCTCTTGCCAGGACATAGCTTACCTGCCCTTCCCTTATATATCTTTCCTGTTCCTTTAGCACATCATCAATTCCAAGTGTCTGTGTCTGAAACCACCGGCAGGAAGGCACAATATCACAGACCGTATACAGCCCTGCGTCCAGGCATCCGATATTAAGCAAAGTCGGAGCGGGCGTCTGTTCCACAATTTTCTTAAATTTATATAAAAAGATATCCTCTTTCTTTTCCTGCATATGGGGAATATTCATAGAGTTTGTAAAAATAATTCCCATTCCCAGTGCCATGGCTACTACACCTGCCGCAAAACCCATGCCGGGATTACTCCACGCGCTGCCTGATGCCGACCGCTCCCTTCCATCCGTCTTTTTCCTGTTCCGAATAGCTGCGAACAGCCTTTCCGACACATGCCCCAAAAGCCCAAACCCCTGCACCGTAAACACAGACAGCGGAAGCGCATAGTATGGAAGCTCCGATCCCCCCACATAAATTCCCAAAAACAAAAAGAAACATAAAGCGAGCAGATTAAAACGCTCCAGCCACTTCTTTCTGCCGGACAAATCCCAAAGCACACCCGGAATGAGAAAAACAAAATAAATCATATTTTTTCTGATCACCCAGTATAAAAGCTTGCTTAAAGTATACACTCTCTCATAAAGGTCCGGGCCTTCGCCGTTTAAGTTGCTGTATACAAACACATTAATATAAACATAGCCCCAATACCATTCATATAGCCCATGATTGATACCAAAGTAAATCACCCAGGGCACAAAAGGAACTGCCATACCCAGAAGAAAAATCATACATCCCTTTACGGCATCCCAAAAATCCTTTTTTACCAGAAAGGAAAAGGCCGCGCACATCATCCATGCGAAAAAAAATCCAAGTGAAGTGAACTTGATGTTTGCCACCATTCCTGCCAGAAGGCCGTTTATAAAAATAACCTTCCATTCCATCTTTTTACAGGGATACTTATTTTTAAAATAATCCAGGGAAAAATACAGCCCCCAAATCAAAAAAGGCAGAATCACTTCTTCCGCACTTCCTCCCCAGTAGAAGCTATAGGAACTCACCGTTACGGCCAGAACCAGGGGACTTAGCAAAAGCGCCGTGCTTCTTTTTACATAGAGCTGCAAAATCCGGCAGATTCCAAATAAATCAAAGGCCGCCAAGATCACTTCCATAAAAAACACGCCAATAAAGGTGGTGTGGGATATGAGATAGGCAAGTCCGTAAAAGAAGTAAAGGTACATTCCCTTTTGATCAAATACATCCCTGTAAGGCATCTTCCCATGAAAAAGCGCTTTTCCCACGGAAAAATAACTGTTGGCATCATTCCAGTCATTGCAGGGATAAAGGAAAGAAGACCGGGTGGAAAGCATCATCAGCAGAAATGCTGACAGCACCAGAAAAAGCGCCTCCGTCATCCGTCTGTTTCCTGTTATAGCCATTCCGTTCCGTTCATCTGCCATACAAATCCTCCATCCCGCCATCCAAAGCGCCCGGACACTGTCAAAATTTTACATCCCGTATTATACCGTATTTTATCATTGTTCTCAAGTGTTACGATTGACGCAAAATTACCTAACTGTTATAATTTTAGTAAGCAGATCATTTTGTGGAAAGCGCCCGTTTATGTAGAAATAATTATCGGAATTTGTCAGACAGCAGCTAAAGAAGGTGGAAATTTTATATGCTTGAACAGATAAAAATCCTGAAGGAACTTACCCTGCCCTCTATACTTTTGCGCATATTTCTTTCTATGCTTTTCAGCGGAATTTTGGGATATGAAAGAGAAAAGAAACATCGTCCGGCAGGCTTTAGGACTTATATCATCGTTTGTCTCGGATCCACCCTGGCTATGATGACCGGGCTTTATATATCCGCCCTCACAGGCTCTTCAGACCCGGCCCGGATTCCGGCACAGGCCATCAGCGGTATTGGGTTTTTAGGCGCCGGAACCATACTTGTCACAAGGCAAAACCGGGTCAGAGGACTTACAACTGCTGCCGGGCTCTGGGCCGTTGCCTGTCTTGGCCTTTCTCTGGGGGCCGGATTTTATACCGGCGCACTGATCTTCTTTACGGCTATCTGGGTTTCCATCTGGATTCTCCGCTTCGTTGACAACCGGTTGACTGACCATCTAAAAGCCGTTCATTTGTATGTTGAATTTTCCAAAATAGAATATATCAGCAAATTTCTCTCTCTTGCCAGAGAACAAAACTGTACCGTAAATAACCTGGAAATATCCCGGACAGAAAACGATAAAAAAGAGGCCTCCCTCTCTGCCACCATGACTATGCATTTTCGCGAAGCGGTGGCCTATTCCCAGATTATTGAAATTTACGGCACTCTTGAGGGCGTTATCTTCATCAGAAAAAACGATTAACCCATCGTCTTCAGCTCCTGTTTAATGCCTCGTCCTGAAGCTTATCAAAGGCGGCCATACATTCATCCACTGTTGCGCCATTTAAAAGCCTGCTCACAATCTGGCAGGTATTCCCCCACTGCTCCACGTTCATGCCTGCGTTAGAGCCAAGCACGTAGATGTTTTCATTTATTCTGTCATTCAAAGGTTTAAGCGCATCTATGCAATCTACCTCCACATTTGAGGAAGCGGAAATAACTTTGTTTGTCTCCGCATACAGCTGAAGCGCCTCATCAGAAAGAATGGTGTCTAAGACAGCGATTGTATCCTCTAAATGTTCGGCGTCTTTTACAATTGCGTATCCGGTCATGGATACCACCGGCATTTGTCCAAGCTTGCTGGGAAATCCGATAACTTTAAGATTAAAATCGGTTTTGCCATAGGCAATATCTGAATTTGCCGCACCCCAGTATGCCATCACGACAGGCGTCTTCCCAGCCAGAAAGTCAGCGCTTTCCCCTTCTATTGCCTCATAGGTAGAGGCAGTCTCAGCATCAATATATCCTTTATCAATCAGCTCCTTTAAATATTCAAATCCGGGACGCATATAATCGCTGTATCTGGCCTCGCCCTTATTAAGCGCTTCAATCAGGGCCTTTGTGCTGCCACCGTTATACAGCTCCGCATAAGCCTGTGCAAAGACAAAGTTTTCCAGCCACCAGCGGTTTGCGCCAATGGGGGTTTCGATGCCGTTTTCCTTAAATACCCTGCAGCATTCCATAAATTCTTCCGGCGTATTAGGAAGCGCAAGGTTATATTCATCAAACATATCCTGATTTAGAAACAGTCCGTATGCGACTACCTCCTGGGGGATTGCCACCAGCTTACCATTAACCGTATTTGCGGTTTTTACCACATCCCGCAGATTTTTTGCGCTGTCAAGCACGGATAAATCCAAAAGCAGATCTTCCGATCCTAATATCTGGATGGTATCCGGATTTAACAGGTATAAATCATCCATATTATTGCGCACCCTGTCAAGGCATACGTCATCATAGGTCTTTTCCTGATAATTCTCTGCGGTGTAGGTTCTGTAGCGAACTGTCAGATCAAACTTCTCCTCTGCCATTTCAACCGTTAAATCAAAAGCAGTTCTCGCAATATTACTCACATTGGGCTTTGATTTTTCCATAGGGCCAAACAGATTAATAATCTTCCTTTCCTTATCATCATTGGGAATAAGATTTTCATCCGCTTTTATCCTGCCGCAGGCAGATATGGTAAATAACATGATTCCGGTTATGCATACCGCCCATAGCTTATTGCGTCTTCCTTTTATTTTCTTTTTCATTATAAAATCCATACTCCTTCCCCATAAGCGGATATACCGGACAATTGCAAAGCTTACAAATTTGCTTTTAGGTACCGGCCTTTTCCGTCAAGATATATATTGACAGATAGTTTTCTTTAATATATCCATATTAATCGGCTTTGCCACGTGTGCATTCATTCCTGCATTTAAAGCATCTTTTACATCTTCTGCAAAAGCGTTTGCCGTCATGGCAATTATGGGTATACTCCCTGCATCGGGCCGTTTTAGTAAGCGGATTTTTGCGGCTGCCTCATAGCCGTTCATAACCGGCATCTGAACATCCATTAAGATAGCATCAAATTCCCCAACAGCTGCCCTCTCAAACCGCTCCAGCACCAATTGCCCGTTTTCCGCTATTTCACAGGCTGCACCTTCCATATCCAGCAGCTCTGAGAGTATCTCCGCATTAATGTCATTGTCTTCCGCAACAAGGAAATGCATCCCTTTAAGCAATACATCCTCTTCCGGTGAAGCTTCCGGTCTATGATTATCTGCGCTCAGCCGTATGCCAAGAAGCGCCTCCTTAAAGGCAGATACAAAAAATGGCTTCATGAGATATCCGGTATTTTCCGCCGGAGACGCCTCTCTATGCGCATCATCGCTTTCACAGGATGTAAGAAACAAAATAGGAACCGCCTCCGGAATGATTTCCCGAAGCTTTTCCGCTGTTTTCGCCCCGTCCATATCCGCTTCCAGCAAGACCGCCTGATAGCATTCCCCGTTATCAACGGCATGCCGGGCCATCTCCAACGCTTCCTGACTGCTTAGGGCGGTATCTGCAGTTATTCCGATATCTTTCATAAGCAACTCAATACTCTTGCAGGTATCAGCGCTCTCGTCCATTGCCAGAACCCGGGTGATTCCACTCTCTGTCCAAAACTGTTCATCCGACTGCTTACTGGGTATGCGCAGCTCTAAGTCAACTTTGAAAAGAGTACCTTTATTAACCTCGCTGAAAACTTCAATGGTTCCCCCCATAAGCTCCACAATATTTTTTGTAATTGCCATACCAAGTCCGGCGCCCTGAACCTTGTTTGTAGTGCTGTTCTCCGCTCTGGTAAATGCATCGAAGATGGTTTCCAAAAATTCCGGCGTCATACCGTATCCATCGTCCTCCACCTCTATCCGAATATATTCATATTGGGCAGAGCGCTGCTTTTGTCCAATGATGCGGAACCAGATATTACCCCCTGCCGGCGTATATTTTACGGAATTTGACAGAAGGTTAATTAAAACCTGATTAATTCTGGTCTCGTCCCCTATGAGATATTCGTGATGAATATCTGTCACTGTAACGTGATAAATCTGATTTTTTTCCCTTGCCATCGGACGGATAATTGCATCCACAGAAGATACCAGATCATTTAACGTAAACTCTCCAATGGTAAGTACCATTTTTCCACTCTCAATTTTGGAGACATCCAGAACATCATTAATCAGGCTGAGCAAATGCTGGCCGGAGGATGTAATCTTTTTCGTATATTCCCTTACCTTAACCGGATTGTCTGCGTCCCTGGAAAGAAGGGTGGTAAATCCCAGAATGGCATTCATAGGCGTACGGATGTCGTGGGACATATTTGAGAGGAATGTGGTCTTGGAATTGCTTGCAATCTGCGCCGCATGCAGCGCTTCCGCCAGCTGTTTATTATAAATTTCCCTCTCCGCCTCCTGCTCCTTTCGTATTGTCTCCTGCTGCTTCTGACTGAAAAAGTACAAAATACAACACAGAAAGAAAGCAATAAGCATGACAATCACAACAATAAGGATATTCTGGTTTACGGAACGCCCTTCCTGCTGAATAGCTTCAATCGGAACATACCCTATCAGGTAAAACGCTCCGTCATTAACACCCCACATATAAATCAGAGAGTTTTTATTCCGAATATCATGATAAAACATGATATTTTCTCCGTCACGGATGGTTTGGGCAACCTTTGCCTGAAGTTTCTCATCCATAATATTGTTGGCACGATAAAAGTCCGCCAGATTCAGATGTCCGGCATCCCGCTCTCCCATCCCTGTGGGCTTTAATACAAGTCTTTCACTTTTGCTGTCCATAACATACAGCATAGCCTTTCCATCATAAAGGTCCTCCGGAAGTATCATTTCAAAAGAGTCAATGGTGTGCTCAATATAGAGCGCCGCCATCTCTTTGCCATCTTTTATCACAGGGCATTTCATCGTGTATGCCCATGTTCCCATATCGTTCAGGTAGGATTGGGTAAGCGGCATAGTGCCGACCCTTTTTCCAAAAGAAAAATCCAGATCATTTTCCGTAAACGGCTCTCCTGTATTGGAAATGCCCTCTGTTTCCCCTTCCATTATCAGAGATACCCGAGTTATCGTATGGTTTTTATTGTATGAGCGTATAAATCCATAAGGGTCCCTGGAAACAGCAATTTCCTGGGCAATAAAGTCCTGAAATTCTGCCTCTTTCACTAAAATAGCTTCTATGGTTCCCTTGACCAGGGCAAGGCTGTCACTTAGATTATTAATTGCTGACTCAGACATCTCTCTGGATGTTTTTCTCGCAACAGAAAATACAACCGCTCCTAAAATACAGAAAACTAATATGATAGAAAAAAGCAAAGAGCCTTTTCCGTTTCTTTTTGGCTTTTTATTCATAACTATAACCATGCCCCCTTCTCAACCTGCTGTTTTTGCGGCTTGTGGCACGAAATTTTGCGATTGTGGCCGGAGATTTCCCCATTTCTATTTTTACACTCTTGTTATATTGTATCAAACTTTGCTTTTCCGGGCTACATTTTTTATTGAACTTATTTTAACATCCACATACGAACCTGCGCATATCAAATGCCGGTATACCTCTTTGGCGGAATACTTCCTCTGCACAAATCTGTACATAAAACGCACTCATGAGTCGCGAGGCGGCTTATTTACTAAAACAGGCAGAAATCCGAAAATTTCTGCCTGCATCTGTCCCCTGTTTATCTTTTATATCAAATCGTACTTTACAACATCCATCCTGACTTCCCCATCTGCACAAAAAGAGATGCCATCCGCTGCTCTTTCCGTATACATGGTTGCAGTCATGACCTGTTCGCCGTCATTTACAAATATCTCCGCGCTGAACTGATCTAGTATCAGCCTCAGCTTCAGGCGTCCGTTTTCATGGTTTACCTTGCTTCTGCGCTGATGGATAACCGCCCTCCTTGAACCGGAGAACTTCCTGTCAATCTTTAAGACGCTCTCTTTTGGCCTGAAACTTACGGAAGTCTGATACTGGGCGTTTTGGGCAAACCGGACGGAAAACTTGTGGTAAACATTCTTCTCATCCTCCGGCCATATGTTAAGCTCAATATCCACCTTGCGCCCCTTAATCCCTTCCAGGTTAATGGTATCTGAAACCAGGACGGATTGATATTCCACCTTCCCGCTTCTCATATTCTCCAGCTCGCGGACAGGCTTCTGGTAAAGCCTTCCGTTTTTAATAAAAATCTCTCTTGGAAGGCTCATCTGGCCAAACCATAAATTTTCCTGGACATGGCCGCCGCAGGTATCCCAGTTCTGCATCCAGCCAATCATGACCCTGCGCCCGTCCGGGGTTAAAATCGTCTGGGGCGCATAAAAATCAATGCCATAGTCAATGGACTGGTTATGCTGTTCCGTAAAGGTGTCAGTCTCCTCATCAAAATCTCCTATCAGGCACAATGTCCCGTTTCCATTATGGTATTCAAAGCCCTGGGGCAGCATATCCTGCGGGCTGGTAAGCAGCACCCCTTTTCCATCCAGTATAAAGAAATCCGGGCATTCCCACATTTTTCCAAACCGGTTGTTGTTGGAAGCCAGTATCTTTTTAAAGCGCCAGTGAAAGCCATCCTCACTGGTATAGAGCAAAATCTGTCCGCTTCCGTCTGCCGGACGGTTTCCAATCACGCAGCAATAGGTTCCGTCCTTCTTTCGCCACATCTTAGGATCACGGAAATCAAACCGGCTGCTGCCCTCTGGCAGATCCTTTTCATCCAGAACCGGATTATTTTCATATTTCTCATAATCCCGGCCATCCCCAACCGCCAGGCACTGTGTCTGCACCTCGCAAAAGCCCCCGTTTTTCTGCCTTTCTTTGATTACGCCTGTGTACATAAGTAAATGTCTTCCATCCGGCAGTTCAATGGCGCTTCCCGAAAAGCACCCGTCCCTGTCGTAAAACTCGTCCGGCGCAAGGGCTGCCGGAAGATACTCCCAGTGAAGGAGATCCTTACTCACCGCATGTCCCCAGTGCATGGGGCCCCAGTGGGAATCATAGGGATGGTACTGATAAAACATATGGTACTCCCCTTTGTAATAAGAAAACCCGTTGGGATCATTCAGCCACCCTGTACGTGTGGATAAATGAAAATCCGGCCGGTCTTCCTTTTTGATAAATTTTTCCGAAGCTTCTTCGTATGTACGCGCTTCGCGCAGTGTCTGACTTGTCATACCAATAACCATGCTCCTTTCTCTACCCGCAAACCTGCGCCCTCAGGCGCAAATTTATTTATTAAACAGTCTACAGGAAAAATAATGTGATTGCAAGTTAAACTGCTGTCTTTTCATTATTGTTAATCCAAACCGCCGCATGAAAACATATCTCTCAGTGTAATCAGTCTCACATTGCCTTCCTTTGCCTGTTTCATAAGTCCGGGGCCAAATCCGGATTTTGAGAAAAGATAGTAATGCCTCTTTCCGAAATGGCCCATGGCGTCAGCATATGGTATAGTCATTTGCCAATCTCGACAAAAAACATCTCCTGGCGGAAGAAATAATTGTATCTTTTTCCATTTTTTTTGTTAAAAACCTATCATTTATCGGCATAATGATGTATAATTTCTTCATAAGGCAGTCAAATACTCCACGAAAAAGCTATAGAGTATTAGACTCTCGCGGCAGTCGCCAAATATCCGTGCAGGCACGTCTACTTGGCTCATTGCCCGCGGAATAAAATAGGAGGATAATGTTATGGCAAAAGAAATGATTGCAATGCTTCTTGCCGGCGGTCAGGGATCCCGTCTCTATGCTTTAACCGAGAAGCTTGCAAAACCAGCAGTACCATTTGGCGGTAAGTATCGCATTATTGATTTTCCGCTGTCAAATTGTGTCAACTCAGGAATTGATACTGTAGGTATTCTAACACAGTATCAGCCTCTGGTACTGAATGAGTACATAGGAAACGGCCAGCCCTGGGATCTGGACCGTCTCTACGGTGGCGTGCATGTCCTGCCCCCCTACCAGAAGGCAAGCGGTTCAGACTGGTATAAAGGCACGGCAAATGCGATCTATCAGAACATTTCATTTATTGAACGCTACGATCCAAAATATGTTATCATTCTTTCCGGTGACCAGATCTGTAAGCAGGACTACAGCGATTTCCTGAAATTTCATAAGGAGAAAGATGCTGAGTTCAGCGTTGCCGTTATGGAAGTTCCCTGGGAGGAGGCTCCACGCTTTGGCCTGATGGTAGCAGATGAAAACGACAAGATCACCGAGTTCCAGGAAAAGCCCAAAAATCCCAAATCCAATCTGGCCTCCATGGGCATTTATATCTTTAACTGGGATATCTTAAAACAGTATCTGGAAGAAGACGAAGCCGACCCGAACTCTGCAAATGACTTTGGTAATAATATCATCCCCAATCTTTTAAGGGACAGACGCAGAATGTACGCTTATCACTTCAACGGCTACTGGAAGGATGTGGGAACCATCGCATCTTTGTGGGAAGCAAATATGGAGGTTCTGGATCCGGAACACAGTGGAATCAACCTGTTTGACGAGGACTGGAAGATTTACAGCCGTAACAGCGGTATGACCGGCCACAAAATCAACGCAGGCGCTGTTGTGGAAAACTCCATGATCACTGACGGATGCCGCATCAAAGGCACCGTGAAACACTCCATCTTATTCGCAGGCGTTAAAGTAGAAGATGACGCTGTTATTGAGGACGCTGTTATTATGGGCGGTTCCGTTATTAAGCATGGCGCTGTTGTAAAGCATTGTATCGTAGCTGAAAATGTGACCATCGGTGAACATGCCGTTGTAGGCGCAATGCCTTCCGGTGAGGAAAGTGGTGTTGCAACCATTGGTGCAGGCATCACTATTGGCGCAGGCGCCGTAATCGGGCCTGATGCCATGATAAATAAAAATGTAGAAGGTGGTGAAGATCAATGATGAATTCAAAAACAAGTGCACTTGGTATCATTTTCCCTAACAGTTATGATGCGCTGATTCCGGAACTGGTTAATGTGCGATTGATGGCCTCCATCCCTTTTGCCAGCCGTTACCGCTTGATTGACTTTATCTTATCCAGTATGGCTAACTGTGGTATTGACAATATTTCCATCATGGTAAACAACAATTATCATTCTCTGATGGATCATCTTGATTCCGGTCGTGAGTGGGATCTTGTCCGCAAAAATGGCGGATTGAACATCTTCCCTCCTTACGCCGAAAAAGAATCCAGACGTTTTACAGGACGTGTAGCAGGACTTGCCAGCATTTTGAGCTTCTTACAGGATCAAAAAGAAAAATATGTTGTCCTGTCGGATACAAATATTGTAGTTAACTTTGATTTCAATGCTATGATACAGGCTCATATAGAAACCGGCGCTGATGTTACCGTTGCTTATAATACACAGGAGATTCCAGAAAGTCTTATAAAGGCTCCCGGTACCGACTTAAGTCTTTATTATACTTTTGACATTGAGGATGGCCGCATCACAAGGCTTTATGTAAACTCTAAGAAGGAAGGCATCCAAAACTGCTCCATGAACATCTATCTCCTTGAGCGTGAGCTGCTGATCGATCTCGTCAATACGGCTTTTGTCCATGGAAAAGAATATTTTGAGCGCGACATTTTACTTCCCCATATCAATAAACTGAACGTACAGGCCTACAAATACGACAAATATATCGCACGTATCTGTGATGTAAAGAGTTACTATGATGAGAACATGAAACTTTTAGATGATTATAATCTGGATTCTCTTTTCTCAGGCAATCCAATCTATACCAAGATTCGTGATGACAATCCTACCCGCTATATCCAGGATTCCAAAGTCCGGAATGTAATGGTAGCCGATGGTTGTATCATTGAAGGAGAAGTTGAAAACAGCGTTATATTCCGTGGCGTAAAAATTGCAAAAGGTGCGAAAGTTAAAAATTGTATCTTAATGCAGGATACCGTTGTGGAACCGGGCGCTGAAATTGAATACCTTATCACGGACAAGAATGTCAAGATTTCAGCCGGAAAGGATATGAGAGGGACAGATACTCATCCTGTTTACATTTCCAAGTATCAGGAAGTATAACTAATTTATACCATAAGAGCTGCTCCCTGCCATGCAAGCAGATAGATGCACCTGAAAATCGCTTGCTGCATGGCGGGGAGCATCTTTACATTTAAAGCTGATAAAACGACACTATACTCCATGGCTTTAACTCTGATACAAATTCAAGTCTGCCTTTTTCATCTGCCTGGAAAAACTGAATTTTCAGTTCATCAGCCACTTTCTTCAGGAATTTTTCCTGTTCCTGTGACAGATTGAGCGGTTCCCCCAAATCATGCCACTGTTTTAAAACATTCCCGTGATCCATATCCAGGGTCTCAACTGCGTACTGCGCCTTTGGTTTCAATCCTTCTATCACCTGATGAATTTGTATCGGTTTACCAACCTCACTAAGCCTTAATGTTCCGGCATAATTCTCGCTAGAGCCAATCCCCTTACCGTTTAGCTCATTCGGATAATGAAAAAAAATACCTGCTGCAGAACCACTTTCTTTTCCTGTAGTTACGATTCCCCTCTCCGAAATATGAAGTATTTTATCTCCTAACCGTTCCATCATTCTAAATGCATGATAAACAGGTTTATGGATTCCCTGTTCATTGATCATGCCAAACCCGCCGTGAAAAGCTCCTATCCCCGCACCGCCTTCCTCAAATATATCCGAAAAGGTCCAGTATGACATGGAATCTGTCAGACCGATTGATTTTAGGTATGCCCTTACAATATACACAGCTGCATACACGGTGTCATGCATAAAGTCCCGGGAGCTCGGAGAATGTGACCATTCGGTTATATGCAGTTCCGCATTTGGATAACTGCTTTCTTTTATAATATTATTCAGCTTTAACAAGTCTTCGTAGGTAGCATCCGCATGGCGTGAAATTCCTACCATTTCTCCGTTTGCACCGAATGCATTATCCGTGGGATAAAGATGTGTTGTCAAAAAATCCACAGGCAGCTCTCTTTGCCTGCAAAAATCAAGAAATTCGCGAATCCATACCGGCTGCCAGTTTAGTGCATCGTAATCCTGCGCCTGTGCAGTTGCCGCCTCCACACTTCTGTCCTCCGTTTCCCCTTTATAACGATCGTCCGGAACAAATACACTTGTGGAGGGGCCTCCAACCATCAGCTTATCATCTATTTTTTTAATAACGCGAACAGTTGCATCATACAATTCAAAATATTGCTTCCTTGTTCCTGTCCAGAAATAAGGCACCAGATTAGGCTCATTCCACACCTCGAACCGCCATTTCCGTACACATTCCACTCCGTAACGTTCCACCCAATGCGCCACTGTTCTCTCCACCAGCTCACACCATTTATTCATGTCCGTAGGGGGGCAGCAATTTGCTCTCCACCAAAATAATGTATTCGGCTGTGTTGCTATCCCCGTAGGCATAAAGCCCAGTTCTACAAACGGATATACTCCCCGGGATAAAATAAAGTCATATACCTTGTCCACGTAACTAAACGTATAAAGTACCTCGGGTAATTTAACATCAGGCCCAAAACCGGAACCGTAGCTGTCTCTGTACACAAACATATCATCGTGAAAAACTCCATGAAATCTGACATACTTAATGCCAAATTGTTTTACCGCTTCGGAAAATTGCTGCTGCCAGTCTGCCCTCAGCGCCTCCTTTGCCCTCCCGGCGCCGATACACTCTGACCAGTAATGTTTTAATTCTCTGTCACTGTCAGTTTTATCTTCCATTCTAATCTCTAATTCCATGTTCATTAATCATGCTCCCTTCCCAGCCACAGCCCTTTTTACGGGGCAAACACCACCACCCCTGATGGTTCCATAACGATTGTTTTATCTTTCATAACTATATTAGATCCATAGAGAATCGTCTGTTCGACAGGTATCTCTATTGCCTTACTTCTTGAGCGGTTGAATACAAATTCATAACTTTTATCTCCCTGAATACGCCGAATACGCATCGGACTCTCATCTCCTCCACACAGAGCTGTTCTGCCAAAGACATTCTTTGAAATAAACTGTGCGGCATCCTTGCGCGAAAGCTTTGTACCCACATACATTGCTTTTCCTGCGCCATAAGGTCTGTTTGTAACAATCGGCTGCCCTCTTAAAGCTCTGTCGTCTGCCGTATCATCTACATATGCTATCACCTCACAGTCACCGGCAATTTCCGATATGTCGTCAGCCCATATACTTCCGCTCCATCCATTGCTTAAAGAAATTGTATGATCTTTGTCAATTGCCGAAAATTCCTCCACTCTGACTCCCAGAATATCCCTAAACGCCCCGGGATACCCGCCAGTATATACATGATCGCAGGGATCTGAAATACCCGCTCCATAGGTGACTACCAGACATCCGCCGCCATTAACATATCTCTCCGCTCTTTTAGAAACATCCGAATCCACAAGATAAGTAACCGGGAACATTACTGTCTTATAATTCTCCCAGCAGTCATTTTTTCCCACAATGTCGGCTGTCACTCCGGCATCAAGAATAGCGCGGTACCAGTGAAAAAACTCCGCTCTATAATCAAACAATTTCGTCAGAAGTCCGTTTTCATATGCCCACCAGGAATCATAATCATAAATCACAGCAATTTCTGACTGTTCAACTCTGCTTCCCACAATTTTTTTTAACTTTTCAAGAGCATTTCCCAATTCACAAATCTCTTTATAAATTTTACTTTTTTCCCCGGCATGGGGTAACATAGCAGAATGGAATTTCTCAGCGCCGGCTTCCGATTGCCTCCACTGAAAAAAGTTAACGGCATCTGCACCATTCGCCACATGAACCAGTGCATCCCTGATAATCTCTCCCGGCTGTTTCCTTAAGTTAACCGGCCGCCAATTTACTGATGAAGTGGAATTTTCCATCAGACACCACGGATTTTTACGGGCAATACCGCTGACCATTGCAGCCGACATGATCATTTCATCAAGCTGTCTTTCATCCGGAAGATAATAATGATCATTTGAAACAAAATCCAGATAACCTCCCCACTTAAAACAATCCACAGGATTTACCTGGTTTTCCATGACCATCAGATTTGTCGTTACAGGAATATTCGGCGTTTGTGTATGAAGGATATCCGCTTCCGCCCGGTAATAGTCAAGCAACATATCTGACGAAAATCTTTTAAAATCCAAAAGCGTTGTGGGATTAATTCCCGCATAGCATTCTCTGGGCGGTATGATTTGGTTCCAATCGGTAACTATCTGTGACCAGAAAGGGCCATTCCATGCCCTGTTCAGGGTTTCCAGGTTTCCATAACGCTCTTTAAGCCATTTCCGAAAACCGACTGCAGCATCATCAGAGTAATCAAAGATATTGTGGCATCCCAATTCATTGGAAACATGCCATGCTGCCACTGCCGGATTATTCTTATAATGTTCAGCCATCTTTTTGGTAAGCCGCAGCGCATAATCTCTGAATACTTTTGAAGTCGGTCTCCACTGCTGCCGCCCGCCAGGCCATATCAGTTCTCCCCTTTCATTTTGGGGCAGAATTTCCGGATGCTTATCCGTAAGCCACCTCGGAGGCGTAGCCGTAGCCGTGGCCATATCCACAGCAATGCCTGCCTGATAAAGCTTGTCAACTATTTTATCAAGCCAGTCAAAGCAAAAAATGCCTTCCTCCGGTTCAATAAGCGCCCATGCAAACACTCCCAGCGTAACAATGTTAACCTTTGCCTTTTGCATCAGTCTTATGTCTTCATCCCAGACGTGTTCCGGCCATTGTTCCGGATTATAATCCCCTCCAAACCAGATCCTGTCTTTCCTATTGTCAAAAAATTTTGGCCAACGATACGCCATACAAATCACCTACTTTCTCCATCATCCATATCATCCATTAACCTTTTTCGGCTCCAAGGGACAAGCCTGACTGCCAGTACTTCTGTAAGCTGAGAAATGCTATGATCAATGGAATAATTGTAAGCAATGCTCCCGTCAGAACAAGATTTTGTATCATTTCCCCGCTTCCTCCGGCTGACGAGCCCATCAGGTTCCATTGATAGAGACCCAGTGTCAAGGGATACAGGTTGGTATCTTTGAGCATAACCAGCGGCAGAAAGAAGTTATTCCAAACGGAAACAAAGGCAAACAGAAATACGGTTACAAGCGCTGGCGCCAAAAGAGGCAGCGATATCTGGAAAAAAGTACGCCATGGCCCTGCGCCATCAATCTCAGCAGCTTCCAGAAGGCCTGTCGGAACTGACTGCGCGGAAAAAATCCACATTAAATATACACCAAACGGTGATACAAATGACGGGATCAATACTGCCCATGGTGTATTGGTAATTCCCATTTTGGAAAACAAAAGAAATTGCGGAATTGCCAAGGCAATTCCAGGTACCGAAATCGACCCCAGAATTATCAGCAGCACAATATTTTTTCCTCTAAAGTGCAGTTTCGCCAGTGCGTAACCTGCAAGCGCTGCCAGTAAAGTGGAAACCACTGTACTAACTACCGTATAAAAAACCGAATTCATGAGCCATCTTATAAAAATCCCATCATGATAAGTAAAAACGGAAACAATATTTTCCCACAGAGCAAAACGGCTGCCAAATGATAATCCAAATGTTGATGCAAAATCTCTCTGTGTTTTGGTAGCGTTTATAAACAGCCATACATATGGCAACAGAGAATATAAGCAAAATAAAAAGGCAAAAAACGTCATAAGATTGCTTTTTCTGGGATTTGTAATTGTATAAAGTGTCTGCTTATTATTAGCTTTCATCGCCAGTCCCCTACCTTTCATTCATTGTATCCCGCAGGCCGCGTATCTGCACAATATAGGCAATAACAATTGTAATAACAGCCATAACGATTGCAAGCGCGGCCGCGTACCCCTGCTGTGAACCGGTAAATGCCAGATTATATACATACATATTGGGTGTATAATAATTTGTAATTCCGGAATTGCTGACCATTTTGCTCAGAATCTGAGGTTCGTTAAATAACTGAAAACTTCCGATAATCGAAAAAATAATAGTAACCACCAATGAACCTCTAAGGGCAGGCATTTTAATATACCAGACTATTTTCATCCCATTAGCACCATCTATTTGTGCCGCTTCATAGAGATCCGAGGAAACTGATTTTAAAGATGAGTAAAAAATCAGCATATTATAACCGGCATATATCCATGTGGCCATTACAGCAATGGAAACCAGTGTCCACTGCGGGGCAAACGGATTGAAATTTGTCCCCAGCGCCTTATTGATGCTTTTAAACAGGCCATACTTTGTCCCCAGCATGAATCCCCACATCAAAGTGCTGACAATAGCAGGAACGCCATAGGGCAGAAATGATACGATTCGTACAAACTTTGTTCCATATAAACGCAGAGAATCCAGTGCCAATGCCAGTATCATTGAAAGAATAAGCATGACCGGCACCTGGATAACCGTATACGTAAAAACCCTTTTCACCCCATCCCAGAATTTTTCATCGGCCATCAGCTCCTTATAGTTATTCAGTCCGACAAAAACCTCTCCTCCAATTAGCTTATTCTGGAAAAGGCTGATATAAATTGAATATATAATGGGTAAAATATATACAAACGTAAAAAAAATAGCAAATGGTGCAATAAAAAGCCATCCAATCTGTTTACGCCGGTTTTTCACATTATTTGTTTGTTTTTTCCGTAATAATACCTTGCTATCCATATTCCACCTTCCTTTGAAAATGATAAATCAAACTCCGCCCCTTTTCATATGTTTATATAATAAGAAATGCGCTATTCTATTACACTACATCATAAAGAATAGCGCATCTCTCTTAACCGTAAGCAAGAGGAACCAAAATTATTCTACGGTAAATCCCTGTTCGTTACCGTAATCTATACTATTTTGCTGCCAGTTTGCAAAGACTTCGAAGATGTCGCCCTCTCCGTTTGTAAAAAAGGGCATGGAAACATCGGTCCAGTCGTTTCTCATCCATTCAAAGAATGGAGGGAACTGCCAACCAGTCCGTACATTTGCTGCGGCGTCTGCAATTACCTGATTAACCTGCTGACCGCCATAATATTCATCTTCTAAATTCAAAAATTCTTCACTTTCAAGTATGGAAATATTGGGAACTGTGGCGTTTGAATCAACACGAGGCCGAACGCCATCACCATGAGTGATATACTCGACAAATTTAAATGCCGCTTCTTTCTTTTCCGAGGCCTCCAAAATTGCTAATGTACTTCCGCCATTTTCCGCACTATAGTTCTCGCCTGCATTCCATTGCGGCATAGGAGCCACGCGGAAATTACCTGATGCATCAGGCGCACGGGGCGGTAAATTAGCGGTCATCCATCCGCCAATAATCTGTGTTGCCAAAGTACCGTCATTGAGAGCACGATTCCAATCGTCAGACCAGTTGCCAATCGCATTGGTAACAAGATCTTCATCAATCATTTTCTGCCAGAAAGAAAGCGCTTTTTGTGTATTAGCATCTGAGAAATCAACTTTTACAGAATTTCCATCAGTTGAAAACGGCTGTCCGCCTGCCTGCCAGATCAGTGACATAATGAGGAATATATCTCCTGCTGCATTAGAAATATAATAATCATCGCCTAAAGCACGAATCTTCTTAGCCGCCTCATAATATTCATCCCATGTTGTCGGTGCTTCTGCGATACCTGCTTTTTCAAATGTGTCCTGATTGTAGAACATCACAACCTGACCATAGTCAAGCGGAAGCGCATATAATGTATTATTGAAATGAACGCCATTCCAAACAGCGTCAACATAATCGCTTGCATAATCGCCTGCACCAAGTAAAGATAAATCTGCCAGTTTATTTGCTACAGCAAAATACGGCATTGCAAAGTACTCAAACTGAGCAACATCAGGGAATCCTGTCCCGGCCTGCAATGCATTATCAATTGCTTTATACTGATCGCTTGCGGATCCAACATTTTCAAACTTCACAGTAATATCCGGATTAGCAGCCTCAAACTCCGGAATAGCTGCTTCAACGGTAGCATCCCATGACCAGACAGTAATTTCCGTCTTGTCACCATCAGGAGAAGTTGCCTCTTCTCCGGCCGCCTCCTCCGTCTTTTCTTCTTCTGATTCTGCGGGAGCTTCTACATTGTCTGTTTTACCCCCCCCCCAGGCTCATTTGCGGCATCTCCACTGTTACCAGAAGTTCCTGAACCACATCCTGCCAACAAAGACGCTGTCATTGCTACAGATAAAACTGCAGCCAATAACTTTTTCTTCATTTTTTTTCCTCCTTCTTCTTAATAGATTTCAGATAACCATCATGTCTTCCATCTGCCTATGATATTTCTATCATACTTTCACTCTCCAAGTCACAAATGGTAAAGTTAAATTATTTTACAAAAATTTCATATTGTTCTTATTCCTATTGCTTATCGATTTGTCATTTTGTATAATTTTAGTCCACTTTGGTTATCTTTATGCCCATATCGTATAATAAATTAATACTATTGTCAATAATACTTTTAATAAATATAAAATATTTTATATTTATTCAATCATTATTTTCCTTTTTTCTTTGCTATAGTTGTGGAAAACCTTCTGAATTAATATAAAAAAACCAGATACTCTCAGTACCTGGCTAATGCTCTAAAAATGTATTATAAAAAATCGCTTCTTCCGCAAATCTACATTGTCAAATGAAATTATGAACCTGTAGCTATCTTCTGATGTCAGAACTATAATTCCCAATACTAACCTGCTATTTGAGACTGTTTTACAGATGCCATTATTTGCATAGGATTACAAATAATTAATTGTAAAATGCGCCTTCCCCTTCCTGTCCAAATCCATAATGATAAAAGAAGGCCTGCGTCCCTCCTGGCGGGGGTAAGTAAGGCTTCCGGGGTTGATGGCAATCAGATCTCCCTCTATCTCCACCACCGGTCTGTGGGTATGGCCGTACATTACAATGTCAACCCCGCGCATTCTGGCTTCCTGCTTAATTGTCTCATTGCCCATAGACACATAATAATTATGTCCGTGGGTAATCCATACCTTATAATGCCCGATTTGAATTTCTTTTTCCCTTGGAAGATCAGAAAAGAAATCATTGTTTCCCGTAACCATCTGCACAGGGCACCCGGCGCTCTCAGCAATCAGGTATTCACTGCCCTCAATGTCACCGCAGTGAATTACCATATCCACAGGCGCCACTCTGTCAAGCACGTTTATGTAATTATCATTTCTCCGATGGGTGTCACTGACAATCAACACCTTCATATACGTTTCTCCATCTTCACAAGTTCTTCTCTCACCTTCCGCAGCGCTTTTCCCCTGTGGCTGATTGCATTTTTTTCCTCCGGGGTTAACTGGGCAGCACTTTTGTGGTAGGACGGCACCACAAAGATTGGATCATAGCCAAATCCGTTTTCCCCTTTTTCTTCATACCCAATCCTTCCCTCTATGGCTGCCGTTCGTATAAAATTCCGTCCATCCGGAAGGACACAGGCAATGGCGCAAACAAACCTGGCCGTGCGCTGCTCATCCTCCACCCCGGTAAGCCGCTCTATCAGATTGGCGTTTTTAATATGATAGGAGGTATCCTCCCCCATATACCTGGCTGAATAAATGCCAGGCTCCTTATCAAGGTAATCCACCTCAAGCCCGGAATCATCTGCCAGTACAATGGCATCCCCCACACAAGCGGCAACAGCCTTTGCCTTGATAAGGGCATTTTCTTCAAAGCTCTGCCCATCTTCTTCAATCTCTGTGTCCACGCCTGCTTCTTTCATGGAAAGTATTTCAACCGGTTCTCCTTTTGTCTCAAGTCCCGATAAAATTTCTTTTATTTCCCTCATCTTTCCGGCATTACCCGTAGCAAAAACAATCTTCTGCATTCTTATCCTCCTGCTTTCAGTAACCCGCAAATTTGTGATTAATAGAATCAGCCTCCAGGCTGATTTTTATCCTCGTATACCTTCTGAACAGCATTGCAAATGCCATCTGCAATTTTGTCCTGATATTCTTCCCGGCCAAGCAAAATGGCTTCCTGCTTATTAGTAAGACAGCCCACTTTCACAGCAGCTGCCGGAACGGTAATACTGCGGACAGCGTAGTCTTCTTCCTCCGCTCCGGTAAGGCCCAGAGCCTTTCCCTTTATGCTGGTAACCACTTCACGCTCCAGTATATCCGCTAATTCCACACTGCCAAAACCGGGGATAAAATAATCCTCATTATAAATCGTTGTGGCGCCGTAAACACTGCTGTCCTCATTTGCATCCACCTGTATCCGTATATACATATCCGCCCTGGTTTCATTGGCCAGTCTGACCCTGTCTTCCTCCCCGGGATTGGAATCATCCATTCTGGTATAATACACCTTTATATCCGATTCATCCAGCTTTTCTTTGATTTTTTTTGCAACCTGAAGGGTGATATCCTTTTCTGAAAGCCCGTTTCCCTCATTTCCTGCATTAGAGCCTCCGCCGTAAGGATCAATTACCACTATCTTATCGTACATTTCCCTGGGACTCAAAAAATTTACGTATAAATCATGATTCTCTAAAATTGTGTGGTACTCAAAAATCCCTGTCAGGGAAAAGCGCAGTTTCACACCCTTTTCATCTGTCCCTTCATTTGCTGCTTCACAAAGCCCTTTTTTCACCATATCAAGATTTCCGGAAATTGCATTGGCTTCATAGAAGTCAGCATCAGCTGTGCCCACCAGTATACACAGCTCCTGATTCATATAATAGTTTTCTATTACAATATCTTCCGCCTTACATTCCTCCGGCAAAGGAATTCTCATGTAAGTGCTGTTACTGTCCCCTGTTCCAAATATAAGTTTCTCTCCCTTGTCCTCCTCTTCCCCGGTGCCTGCGTCTTGAGGTTTTTTCGTCTTTTCGGCAGTCTTTTCAGCATTCTCCTCCGGTCCGGCTTCCTTATCCGGATCGGCTATATCTGTGCCTTTAGCAGTATTATCCTCATCTGAAGCTGTCCTGTTCTCACGGGGGACGGTTTTATTCTCACTTAATCCGGCCTGTTCTTCCTCCGGATCTGATATCTTTCCTTCCTCAGGGCCGGTTACAGTGCTCTCTTCCACCTCGTCCTGAGCCACATCTGAAATTGTAATCGCCTTGTCATTGGACAAATAATAAATCAATCCCATGGCTGCCATAGAATAAAGTACACTTCCGATAGCTGCCTTTTTCATTACACTAAGCCGCATTTTTACTCCTGCAAATTTCTTTTAGGTGGTTTGGGTCCCGGAAACTGATAAAAATATGTTTTTAGCATTCCATTGTATATCTTTCTGTTTTTGGCCGCTTTAAGCCCTATGGCACTCTCTGCCTGTTCAAAGGCGGTGATCAGATACATGGACCAGGAATCCAAATCTCTGAACCGCTCTCCAATTGCCCTGTAAAGCTCAGGCAGGTTCTTTTTTTCTTCTATACGCTCTCCATAAGGGGGATTGCTGATGATAAACCCGTATTTTTTACTATGGCTTAAATCCCGTACATCCCGCCTCTGGAAATGGATTAAATGCTCCACCCCGGCAAGCCTTGCGTTTTCTCTTGCAATGGATACCATTGCATCATCTATGTCATACCCCTGAATGTCCGTATAGGCATCCTCCACAATTTCATCTCTGGCCTCGTCAAACACCTCATACCATTCCTTTAACGGTATCAGATGGGGCCAGTTCTGGGCCGTAAAGCTTCTGTTCATCCCCGGCGCCATATGCGCTGCCATCATTGCCGCTTCAATGGGAAAGGTGCCGCTGCCGCAAAAAGGATCTACCAAAATCCGATCCCCCTTCCACGGGGTAAGCATAAGAAGCGCCGCTGCAAGATTCTCCGCAATGGGGGCCATCGCCGTTAACTTCCGGTATCCTCTTTTGTGGAGGGATTCCCCTGTGGTATCTATGGCGGCCGTAACTTCATCCTTCATCAAAAATATCCGAAGAGGAAAGGATTCCCCGCTTTCCGCAAACCACTCTATATGGTAAACCTCCTTAAGCCGCTCCACCATGGCTTTTTTCACCACGGACTGGATGTCGGAGGGACTAAACAGCCTGCTCTTGACACTGGCCGCCTTTGTCACCCAGAACTTCCCGTCTGCCGGAATGTATTCCTCCCAGGGAAGTCCTTTTATCCCCTGAAAAAGCTCCTCAAAGCTTTCCGCCCGAAAGCTTCCCACCTTAATCAGAATCCTCTCCGCGCTCCGCAGAAAAATATTTGCCCGGCAGACCGCCTCCCCGTCACCGGCAAAGGTAATTCTTCCATCCTCCACTCTGGTTACATCATATCCTAAATCCGTAATCTCACGCTTAAGCACAGCCTCCAGGCCAAAATGACAGGGGGCTATCAGTTCGTATCGTATCATATGTTTCTCCCTTTACTGAGCTGGCGGGCAACTATTAGCTTTAAACCGCCGCCCGGCTCATTGCCTGCGGAAATCAAAAAACGGTAAATGTCGGGGATATTATAACACAACGCCCCGTTTTTGTCACAGGATTTGTGTTGATTTCCGTTGTTGATATCTGTTGCCTCCTCATATACTGATTTTGCCATAGTGTGTTGCCTCCTGAATTCAAAAATCCCGCCGCAATCTGATGGGGCATCAAACTTGCTGCGCAGCAGAACGCAACACATCTTCCTTGTGCGGGGTATTTGGTCTGCGCTCCGCTTCATTCCTTGCTGACTATGCGCCGCTGGTGCACAGCCCCCCCTTGCGGTATTCGTCAAGACAGTTACAGAACCTTCGATTCCGTTCGCCTACGCCTGACTCATCGCTCACATAAATAAAAAAGTGTAAAGCCCTTGATAATCCAACAGACTTTACACTTCATTTGGTTTAGTGATTAAATAATAAGGTTGTCATTCTTTGATTATATCCAATTCGGTAAGATTGATGTCAGAAGCCGTTAGTATGACTTTTAATGCCGTATAGCGCCTTTTCATTTTTTATATGCTTCCGAATCTTTTTCACAGGAAATCATATAGTCTTGTAATCTTTCAAATTCTTCAACGTTCTTTTGCATCATTTCCTTTTCGGTCATTTCCAACACCTCCCTGTTTCCATCGCTTTTACAACGAAAATAACTGTTATATATTACTACATTTATTATAGCGGGTTTGTGAGGAAGTGTAATGTCTAATCAAATTTCCTTTTTTTCATCACCACGCATATCCCCAAGGCCGCGGCTGTTATCGCCGCCCAGCCCGCCATGGTAACCGTCCAGCCGGCTTTTTCTACCATAATCCCAATGGTAAACGTTGACAATGCGCTGCCTATGTAGGCTACGGAATTCAGCATGCCTGAGACAGCTGCCACGCGCCCCTGTTTTTCAAAATGAAGGGGTATCATATTCACGTACAGCGTATTTACCGCCATCATGGAAGCCGTAATCACGGCAAATAGTAATACGGCCAAAAGCACATGATATTTTCCAAATAGTAAAAGCATCATCAGTGATATAAGCGCGCCGCCAAAGAATATCACAGAGGTCCTTACTTCCTCATCCGGGTGTTTTCTGCCTGCGTATCTGGCCATGTATGCCCCGGTTAAATTGATCAGCGGCAGAATCATGGTAACTATCACGGAAAAGGAGGATGTCACATCAAAGCAGTCATAAATATAGGTGGGGACCCATTGGGTAATCCCGTCCTTTAACACACCATGAATCATAACCGGAAGCAGAATGCCTGCCAGTCCGCTCCCTGCTACCAGCGCCGGAAGGGATATCTGTTTTCTGCCATTTTCAGCTGCCTGTTCCTTCCCGGCAGCCGCCGCACCAGCTTTTTCTTTTCCGGTTTCTTCCCTGCATGCCGCTGTCTTTTCCTGCTCTAAAAGAGCCCCGTTTCCCAAAAAGCCGGAAAGGTTACCCTGCGGGCCGCCCTCCGCCGCCCTCTCCGACCTCAAAAAGCGCTCCACTGCACCATATCCTGCACTCCATCCCAGCGCAATCAAAACCATGATCCCTGCTGCCAGATAAAAGGCTGCCTGCCAGGAAATCCATTTCATGGCACAGGCAGAAAGGAAATAGGAGGCCAGCGTGCCGACTGCCATACTGGAAACAATGTCCACGCTGCACTGTCTTTTTCTTTCTTCCGTGTACTTTTCCGCAAAAATCCGGATAATCGGCGGCCAAATCATGGACTGCATATAACCATTTATCCCCCATAGCACAGCCATAGCGGGAAAGCTTCTAAAAAGGCCCATAAAAAGGTTGGAAATCCCGGAGCAAAACAGCCCGAAAAAAATCATGCTCTGGGGTTTTAACCGGTCTCCCAGTATTCCGTTGCACAATTGCCCTGTTCCATAGGCAAAGAAGTATACCATACTGATGCTCCCCGCCTGTGAAAAGCTCAAAAGGTTCTCGCCGATAATAGAAGACATGACCGAGGAATAATTCAGTCTCCCGATGTAAGATGCGAAATAGACACACCAGCACAGGAGAAACAAAAAATTCCCCATTTTTTTATCTGTTAATTTACTTTTTTCCATTTATCTAAAACTCCAGCAGCATTCCGTCATATGCAATGACAAATCCATCTTCCTTTGTTTCAGTCTCTAATTCCTCATGAAGCAGATTCCCATTGTGGGAAAAATGGGTCAGCACCACAGGCGTGTCCTTGTCAATGCACTCCATCTTCCGCAGCCGCTGCACCACGCTGCGGACCGCCTTAAGCCCCATATGTCCGCACTCCATGTTCGGATCGTTTCCAAGCGTACAATCCAGGCTCACGCAGTCAAGCTTTACGCCTGCAAGAGCCTCCCAGGTATCCTCCGGGAATATTCCCGTGTCATTGGCAAAGAGCAATGTCTTTCCCTCCTCATCCCTAATGAGATAAAACAGGCATTCCTCCTTCGGGTCATGCACCGCATGGAGGGGTGTAATCCCATAGCCCGGAATCTGAAAAGGCTGAAAAGCCCGGATTTCCTCAAATCCTACACAATCACGCATATTTTGTGAATCGTCCTCCACTTCCAGCGTTCGCAGAAACATCCAGTGGCACTTTTCATTTCCGTACACGGTCATTTTCCGTTCATCCCCATAATACGCATAGGGAAATGCCCGCAGAATTAAATCCGTAGCATAAAAGTGATCCGTATGAGAGTGGGTCAGTATCACATGCTGTATCTTTGAGAAATCCAGATCGTATTTCATCATGTGATAAAAGGTATCCGGCCCAAAGTCAATCATTAAGTTTCCATCAATCAGCGCCTGGGGACGGCTCCGGTAACTTTTTCCCTTCACCTTCCTGGCCCTCTGACAGTTTTCGCAGCTGCAGAATAAGGCAGGCCACCCCTCCGCCGCCGCTGTTCCAAGATAATGCAGTTTCATAATACACCTCATTTCTGCGCGGTTTCTGTTCTCCGGAAATTTGCAGGTCTGTGATAACCGCGCTCACACAGTTCTGCGCCCTTACATGTTCCTGATGTCGCGCAAACTTTTATATACCAGTCCGTCACTCTAAGACTACCCCTTTACAGCGCCGTTTACAAGCCCGCCCATGATCTGTTTCTGCAAAAAGACATACAAAACCATAATCGGCAGCATGGCAAGAAGCAGTCCTGCAAAAATCAGGGAATAATTCACCGTAGTCTGGGATTTGAAATTATAGATAAATAAGGTAAGGGTATAGTTATCCGGCGTTTTATTTAAAGCAAGCAAAGGCAGGAAGAAGTCATTCCAGAACCACAGTCCGTCCATAATAAGCACCGTGGCCGTCATGGGCTTTAGCAGCGGAAAAATAATTTTCCAGTAGGTAAAAAGCGTTCCTGCACCGTCCATATAAGCGGATTCCTCTAACTCTCCCGGCACCCCGTGGATAAAAGCTACATACAAAAATACACCTTCGCAAACCGCACTTGCAATGTAGACCACTGCAATACCGGGCACATTCAGCATATTAAAATTTGACATTACCTGCACAAGAGGCATCATTTTTACCTGGAAGGGGACAAATATCCCTATCAGCAGGAAATAATATAAGTACTTATAATATCTCTTTTTATCCATATTACGTGCAATTGCATAGGAAACCAGCGGCACCACCAAAATTACGCCAACACAGGAGACCACCGTAACGAAAACCGTATTGATAACGGAGTTTAAAAAGCCGGACTTCTCTATTACTTCCATAAAATTTCCCAGATAGAAGGAAGACGGAAAGGCAAAGATGCTTTTTGTCAGCTCCTCTGTGGGCTTAAATGCTGTGATAACTGCCAGATACATGGGAAAAATAATAAGCACACAGCCGCAAATCAAAAAAAGATAGGTAAAAATACTGGGTTTTTTCTTCATGGCCGTCCTCCTTAATAAACTTTCTTCTTGTTGCTGATACTGGTCTGGATGAAGGAAATTGCACAGATCACGATGGTCAGAATCATTGCCTCCGCAATCGCATAGGAGAATTTCACTTCCTTAAATCCATGATTGTAAATAAGAACTGCCAGACTCTCCGTTGCACCTCCCGGCCCGCCGTTTGTAAGCGCAACAATAATATCATAAACCGTCAGCCCGCTTTTTATCTGTAAGATAAGCACAACCGAAAGCACCGGAAGCAGAAAAGGCATGGTAATGTACCTAAACTTCTGCCATCTGTTTGCCCCGTCTAACACCGCCGCCTCGTAAAGATCCTCCGGGGCGGACTGAAGTCCTGCCAGAAGCATTACGGTAGCCATAGCCACTGCCAGCCATACATGAACTATGAGAACACCGTAGATAGCCGTAGACTTGCTGGCCAGAATGTTAGAAGATATTGCAGGAATATTCAGCCCTTTCCCAATCACAGGTACCACACGGTAGAAAATTTCATTGAAAATCAAACCTACAACCAGCATACCCAAAACAGCAGGGAAGAAATAAATTCCCCTAAACAGGGACATGCAGCGGAGCTTGCTGTTGTTAAAAATAAGTGCCAGAATAAGACTTAAGCCTACGATCAAAATCACTGCCATCAAAGTAAATCTGATATTAAACTTTACGGCATTCTGGAAACGGCTGTTGGTAAACGCCGTAATATAATTGGAAAGACCTATGAATTTATAATCCTTTGACAAACCGTTCCAATCAGTAAAACTATACATAATACCGATAATAATGGGATAGATAAAAAACACACAATACAAGACCGTAGCCGGCACAGTGAATAAAAACATGGACAGCGACTTTTCCGTTATCTTTTTCTTTTTCTTTTTTTCCATTCAGGATACCCCCTGTTATCTCTTTTTTATCGGCAGGGAAGATTTCCCCTGCCCGCCGCACGGCCCATACACCGCTTTGGCGGCATACTCCCTTTGTACGGGCTGTGCATAAACGGTTCCCGAAAGAAAGCTTTACGGGAACCGTCATTACCATCCACAGTCCGCCAGTCAAAGGCCGGACTGTCACAAATTATTTTTTATTGGTTGTAATAATCTTTGCATATCCTGTCTGTCTCTGTGATCAGAGCGTCAATGTCTCCGTCACTTATCAGGTTCTGCACATAAATTGTCCATTCTGTTCTCCATCCGGAGGGCCAGAAGTTAACCAATGTAAGGAAAGTATCGTCCCCTGTGATTTTTTTGCTGATATCCTGAAGGGCTGTGATCTTATAATCCACACCTTCAATACAGGTAGGAGTTCCTTCATTATCCGCCATAATCTGGTAAATCTCAGGCCTTGACATGAACTCAATAAATGCCTCGCAAATTTCAGGATGCTCTGTTTCCACATAGTAGCCTAAAGCAATATCCACATTGATTGGCAGACTGTATCCGCCGTCCGGCTTGGGGATAGGAATCATGGTACAATTTAAGTCTGCATTTCCTGCAAGAATATCCGCCATATAGAAGGTACCGCCAATGTACATAGGATATACGCCATTACAGAAATCAGCGGTTCCCTGATCACGGCCTATTCCAAGAATATCATCCGGCGCATACTTTGCCAGCTCTAAAAGAGCTTCGGAGAAGATACGTACCTGGTTCTTATCTGCATCTGCAAAAGAGCCTTCCCCTTTTCCTACCGCTTCACAAACCGTTGCAAAATCCTTATCCACAATACCGATCAGTCTTTCTGCAAACTGTGCGAGACTTCCTTTACCATCAAAGATAAGAGGTTTTTCCATTCCTTTTGCAACAAAAGCATCCAGACAAGCAATCAGCTCATCCCATGTTTCCGGCAGTTCCAGTCCGGCTTCCGTAAACATGTCAAGGTTGCAATAAATTCCGTAGGAGCTGAGTCCATAAGGCATTGCATAGAGCTTACCGTCATCATAGGTGGAATACTCTATCGCACTCTTAGATGCTCTGGAAAGAAAATCTTTTCCGCTTAAATCTGCCAGCAGACCGTCCTGCATAATCACACGGTAGCTGTACTCTGCCGGATAAATAGACATAATATCAGGCATATCATTGGTGGAAACTCTGGTGAAAAATACTGTTTCCGCGTCAGAAGGAGATACCACTTCTATCTCTACATTTGGATATTCCTCCTGGAATTTCGGAATAATTACATCATTATAAAGGCTCTCTGCCTCCACCTTCTGATTAAAAAATTCCAGTACAATTTTCTCGGAATCGGAAGATGCCTGTGTACCTGCTCCTTCACTTTCTCCTGCATCCGCACTGCTTTCTGTTCCTCCCTGGCTTCCTGCGCCTTGCGTGTCCGCGCTGCTTTCCTTGCCGGAATTTCCGCATCCTGCCAATGCTGTCGCTGTTAAAGCTGCTGCCAGCATCAGGCTAATCCATTTTTTCTTCATCTCTTTTTCTCCTTTTCTCCCTGAAATACTTTCTTGCTTCGTGGCTAAAGTATAACAAAATCAATTCTTCATTAAAATGCCCTGGTTTCCTGTTTCTTACCATTTTTTCCTGTGTTTTGTTTTTTGGTTTTTTATGTTATAATTCAAGGAATAACTCATCAATAGTTAAAACCTGAATTATTAATTTAATGCAATTTATGCTTTACCAGACAGCTTACTGTAGTAAACGCCTGTCTGCAGTCCCTTTGTCCTGCAGGTTACGGAAAGGTATGGGTAATTATGTATGAAGAAACTTACGAAGTTTACACTTCCCTCACGCCCCCGTCGATTTCACACATCCGGAAAACAAAAACATTTTTACCATATCAGCCGAAGACTCCAGGTTCTTATGGTGCTGGAAGTTTTCATACTGATCGCTGCCTATCTGCTGATTCTTTTTTTCTATGCCCAAAACTGCAGATTGCAACAGGACACCGCTATCTATAACTTAAACCACATGCTGCTGCTCCATACCAATTCTGTTTTGGAAAATCTGGATACCGCTTCAAGTTTTCCTCTGGCTCATATGCCTGACAGGTATAACGATCCCCTGCTCAAATATCTTACCGAAAAGGATCATGCCAATATGACACAGCCTGATATTTACAGAGTGTTTTATTATCGGACCGGTGAAGTCTTTATCCAGTTTCCTGAGGTGGAATCTCTGGTGCTGTTTGATAAAAATGGAGAACTCATTGACAGTAAATCCGTGTACAACATCACTCTGCCAAAGGAAGATCACAGTGAAGATACCTGGTATGCCAAATGTCAGAAGCTTTCAGGAAAAATTTATATTCTTAGCGAAGAGGAAACGCTTTCCCTTGGCCTGCGCAGCACCTCTCAGAACCTGCATGCCGCCAGAGTGCTGTACGATCATCTCACGCTCAAACCATTCTGTATCACCCTGACCGGAATACGGGCAGCAGATATACCCATCACCTTTAACACGGACAAGCTTTTTGATGAGCAGCTTTATGCCATTTACGATTCCTCCGGTCATAAATTTATCGGAAACATGGATGTGCCCCTCGAACAGGAGGTCTTACTGGCATCCCGGCGCGGCGATTATTCCTTCTCATGCAGGGATGAAGGCGAAAAATACATCTATCATGTTTCCTACACTGTGGAGTCTGGCGGCTCTTACAGTATCATACGAACGCCCTCAAGACTTCTTATAATGAAACAGTTCCGCACCATCTTTGGCATATTCCTTGGCGGTCTGATTCTGATTTTACTGAACATCTCCATCTTTATGGGCATCATCAGCAGCATCAACCGTCCTCTTGCCAGGCTTGTCAATATGTGTGAGGAGATTGGCCGCGGTAATTTCAGTGTACGCATTCCCTGTTCCCGAACGGATGAGCTGTCCTACCTGACTCATTCCCTCAATAACATGTCCGAGCGTGTACAGCAGTTGATCGATGAGGTATATGTACGGACTTTGGCCGAGCGGGACTTAGAGCTCCAGATGCTCCGCTCCCAGATCAACCCGCACTTTCTCTATAACACCCTTGAGAATATGCGTATGTCCGCCTATACCCGCGGGTATATAGAGTTAAGCGAAATGTGTCTTCTCCTTTCAAAAGTCCTGCGGTACGGCGTAACCAACCAGTCAGGGCTTGTTACCATCCGGGAGGAATTAGAGCATCTGCAATATTATACTTCCCTGCTGCATTACTGTTTTCCCAGGCTTTTGGTGGATATTTTTATAGATAAAGCTCTTTACGATTACTATATGATAAAGGTGATTTTCCAGCCTCTGGTAGAAAATGCCGTCAACCACGCAATCAAGGAACCACAAAATGCAATTCATATTCAGGTTTGGGGATATGAAGAAAAAAATGATTTGATTTTCATGGTTTCTGACGATGGACATGGCATGGAAAAACAGTATCTGGATGACCTTAGAGCTTCTCTTGACGATGAGAACAATACGCGCTATGGGATAGGTCTTAAAAATATCCATCGCCGTATCAGATTATATTATGGAAAAAATTACGGCCTTGTTATTAACAGCGCTCCCTGTAAAGGGACGTCCGTCACCGTGCGCATTCCCAAAACACCTGCCGCGCTTATGGCTCATACAAAGGAGGAAATAAATGGAAACAGCAACTCCCTTCAAACTTCTACTGGTGGATGATGATCCCCAAATCCTTCTGGGATTGGAAAAAATCATATCCAGCCACTTTTCCGGAGATGAAATCCTCATCTTTTCCTGTAAAAACGGACTGATGGCCTCCCAGCTTCTTGCCAGTGAGCCAATTAATGCCGTTATTACAGACATTAAAATGCCCCTGTTTTCAGGAATAGATCTGCTGAAATTTATGAACGAACAGAACCTTGCCTGCTCCTCGATTGTCTTGAGCGGATATGATGACTTTAACCTGGTAAAAAACGCTATGCGTTTAGGCGCATCAGACTACCTGCTAAAACCCGTGGACGAAGGCCTGCTCATTAACGCCCTCTACGAGCTCAAAAAGCAATCCGGCCAGCTTCCTTCTTTTACCAGACAGACCTATTCCCTTACCTCTATCCTTAAGATGCAGCAACTCTTAGAGGGGTTAATAGGCAGTTCGGATATCTCTTTGCCTGATGCAGACGACTTTGAGCAGGAGCATCATATTTCCGGACAGACCTCCTGTCTGATGTGCTATGTAGACATAAGGCGTGCTCTGTACAGCAACTACTTAACCATGTTTCAGTTTCTCACCGACCGGGTGGAATCCTTTTTAAACAGTTCACGGGAAATCCCGCTGCTCAATCCTACTGTTGTATATGGCAGACTTGACACTTACTGGATTTTTCTCCTTTTTACAGATGAGGCATCCTTTGAACCGGAGAAAATCCTGGAACCTTTTCTGGCCCTATTGACAAAAGATCACTTTAAATACAGCTTTACAACTGCCTGGTACCCATATGCGCATATCCGCCAGGCGGACGAGGAGTGCCGGAAAGGTTTCGAAAAATATTATTTTGATTTGCCCTATGCTCCATCAGATGCCCCCGCTAACTGGCAGACTCTCTCCGAAAGTCTTGATGCGGCTGCAGCAGCCGCCGCTGCCTATGACTATGCATCCACCATTAAAAATTTAGAGCTTTGCTTTGCTATGTTTAATTTCCTGAGCCCTTCCATCTCAGATGTCAGGAAGGAGATGCACCATTTTGTCTATTCCATTTTAAACAGGAATTCTGCTTTTATACCGATTATCAGCACCAGTAAATTTACAGATTATGATCTTTTTGAGCATATTGAAAAATCAGAAAGTCTTTCTGTTTTAAAAAAACACCTGTATTCTTCTGTCAATTATTTAATCGGAGAATTGATAGAGAGCATGGAGAATAAGGACGATTACGTGATTCAAAAGGCAAAGGAATATATCCACAATAATTATCAGGATAATTTGACACTAAACGATGTGGCTACCCACGTATTTCTAAGTGAAAACTACTTTTCAACCCTTTTCAGTCAAAAAACAGGGACCACTTTTCGAAACTATCTGCGAAGCTTCCGCATCGAAAAGGCAAAGGAACTGCTTACCACTACGAACCTGCGCATCTACGAGGTGGCACAGCAGACAGGCTATAATGAGCATTCCCATTTTGTAAGGGCATTTAAGGCGATTACCGGACAAAGCCCCGGCGATTACAGACAGATGAAAAAATAACCGGTAAGCAGCGGACAGACGAACAAAGAGCCGGCTCAAAGGCCGGCTCTCCCAGGAACATTTCCAATAGTTCTTTCCAGTTCCAATGTTGCAGTTAGAACTCGTTGTTCTTTTTGTTGTTGTCCTTGCAGTTAGAAGAGCTGTTCTTCTGGCTGTTCTGGCTATTCTGGTTGGATTTGTTTTCCTGATTCTGGTTGTTCTGATTCTGACTGTTCTGATTGTTGTTCTGATAATCATTCTTAGACATAATTTGTTTCCTCCTGTTTCTTTAGGTTACAAGAGTATTATTTTCTTTTTGATTATCTTTTATACTTTTAACTGTTAGTACTTTAGTACTAATTTAAAATCAATTCTGTATATATGTAAAAATAGCCTATAAGAGCTTCTCTGCATTGTCTGTTTTGCACAATTTTATTATCCCAACCGCCCGGACTTTGGCTCTATTTAACATTGCATAACTCAAAAATATACGCTATAATGTATTCATAAGCAGGGAACCCCTTCAATTCCTGTTTATAACCCTTATATTAATTATTTATACTCCCCTGTAAAGCCTGTCCTGTGACAGGCTTTACGTATGAAAGAGGCTGAAACTGAAAGCCTGACAGCGTTTGTTTTCAGCTTAATCTGTCGAACCATACCTTTGCCCTGCGTAAAGCTTCGGTTCCCGCCTGTGCACACCTTCTCCCCAGAATTTTTCCATATTTTAAAATATGCAGCCCATACTCTGCCGCCTTCCCGCCATAGGAGACATTCTGCGCTGTCCGGTCAAAAGCATCCCCAATGCTTTTACCAAGCAGTCTTGGACTTCCCAGGCTGTCTGTCACTTCTTCCTCCCTTCGGCCTTTTCGCATTTCAATTTCAATATACTCCTGATAATAGGAAATATGGGGCGCTGCTTCCCTGCTCCCCATTCTTCCATTTAAGGTTCTTTGAAGTTCCGTTAAAAATTCCTGCTTTGTCACCTTCACTCTCCCACTGCATGTATCCTTTACTATTTACTGCTCTAAGGCTTAGACCTTATCGGTGCCCTGACCATATTCCAGCCTTTTCCGGTATTCCTCCGGATTCTTTGTAAGTTCCCTCATGGTACCAAAGGCAAGCATTGCCATTTTTTCTTTATTACAGGTTCTCGGATTTTTTCCGGTGTCCTTAATCAGGTTATAGCGGTTCATCTGCCACACATACAAATCGCACAGAGAATACCCGCACACCTTCATCTCATCCAAAAAGGTGTGATGCTCTATGTAATATGTAAGTTCTTTATACAGCTGCCTGTCAGAGAGCAGATCTATCCACAGCCCGTCCGTCCATTCCCGGGACAGCTCCGCATAATCACATATTCCATAAAAAGCCTGACAAACCTTTACCTTTGTCGCATCATACAAAATTCCCTGCACAAAAACACTTCCTTTCTCCGGCTTTAAAGCAGCGGTGCAAGAAGTCTTGAGGTTCTTCCGATTACTTTTTGGTATAAAGGAAGTCTGTGATAGTAATCTAAAGTGACCTCCTGGCATTTTAACAATGTAGCCTGAAAATCCTCTTCTATCCCTGCCACCACGGAATTATCATAAAAATAAGCTCCACACTCAAAATGATGGTAAAAACTTCTGTAATCCAAATTAATTGTTCCAACCGTAGCGCTGATATCATCTGAGACAAACACCTTGGCATGGACAAATCCGGGGGTGTATTCGTAAACCTTTATGCCCGATTCCAAAAGCTCCGGATAAAAGGTTCTTGCAATATAAAAGATAACCTTTTTATCCGGGATATGAGGTAAAATCATGACCACTTCCACACCCCGGCGGGCCGCATAGCGCATACAGTCCAAAAATTCTCTGTCTATGATAAAGTAAGGGGTCATAATATGCACGTACTTACACGCATTATTAAAAACAGAGGAATAAACTGTCTTTCCCACCTCGGTGCTTCTGGTAGGCGTTTCCCCGTAGGGAATCACAAACCCGTCTGAAACAGGAGGCTTTTCAAAGGAAACATTTTTCAGATACTTTTCGTATTCTCCGTCTTCCTTCTCAGAAACATTCCACATTTGAAGGAACATTACGGTAAAACTGCGCACGGCATCTCCCATGATCTTTACGGAAACATCCTTCCAGTGTCCGAACCGCTCCACCGCATTGATATATTCATCGGCCAGATTTACACCACCCGTAAAGGCAACCTTCCCGTCAATTACCACTATCTTTCTATGATCACGATTGTTTTGGGAAGTAGAAAGAAAAGGAACAATGGGTGCAAACATCTTGGCTTTAATCCCATACTGCCTGAGCTTTCGGGGATACCAGTAAGGAAGCAGCATAATGGAGCACATGCCATCATACATAACCCTTACCTCCACTCCTTCCTTTGCCTTTTCCTTTAAAATATCGAGCACCGCGTTCCACATAATTCCCGGTTCAATGATAAAATATTCTATAAAAATAAACTTTTCTGCCTTTTTCAGCTCTGCAAGCAGGTCTGCAAATTTATCTTCTCCAAGGGGATAATAAACCGCTGTGGAATTATGATAGGCGGGAAAGCCGGCCGTATTCCCCATATAGTGGGCAAAGCCTTTAAGCTGCACCGCACTGCTCTCAATAGCCACCTCCGTTTTCTTATCCACAAAAAGCAGTCCTTCCGTTTCCTTTATACGTCTGCCCAGCTTGGTCTTAAGTCCGATTGCACTGAAATTTCCCATTATAAAAATATAAATCAAAGCGCCCAGCACCGGGAACAGGCAGATTGGTATAATCCAGCTTAATTTGAATTCGGCAGGCTCATCTCTGTTGATAATAAAAATGATCAGAAAAGCCCCAAGAATATTCATACTCTCCCAGATAAAAGGAGAATAATTTCTAAGCTCTATAAAGCTGCCCAAAAGAACAGCCGCCTGTAACACTACCATCAATATAATGATCAGCGTCCGGCCAAATATGATTTTAAATAAATATTTTAAAAACTTCTTCATACCTACACCTCTGCATACCAGGCTACACTTTTAAAAGGTGTAAAATTTCCTCAAAGCAAACGCCATTTTTCCGGTCAATTCCCATTTCCATGGACTTTATCATACATTTTTTTACAAAAAGCGATGCCTTACGAACTGAGCTGACAAAAGATACTCCATTTACCGCATCCGCAGCTATAATAGAAGCAAACAAATCTCCGGTGCCGCACCTTTCCGTGCCCTCCCGGCAGGTTCGAAGCAGCATTGGTTCTTCGTTCTCCTGATTCATATAGTTGGCAATGAATTTTCCCTGCGGGATTCCTGTTATCACTACCTTTTCAGGGCCCATGGCCCGCAGCTTTCCTGTCAGTTCAAACAGTTCTGCCATTTTCCAGCCGCTTTCCCGGTACGGCGTGTCCGTCAGCTTACAGGCTTCCGTCAAATTGGGCGTTATAATATCGGCGTAGGACACGAGTTTACGCATTTCATGACACATTTCCTCCGTATATGTGCCGGCAATCTTTCCATGGTCTCCCATTACAGGATCAACCACCACAATGGTATTCTTTTTTCGGAATTGTCTGATAAACTCCTCCACAATACCTATCTGTTCTTTTGATCCCAAAAAGCCGGACATAATACCATCAAACTCTAATCCTAACTTCTTCCACATTCTAAGATAGGCAGGAAGTCTGCCCGTATAATCATCAAAAAAATATTCCTCATATCCCGTATGATTGGATAAAATGGACGTTGGAACCGGGCAGCACTGAATTTTCATATGGGAAATAACCGGCATAGATACTGTAAGCGCGCACCTTCCATAGCCGGTCAAGTCATTGATTGCTGCAATTTTTTTCTGTGAACCCTGTACCATTTTTATATACCCTGAAACAAGTTACCTTCTATCTAATAGTACCGACATACGGCACTGCATTTTTAGACAGATAATTTATATTTTCTCATAAGTTGGTCCGTCTTCCGTCAGCTCGGATATACAGTGAGGGCATTTGACAGCGTCAATTGCCACCTCTTCCTTGCAGAAAGGACACACCTTCTTTTTAGGCATCTCCTCCTTCGGCGCTTCCACTTTCTTTCCGGAGAGCTTATTGATAGCCTTAATCATGGTAAAAATAACAAATGCTATTAACAGAAAATTAATAACGGCTGCAACAAATGCGCCATAATTTAGAGTGGCAGCATCCTCGCCCTCTCCAAGCACAATGCAAAGGGCAGTAAAATCCAACCCACCTGTAAGAATTGACAAAAGCGGCATCATAACGTCATTCACCAGTGAATTTACAATTGCGGTGAAAGCGCTGCCGATGATAATACCTACTGCCATGTCTATTACATTGCCCTTTGAAATAAATTTCCTAAACTCTTTCAAAAATGCCTTCATATATATACCCGCCCTCTTTTGTTTGTTACCGCTAAACCTTCACCCTGTCTCTTATCAGCTCTATTTATCTTTCACTTTTATAAACCACACCTATAACCTGAAAGTTAAAAAAATAGCAGGAACCCATACATACCAGATCCCCACTACCTCACAAAGCGTGCGCTAGAGGATTCGAACCCCCGACCTTTTGGTCCGTAGCCAAACGCTCTATCCAGCTGAGCTAAGCGCACATCTGCTGTCTTCCGACAACAATAATTATATTAGTATAATTCAGTCGCTTTGTCAATACTTTTGAAAAGAATAATTTTGCAAAAAGAGCAGTCACTACCAAGTGACTGCTTCTTTTAACCTGAATTATTATACCAGTTCAAGAACTACTTCCATAGCGCCATCACCTTTGCGCTGGCCTATCTTGATAATTCTCGTGTAACCACCGTTACGGTTCGCATACTTAGGACCGTACTCATCAAACATCTTAGCCACGAGGTCAACCTGCTTTGTGCCTCTCTTTTTGCCGGCATTGGTGGTAGGCACCTCAGTTACAGGATATAAAACTCTGAGAATCTGACGTCTTGCATGCATTCTGGAAGGTAAGTCCTTCTTAATTTGCTTTTCAACGGTCTCAAATTTGGTAACTTTCTTGCCATCCACTACTTCTTTTACTCTCTTTCCGTCTTTGTCCTTTACGGGAACCTTAGCGGAAACAGTAACTGTCTCGTAATTATCCTTTTCCTTTGCTGCAAGAGCAATCAGGCCTTCAGCGATTTTTTGAACTTCCTTTGCCCTGGCAAGGGTAGTTACGATTCTGCCCTTATATATAAGGCCGGTTATCTGGTTTCTGAGTAAAGCTTTTCTCTGATCGGATGTTCTTCCTAATTTTCTGTATTTTGCCATTTTCGGCTCCTTTCTCAACGGGTTTTACCCTTCATGGTACATTCGGCCACGCTCTTTGGACTTACTTACCGAATGTATTCTGCTCCATTTATGAGAACGCGCTGCAAACTCTTTGGCTTTACTGCACCGCGCTTCATGTCATCTTTCCTATTGTAACAGTACAGCCCTCTGTGGGTTAACTGTCACACCGGTCAGACTTCGTCAACCGGATTTAACTGTAATCCTAATTCCTTTAATTTTGCTAAAACTTCTTCCAGTGATTTCCGGCCCAGATTACGGACCTTCATCATATCCTCAGAAGTCTTATTTGTCAATTCTTCAACTGTATTGATGCCAGCTCTCTTTAAGCAATTGTAGGAACGCACTGACAGCTCTAATTCATCAATGCTCATTTCCAATACCTTTTCTTTTTCATCCTCTTCTTTTTCTACCATAACCTCTGCAGTCTTGGCATTCTCAGATAAGTCAATGAAAAGGCTCAAATGCTCGCTAAGTACTTTTGCAGCTAAGCTGACAGCTTCATCCGGCACCAGCGTCCCGTTTGTATAAACATCAAGCGTCAGCTTATCATAGTCTGTAATCTGCCCGACACGTGTATTTTCAACAGTTACATTTACTCTCTCAACAGGTGTATAGATGGAATCCACTGCAATAACGCCAATCGGCAGTTCTTCGCTCTTATTTTTTTCAGCGCTTACATATCCTCGTCCATTACTGATGGTCAGTTCCATGTAAAGCTTGGTATTCTTTCCGTTTAAGGTTGCAATTGTAAGCTCAGGATTAAGAATTTCTATATCCTGGTCACACTGGATATCAGATGCCTTAACCACACCTTCTCCTTCATACTCAATATATGCAGTTTTTGGCTCGTTTGTATCGCTGTTGTTTCTGATGGCAAGACCCTTGATGTTCATAATAATTTCAGTTACATCTTCCTTAACGCCTTCAATGGAACTGAACTCATGAAGCACGCCTTCAATCTTAACCTGGCTCACAGCTGCGCCAGGAAGTGATGAGAGCATGATTCTTCGCAATGAATTACCAAGTGTGATACCGTAACCTCTTTCCAAAGGCTCTACGACAAATCTGCCATACTTCTTATCCTCAGAGATTTCTGCTACCTCAATATTTGGCCTTTCAAAATCAAACACTGCAAATACCCTCCTTTACGAGCAATTAAAAAACCATCCAATATACCCAAGTGTAAAAACACAGACATCCTTAAGCAGCATATTGCTGCCGCATTAAGGATATCTTCTTGCTTTTTACTTGGAATATAACTCGACGATTAACATTTCATTTACAGGAACATCAATCATTTCTCTGGTAGGAAGGTTCTTAATCGTCCCCTTCAACGCCTCCTGATCCACATCCATCCATTCGGGAACCAGTCTTCCGCCTGTTACCTCAAGGATGTCCTTGTATCTCTGCAGGGATTTCGCCTTCTCGCTGATTTCAATTACATCGCCTGCTTTTATCAAATAAGAAGGTATATTAACTTTCTTTCCATTTACCAGAATATGCTTGTGGCCTACAATCTGTCTTGCCTCTCTCCTGGTCCTTGCAAAGCCCATTCTAAAGACAACACTGTCAAGTCTTGATTCAAGCATAATCATAAGGTTTTCACCGGTCATGCCCCTCATTCTGTCCGCTCTTTTGTAGTAATTTCTGAAAGGCTTCTCCAACACGCCGTAAATGAATTTTGCTTTCTGCTTCTCTCTCAGCTGAAGCCCGTATTCACTTACTTTTTTACCTGCTCTTGCGTTTGTCCTGTTAGATTTCTTGTCATAGCCAAGATATGCAGGTTCAAGACCAAGTGCTCTGCATCTTTTTAAGACCGGAACTCTGTTTACCGCCATTATTTTTACCTCCATGATGACACGATCAGGAAAAAATATATACTTCGTAATATTATATACTTCGTAATATTATATACTCCGCAATATTTTCTCCTTCGTGGTATTGTTTACAGCGCTGTGCGCCTTCTTCCAACTTTTAGTTACTGTTTAACTGCACTGCTAATCACTTTACTGCCAGCCGGCAATACGTACACCTGACAATTTGTGCTTAAGCACAAATTGTTATACGAAGCTTTAGAATTTCTTGGTTTGCGTTTTATGCAAACTTAGAAATTCTCTTCGTATTAGACACGACGACGCTTGGGAGGACGGCATCCATTATGAGGAACCGGTGTTACGTCCCTGATGCTGGTTACCTCCAGTCCGCATGCGGAAAGGGCACGAATTGCCGCTTCACGGCCTGAGCCGGGACCCTTTACCATAACATCAACTGTCTTTAAGCCATGTACCAGAGCAGCTTTAGCTGCTGTTTCAGCCGCCATCTGTGCGGCATAGGGAGTAGATTTCCTTGAACCTCTAAAACCAAGACCACCAGCACTTGCCCAGCTTAAGGCATTTCCTTCATTGTCTGTCAATGTAACAATTGTATTGTTAAAAGAAGACTGGATATGTGCCTGTCCACGTTCAACGTTTTTCTTGACACGTTTTTTTGTCACTTTTTTGGTAACTTTTTTTGCTGCCATTTAAACTAACCTACTTTCTTAATAAAATTTTTACTTTTTCTTGTTAGCAACGGTACGCTTCGGTCCTTTTCTGGTCCTTGCGTTTGTCTTCGTATTCTGTCCGCGTACAGGAAGTCCCTTCCTGTGGCGGATACCTCTGTAGCATCCGATTTCCTGAAGTCTCTTAATGTTCATAGCAATCTCTCTGCGCAGATCACCTTCCACCATATAACCAGCTTCAATTACCTCGCTGATTCTCTTAACTTCATCATCTGTCAGCTCTCTGACACGGGTATCCGGATTAACTTTTGCCTGTGCCAGAATCTTATTAGAACTAGTTCTTCCGATTCCGTAAACATAAGTTAAGCCGATTTCCACACGTTTTTCTCTCGGTAAGTCAACACCTGCAATACGAGCCATTTACGTTTCCTCCATTTTCCTTTGCATACGAAATGTATGCTGATACTAATTGATTGGGGCCTTCCGGCCCAATCGGATTCTCCGATCTTACGTGACATATTCACTGTGAATTTTTCACGTGCGAAACTTTCACGAACCAAGAAGTAATCACTAAGGCTCCTTTGTACAATTATAATAATCAGCGCTCCGCTTTAGGCGGTGTGCTGCAGCCGCTTCATAATAATTGGACAAGAACCCTCCTGCTGCCTGCAGTGGATTATCCTTGTCTTTGTTTGTGCTTCGGATTCTCACAGATTACTCTGATACGTCCTTTTCTCTTGATGATCTTGCACTTTTCGCAAATCGGTTTTACTGATGATCTAACCTTCATGTTAAACCCTCCTTTCAAAAAAGACCGTTTTACATTATAACATGGTATAAATACAAATGCAAGGGAATTTATTTATCCCGCCAAATAATTCTCCCCTTGCTAAGGTCATAAGGGGACAATTCCAATGTAACCTTATCACCCGGCAGGATACGGATAAAATTCTGTCTGAGCTTACCGCTAATATGGGCCAGCACCCTGTGGCCATTTTCCAATTCTACCTGAAACATGGTATTAGGAAGCTTTTCCACTACAGTTCCTTCAATTTCAATTACATCAGCTTTTGACATTCGTTACCTCCTTCATAAAAGCATTTTAAACGTAACTGTTATTTTCTTATCATTCAATCTGTTTGGAAATAAATTCATTCATTCTTATTTTTATAGCACGTTTAATTTCTTCATCTGATACAGACGTCTTTTCTTCCAGTTTCTGCAAAAGGACCTCATCGGCGCCTTTCTTTACCAGCTGTATATGCTTCTTTCTCTTTTTTTTCGGGTTGTCTGTTCTTCTGTTTTTTCCGTCCGCCAGATATACAAACTCCGTATCTTCATCCAGGATCACATACATATGTCCTTTGTCATGTCCTGCACGGGATATGGCAAACATTCCTGTCATACTAATAACCATTCCCCTCCCGCCTGCCGGGCAGGCATTTTCTAATTCTTTTTCTGTTCCGGAAGCAAAGTAAGAATTTCCGGTTCTCCTTCTGTAATCAGCACCGTATTTTCATAGTGGGCCGAAAGAGAACCATCCCGGGTGGCTACTGTCCAGTCGTCTTCAAGCCATACCACTTTATGGCTCCCTATATTAACCATAGGCTCAATTGCAAGTGTCATCCCCGGACAAAGTTTTATTCCTCTGCGCCATTGTCTGAAGTTTGGTATTGGGGGATCCTCATGCAGACTGGTCCCAATCCCATGGCCTACCAAATCTCTTACCACACCATACCTGTATTTGCCGCAATAGGCGGCTATGGCATTGGATATATCATGCAGATAACAGCCTGCTTTAGCGTATCTGATACCTGCAAAAAAGCTTCTCTTTGTGACAGCAATAAGCTTTGCTGCTTCCCCGCTTATTTCTCCTACCGGGTATGTCCGCGCCGCATCGGAATGATACCCTTCACAGATAAGCCCTGCATCCAGGCTGACAATGTCACCCTCTTTCAGGATACGTTTTTTTGAGGGGATGCCATGCACCACCTCATCATTTACGGAAACACAGATAGAAGCAGGATAGCCATTGTAATTTAAAAAATTAGGAATGCATCCATAGCTGCGAATCAGTTCCTCACCTAACACATTGATGTCCCAGGTGGAAATTCCCGGCTTAATCGCCTTTCCAAGCTCCATATGAACCCGGGCCAAAATTCTGCCGGACTTTCGCATAAGCTCAATTTCCCGTTCCGATTTAATCGTTACTGCCATTTAAAATCCTTCTTTCACTGCAGCATAACAGCAATGGCAGCAGATACATCCTTCATATCCATGGTACCGTCTACCGTCTTTAAAATGCCCTTAGCCTGATAAAATTCAATCAGAGGCTGTGTCTGCCTATGATAGACATCCAGACGATTCTTAACCGTTTCCGGTCTGTCATCATCCCGAAGGATCAGCTTCTGGCCGCATGTATCACAAATCCCCTCTGTTTTCGGAGGAATATGCTCTATATGATATGTGGAACCGCAGCTTACGCAGGCACGCCTTCCGCTCATTCTTTTAATAATATCTTCATCCGGCACATCTACATCAATTGCCAGGTCAAGCTTTTCATTCCTCTTAGCCAGAGCCTCGTCAAGAACCTGAGCCTGAGGAATATTTCTTGGAAAGCCATCCAGTATATAGCCATTTTGGCAGTCGTCCCGGGCCACTCTGTCAAGAAGGATCTTAACCGTCAGCTCATCTGGTACCAGAAGCCCCTGATCCATATATTTTTTTGCTTCCATCCCCAGCTGCGTTCCATTTTTAATATTTGCTCTGAAAATATCTCCTGTGGAAATATTGGGAATACCGAATTTTTCTGCAATAATTCTTGCCTGCGTGCCCTTCCCTGCACCAGGTGCACCTAACATAATTATTTTCATACATTCTCCTCCGCATACAACAGGCATAGCCTGCGGTACTGCATTCATCAGTCATTCTGCCCCGTTGTCCATAATGCTTGCTGCCTTTAAGCTGCTTATTTCGCATTATCAAATTAGAGGTAAAAGAAAAGCCGGATAACTTTTTCAGGCTTTCCTTTAACCTCTAATATATATTCATTACATGAATTATTCATGCAATGACATCTTAGTACCATTTAATCATTCAAAAAACCTTTATAATTACGTACCAGCATCTGAGACTCAATTTGCTTCATCGTCTCTAATACTACGCTGACAATAATGATAAGGCTGGTTCCTCCAAAGGATACCTGTGCACCAAATATTCCACTGAATACAAAGGGTATCACGCACACAATGGTTAATCCCACTGCCCCGATAAAAATGATATAATTCAGGATTTTTGTCAGATACTCACTGGTTGGTTTTCCCGGTCTTATACCAGGAATAAAGCCTCCCTGCTTTTTCATGTTCTCTGCAATCTCAATGGGATTAAAGGTGATGGATGTATAAAAATATGCAAAGAAAATAACCAGCACCACATACACCAAAAGTCCGATAGTATAAACAGGTTCATTCGGATTACACCAGTTTGATGAACTTAATCCTTTCAGAATATGTCCCCAAACGCCGCTTCCGCTATATCCAAAAAAGCTGCAGAGAATAACCGGCAGCTGCATCAGCGAGGATGCAAAAATAATCGGAATAACACCGGCCGTATTGATTTTTAAGGGGATAGAGGACATTTGTCCGCCCACCATCTTTCTCCCCTGAACCTTTTTTGCATACTGAACAGGAATTTTACGGACACCGTCATTTAAAATAATAACCAGAACAACCATTGCAAGGATAACAGCTAAAATCACAATTGCTGCCACCGCGCCAACGGCGATTGCCTTACCGCGCACGAACCGGTCAAATAATCCGGCAATATCCTGGGGAATTCTGGAAATAATGTTGATAATAAGCACAATGGAAATACCATTTCCAACGCCTTTTTCCGTAATCCGTTCACCAATCCACATGAGAAAAGCACTTCCTGCGGTAAGCGCTGCAATAACAGTCAACTTGTTAAAGAGGTTATTTACCTCCAGCAATCCGCCGCCGCCAAAGTAAAAAGCCATGGCTGTAGATTCAATCAATGCAAGTCCGACTGTAACATAACGGGTAATGGAAGCAATCTTTTTTCTGCCGTCCTCCCCTTCCTTCTGCATCTCCTCCAGCTTTGGAATTGCTATCGTGAGAAGCTGCATAATAATGGAAGATGTGATATAAGGCGTAATGTTCAGTGCCAAAATAGACATATTTAAAAAAGAACCGCCTGTAAAGGCATCAAAAAAATTGAACGCATCCCCTGTCTGCTGGGCAAACCATCTGGAAAAATAATGCCTGTCTACCCCGGGCACAGGAAGCTGTGATCCTAAACGGATCACAACAAGCATGCCGAAAGTAAACAATAATTTATTTCTTATTTCTTTGATCTTAAACGCATTTTTTAAGGTTGTAAACATTACATCACCTCTGCAGTTCCACCAATAGCTTCAATTTTTTCTTTTGCGGATGCACTGAAAGCATTTGCCTTTACTGTAAGCTTTTTGGTAATTTCACCATTTCCAAGGATCTTAACGCCATCTTTCGGATTCTTCACAATACCGGATTCTATTAATGCATTCACATCCACCACAGCGCCTTCCTCAAATTTCTCATCCAGCACTCCCAAATTAATCGCTACGATTTCCTTTGAGTTCGGGCAGGTAAAGCCCCTCTTAGGAATTCTTCTGTATAAAGGCATCTGTCCACCTTCAAACCCCGGCCTTGGTGCGCCTGAACGAGCCTTCTGGCCCTTATGTCCCTTACCGGCAGTTTTACCATTTCCTGAACCGTGTCCACGCCCTCTTCTAAAATTATCACTGTGCTTAGAACCTTTAGCAGGCCTTAAATTTGATAATTCTAAACTCATCTGTGACACCTCCTTATCTGAAATTAAACTTCTTCAACTTTAATTAAATGTCTGATCTGCTGAATCTGTCCTCTTGTAGCTGCATTATCCGGCAGCACAATTGACTTATTCAGCTTTCTAAGTCCCATAGATGTAACAGTAGCTCTGTGCTTGGGAACTGCTCCGATAGGAGATTTCACTAAAGTAATCTTTAACATTTTCTGTTCTGCCATTTTCCGTTCCCTCCTATGCCATAACTTCTTCCACAGATTTTCCACGTTTTCTGGCTACTTCCTCAGGTGTCTTAAGCGCCTTTAAGCCCTCGATAGTTGCAAGCACAACGTTCTGTTTGTTGTTAGAACCAAGTGACTTGGTACGGATATTTTTAATACCGGCAAGCTCGCAGACTACACGTGCAGGACCTCCGGCGATGATACCTGTACCTTCCGGAGCCCTCTTTAAGAGAACGGAAGCAGATCCAAATTTTCCTGTAAAATCATGTGTAATACTCTTTTTGTCATCTATTGCAACGGAAACCAAATGTTTGATGGCATCCTCTTTACCCTTACGGATTGCTTCAGGGATTTCTGTTGCTTTACCAAGGCCGGCGCCTACATGGCCATTCATGTCCCCAACTACTACAAGCGCTGTAAAACGCATGTTACGGCCGCCCTTAACAACTTTGGTTACACGCTTGATGGAAACTACTTTTTCTGTTAATTCCATGCCGCTGACATCGATGATTGTACGTCTCATGTTAAGCTTCTCCCTTCCTAGAATTTCAAGCCAGTTTCTCTGGCTGCATCAGCTAATGCTGCGACCTTACCATGGTATAAATAACCGCCCCTGTCAAAAACTACGGTATCAATACCTTTTTCAAGTGCTCTTCCAGCAATAACTTTTCCCAAATATGCTGCTGCATCAACGTTATTGGTTTTTTCCAGTTCACCTTTTACTTCCTTTTCAACAGTAGAAGCTGCAACTAAAGTATTTCCAACTGTGTCATCAATAATTTGAGCATACATATGATTATTGCTTCTAAATACAGCAAGACGGGGTCTTTCGGCTGTACCGCTGATGTGGTTACGCACTTTCTTGTGCTTTTTCTCACGAACTTCTTGTCTTGACTTCTTACTAACCATTTTTACACCTCCTGCATATCGCAAGCTTTGCTTGCGATACTGCCACCAATAATATAGTTTGAAAGGAACTTTCAAACTTACACTCTCCTTATCTATTTCTTACCAGTCTTACCAACTTTACGTCTGATCACTTCATTCGCATACTTGATACCCTTGCCCTTATACGGTTCAGGTCTTCTCTTATCTCTGATCTCAGCTGCAAACTGGCCAACTTTTTCTTTATCAATTCCCTTAACAATGATGACATTCTGTCCTTCAAGCACTGTCTCAATGCCCTCCGGATCAATCATTTCAACCGGGTGGGAATATCCCAAAGATAAGGTTAATTTATTACCGGATTTTGCTGCCCTGTAACCAACACCGTTAACCTCAAGTTTCTTTGTAAAGCCTTCTGTAACACCCACAACCATGTTGTGAATCAGTGTCCTTGTAAGGCCGTGAAGGGATTTCATTTTCTTCAAATCATTGGGCCTTGAAACAGTAACTTCCGCTCCTTCAACCTTGATTTCCATTTCCTCAGGGAGCACTCTCTCCAGTGTTCCTTTAGGACCCTTTACCGTCACTTTGTTATTTTCTGCAACCTCCACAGTAACGCCTGCCGGGATTGCGATTGGCATTCTTCCTATACGTGACATGCCCGTACCTCCTATTCTGGTTTACATTTCTTAGAAAATCTTTTCGTCATATTCAATCTTACCAAACGTAAGCTAAAACCTCTCCGCCTACCTGCAACTCTCTTGCCTTTTTATCAGTAATAACACCCTGATTGGTGGAAATGATTGCAATTCCCAATCCGCCAAGAACTCTCGGAAGCTCCTCTTTACCGGCATAAATACGAAGGCCCGGCTTGGAAATTCTCTTTAATCCGCTGATAACCCTGTCGTTTCTGTCCACACCATACTTTAAGGTGATGCGGATTGTCTTAAAACTGCCTTCATCAATCAAGTCATATTTCTTAATGTAGCCTTCTTCCAGAAGAATATCAGCAATAGCCAGCTTCATTTTGGAAGAGGGAATATCTACCGTATCATGTTTTGCAGTATTAGCGTTACGGATTCTTGTAAGCATATCTGCAATAGGATCACTCATTGTCATTTTACTTCCTCCTAATATAAATTCAATGCAATATCCTTTATCACTGTCCTTTAAATCAGCTTATTTCAAAGTTCGTCCTGCAAACAATTTCCTGTTTGAAAACGGAATTCTGTTTTTCCTTTTATCATAAATTCCCTGCGTGAGAAAATCTGCTTTTCTTCCTTCCTGCATAAACCAGTTATGCGGGAAAATTTGCGTAGCAAAATTCTTATAGGTTCGCTTTGCGAACCGTTGTTACCAACTGGCTTTCTTTACGCCGGGAATCTGGCCCTTGTAAGCTAATTCGCGGAAGCAAATCCTGCAGATTCCGTATTTTCTAAGGACTGCATGGGGACGTCCACAAATCTTGCAGCGGGTATATGCCCTTGTAGAGAATTTCGGTTTACGCTGCTGCTTAATCTTCATTGATGTTTTAGCCATGAATTTACCTCCTCCTTACTTCGCAAATGGCATATTAAACAATCTTAATAATTCACGTGCTTCTTCATCGGTCTTTGCTGTTGTAACAAAGATAACATCCATACCTCTAACCTTATCCACCTTATCGTACTCAATTTCAGGGAAGATAAGCTGCTCCCTGATACCCAGTGAATAATTTCCCCTTCCGTCAAAAGCGTTAGGATTCACACCTCTGAAGTCACGCACACGGGGCAGTGCCAGGTTGATCAGACGATCCAGGAAATCATACATCTTTTCCCCACGCAGAGTAACCTTACAACCGATTGGCATACCCTCTCTGATCTTGAAGTTAGCGATAGATTTCTTTGCCTTGGTAAGGATAGGCTTCTGGCCCGTGATAATCTCAAGATCTCTGGCTGCAGATTCCAAAATCTTTGCATTCTCTTTCGCTTCGCCAACGCCCATGTTTACGACAATCTTGTCAAGCTTCGGCACTTCCATAATGTTTTTATATCCGAACTTTTTGATCATAGCATCTACGATCTCGTCACTATAAATAGTTTTAAGTCTGCTCACGCTTACAGTTCTCCTTTCCCAGAATTAATCAATCGCTTCACCTGTTGACTTTGCAAAACGTACTTTTTTGCCATTTTCAACCTTAAACCCAACTCTTGTGGGACGGCCCTTGTGAACATACATTACGTTTGAGATATCAATGGGAGCTTCCTTTTGAATAATTCCGCCATTCTGGTTCGCTGCCGAAGGCTTCGTGTGCTTGGTAACCATACCCACGCCCTCTACGATAACCTTATGCTTTTTGGCGTCAACGGAAATTACTTTTCCCTCTGTTCCTTTATCTTTACCGGCCATTACCTTAACGGTATCACCCTTTTTAATCTTTAAAGTTGCCATGCTGCATACCTCCTATAATACTTCCGGAGCCAGGGAAACAATCTTCATAAACTGTTTCTCACGAAGCTCTCTTGCTACAGGCCCAAAAATACGTGTTCCCCTGGGAGTCTTATCATCTTTAATGATAACAGCAGCATTTTCATCAAATCTGATATAAGAACCGTCTTTACGGCGTGCACCCTTTACAGTGCGGACGATCACAGCCTTTACAACATCACCCTTCTTTACAACGCCCCCTGGTGTTGCATCTTTAACCGTAGCAACAATTATATCACCGATATTTCCATATCTTCTTGTGGATCCACCCATAACTCTGATGCAAAGGATTTCTTTTGCACCTGTATTGTCAGCGACTTTCAGTCTGCTTTCCTGTTGAATCATGCTATTTCTCCTTCCAACCAAACATCATTTAGCTTTTTCTACAATTTCCACAAGTCTCCACCTTTTATCCTTTGACAAAGGTCTTGTTTCCATTACTTTAACGGTATCGCCAATTTGGCATTCATTATTTTCGTCATGCGCTTTCAGCTTATAGGTGTTTTTAACGACCTTTTTATAAAGCGGATGTTTTACATGCTCTTCAATTGCAACAACAATTGTTTTATTCATTTTATCGCTAACCACTTTACCGGTACGTGTCTTTCTTAAATTTCTTTCTACCACGACTTTTCGTCTCCTTTCTTTGACATTCCTGCAACATTGATATTATCCCGGTTCATCCGGCACGCCTTATGCCTCTTTCTTCTTCTGGGTAATAACTGTCTGAATTCTTGCAATATTTCTTCTTACTTCTTTAATTCTTGCTGTATTGTCCAGCTGGTTTGTTGCATTCTGGAATCTCAAATTGAAAAGCTCTTTTTTAGCAGCCACCAACTCCTCGCTTAAGGCTGCAGCTGATTTTGCCTGTAATTCTTCTACATACTTGTTAGTCTTCATTCAATGCACCACCTTCCAAGTCTGCCTTAGAAACAATCTTACATTTGCAAGGGAGCTTATAAGTTGCAAGGCGCAACGCTTCTCTTGCGATTTCCTCGGTAACTCCTGCAATTTCAAACATAACGCGGCCGGGCTTAACAACTGCTACCCAGTATTCCAGGGTACCTTTACCGGAACCCATACGTGTTTCTGCGGGTTTTGCTGTTACTGGTTTGTCAGGGAAAATCTTAATCCAGACCTTACCACCACGCTTGATATAACGGGTCATGGCGATACGGGCAGCTTCAATCTGGTTTGATTTAATCCAGCATGGCTCTAATGCAACAATACCGTATTCACCGTAAGTGATTGTGTTGCCGCGGGTTGCTTTGCCTCTCATGCTGCCACGGAACTGTTTACGACGTTTAACTCTTTTTGGCATTAACATTATTTATCGCTCCCTTCCTGCTTTTCTTCATTCTTCTTGGTAGGAAGTACCTCACCCTTGTAAATCCATACCTTAACCCCTACTTTACCGTAGGTGGTATCAGCTTCTGCAAAACCATAATCAATATCAGCACGCAGTGTCTGAAGAGGAATCGTACCTTCGCTGTAGAACTCTGTACGAGCCATATCTGCACCGCCAAGCCGTCCGGATACGGAAGTCTTGATACCCTGTGCACCGGCCTTCATGGATCTTCCCATGCAGGACTTCATTGCACGTCTGAAAGAAATACGATTCTCTAACTGCTGCGCAATATTTTCAGCTACCAGCTGCGCATCCTTGTCAGGTCTCTTGATCTCTTTGATATCCACCAGTACTCTTTTTCCGGTCATTTTGCAAAGTTCTTTTTTGGTTACCTCAATTTCAGCGCCGCCCTTGCCGATTACCACACCGGGCTTTGCCGTATAAATAACTACCTTTACTCTGTCAGAAGCTCTCTCAATTTCGATTTTGGAAACTCCGGCACTGTATAATTTCTTTTTAAGGAATTTTCTGATATCGTAATCTTCTACCAGGAAATCAGAAAAATCTGCTTCTGCATACCACTTAGAATCCCAATCCTTAATAATACCGACTCTGAGGCCGTGAGGATTAACTTTCTGTCCCATAAAATTAGTTTACTCCTTTCTTATCCGGCCTGCCTGGCAGGCCTCTTTCCGCAACGCTCTCCGCCAGCTTACCGCCACATTATCTTGCATCCAGAACAATTGTAATATGGCTCATTCTCTTTTCGATTCTATAAGCCCTGCCCTGTGCACGCGGTTTAATTCTCTTCATCGTAGGTCCCTTATTTGCATAGCATTCTGCAATATAAAGGTGCTCCGGATTCGGATACTTTGTAGGATCCTGGCTGTACAAATACTCAGCATTTGCACGAGCTGACTCTAATAATTTCCTGATAATGCTGGAAGCATACCTGGGGTTATAGGTTAAAATACCCAGAGCAGTCTCCACATCTTTGCCTCTGATGGCATCTAAAACAAAGCATGCTTTTGTCACAGACACTCTTGCGTAAGATAACTTAGCGGAGGGTCTTGTGTCTTTCTGCGCATTTCTCTCTCTCTTAATTTGGGATCTATGTCCTTTAGCCATGATAAAAACCTCCTATCTTACTTTAGACTTCTTCTCGTCTTTTCCGTGTCCTCTGTAGGTTCTGGTTGCAACAAATTCACCAAGCTTATGTCCAACCATATCCTCCGTCACATATACAGGCACATGCTTTCTTCCATCATGTACTGCAAATGTGTGCCCCACAAAAGAGGGGAAGATTGTAGAACGACGGGACCAGGTCTTGATAACCTGCTTTTGTCCTGCTGCATTCATTGCATCTACTTTTTTAAGCAGACTTGCATCTGCAAAAGGTCCTTTTTTCAGTGATCTAGCCATTTTCTTCTCTCCTCCTTCATTATTTGATGGCCTTACCGTCTCTTCTTCTTACAATTAACTTGTTAGAAGCTTTTTTCTTCTTACGGGTCTTCAGACCAAGAGCAGGCTTGCCCCAAGGTGTGCTGGGACCCGGACGTCCGATACCAGTCTTACCTTCACCACCACCATGAGGATGATCATTGGGGTTCATAACAGAACCGCGAACCGTAGGGCGGATACCCATATGGCGTTTGCGCCCTGCCTTACCAACCTTAATCAGGCTATGGTCTCCATTTCCTACAACGCCAACTGTTGCCCTGCAGACAATGGGTACCATTCTCATTTCACCGGAAGGAAGACGAAGTGTCGCATATTTCCCTTCCTTTGCCATAAGCTGCGCACTGTTTCCTGCGGAACGCACCAGCTGGCCGCCCTTACCGGGATATAATTCAACGTTGTGTACCTGAGTACCAACCGGGATAGCTGATAAAGGAAGGCAGTTACCAATTCTCACTTCCGCTTCAGGTCCGTTCATAATCTTCATGCCGTCTTTTAATCCTTCAGGTGCAATGATGTAGCTCTTTTCTCCATCTGCGTAGGAGATCAAAGCAATGTTTGCCGACCTGTTAGGATCATATTCGATTCCAACTACTGTTCCGGGAACACCATCCTTGTATCTCTTGAAATCTATAATTCTATATTTTCTCTTTGCGCCGCCTCCGCGATGCCTTACTGTGATTTTGCCCTGATTGTTACGACCGGAATTCTTTTTTAAAGAAACAACAAGTGATTTTTCAGGTGTTGTTTTTGTGATTTCAGCGAAATCGGAGCCAGTCATATTTCTTCTGGAAGGTGTATATGGGTTATATGTCTTAATTCCCATGACTTTTTCTCCTTTCAATTCTCATTTCATATCGCACTTTTTTTGTGCATAGTTTTTAATATTGGCCAAACCTTAGTTGTTCTAAACTGCCGTTCTTTGCCAGTTTAGAACATTTCCTGCTCGTTTTACAGGCCAGTGAAAATTTCAATTTCCTTGCTATCTTCTGTCAGCCATACGATTGCCTTTTTGGTCTTTGCGGTTCTTCCAAACGTCATACCGCGTCTTTTCACCTTTCCATCCATATTGATGGTATTTACTTTGGCAACCTTTGTTCCCTCAAACATTTTTTCAACAGCCTCTTTGATCATGCTCTTGTTTGCTTCAGGATGAACAAAAAAAGTATATTTCTTTTCACTCATACCAGCCATACTCTTTTCGGTGATAACCGGTTTAAGGATTACGTCATAATATTGAATTGCTGCCATTATGCATACACCTCCTCGATCTTGGCTACTGCATCCTTAGTCAGGACCAGCGTATCGCCCTTCAGGATATCGTAAACATTAATTGTATTCACCTGTGTTGTCTTAACAGAAGGAATATTTCTTGCAGATAAAATAACCTTTTCGTCAACATCTGTCAACACAACCAGCGCCTTGGTCACTTTCAGGTTATCCATAACCGCTTTAAACTTCTTTGTCTTAATCTCGTCAAATTTAAGCTCATCCACAACAATCAGTTTGCTGTCCCGAACTCTGCTTGTAAGTGCGGATTTGAGCGCTGCTCTCTTTTCTTTCTTATTTAATTTAAAAGAATAATCTCTCGGTACGGGTGCAAATACAACACCGCCGCCTTTCCACTGAGGTGATCTTGTTGAACCCTGTCTTGCATGACCGGTTCCTTTCTGCCTCCATGGCTTTCTTCCGCCTCCGGAAACCTCAGAACGGGTTTTTGCTTTCTGTGTTCCCTGACGGTTATTTGCAAGCTGCTGCACTACTGCCATGTGAACCAGATGTTCATTTATACGAACGCCAAACACGGCATCATTTAATTCAAGTGTGCCAACTTCCTTGCCTTCCATATTATAAACAGCTACGTTTGCCATTTGAATGGTCCTCCTTTCATCTGTCAGCTTAAGCCATCTTTACGGCTTCTTTGATTGTTACTAAGGCCTTCTTAGGTCCGGGTACGGAGCCTTTAATCAAAAGAAGATTCTTCTCAGCATCTACTCTGACCACTTCAAGATTCTGTACAGTAACCTTTACGCATCCCATGTGACCGGGCATCTTTTTACCCTTAAATACACGGCTGGGTGATGAGCAGGCGCCATTAGAACCCTGATGACGGTGGAATTTGGAACCATGGGTCATAGGACCTCTGTGCTGTCCATGTCTCTTGATTGCGCCCTGGAATCCTTTACCTTTGGAAATAGCGGATGCATCAACCATATCACCTGCTGTAAATACATCAGCCTTAATTTCGCTTCCAAGAGCATATTCCTCAGCGTTATCAAACCTGAACTCTCTGACATATCTCTTGCAGGGCACGCCTGCCTTGTCAAAATGTCCTTTCATAGCCTTACCAACGCCATGTCTGTGAATAACTTCTTTTCTGCCGCTCTTATCCTTATTGACAATTCTTTCTTTCTTGTCAACAAAGCCTACCTGTACTGCACTGTAACCATCATTTTCTACTGTTTTAACCTGGGTTACTACACAGGGGCCTGCCTGGAGCACAGTTACGGGAATCAAAGTTCCATCCTCACTGAAGATTTGAGTCATTCCGACTTTTGTAGCTAAAATACCTTTTTTCATTTTTTACCTCCATTTGTTTCTACAGCGGGCCTCGCTCGGGCCATACTAGTGTAAGGGGTTAACCGATGAGAACGCCTGGCTTATTTGTTCTTCATCTTAATATCAATGTACACACCTGCCGGCATTTCCAGTCTCTGCAGCGCATCAACTGTCTTAGGGGTAGGTGTGATGATATCGATCAGTCTCTTGTGCGTTCTTTGTTCGAACTGCTCTCTGGAATCTTTGTATTTGTGAACCGCTCTTAAGATGGTAACAACTTCCTTTTTGGTAGGAAGGGGAACCGGTCCGCTTACCTGTGATCCATTCTTCTTAACTGTTTCGATAATTTTTTTGGCAGATGCATCAACCAACTGATGATCATAAGCCTTGAGTGTGATTCTCATTACTTGACTTGCCATAAAAAAAGCCGCCTCCTTTTCGCACTTTTTAAGATTTAAGTACGACAAGTGGTGACTGTACACTCTTCCGTGCGTGTCATGCCTTCCTGAAACTTTCATGCAGACTTCCTGCACTCTTTCCGGATTGCTCGCTTAACGCCCGTGTTTCTGCTCTGTCTGGCAGACAATATGTTTGTACAGTGACTTGCCGTCAGGTTCTTAGGTCCGGTATTTAACTTCCGGCCTCTTGACATTCGCTCCACGGAAAACCTGCAATGTCTCTCGGCAATGCAGCAACCTCGCGCTTCACCGCTATCATGCCACAGCATTAGATAGTATACATGATGTATGGGGATTATGCAAGCACTTTTTTGATTTTTTATCACCGGCAAAAAATCCCTACTGAACTGTTACAAATAATAAAAGAAGGGAGCATTCTGCTCCCCTTCGCCTTCTTATTATACTTATAATTTACTTAACCCATTTTCAGGTTCAGCCTGTCTTCAGACGGAACTTTTGAAGCTCGCGCTCCGAATCTATTTTTTCAATCTGTGCCCCAAGGCTTTTTAATTTAATATGAAAGTCCTCGTAGCCTCTTTCTATAAACTTGATATCATCCACAACCGTAACACCCTCTGCGGCAAGCCCTGCTATCACCAGCGCGGCGCCTGCCCGCAAATCCGGTGCGCTGATACTGGCCCCGGTATATTTGGACACACCGTCAATAATCGCCGTGTTGCCCTCCACCTTAATACTGGCCCCCATCCTGGTGAGCTCATCTACATATTTAAAGCGGTTCTCAAAAATGCTTTCTGTCACAATACTGGTTCCCTTTGAAAGTCCCAGCGCAACTGTAATCTGGGGCTGCATATCCGTAGGAAAGCCCGGATAAGGAAGGGTCTTTACATGGGTATGAAAAAGAGGTTTCGCCGCCACTACTCTAACTGCATCATCCGACTCTTCCAGCTCGCATCCAATCTCTGTAAGCTTTGCACTGATAGATTCCAAATGCTTTGGAATGACATTTTTAACGGTTACATCCCCTTTGGTCACTGCTGCCCCAAACATAAACGTGCCGGCTTCAATCTGATCCGGGATAATCGCATATTCTGTTCCATGGAGCTTAGGCACTCCTTTTATTCTGATTACATCTGTGCCTGCACCCCTGATAACAGCTCCCATGCTGTTTAAAAAGTTAGCCACATCCACCACATGGGGCTCTTTTGCCGCATTTTCAATGATGGTCTGTCCTTCGGCCATGGATGCCGCAATCATTACATCAATGGTAGCTCCCACGGTAACCACATCCATATAAATATGACTGCCGCGCAGGCGCTCCGCCTGTGCAATGATAAGACCATGTTCAATTCTTACATCAGCCCCCAGTGCCCGAAAGCCCTTGATATGCTGATCGATAGGACGCAGCCCGATGTTGCATCCTCCCGGCAGAGTCACCTGCGCTTTCTTATACTTTCCCAGTAATGCCCCCAGCAAATAATAAGAGGCACGTATCTTTTTGATAAAATCATCCTCAATAACCAAATCCATGATAGGCTTTCCGGATATTCTCACCGTATGCCTGTCAACACGCTCCACAACACCGCCAATGCTCTCAATCGCCTGCATCATTACATTTGTATCCCGAACATCCGGTACATTCTCTATCAATACAGTTTCATCCGTCATAATGGAAGCTGCTAAAATTGCGAGGGCCGCATTCTTAGCCCCGCCTATCTCCACTTCCCCAACCAGCGGATTACCACCTTTAATCGCATACTGTTCCATAGTATACCTCTATATATTCAACTCGAATTATTCTTACTTAACATAAGGATGACCGGCAGAGCCTGACATCCCTTATTTTTATATACAAACCTATCGCTGTAATAAATAGGATAGAATCAGCGACAGCACAATTTTACCTGTTAATATTAATAAATGATTTACTCCGCAGTGCGAATTTGTTCACGGGCTTCGCCCTATACAGATGCAATCTGAAAAACCTGTCAGCAAGCTGCCATTTTTTCGTCTGTGGGCTTCTTTTTATTTTACGCCGCAGTGCGAACTCGCGACTCCTTCGGCTTCGCTCGTTCACGGGCTTCGCCCTATCAAATCTGCCATAGATAAATCCGTCTGCGAGCAGCCGGTTTATCTCTGTCAGCTTTGGCACTGCTCATTGCCTTCGTGGACATTATATCACATTGTGACTATTTGTAAACCTAAAACATCAGTTCAGGTATTTGAGGGGGTTTACCTGGGAGCCGTTAATTAGTATCTCAAAATGCAAATGCGGGCCGGTGCTGACACCTGTGTTTCCGCTTAGAGCTATTCTCTGGCCCTGGGAGACAGTCTGCCCGGCAGATACTAATACCTTGCTCAAATGCCCATATCTGGTCTGCCTGCCGTCCGGATGATTGATATAGACCACATAGCCGTAACCGCTGCCCCATCCGGCCTTTGCAACTGTACCGCCGCAGGATGCGGCCACCGCCGTTCCCGTAGGCGTTGCCCAGTCAACACCTTTATGGTAAGTGCTGGCTCCCTTTGTGGGTCTGCTCCTGCGCCCAAAGTTAGAAGTCAGTCTTCCCCCTGCTATGGGTTTGATATAGGTAGGAGGTATTTTGGTTCCCCGCTCCACAATCTTAGGGACCGCCTCGTAGGTAACCTCTTCCTTTATAATCTCCCTGTCAACCGTTTTATCATTTTCAAAGGTCACAATCGCCACTACCTTCCGGTGGCCGGCCGAAGGCTCCTGCAGAGTCTTTCTCTCAGTGGTATACCAATCGTCATTATCTACATAAATAACCTCTTCTTCGTAGTCTTCCTCGTAATACATTTCCTCCTGACGCATCACTGCAAGCTTTGGTTCCGGAACAGTGATGATCAGCTCGTCTCCCACTCTGATCATAGAATTTTCATCTTCCAGGGAATCATTCATCTCAATCAGCTTGTCCATGGGAATATTTGTTTTAATTGCGATTTCGGAAAGAGTATCCCCCGATACGACCTCGTACACATCACTGTTTTCCTCATCCTGTGTCACTTCCGTCACAGCAGTGCTCAGATCGGTCAGATCTTCTTCCCGCAGATAAGCCTCAACTACCTCCACGTCATCCCCGTATTCCATGGAAATAATACCTGAGTCATAGTCCTCGAAATCCTTTTCCCCGGCCGGCTCCACCTCAGCAAAAACCTCGGTGAGCTCCGCATGAATGCCAGCCTCCATCTTTACCGTTTCCCGGGCTTCCTTAACCGCATCCTCCCGAGATTTGATCACAGTGGTTAAAACAGACAGCTCCCGGGACGGATCAAGATCCACCTCAGCCTGATACCTGCCCGCAGCCCCGTATTTGTCAAGGGCAGCCTGCAAAAGCGCAACCACATCACCTTTGCTGGAAAGGTTCACCATGTACTCATTGATCTTGACAACATATGATCTGTGCAGGGTATCCTTTACATCTTCCGCCAGGATCTGCACCATGGCATCCGTGACAGTGTGGGGGGCATCCACTTTTCCCCAGAGCACTTCGCTTCCTGTCATCTCCAGTTCGCTTTCTACAAGGATTAATTCCTCACTTGTCTCTGCCAGCTTCCGCCTTGCGGCGATCAAATATTCTTCCGCCTCCCCGGGACTGGAAACCACGCCCACTTCTCTGCTGTTTAAAATCACTGTAAACATATTATTACCCATTTTTTCAAAGGGTACAAATGAAGGCAGAAAAAATATACTGACAATAATTACCAGCACCGCAACCTTAATATATTTGATGTTCATTTTTTTATAATGACTTGTTATATATTTCATCTGAACGAAACTCCATATTCATTTATTCTGTTTTGTATTATACATGTAAAAAAAGAAATCAGATTTATTTTAACAGCGATCATTTTAGTTGTAAAGGGTATGTTATTTCCATTTCTTCTGCTAAAATAGATTAAGCCGCTTTTCATAGGGCAGCCAGATTAGATATAAGCTTCCAAAGGAGTGTATGCAATGGGAAAAGTTATTTTTCACATAGATGTAAATTCGGCCTACCTGAGCTGGAGCGCCCTGCGGCTTCTTGCAAATGGCAGTGATACCGATCTGCGTAATATTCCCGCCATCATAGGCGGCGATATGGAAAAGCGCCATGGGGTGGTTCTTGCCAAATCTATTCCTGCCAAAAAGTACGGCGTTACCACAGGCGAGCCTATCGTTAACGCCCTTCGCAAATGCCCTTCGCTGATCATTGAGCCCCCTGACCATGCTCTTTACCACGCAAAAAGCCAGGAGCTTATGAAGTTTCTTTACAACTTTTGTCCTGAGCTTGAACAGCTCAGCGTAGATGAATGCTTTATAGATTTTACCCCGGTACAGGAACGTTATTCTTCTCCTTTATCCGCTGCCCATTCCCTGAAAAATCAAATAAGGGACAGCTTTGGCTTCACAGTAAACATTGGAATTTCAGACAAAAAAGTGCTTGCTAAAATGGCTTCCGATTTTCAAAAGCCGGATAAGGTCCATACCCTGTATTCCTGGCAGATTCAGGAAAAGATGTGGCCCCTTCGGGTTTCTTCCTTATATATGTGCGGCAAATCCAGCACACAGGCTCTTGAAAAGCTTGAGATAAGGACCATTGGCGATCTTGCCATGACCGACCGTGAAATCCTTGCCTCTCATCTGAAAAGTCACGGCATACTTTTATGGGAATATGCCAACGGAATTGATGATTCCGATGTGATATCAACCCCTGCCGAAGCAAAGGGCGTGGGCAATTCCATCACTCTGCCCAAGGATGTATCGGACAAGGAGGAAGCCTTCCGCTATCTTCTGTCCCTTTCGGACAGTGTGGCAGCACGTCTTCGAAAAGCCGGCCAGCTTGCCGGTATGATCAGCGTGGAAATAAAATACAGCAGCTTTCAAACCGTCTCCCACCAGAAAGCCCTTTCTTCCCCCACAAACACTTCGCAGATTATTTATAACACCGCCTGCCAGCTCTTTCATGAGCTGTGGAACGGGGGTCCTATCCGCCTGCTTGGCGTGCGCACCTCCAAGCTTTCGGATTTGACACAGCCCGCCCAGCTTTCCTTTTTTGATCTTTCCGGTGATTATGCGCTGTCACCCTGTCCTGAATATTCTGAAGAAAAAAGGGCACCAAAAAACAGCCCCGTTTCTCCTTCCAAAGAAAAACTGGCTGTTCTCGATAAAACGCTTGACAGCATCCGGCAAAAGTACGGCGACCAGGCTGTTATGCGGGGCAGCTTTTTAAATCGGACGCCAAAAAGCCAACACCCTGGTAAATCAGAAAAGTAAATCTCTGCACCTGTCGCCTTCCCTGCAGGCAATCGTACAAAAGAAGGCAGTTTTTATCTCTTTTTTACGCTGTAGCCAAAGGTTCCTATTTTCCGTCCAAGGGTGAAATAGCTTCCGTGGGAATAGGCAATCGGTTCCGCCTTATCCAGCACAAAACGCCCTTTTTCATCCATATAAGTTTCATCCGCATGGACCGCCTCAACACTTGCCACATACATGTCATGGCTCCCCAGGCGCAGCGTCTGCTTTACCCGGCATTCAATATTGACCGGGCTTTCTTTCAGCAGCGGCGCTCCCACCTTTTCGCCCGGAAGAAGCGTTAGATGCATGTCCTTTATTTTATCCCTGTCCCTTCCGCTCTTAACTCCGCAGTAATCTGCGGCAAATGCCAGTTTTCGCGTGGTCAGGTTAATGACAAATTCTCCTGTCTCCTCAATCATCTGGTGAGAATAGCGCTGTGGCCGCACGGATATGGACACCATAGGCGGATCGCTGCACACTGTTCCTGTCCACGCAACCGTAAAGATATTTGCCTTTCCTTTACTGTCGGCAACTGTAACTAAGACTGCGGGCAATGGATATAACATATTGCCCGGTTTCCATCTCTGCTTTCCCAATCGTAATACCATACCCTTCCGTAACCTGCAAAATGCATATACTCTAGAACAATCCTAATATAGAAGCAATTGTTACAGCCAAGTTGGCAATCGTCACAGCCATTGTAATAATCATAAATGGCAGCATCACTTTGCTGTTTTCAGCTGTTTTTATCTGTTCTTCCTTAAGCTCCGCGGTCTGCTTTTTCAGCTCCTCGATCATGGATGCCTGTACATTCCGGTAAACTTTTACATTATCCGTATGCATGTAATCTTCCATATTTGTAAATCTGCCTTCAAGTTTTTCCTGCAGACTGTTCATGCTTTCATTCATCTCTGCACTGGTCTTTTCCAGTGCCTCAGAGTTTTCTTTAATCTCTGAAATTTTAGCAAGGCTCTCATTTAAAAGCTGGTTAATGCCCGCTATGGAGATATCGGAGGTTTCCTTGATTTTTGATACGGATACTGCCTCCACCTCCCCTGCCGTATGGTCAAGCGTATCATTTGCTTTCTTTGCCAGCTCGTGTACGCCCTGGGCGCTTTCAATATTTTTCAGATTAAGTTTCCGCATTTCCTGCAGGCAGACATCATATTTTTCCATCTGCTCTTTAAACAGTGTCAACTGTTTTTCAAGATTTTCAAGGGCAGCCGCGTCAGCTGCAGCATTGGCTTTAATAATTTCCTGGGGATTTAATTTTTGTGCAACCTTATCCATAAAATTGTCCATCACTTTTCCTCCGGCGGTATACAAATCCATTTATCATAAATTAACATCATCTTTCTTTTGTATCTTATCATGTTTATTTCATTTTTACAATAAAGTCAATTCCTTATTCCTGCAAAATATTTTGTATACGCCTCCGTATAGCGACGGCCGGAAATTACTCCCCCAAAAGCCGTCATATTTTGTATATTTTGTATATTTTCAATGTGTTTTCATTTCTATCGTTGTAAAAATTAACGTTAATTTCATTTCTTGTTCATAGTTTGTTCATAATTCCACTGTATACTATAACTATATCAGGCAAGTGAGTGTACTACTTTAAAACACAAATAGATAAATTTTTTCATAATAGCCCAGGCACAGAAATGTGTCTGGGCACTCCTCATTTTATAGTGTATCTTTTTACCAAAATCATACCCGTCAGAAAGAGCATCAGGCCATTGAGCCGGTTATGAAAGAAACGCTATAACTCCACACAGCAAAACAGCCCGGAAACCATCGGGCTGTTTTTAATCGTTCTTACGTCCAATATTGCGTACCTCTTCATTTAAGGACAGCATTTTCGCATCAAGTTCGGCTACCATTCTGGCACAGTCTATTAATTCATTTTTAATGTGAGCGGGAGCGTTCCCTTCAAATTTATAATGAATCTTATGTTCTAAGCTTGCCCAGAAATCCATGGCTACCGTACGAATTTGAATTTCAACCTTTGCATCAATAATCCGGTCAGACAAATATACCGGAACCGTCACCAGCATATGGTAGCTCTTATACCCGCTGGGCTTTGGATTCACAATATAGTCTTTAATAGAAATCACTCTGATATCGCTTTGGTTTCTGATCATATCCGCAATCCGGTAAATATCTGATGTAAAAGAGCAGATTACCCGAATCCCCGCAATATCATTCACATACTGTACCATATTTTGAATCGTAGATTCGTATCCGTGCCTTCGCAGTTTTTTTACAATACTTTCGGATGTTTTAATTCTTGACTTGATATGCTCAATGGGATTGTACCTGTGTACATGTTGAAATTCATCATTCAATATCTCCAGCTTAGTGGAAATCTGCTTAAGCGCAGAATTGTAAACCAAGGTAACCTCCATCCAGCTTTCAATGTCGCTGTCGCGCTCCACCTTTAATTCCATTTACTCACCGCCCCATTTATGTAATTTTTCCCGCAAACAGTAAGCCAGATGCCTGCGGAACAGACCTTTGCCAAATACCGCATTTAATTACCATCTTATCACTGTTTAATTATTTATATCTTATCATACTTTATGCAGAAATGTACATATCTGACAAAAATTTTATATTTATTTAATCTTTATTGTGAGATTTCATGAGGTTGAGAAGCCCGCCTTCTTTTGCTATAATAAATATTAATTAGCAAAGCGTGTCTGATGTATCTTATAGGAAACAATTTTTAGTAAATAAGGAGGACCTCATGTTTCGTTTATGGGCAAAAATCTTCAAAGACAACCACCTGCTTCGGGATACCGTTATCTGTGATGACAGTGCAGATACGCGAACCCATAAGGTGTTTCATGCAATAGACGAAATATGTTCTCAGTTTGACCTGGGCAAACCTATCTGGTTAGACGTCACTGTTTCAGATTTTAGGCGGCATGACAAGGCCCGGTTTTACCATGATAATTTTATAGAAGCCATAGATTTTGACTATCTGGAAATTCATGTCATCGAGGAAGATTAATATCCAAAAAGCCAAAAGGAGAGGAAGGTAATATGGCTATTACAGTAAACATTTATTACAGCGGCAAAAATGGAAACGCCAGAAAATTTGCACAGGAAATGGTTGCCACCGGAACCGTCAGCTCCATCCGGGCGGAAGATGGTAACATCAGGTACGAATATTTTTATCCGATGGATGACCCGGAAACCGTTCTCTTAATTGACAGCTGGAAAGACCAGCATTCCATTGACGTACATCATGCTTCCCCTATGATGTCACAAATTACCATGCTTCGGGAAAAGTACGATTTACACATGAGGGTAGAGCGGTATCTGTCTGATGAGGCCGGTATCCCTGCGGTGGATAAAGCATTTATAAAGGAATAATCTTTTATCCTTTTTTACATCATCGTATCATCTCTAAGCACCTGCGCGGGGCTTATTTTGCGCACATTTCTCCATGCCAGATAGCATGCGAAGGCCACAGACCCCAAAGCAGGCAGGAATTCAGTCGTCCCCCTCTTTCGTTCTATAAAAACGCAAAAAACAAATTGAGATATACCTGCAAATCGCTTATAATGTAAGAAGGCAGATAGCAGAAAGGGGGATGTATTTATGTATAATATCATAACAATCGAACGGCGTTATGCCAGTGGGGGAAATGAGATCGGAAAACGGCTGGCGCAGGCGCTGGGATATAAACTTTATGATCACAATATCCTGTTGGAAGCGGCGCAAAGGCTTGACATACCTTTTTTTAAGATTGAATCGCTTGAGGAGAGCAGTTCGGGCAATGTCCTTTTAAACCTGTCAAGAACTCCTCTGGGCGGGCTTTCCGGCAATAAAGATCTGCCCCTGGCAGATAAACTTTTTCTCGAGGAGAAACGTATCATTGAAGAGGCAGCCGAAGAAGGAAATTGTGTGATCGTGGGAAGGGCATCCGGATATATTTTAAGGGAAAAAGAAAACAGCCTGCGGGTATTTATCTATGCCGACCACGATAAGAGAGTACAAAGGGCCATAGAGCGGGAAGGCATCCAAAAGGCCGAGGCAGAAAATGCCCTGAAAAAGAATGATAAGAGAAGAAGAAACTTCTACAATTCTCTCACCAACCAGGAATGGAGCGACCCAAAATGTTATGAAATGTACCTGAACGCCGGAAAGTTAGGACTTGATCTCTGCATCAGGCTTTTGATGGAAGCCGCGAAAGGCTAGTGTTCCGTTCATATGCTGAAAGGAGCTGCCCAAAAGTAACTGTTATCACAAGATTACTTTTTGGCAGCTCTTTTCTTTCGTTACAGCTCGCTAATAGTTTCCGTTACCGCCATCTCCCGTATCCGTTTGGAAGGAGCCCATACTGCAGCCAGGGCTGCCGCGAAAACAAACAATAAAATAATCAAAACAGGTATTACCGGCACCGTCCATGTAAAGTATGGGAAGTGGGCAGTCACCAGTTTATCATACAAAAGCCTGCTAAGGGGTAGTCCTGCCCCGCAGCCTGCAATGCATCCCGTTATGGCATAGACGGCTGTCTCGGCGGCAATCATCCCGGTAAGCTGCCGGCCATCCATTCCCACAGCCCGCATAACGCCATACTGTCTTATTCTGGCAGATACGCTCATGGAAATACTGTTGACAATATTCAGCACGGTAATCAAAGCAATGATGGACAAAAATCCATAGACAAACAGTTCAAAGACAAAACGGGTACTTTGATCCGCCTCCTCCCGCCGATCGGAATACTCGTATCTGCCCCGGACCAAATCATGAATGGCCTCAGCGTCTTCATCGGTTGAGCCCGGTGCCATCTGGACACAGACAATATCATAGTTAACTTCCTTCGTAAGCCGTATAAAGGTTTCCCTGGAACAGATTAAAATCACATCGCCATCGGTACGCCCATTATTGGAAAAGGGATTAGAAGTCATCATCCCGGTAATCTTTACCGTACTTCCGCTCAGGCTTACCGTATCTCCCACATTAAGCGGAACGTCTTTATCCCAGATGCACAGTACACAGCCCTGATCGCCATAGACCGTTTGAAGGTCTCCGCCTTTACGCATATCTCCGTCCTTCGGTATCCAGTCAAGCTGAATATCGTCATAAGAAATAATATCAGCCGCATCCCTGTCCACCTCTGCGCTAAACTGCGCCGGGACGGCAGCGGCATACTGCCTTCCAAAGACCCTCTTAACGCCATTCATTCCCCGGATCTCCTCTGTCAAATCAGGGGCAATCCGCTCCCCTCCATCCATAACCGATATATCAATATCCGCACTGTAAGACTTTATGGGCAGCATAATATCAAAAAGCTCTGTCAGAACGCAAAAGCAAAGAAACAGGATGATGCTTAAGGCAAAGGACCCTGCTATGAGGAACAGGCTTCTTTTTGACGATAACGCATGCGAAGCGCCCAGAGCCGTTTCGATTTTCATCACTTTCGTGTTAGCCCGATGCTTTTTTTGTTTTCCGTCATCTCCAATGCCGGATACTGCGGCGGCAGGAGAAACCTTTGCGGCCTTTTTGGCCGGAGCCCGGGCTGCAAGCAGTACCGTCAGAATACCCACCACAGCGCCGCTTATGATTCCAACAGGGCTTAAACGGATGGCTGTCATACCTGTAAACTCACCGCCCACAAAATACTGCAGAAGAAAAACCAGGATCCATGTAGCCGCCGTGCCTAAAATAATGCCGCCCGGTACAGCGGTTTTACACCAGTTCAGGGCCTCCAGCTCCACAAAAAGAATCACCTGCTTTTTGCTCATGCCGATACACCGCATCATACCAAAGAACTGTGTCCGCTGAGCGATGGCGCTGCTAAGGCTCCCTGAGATCATCAGCACCCCTGCCAGCAAAACAAAAAGGCTCAGTAAAATAATAGGCGCATAGATATTTTTTGCCGTCCGGTTTTCACTGGCTCCTGCCGCTGCTAAAAGAATCATATGCTCATTTATTTTTGCTTCCGGAAACTGCTCTTTTATCCCGGCAAGAGTGCGCTTTATCCTTGCCTTAGCGCTAAACTGCACATAATAAGCAGGATTCCCCCTGTCCCCATTTGCGGAAAGAATTTCGCGGAAAGAATTCACATGCAAAAACATGCCCACCTGTTCGCCCTTTACCAGCAGTGCCGTGGTTTCGCCAACGCCGCTGTCTGTGGCATAGTGGCTGTCGCCGCTGCGAAATCCGGTAATCAGAAAGCGATAGTTTCCGGCAGGGGATTTAAGAGTCACAGTGTCCCCCTCCGAAACCCCCAGCAGTGCCCTGGCGTTGGGGGTAAGAATGGCCTCCCCTTCCTTCAGGCTGGCGTCCTGCGGGAAATACGTCATAATATCCGTCCGGAAGGGCTCCTCCACACCGCACAGCACCGTTTGGATGCCGTCAATGGTATAATCCCTGTCTTTGTCCATATTTACCATATCAAACCAGGAAGCTGCCGCCACGTCAGGGCGTCCGGCTATGAAGGCTGCTTCTTCCTCTGAAATGTTTTCCAGATTAATATGCCAGTTTCCGCCATGTTTCCTGACATTATCCGTTTCGGCCCGGACGAGCATATCCCCTATGCTGAAAATACCCGTCACCAAAAACACGGCAAAGATAATGCACGAAAGGGTCATACGGTTCTGCCTCCTGCGCACTTTCGCGGAGATGGGAATCAGACCAAGATAACTTTTCATTGCGCCTCCCCTCCTTCCCTGCATCCTCCAAGGTCAGAGAGTATGCCGTCTGAAACCTTTAAAACCCGATCCGCCGTGTGGGCAATCGCCGGATTGTGGGTGATCATGATGACTGTCTGTTCGTACCTGCGGGCTGTTTCCTTCAGCAGGGCAAGAACCTCACTGCTGTTTTGCGAATCCAGATTTCCGGTTGGTTCGTCAGCCAGTACAAGGCAGGGCCGTGTCATCAGCGCCCGCCCGATGGCCACCCTCTGCTGCTGTCCTCCGGAGAGCTGACCGGGCAGATGTCTGCGCCGTTTTTCCAAACCCAGGGCATCCAGCAGCTCATTTAAATATTTCCTGTCAGGCCTGCGGTGATCTAACAGCAGGGGAAAGATGATATTCTGCTCCACGGACAGCTCCGGGATCAGGTTAAACGCCTGAAAAACAAATCCGATGTTTCTTCGGCGAAAGATTGTAAGCGCCTTTTCTTTCATGGCAAAAGTGTTGTTTCCATTGATAAAGATCTCTCCGGAGGTGGGTACATCCAGTGCACCAATCATATTAAGCAGTGTGCTCTTTCCGGATCCGGACTCTCCCACAACAGCCACAAATTCCCCCTTCTGAACGCTAAAGCTCACATTCTTTAAGGCGTGTACCGCATTCTCGCCGCTGCCATAAATTTTTGTAATATGTTTTACCTGCAACAAGTCCATAATGAATCTTATGCTCCTTTCCATCGTCAGTACGTTTTTGGCAATTGTTACAGCTTATACGGTAACATGCAAACCTTACCGCCATATGAATTCCACATTACAATTTTGTCATATTAGGAAAGTTGATGGTAAAGACGCTTCCCTGCCCAAGGCGGCTTTGAACCTCAATACTGCCTCTGTGGGCTTCCACCACAGACTTTGCCAAAGGCAGACCAAGCCCCACTCCCAAAGTGTCTTTGGAAAAGCGGCTGCGATAAAAACGCTTGAAGATATGATAAAGATCCTCCGGGTGAATACCATTTCCCGTATCCTCCACAATGATCTGCGTCAGAGCGGGAGACTGATACCACCGGAGCAGAATATGATCTCCCCGGTTCGTATGATCCAGAGCATTCTTTACGAGATTCCCAATGGCCTCCGTCAGCCATATCCGGTCGCAAAAGAGCATTACCTGCCCGTCCCCTTCCAGCTCAATTACTTTTTCCTCCTCAAAGGCCCGGGTAAAATACTGCTGTCTGATATCTTCCAGCAGTTCAAAAATCTTCTCCATGGATGGCTCCGGCACAATAACCCCTGCATCCAGCCGGGCCATTTTCAAAAGGCTCTGCACCAGTGTTTCCATTCTGTCAAGCTCCCGTTCCGAAAGGTCTGTAAACTCCCGGACCGTACCGGCGTCCTCCGCTTCCTGTCTGAGAATACCGTTATAGATATTCAGCGCAGCTATGGGCGTTTTTAGCTGGTGGGAAATATCTGAAATCGTATTCCGAAGAAATTCCTTAGCCCGCCGTTCGCTGTCTGCATGGGCATCTGCAATGGCCACCAGGGAATTGACCTCATGAAACAGATGGTACATAGCCCCTTCTTCACTGCATGCAATACCGCCCTTTTCCCTGTCCAGAATATACCCGGCAATCTCTGAGGCTGCATCCTCCAGCTTTTGATCCCGCATTTGAAGATGCCGGTAGCAAAGAATTAAAACCCCGGCAGCCACGCCAAGAGAAGACGCCGTAAAAAAGAGCATTGCATTTTCAGGATACGGGATAAGCAGTATGGCGGCCGCAACGGGAAGCACCGTCACACACAGTAATATCTCAATAAAAAATGTTTTATTTCCGGTCAGGGTTGCCATTGCCTTGTTCCTCCGTATTCCATTTATATCCCATGCGGCGTACTGTGAGGATCTTCGCCGGCCGGCCCGGATCGTCCTCAATTTTGGTCCGGAGCCGGCGTATATAGACTGCCAGTGTGTTCCCATCCACAAAGTTCCCATTGCAGTCCCACAGCTTTCCCATGATCTGCTCCGGTGAGAGAATTACATTGGGATTTTCCATAAAGAGCCGCAAAAGCCGGTACTCTCCCGCTGTAAGCTCCATAGGCGCACCGTCCTTATAAACCCGTCCCTCCAAAATCTTAAGGCTAATCCCGTTAGAGCACAACTCCCCGTCCGCCTGCTGAAAATGACGGCTTCTGCGCAGCAGGGCTCCAATCCTGGACATCAGAACCGCCAGTTTAAAAGGTTTCGTGATGTAGTCGTCTCCGCCCATATCCAGGCCCATGATAACGCTGGTTTCCTCATCTGAGGCTGTCAGGAAAATAATGGGAACAGTAGAAGACTGCCGTACCTTTTCACAGAATGCGAAACCACAGCCGTCCGGAAGGGACACATCCAAAATAAGCAGATCATATATTCTCTCCCGCCACAGACTGTCCGCCTCTCCAAGTGTGCGGGCGGTAAAAAGTTCATATCCCGCCTTTAAGAGTGCAAAGGAAAGACCGCTTATAAGGCTAAGGTCATCTTCTAACAGCAGTATTTTGCTCATAGGTACCCCCACTCCCTCCTTTATAATTAAAACAGGCGCAGCTGTTCATAATCCGTTTTTCTCTCAAGCAGGCAGGGTGTTTTATGCAGGAGAGCTTCTGTCTTTCTGTCATCTGTCATCCACTGTGCAATCTCCTGCCGTTCCAGGATAAGTGGCATTCTGTCATGTACCGGCTCCATGGAGGCATTGGCTGCAGTCGTGAGGATCACAAAATGTTCCCCGTCCTCATATTGCCTGCTGATTCCCGCCATAAACAGAAGATCAAAATCTTTCCTGTAAAAAGTATTTTTCTCTTTTTGGGGGTTCCATTCATAGAACCGGGACGCAGGAATTACAATGCGCCTGTGGGCAATACTGTTCCGAAACAGAGGCTTTTCCAACACCGTCTCACATCTGGCATTAAAAATCAGCTTTTTGCCCGAAAAGCCCGGGAGCCCCCATTGCTGCCACTTACAGCAGACGGAGCCGTCTGCCCCTGAAAGTACCGGCGCATCTTTGCCGGGACAGATATCTCCTGCTGTAATCCGGCCGGCCGCCTGCAAAGATTCCGCCCTTTTATTTTCATCCATCTGCCGAATCAGCTTTTCAATCTCCCCCGCAATCTCCTCATCCACATAATATCTGCCGCACATAAAAACATACTTCCTTCCCAGCCTGCAAATTCCTGACAATCCATCTCGTTTCGAAACGTCAACTCTTCCGCTTCATTCTTCTTATGTGACCGCCTCATTTACTCCATATGAAGATTATACTTCAAGACTGTTCGGATTTCCAACTGCTTTTTTCCTGATTCATTTCTCCGGAGTAATGTTTTGGCTGTTCAAAAGCCGGTACAAAATTTCTCCAATGTCTCCATTGATACAAATAGATTTCTTTTTTATTTCATCCGGTGCATATGCCTCTCCATAGTTCAGGCAGGCATAAACGGCGTCTTTCCATTCATGCGTCATACGCCAAAAGCTGTATTTTACGATTGATGGCGTATTAAATCCGACTGCTGCCTCTAAAAACAGCACTTTCACATTCTGATGTCTGCGTAAGAATTCTGCATACCGCTCCGAAGCCTTATGCCATCCTTCATCCTCCACGAAGGTATGGTCTGCCCGGAGGTTCATGCTCATGGGCTCCCCACACTTCGGGCAATGCGGAACAAGATCTGACGGAACCGTCATTTTAGGCGATGCGCCTTCCGGCAGAATCAATGTACCATCCGTATCAATAACACAGCCCTGCGCTTCAACCATTTCCCGAATTACAGCCTCATTGTTGTAAGTTTTTTGGTGACATGGCCTGCTGCACTGGAACAGTCCATAATCCCCCTGTGTATAGAAAAGCCGGTGTTTATCAAATCCGGCCTTTTGGAAGCAATGATCCACATTCGTTGTCAGTACGAAATAATCTTTGTCTTTCACCAGATCGTACAGTTTCTGGTAGACCGGCTTCGGGGCATCCATGTACCGGTTGATATAAATATACCGGCTCCAGTAAGCCCAATATTCTTCCAGCGTATCATATGGGTGGAATCCGCCGGAATACATATCCCTGAAATGATACTTTTCCGCAAAGTCATGGAAGTATCTTTCAAAACGTTTTCCTGTATAAACAAAACCAGCAGAAGCAGACAGACCTGCTCCAGCGCCAATCACCACAGCATCCGTTTTGTCCAGGGCTCCACGCAGCCTGTCAATGCCATTTGCCGTGTCCTGTGCTTTGGGTGATCTCCAACCGAACATTACACACACCGCCTTTCCTTATCCTCAATTCTTCCGCTCTGCGGATCCACTCTTCCATGCTTCCAACAGCCCTTAAATTCAGACATAAATCACATCGTGGTAATGGCGTTTTGGATGCTTTGGATATTCCCCGTCACAATACCCCATCGTGATAAATACCTGCGGGACAAATTCTTCCGGGATGCCCATTTCTTTTTGAAGCTCCCGGCCTTTCCCGGTCGCCAGGGAGTTCAGAACTTCCCCAACGATACAAGTCGATACATTCTGTTCAAAGGCAGCAAGGGAAATATTCTGCGCCATAATATAAGCATCAGCCGAAGAAAAGTAAAAGTTTTTCGGCCCAAACAGCGCTGCCACTGCCTGCGCATTGTGAAATGCACTTGCCGATACAGCTATGTCTTCCTCGGATGGCAACGTTGTAATCCCTTTGTTAAAATTCCCAATTATTTGCATATGGGCCTTTCCAATGTAGTCCATCACTGCACGGTCCGTTATCACAACAATCCTGGTAGAATTACGGTTTCCCGCATTTGGGCAGTAATCCACCACTTCCAGTATTTTTTCAATCATTTCTTTCGCTACAGGCATATCCGTAAATCGTCTGACAGATCGTCTGCCCCTGATAGCATCTGACAATTCCATCGTAAACCATCCTTTCTTTATTCAATCGGCACGCCGGTTTGGAAAGTGTGCCGTTGTTTGATATTCAGTCTGTCAAGGCCCTGAACTGTCAAGCCTGTCTATGGCTTTCACCCGGATATACATTTTCCAGATACGGCTGTTCCCGGTACAGAATGTCCCGCCATTTAATCTGTTCATCCTCCGGCACTTCCAAAGCCGTTCCTGACACACGAATGGTTTCTTTGTATCTGGTATAACCGGATATCTGCACCCTGCCGTCCCCATAGAGCTGTCTGGCAAAAGCTTTTCCTCTTGCCGTTAAAAAGTATATATCCGTTCCCTCATAGTGAATCGCGCTGATATTTCTAACCTGTGGAGCGCCGTCTTCATCAACAGTGGCAAAATTCAGCACGCCCACACAGCCCAGTTTTTTTATACAGGTTTTAACATCCATCTTATGCTTCTCTTTCTCCCGGTTTTTTCGGTTCAATAAGACCGCTTTCTTCTGTTGCCCAGCACTGGGGATCATCCCCATAAAAATCTCCGCAGGTACCCTTTGCCACAGCAGGACAGCCTCTGCACCATGAAAGCAGCCTGCACCTTGAGCATTTGCTGAATTTCTCATAACTGCGATATTGTTCCATACTCGTAATCCATACATCTGCGATGCGGTCTTCAAAGACATTTCCGACTCTACTGTCCGCCACCCGCCGGCAGGCATAGATTTCTCCGGAGGGAAGAATTGTCAGATGGCAGTTTCCACAGTTGCATCCGCCATAAATCATTCCTTCTTTTGTATTCTCCGGAATTTTAAATTCCCCGTTTTCATACTCGTAAAGTGTCCACAGATGGTCCTTTTTGTTAAAGTATGTCTGACAGCCCTCTGCCTCATATTCCTTAAATTTCTTATCACATATGGCAAGCAGTTCTCTGTATTCCTGTGCTGTCATACCGGTATCTAAATCACCTCCGCTTGGCACATATCTGGAAAAGGCAAAAACATTCACCCCTGCCCGGACCACCGCATCAATAATTTCCGCAACCTCCATACGGTTTGCCTTAGAGACCGTGGTCATAATAACGCTGCGTATTCCCGCCTGGTTAATATATTTGATTTTCTCAAGCGTACAGTCATACGATCCGGGCTTTCTGAACCAGTCATGCGTCTGGCGAAGTCCGTCTAAAGAAAGCTGGTACTTCTCACAGCCATACCATTTCAATTCCCTGCACACCTGTTCATTTAAATGAAACGGATTCCCAAGGATTGTAAATCTAACGCCATATCCATGCATGAGTTTCAAAAGCTTCCAGAAGTCCGGATGCAGGATCGGATCGCCGCCTGTAATATAAAAATACGGGATTCGTCCATACACCTTACAAAAATCCATACAATTATAAAATGTATCTTCCATCTGCTTCCATGTCATGGATAGCAGATGCTCATGTTTTCCCCCTGAGTAGATGTAGCAATGCTTGCACCGCTGATCACATTCATCTGTAATATGCCATTGAAATGAAAAATATGGCTTCATGTCCTTTGTTCCTCCAATTTCTATGTGTTATACTCTGCTCGTGGCAGGTTTGATATTCCTTTTACCCTGTTGCAGGATTTGCAGCTTAATCAGCTGTGCAGCTGTTGTATTCAGGCTGAGTCCTCCGAAGCTCAGACAGACGGAGGACTCTTTGTCCTGCCAGGCCAATAACTCCGCCGCAGGCAGCGGGGCATGGAATCCGGTACCCTCCGCTCATTGCCCGCAGGAATAAGAAAGCTATGTAAAATAAGCTTCTTATTTATCTCCTGCTCCACAGGCAGTTCCGCAGGCCGCAGGCTTATCTTCCGGTTTATCTCCCGCTCCGCAGGCAGTTCCGCAGGCCGCAGGCTTACCTTCCGGTTTATCTCCCGCTCCGCAGGCAGTTCCGCAGGCCGCAGGCTTATCTTCCGGCTTGTCTCCCGCTCCGCAGGCCGCAGGTTTGTCAAATGCCCCGCAAGCGCTTCCTGCTGTATTCCCGTTCCAATCAGCTATGTTTGATAATGCCATACTTCTGTACCTCCTTTATTAAAACTGGTTTCAGCCGGCACAATTGCCTTCTGTGATTTTCATTATACTGACTGGCACACATTCCACAAGTACGCACTTTTTTGTAACCTAAGTTACTTTTGGGTAACAATTGGACAAATCTGCGCCGCCACCCTTGCGGATGGTACGGGCTGACTGTTACAGCGTGTTTGAAAATATATTATGCACCATATTGACAGGCAGGGTATATAACATTACAATTGAAGCGTTACATCTAATTTTAACTGTAACGCTTATTTTAGTTGGAGGATTTATACATATGAGAAAAAAAGATGATTTACCGGAGTGCGATGTAGCTACCACCGTCAGTATAATTGGAAACAAGTGGAAGCTTCTCATTATACGCAATCTTATATCCCGTCCATGGCGGTTCAATGAACTTCAACGGGATCTGAAAGGTATCAGCCAGAAAGTTTTGACCGACAGTCTGCGCTCAATGGAAGCAGATGGAATTATCACAAGAACTGTCTATCCGGAGGTTCCCCCCAGAGTTGAGTATGCTCTGAATGAACTCGGAGAATCTCTGTGTCCTGTTATTGATGAAATGAAAAAATGGGGGCTCATGTACAAAAAACTTGCCGGGTAGCGTAAGCTGTCGTTGGCATGCTGTGTGATTATTCTAAAGCTTAAGATTCGACAAGCAGATTAAGGCATACTATATGTTGTGGCGGATCTCAAGCCTTAGAGTAATCACCTTTAATTTATCTCGAAACATCCGCGCTGATTTGTGCTCCAAGCCCGGACGATACATCTACGCGCAGCCGTTCTTCCTCGTTTTCAATCGATTTCCCTTCGCTGTCATACGGGTTAAAAACATACTCTTCGGAAACTGTTTCCAACTCGCCGCTTACTGCATTTCTTTCCATAACATGTTCGTACCACGCGTCAAAGATTACGCCGTCCGTTTTTACGGAAGCAGCGTCATAATACTGCCTAATCTGTTCATCGGATATCACAAGTCCTTCTTCCTCATAATAATGGATTTTCACAATTTCACCGTCAATATACCGGTAGGTTGAATAGTAATGATGTGCCGCTCCGTCGCGCTCCATGCCGTAAATGAGCTGCTCTTCCTGATCAAAGACAGCAAGTGAGATTTGATTTAAACGGGTATCATTCTCAAACTTCTGTTCTTTTGCATTCCATACAAGGTAAATCCATTCCGTCCGATAATTTCCGTTTAACGTATCAAACAGGCGTATGTCCCGGTACCCATCGAAGTTTACATCCTCCAATTCAAATCCAAGTGTGTCCTGTGAGGAAACATCAATGCATGTCTGACCTTCCATCGTAAGCTCCGGGATTGAAATGGTCTGCAGCTGTGTTTCTCCCTGATAAACATCGATGGTTTGCACCGCATAGCTCTCCCGCCGCAAATCATAATATGCAGTTAATTGAAACGTCAACTCCGACATGTCTTCCCTAAGCTTTCCCGTCTGCATTACCGTAATCAAATCGTTCTGTCTTTCCTCGTAAAACCGGTTAAAGTCACTATCCGAAATCCGGTTTCCTTCCAGCTCGATATATGTCAGAGCGTGCAGCCCGTACAGCGGCGTTATATTGCTGATCAGGTTATTTCCAAGATTTAAACGCATAAGCTTTGGCTTGTTTTCCAGCGGACTGATATCGACAATGTTGTTATTATCTAAACTAACTTCCGTCAGGTTTTGCATATTTTTTAACGGACTGATGTCTGAAATCCGGTTCTTTCCCAAATTAAGCTCCTCAAGCTGTGTAAGGCTGCATAACACAGATATGTCCGAAATGCCGCAGTTTCGTGCGTACAGTGCTTTGAGGTTTGTCAGGTTTGCAGCAAATGTTATGTCAACTTCCGTTTCAGAAGTGTTCCCGATTTCAAGACCCTCTAAGTGAACCAGTTCGCTGACAGGCGCGTAATCTTCAATATCGTTTCCCACACAATGGAAATCTACAAGCCCCGTCAGCCTGATTACCGGTGTAATGTCCGTTATGCAGTTGTCACTTACCCAAAGTGTTTTTAGTGCTGTAAGCGCCTCCACGCCTTCCAGACTTTGCACGTTGCAGTTATATAGATTTACTTTCTCCAAATTACAAAACCACTGCAAATCTAAAAACGGTTTTTCACACGAAATTTCTTCGTACCCGTCAAATCCAAATTCCGTAATTGCAAGTACGTCTGATTTTGTGATTGCACCTTCGGGCTTTTCCAGGAGCTCCCGCGTTCTATACTCAATTTCCGGGGAAAGGAACATGATTTCCTCTGATAACGGCTCCCGTTGTGTCGGTTCGTTTGGATTATTAGGTTCCATACTTGTTTTACCTGTTGTATCTGCTGTATTGCTACAGGCATAAAGCAGCAGGCTGATGAATAATGCACACAGGCAATAATATTTTCTCATTGCTTTCCTCCCTTTACCAGCCTTTTTTTGGAGCGGTTTTTTTCTGCTTTTGAACTGGTTTTGCCGGTGAAATATTTTTTTGCGGTCGCCACAATAACCGCACATGCCAGAAAAGCCGCCATCATACTAAACCCGCCCGGCGGAGCATTCCAATGAACGGCTTCATCATTGGATCTATGTCAATGCTTTGGACAAAAAAAGTCGAAAGATTATGCTGCTTTTTTAAGTTCCGCATCCTCCTTCTGCTGTGGTGTTATGTAACCAATCGCACTGTGTATTCTTTTTCGGTTATACCAGCCCTCTATGTATTCAAAAACTGCTCTGCGGGCTTCCTTTGGATCCTGATAAGTATGAAGATATATTTCTTCCTTTTTCAGTACAGAATGGAAGGATTCCATGCAGCCATTCTCTACCGCTTTCACTTCCGGTTCCGCTTTCATGGATGTGCCATAGGCATATCCGGTGATTTTACGGCTGCACAAATCCATGACAGACGCCAGATAAGTCCATCCTTCTTTCTGCACATGGATGCAGGTAATATCTGTGCACCATTTTGGGTTGATGGTTTCTGTTCTAAAATCACGTTTCAGGATATTCACTTTATCATCCGGGATACTGCTGTGACTGGCATGGCGGCTGTACTTCTTTACTGCCACAGAGCGCAGTCCCTGCCCTGCCATATGCCTTTGGACCCGCTTGATGCTGCAGGGCATCCCCTGAGGGTGACCGTTTCCTCCTGTGATACCTTGACAGGGGAAAGCTGCTTTACCCGGCCGCTAATCGTACTCCGGTTTACGCCATATTCACGTTCCGGTTATGGATACGAAGTTCCTCCGGCATTATACAAATCCGCGATCTGCTGTTTAAATTCCGGAGTGTAAGATTTTTGATTTTTCGCCATGCCCTTCATCTCCTTTGCTCTTTCATTTGATAGTATAGGTTGTTCAACTTTTTCTGTCCACATTTATATACTAACCCCACCCGACAAAGACATGGAAGGAAAATACACCAAGTTGACCGCCGGGAAGAAAATGCTCAATCAGCGGTATCTTGCATTAAAAGCGGAAGTGAAAGAAGCGGAGAAAATCAGAAAGAGTGTTTACAGTATCTTGCGTCAGGAACGGCGGGAACGGCAAACCCGCAGAAAACAGGATATGGAGCGATAACAGACAAGGCGGCGGGATAGTCAACACCTGTCACCGCCGCCCTATTTGAGAATTTCATTTGCCAGCCTTTTTTGAGGAAACCATGCACAGCGGAATCAGTTGTCGGAGCTGATTCTTTGCACTTCAAAAAATACACCATCCCATGGAATAATCAGAGTGTTTTCGTCCTTTATATAAAAAGTATCACCAATGCCGCCTGCATTTTCTATAGCCACTACCTGAATAGAATCTTTGGAAATTCCCAGCGTTTCCAGACTAGTGCCTTGATAGATGGATGAAAAATCATCTGCGGTCTGAATGCTTTCGATATATTGGGGGGAATCCAGACGGTGTTGGTCATCATATATAGCATAATCATTAAAATATTCAAAACGGGTTCCCATAAGCGCAGAGCAATCTTCCTCTGACATGGCACTATAGGCACCAAAAGTTGATGAAGTTATCTGCCATGTACCCAAATAGGAGGGCGAAGAAGAGGATACATCTGGGGATGGAGCGGCAGTCTCAGCTTCAGAGTCCACTTTTTCGGAGACAGGCTGGGGACTGGGGGAAATTTGGGACTGGTTGGTCTCAGCCTGTGAGGGCTGTTCCATATCTGGCTGTTCTGGCACAGACTGATTTTGAGTTTCCTGTGTTGATTCTTCCTGGGCAGGATTTTCTATTGGAATCGGTTCTGTAACAGGAAGTGTTGACTGTTGCTGGCTGTTACTTCCGCATCCTGTTATGGTACAAGTTAATAGCAGTATAAAGCCAGTCAGTAAAACGATAGTTTTCCGATCTATGGCAGACAGGGGGAATTTTAACGAAAATTCTTTTTGAAATAATTTATTTGTTTGTTTCATTTGTTGTTACTCCTTTCATATCTATAAGTTTTATAGGCGTTTGCGAAACGCCAGAACCCACATAAATACGGGATTCTCTTTGTCACAAAATAAAACAACTCCTCACTGGTCTGTGGTATAATTGAAATGTCCAGTAACAATTATCCATATCCACCAGTAAAGGAATCGTATCTATAAATGATAACACATAAACAGCTCTCTTTGGCAGATATTTTTACCGATTGCATAGCGAACAAAGTTCGCTTTAATAAATTTGGTAATGGTAAATATCAGTTCCTCGCACTTCTCGAAAATACCATCAACTTAGATGAAATTGTCCCAGTGTCCTTTATTTCTTATTTCCATGCCGCCACTGGCAGGCCCCGTAAGCATCTGCTTTAACCAATGCTCAGGGCTCTATTATTACAGCTTATCTTCTCAATCCCAACAACATCCCTGCTGATCGTATTCCTGAAATACTCCCAGGAACTGCGGGACTTCTGCGGGTTTGATGCTGTCCCGGATGCCTCTAAATTCACCCGGTTCAAACAGGATTTTTTGTCGGACTTACAATCCATGTTCGATCATCTTGCTGACCTGACCGAACCGATCTGCCATTGTATTGATACACAGAAAACTTCCATGCTTCTCTTTGGCACCTCTGGCATTGAGGCATAGGTTACAGAAAACAATCCCAAATATGCAAACCGTATCATCAAACAACTTAAAGCCTTCAAAAAAGCAAAAGGGATGGACGATTCCTTTGACCCTTATAAAGCCGCCTACGGCTCCATGCCTTCCCATGCTGCCGCCAATCCGGCCATTCAGCAGATGTACATTAACGGGCATTTCTGTTATGCTTATAAATTCGGTATTATTGCCAACGGACTCGGTATTGTCCGGGATATTTCCTTTTATAACAAGGACTTTCTTGAGGCTCATCCTGATATCATTGTTGGAAAAAACTCCGATTCCCCGGATGAAGATAAGAGTCTTGCCGATTCCAAGGCATTGATTCCCACTTTAAAGGATTTCTTTCGGAAACATCCGCTTATCAATTCGGAAACTTTTCCGGGGGATGCCGCATTTGATTCCATTGAAATCTACAAATACCTGTTACAGGAAACTTCCTTTGAGAAAGCTTACATTCCCCTCAACGGCAGAATCTCCCTTCCGGAATTCGACTGCCTGCTGAATAAGGACGGCATCCCCTGCGGCAGGATGTTTTATATTTATCCCAAGAAAAACCTGCGCGCCTATCCCGGTACACTCCGTGGTACGGCCAAATGGGATTCCACCTATAAGCTCAGGGTAAATGTTGAGAAATCAATCAGCCATTTCACGGACAGATATCCTTATCTGCTTTGTTTTCATGTCTTAAAATTCTTGTTATCCACATCCACCTCCTGTAAGTCCGGCTCAACCAGACCTTTACCCTATTGGAACCAAGATTTTAAACCTGTTTCGCAATTACCTACTATCAGTTTTGATTTATCGGTTTGCGCCGAGAAAAATTATACCATGCTCAATTACGAAAAGCAATCCTCGCTCTAAGTCCGTTCCTTGACCGTCTGGATTTTTGCCGTTGCCATTTCGCCGCCGAAAACGGAGAACAGGATTTGACAATCCTGCCTCCGCTTTCGTCCGCTTCATTCTAACGGTAAAACCGTCTGCACTACTTTGGTGGTTGTCGTTAGGTTTTGCGGTGGCTCTGCCCCCGCCAATTTTATCAACTTAAGCCGAAAATTCGCTAACTATAAATTTACGCATATGAAAAAACCATTTGTTATTCCATGATGACTCACTTTCCTTTTGAAATGTCTGTCTGAACGGATAATGGACCTTACGTTTTTGGCGCGCTGAATCAACTGCTGCAGTTTATCCTTATAACACCGGATATTTATTAAACACCTAACTCAAAAAAGCACTTGACCAAACGCTTCATGGAAGGCTTTGCACTGAGCAAATATATAGTTGAAACAAAAAAGCAAGAGGGGCTGCAAGCTCATTCCCCGTTTTACGGCATATGGATGTGGCCAAAGTCCTTTGACTGCTGTTTAACACATAGGGCACAACATAGCCGCTTTTTTGCAGTTTTATATCACATTTACAGCCTTTCCCTGTCAGATACTCGTTGATTTGCTTTACAAAGCTGTGAAAGCGCTCATCAACCGTTTCCATAAACATATTGAGAATCTGCCTTTATTATTGTAAGGCTTATTCTTAAATTGTGCCTCTTTATTCTTGCACAAAAAAAAGAGAGGAGCAGCGGCATACCTTAAATCAGTGATTCCCACAATTAATTCACTGCCGCTAATAACGGATTCCCATTATCTGAAAAATCCTGTTTGAACGGTCGATTGCAATCCCGCCTTCCCGTTTTGTAAACGATTATTTTAAAGATTTATTATAATCACTTTGTGGTCACGCGGACTGATAAATTGGAAAGTATTTAAGTATTATCATTTAACCTGGCGTATACATAGGTATCTTTCCAAATTGGTTTTTCAGTTTCATCTTTCCAGAAATACACATTTTTTCTGAAATGAGCTTCCCGCTGAAATCCTAACGCTTCAAGTAATTTCCACGAGCACTTATTATTGGGGTCACATTCTGCATATATCCTGTGTACACCAGTTAAAAATGCTTGTTGAATTAAAGCTTCGCAGCTCTCGGCAGCATAACCATATCCCCAATAACCTCGATTAAATACGTATCCTATTTCCAGTGCTTCAAAGTCACGCTTACCCATATATACATTCCCAATCATTTTATGGGATGTTTTTAATTCAACAGCAATCATTTCATCTGTGCCAATACGCCATTCAAGATTTTCTTTTGTTTCATCGAAGGTTAGCGGTTTATATGGCTCATATTTCACAACTTCCCTATCAGATAAATATTCGAATAAATCCTGAATATCTTCTTTTTTGTATCTTCTTAAAATTAATCTTTCTGTTTCTGCTATAATTATTTTGTCTTCCATTCCACACCCCGCTTTTTTGCAAATTTATCATAACTTTGTCCAATCAAAAATGGATTCCTTTCCGCTTTTACACTGTTTTCGCCAAAGGTTCCCGCAGTCCGCCGAACCAAACATAAGCGAACGCTTCTTATTCATTTCTTTTTTCAATCGAAACAATCCTGACGGCCGAAGCCATTCCGCCATCGCCATATGAGGGGCTCTCTAAAAACCCTTTTGATAACTGGCTTATTTCCTGATGATTTAATATTGCATGCATTACTTCATTTTCCCAATGATGTAACCTTGCATTTGATATGGCCTCTATTCCCAGAAGCGCGTCTACGATATGGTCTTGATAACTGCTAACGTGTTTCTTTATCATAAAACGCATAAGTTCCAGCCGCTTATTCATACTTTTATATTTGAGGAAGCAGGGGCTGTACGATATTGAATCAACGGTTGATTGACAATCCCAATCTTCAAAACCAGAACGCATAGACTCATCATATCCCCCACACTGTTCAAATACATCCCGTCTGAGAATGTGTGTCGCCGGACAGCAATTTCGGGATAAAAATGGATTTATGTTTCCTCCGGCAGGGCAGACAATAGAATCTAAAGCCCCAAATGTATGCATCCAGGAGGACGCTGCCACCATAGATGGATTGTGACGAAGCAGCTGACTTACCTTTTCTATATATTCGGGTTCCAGTTTATCATCGCCATCCAGTACCAATACCATTGGTGAGTGCACTTTCTTAATACCGGCATTTTTTGCGGCAGTAAAGTTTGGACACATAAAGATTCAACAGCTTCAAGAATCATTGACCCCTGATTAAAACTCGTTATGACTGCCTCTATATCTGTCCTAAAACCATCTTTACTTTTATTCATTTTAATCTCCATTCCGGAGCGTAAACGTAACAGGGCGAAGAGAATTCGCGTATGCGAATTCTCTTCTGCCGCCAAAGCAATTTGTGACGCTCTGGCACAAATTGCCGTGTGAAAAATAAGCCATCAGGCTTATTTTTCACATTATCCCTTGTTCTAATGGCGGCAGCCTAATGAAATATTTTTATCTTTATGCAGAAACGGAAATATTCGTACCGGATTCCGGTTTCGATAATTTACTGTTCTTCGTATAAATTACAGGTTCTGTCTTAACGACATCCGTTGTTTCTTCTACAGATATACCGTTGTCTGCGTCCGTCTGAACCGAATCGGTCTTCTCGTTTGATGCAGCCTTTCCACTTTCACTGATGCTTATGGTATCTGTGTCCTCATTCCGGCTTTCCGCTATCCTCTTTTCCAGTTCTTCACGCTCTTCCCTGCGCTTCCTGACGGCGTTTTCCTGCTCCGCTTTCGCTTTTTCTCTTGCCTCTTTTGCCTCCTGCTTCATTCCTTCTTCTGCTTTTTTTTGATATCCCTCCGCTTTATCCGCAAAGTCCCCTACATACCCCATCGCCCGTTCCATGACAGCTGTATCTCCTCTCCGCTCTGCCTCTTTATAGACACGGAAAGGTGTATTCAGCAATTTCATATTCGTGCTTGCCCCTGCAATGCCTTCCATTATTTTCGTATGCATAAATCCCTCCTTTGAATTTTTCCAGACATAATCCTTTTTAAGAAACCCCAATAATGCCGCCATTCTCTTTTATTCTGATACGGAAGCATTCTGCCGTCTGTATGTATCATTATCTTTCTTGCTTAACTCGTTTTCTACCTGCGCCAGCTTTTTCTCAAGCTCCCGGATTTTCTTTTCATCCCCAAAAGCTGTCCGGATCTGCTGCTTAAGCTGCTTCTTTTTTTCTTTCAGCTTCCCAATTTCCCTGTCAACCTTATCCGTATTTGTGACACATTTCTCCGCCGGCTTTCCCTGTCTGTCTCCCCTTACCTTCGGTGCTTTGCCATCTTCGCTTTCCCCGGAACGGTCGTCCTTTCCATTTGCATGGTCAGCTTTCGGAGCATCAAAAAAGATTTTCCGGCTGCCGTTCTCATCCTGGCCTACCCGGTACAAACCCGTATGCGTTTGCCCCGATTTTTCACTGCTAATGTATTCATCCTGTGGTTCGGGCAGCCTGCAGGAGCTTTTCTCCTCAGCAGTTTTCTCTACTTCCTTTGCCCTTTCCGCCTTCTGGACGTCCTGTTTTCCTTTCACCTTCTCTGCGTAGTCGATGCCGGAATGATCATAATTTCCATGAATCTGCATTGCCATAAGTATGTTCCTCCTTCAATCTGATATTGTCAAGCGACTGCTAAGCAGTCGCTTTGAGCTGCCTTGTAGTTGACAGACAGCTTCTTTTTCTCTTTTTCGGTTATAGAAGGTAACATTTTAATTCATTTGCTGTGTACTGCTTTCTGGATGCTGTGGAATGATCAGCAGCACATGGAGGACAAATACATTCTCCTGTGTCTCTATATTCATTGCACCGTCATATTTTTCAACCACCTTTTTTATATTCGACAAGCCCGTCCCTTTTTTGAATGCGCCTTTCTCAGGGAAGCTGTTCTCGATTTCTATCATAAGCAAATCCCCCTGAATCCGCCCGGACACCTTGATATATTTTTCTATGCCGCCGTCCAGACTCTTTACTGCCTGAATGGCATTATCCAGTGCATTTGACAGGACAATGCAGATATCAATGTCCTTAAGGCCACACGGGTATGGCAGAAGGAGAGAACATTCCACATCTATCCCCATGCTTTTTGCAATCCCTAATTTGTTTCCCAACAGGATATCCACTACCGGATTATTGGTACTGCAGGGGAATGACATTTTTTCCGCTATATCGTCCATATCCTCCATATAACTTACCGCTTCCTCCAGTTTCCCGCTCTGCAAAAGCTTTTTTATCACTGCGATGTGGTTTCTGATGTCATGGCGGAAGGACTTTGTCCTGTCATAACGGGCCTTCGCTTCCTCCACATACTGGTTCAGGGAATGTTCCTGCTGCTCCAGCAGTGAAATCTCGGTGCTGAGGCGGAAATTCTGCTGCAGTTTCTTATAAGAAAACAGGATGCAGAACAGGCTGGCAAGTCCCAGAAAATACATGGCCAGCATCTGCCCGTGACTGAAAAAGTGTCCCGCAGGCCCTTTGTCCGCCAGGATCTCAAACTGGAAGTCAAATTCAATCACATTGATATAGTTACTCATAATAAATATCATCAGGATAGGAATGAAAATCAGAAACGTTTGCTGTATTTGTGCCGGAGAGCAAAAGGTATCCACGGGATAAAGAACATCCCGGGAAAAATAGCGGTATACGATATAATAGCAAAACCCGCTCAGCAAAAGGGACGACGCCTCGCAGATCAGCATGGCCGCAATATTGCCTGTTTCATGGAAAAAAGCGGGCATCCATGGGTATGAAAGGCTCATCAGCGAGCTCACACTTCCATAGCAGAGCAGCATGATTTCCATTGTCAGGGTCACATACAGAAGGGAAACTTTAAAATTCACATGGCAGCCAAAAACTCCGCATATCGAAATCAACAAAACAAACGCCATGAAGCCAGCGATCGTACTAACCGGAATAAACTCGCTGACAATCACCGCACCTATTCCAAACAGGAAATAAAAAGGAGTCCACATTTTCTTTTTCAGGAACTTTGACAGAAAATAAATCTGGAAAGACGTTTCAAGCACGCCCATAATGTATATATTAAAAAAATCTAAATACTCAGCCATGTTACCTGCCCCAAATACAAAAACTCTTACATATTCTTCATATACTGCAGAACAACTCCGGAAAACTCTTTGCTTCGCAGCCGTGATATGGGAACCTCTTTGCCATTGTCCATACAGGCAGTTCCGTTTTTATATCCTTTTAAATGCTTCAGGTTGATGAGATAGCTCCTGTGGCACCGGAAAAAATGGTTATCCAGTTTCGTTTCCAGATTTTCAATCCGTTCATAATAATCAAGAACCTCTCCGGAAACCAGATTCAGATATATTTTCCGGTCTATGATCTCACAGAAAACAATCTCATCCTTTGGAATAATGCGCCCCTCATGTCCCTTTTGTACCAGCAGGCTGTCTTCGCCGGCGCTGCACATGGAAGTGTAAAGACGCTCCATAGTCCTTTCAAACTGTTTTTGATCCACCGGCTTGACCAGATAATCAAAGGCCTGTACCTCAAAAGACCGGAAAACCATCTCTTTTAGTACCGTAATGAAGATCAGGAAACCCCGGAACCGATCTGCCCTCAGTTTCTTTGCCGTTTCCATACCGTCCATTCCCTTCATCTGGATATCCAGAAACAGGATGTCAATCTGTCCATCATAATTCAGCAGCTCTTCACCGCTTAAAAATGTTCGAATATGGATCTCCCTGTTCTTTTTTTGAAAAAAATTAGAGACAAAAGCCTTTATATGATGGGACATGTGTTTTTCATCATCACAGATTACAATACGGATCAATGTGCCGCCTCCTCGTAATTATATCATGAATCTGCGATTCATGCTCGCCATTCATCGGTCCCCGAATAAGCAAGCTCATTCTTCTTGCTAACGCTCATTATATCGGCAGCGGCAAAATATATACTTTTGCCGTTGCCATAAAAAACATTTTATTATAACCTGCCAAAAATATCAAAACGATTTCATTGCTGTGAAATGTTTATCTGTTGCTGTGAAATGCTGTATAAGATTGTTTTTTCGGTCGATTCCATAAAAGCCTATAAACCTTTTTGGGGTGCAGACAGTCATTCACCGGCTGTCTGCACCCCTGTTGTTTTCATCCTATATTCATCAGCTAATATCCCGTTTCTGATATACCTTTACCGCAATCCGGTATGAGATAAAAAACCAGATAGCAGAGATGATAAGTACAATGTTGAAAGCCAGAAGGACATTTTCTTTTACAGGAAAGAGCACATTGATAAAAAGCACAAGCCCCGTAATAATCCCTGCCCCCGCCATAAATGACATCATAAAGACAATCTGTGATTTTTCCGGATCAAATAAATATGCACACGGCAGACTGATACCGCCTGCAAGCAGACATATGCTCATCCCGATAGTTCCGTACAGTAACAGCGAGTAAAGCGTTATTTTCATACCGAAACAGGCAATGACGGCGCAGGGAACCAGCGCTGCCAGCGTCCCCAATACGGCAAGCAGAATATAAAACAAAAACTTCTCACCAATAATCTGGTTCCTTGGTACCGGCATGGTAATGACATTTTTGTTCCATCCGGAAGCTGCGTCACTGGTAATGCTGATAAAGGCTGCAGTAGTGGCGGCAGCCGGAGCCAGAACCAAAAGTGCGCTGATTTCCAGCAAAAAGGCTAACCCAAAGCCCAAAACAACCAGGCTTACTATCGTTACGAAGATATTGCTTCTGGCAATATAAAGATCTTTCACCAAAACACCTTTCATCACTTTTCCTCATTTCTGCGCGGCATGAATGGCTCAGCTTTGCTGAGGCTATGTGCATATCAGGTTTGTATATGCCGCGCAGACGCAAACCTGCCGGCTGAAAATTTTCAATTTTCAGCCTTCTCACCCTTTACATAAAGCAGCATAATTTCATCAATCGTTGCCGGAACAATCAGGGTTTTTGGATATTTTTTCTGCATTCTCCCACGGTCTGAAACCAGTATCTGCCATTCATAGTCCATTTTACGATACGAGATGATATCGGATTTGTCCAGCCCGTCAAACTGCACCGCACCGCACTTGAGAATGCCATACCGCTCGGTCAGTTCGTCTTTGGGTTTCTCAAAAACTACTTTCCCTTCATGGATAAAAACGATATAATCGGCAATCTTCTCTAAGTCACTGGTAATGTGGGAGGATACCAGGATGGAATGCTCCTCATCCTGCACAAAATTCAAAAGCATATCCAGAATATCATCCCGCACAACCGGGTCTAAGCCGCTGGTGGCTTCATCCAGGATCAAGAGCCTGGAATGATGTGAAAATGCAACAGAAATTGCCAGCTTCATCTTCATTCCTTTTGAAAACTGTTTAATCTGCTTATCGGCCGGCAGGGAAAACTGTTTCAGCAGACGCAGATAAGCCTGTTCGTCCCACGTTCTGTAAATGTTTTTCATAACCCGGTTCAATTTCCGCGGAGAAAGGATTTCCGGATAATTGCTGCCATCAAACACGATACCGATCTGTTCCTTGACATCCCCATCCAGTTCCTCCCTGTCCAAAATAGAAACAATGCCGTCCTCCTTCTGAATCAGTCCTAAAGCCGCATTGATGGTTGTGCTTTTTCCTGCGCCGTTTTCTCCAATCAGTCCGACAATAGTTCCACTGGGAACGGTGAACGAAACATGATCCAGAGTAAAATCCTGATAAGTTTTGGTAAGCCCTGATACCATGAAAGCATTTGTCATCTCTAATCCTCCTGGTTTTCCGTAAGAAAATGTCTGCCAAGCCTGCATGGCATGCGCCCTTGCAGGAGCAGAGGATTTTCCTCCTCATACAATAATGTTAATAAGCTGACTAATTTATCAAGCGGTATTCCGCTCATACGGGCTATTTCTATCGCGTCATTAAAACAGCTCTCTATCTTCTTTTGCTGTTCTTCCAAATAGAAGTCCTGATTTCTCACAGATACATAGCAGCCTTTCCCGGCTGTCGTCTCAGTCAAATACCCCGCAACAAGCTGACGGGGCATCAAACTTGCAACACAGCAAGCTGCGGGGTATTTGACCCTCGCGGCAGTCGCCAAATGGACATGCAAGCATGTCCGCTTGGCTCGTTGCTCGCGGAAATAAAGCCGTCTTCCTGCAGGATGTCATACGCCTTCCTGCGCTTCACTGTACTATACTGTATTGTATTAACAGGTACGGCATAATACATTACAAAGCAATTGTCAAGATAGCTGCAAAAATCCCACTGCCTTAGCGATGGGATCTTTTATATGGCTATGCAGATACTAAAATTTGGTTCTTGTAAACATTTTCTGTATCGGCAAATTTATTCAACTGTAATCACTACAATTTTTACAGCTTCATCTGGATGCTCTTCATCAAAATCAATCAGTCCCCGGTAGCTGACCTCCACTTTATCCCCCACGGAAATCCGGGAATCTCCTTCTGCTGTATGCGCACTCTCCGTGGAAAACCCTTCTAATATCGGAACATTTTCTGTGGAAAAATAATAGAGCATGTCATCCTCCGGCGTCCTGATTGTGATTGTGTTTCCTTCATACTTTTCAACAACTCCGACAATGGGATCACCTTGTGGGATTTCTTCTTCTTTCAGAGAAACTTCTCCATCCTCTTGTGCAGTCTCTGGATTTGGCGATTCCACATCATCCGCTTTTGTTTCTATAGTTTTCGCATCTGTAGTTTTCGTATCTTCAGTTTCTTTCTTATCCGCTTCCTGTAGGGAGTCAGTCTCCTCAGATACTGCATCCTCTTTTGATTTGGATGAGCAGGCGGTCATCCCCATTGCCAAAACTATCATAAATATCAGAATATATTTTCTTTTCATAATCTTTCTCCTTTTCTAAAAGAATCTTATTTCCGTAGCATAGAATTCGTCATTTTTAAAGCTGCCTTTCATTTCAACGAACATGTGCTCTTTCAAATCCTGAAATCCAGACTCTTCGTACCCATCACCTTCTTCATTTTCATCAGTTTCTTTCAAATAAAAACGAGTATCTTCTTCAAAAACTACATGAATCAACTGGGAATCGGGAATATCCGTATCGGAGCTTGGAGAACTGTATATTATGGAACCGTCATCAAGAACTTTCACTTTCCTCTCAACGATGAAAAAGGAATCCTCTTCCATCTTCTGAACCTTACCTAAAAAATCCGCATTGACAGCAGAGGCAACATCCGGCTCTAAAGCCTGCCATTTCCCTGCTGTATTTTCCTGTGGCTCCTCTGCACTCCCATCAATGCCTTTTAATGGCGCATCATTTAATTCCTCTGGTGATGCTTTCTCTGCCTGAGTTTCTTCTGTTTTAGCAGCAGATTCAGAGCCGGAACCGCATCCTGTAATCATTGTGTTCAATATGCAGACAGTACAAAATAATATCATTGCTTTTTTCAGTTTCATAAATGCCTCCCTTGTTATTTATAGAAATAATAGCTATTATAGTCTTTCTAAATCATCCAAACAATCTGTTTGCTGTGAAATGCTCTCTGAATGCCGCAAGTGTCCGTAAACCTTTTTACATAAAATAAAGTTGGACGATAAATAAAATTTTTATCCTGCTTTCCTTTATATAAACAAATCGAGATCTCATAAGAAATCTCGATTTGTTTATCAGCTTATATCTTAAACTTATAACTGGTTTATATTGTTTTTCCCTTTTCGCAAAAGTGTTCCCGCGCCTGTCCACGGAATTTTGGCGTATTCTCCTATTTTCCTTGATTCTTCATTCAGAGTCTTCTCTGTATTCAAAGATAAACCATTTTTCATTCATGAAAATCTCTATTGTATCTTCTGTTCCATACTGATATCCAAAGCCGCTTCCGAAGTTGGACTGATTATCCTCCATTGGAATTTCGGTTCCATCAACCGTTGATATGATCTCCCCATCCATGTTGCCGCAGCGCCCGCTGACCGTACTTTCCCTTCCGGTATCATAGTACAATTTGCCGTTTATTCTGACCATAGGGATCCTGTCCCACATGGCATCTGCCTCTGTCTGTTCCAACAGCGTAATTTTATATACCTCTCCCAATTGTGCGGGGTAGGACTCCAATATATCTCCATTGTAAACAATTTCTACAGTGTCGCCAGTTTGCAAAGCAAGTTTCTTCGTATTAGGAACGCTGAACTTATCCGATGAATCAAGTTCCAAAGAACCATCAACAGGTTTTACCAAAATAGAGCTGTCTGTTATTTCAATCACTGTTGCCTGGAATGTTGTCCCATGTGTAATATCTGCAAAAGAAAGCTTTTCTGTCTGTTCGAGCAATATATTTGCATAATGATTCAGTGCTTCACACGGTTCATATTTTGTCTTATAGCCAACACCGTCAATGACAAGAAATGGGTTATACGCCATGATGCTTGTCTGAGTTCCATCCGCCATGGTCACTGTAAAGGTAACACCCTGTCCGCTATACTCTGTGTAAGAATTATCTTCATTATAGATAACCACGTCTTTTAATAACTTCACCAGTTCCGTAACTTCCGTAATCTGAATGGTTTTATCCGGTGGTGTTAATCGAACCGTGGCAGATACAATTTGGGATGAGTCTACATTTTTGTAGGGTTTCCTGCCTCTGAAAACAGCAGTTACCATCACGATAATAACTGCTGACAGTATACATATCAACGATATAATAATTGTCTTTCTTTTCATAATCATCCTTCGTTCAAAAGCCATATTTTATACCATACTATATTTTACTGCATGTCTCAACAAATCCCGATCTTGCAATTCGAAGCAGGATTCATTCGCACTCATAAAATCAGCTACCGCCTTCTTTTTATACATAATATTATATCCTATTACTCCTATACTCACAATCTATTTTTCTTTCCCATACCCCATTTCCTCATTATTATACCGGAAATTCTTTTACGATTGCCTTTATATGCCAGCTTCTCCCAAACTGTGTAGTATATTGTTTATAGTTGTTATTGCAGCTTTAATTTAAGTATTTTATCTTGCAGGCATTTGGAAGTCTGCAAGTGCTTTGTTTAAATAATCGTTAAAAGGTTTCATAATCCGAAAAAGTTCTACTGCTTTTACAAGAAATATTTCTGCATTTTTCACTTCTTCATCTCTTAACGGGTATTCCAGATACCAGCTCTTAAATTTCAGGTAGTCTGCCTGAGGGTGTTCTTTCTCATATCCCACAGGAACATTCTTTAATGCAGTTCCCTGCACAGTAAAGTATTTTTCAAAATCCGGCTGGTGGATAATCCTTTCCCATTCTTTTCCGTTCCGGGAAATATAATCCCGTATCATCGTTGTTGCATCCTTAAACATGTCTGCAAACAGTCCGCCTCCTAAAAAGGATTGATTACCCGGCTTTATCATAAGATAATAGCCGACAGGGACAGGCATTTTCCCTTTTGGGGAAATATGGGCACGGAACGCAGGATTATACGGTGATTTGTCATGGCTGAAACGGGTATCCCTCACGATTTTAAAAGTAAGGTCTTTTGGGACATTATGTAAAATACTGCTGTCAAACTTACCAATTTCAAGTATAAAGGCCTGCAATAATTTTTCAAATTCCGCATTTGCTTTTTTATATTCGTCCTTGTTTGCATGATACCATTCACGGTTGTTATTCGCACTCAATGCCGATAAGTAATCAAGTATAAACTGTGTATTCAAATCTGTCATCTCCTTTACGATTTCTGGATAATGGAAAGCTGCGTGGAATCTAAAAACTCCTGTATCATCTGCCTCGTGCGTTCGGGAGACTGATAGGGTTTGCAGAATGAAAAATCCTGCGATAAATCGTCAATATCCTCCATAGCATTTTTCACAGCTATCATGGTCTGAGCAGGGATTTCAGCAGCTGTCATATAATTAAGCTGCAACGGATTTATCCTGCGGCTTTGTATTGCATAGTTTACTCTTTCTTTGCATTTACATCTGCCGCTGCCATATTCTCCGCAATATTCCCCTAAAAAGTCTGCCATTTTTTTGCGTATACGGGAAAGCCGCTGTCTGTACGCTTCCGGGGTTATTTCCAGAATATCTCCTGCAATCCGGCTGTCAATTTTAAACATGGTACCCAATATGAAAATACATCTGCTCTCCATATCAAGGCATTGGAGCATGACATTCGTACAGGACATTTTCAGTTCTTCCGCTAATATATCTTTCTCCACATTCTGTGTTAAATCCGGTACATCCTCTATTTTAGCGTTTTCTATGTCATTTCCATAATATTCAAAGCTTAACGGATAGTGGGCAAACATATGCTTTTTGTAGTTTTTCAGATGATTAACCGCAATACGGAATACCCACGTTGTAAATGAGCTGTCACCTCTGAAAGAAGAGAGATGTGTAATCATTTTCAGCAGAATATCCTGAGTTGCATCCTCTGCGTCTGCAAATGTACCAAGCATCCGCAGAGATAAATTGAATACAATATCCCGCACACCTGCAATGAGCGTTTCAAGGGCGTTTTTGTCCCCCGCTGTGGCTTTATCAACGAAAGCCTGTAATTCTTCATTCGTTTTATTATTCATAGATTTTTACCTCCTGTTTACTTAGACAATATATCCTTGCCTTTGTGACAGAAAAACTGAAACAATTTATGATGTTTTTTGTTCTCCAGCCAGTCTCTATAGGCTTCCTCCGAATAATGTTCATAGATGGGCACAACCGTTGTCATTTCAAAGTTCTCCACTCCCTCCAGACTCTGTAGCTGCTCTATAAGCTCCGGCGTAAAGCTCTGCTCCTCCCAGGGGAAAAGGATGTCCTGCTCATGCTGATATAAAGGGCAAGGTCATGGGCCGTATTATAATCAATAAATTCGTCCAGAGACATCCCGCCAGGCACAAGGCCCACCGGCAGCGCTGTCAGAAGGATACTCCCCATCCGGTAGTACGGTTCTGAAGCATATACTGAATTCTCAGGGAATGGACGTCCTGTTTAAACAGCTTCTGGTCCGCCTTCCGCCAATCAGCACCTTTTCGGACGTAGGAGTGTCCAGCCCGCCCATCATGTGGGCCAGCGTGAATTTTCCGGATCCGGAGGTGCCCGCGATCGCAACAAACTCCCCCTCTTCGATGGCAAGACTCACTTCATCCCGGGCTTGCGTCACGTTATCACCCTGCCTGTAGTGTTTAATCAGATCAACTGCTTGTAAAATAGACATAAAAAAATCTCCTTTTCTTTCATAACTTTGTAAGGAGATTTTAAAACATAAATTCCTATTTTTTATCTACGTTTCCGGCAAAATTTAAATGTATGCTGCTTACATTGAAAAAGGGCGATAATCTGCACCCCAGATGTCATATTTTCCGGAAACACATTATCCTCTGGATTATTTTCCTGAAAGGGGCTTTTGCCGGAAAGTTTTTCAATTTTCAGCCATCCGCCATGATGCCCGCAGAGTATCCGGCACAGATAAAGGCCGATCCCAAAATGCTTTCCGTTTTCCTTTCCTTCAACGAAATTGGCCGTCAGATTATTTGCCACCTGTAAGATGCTGTTCCTGTCAGCCATAAGCCCTTTGGACTGGGCATGGTTCTTGGTTCTTGAAAAAGAGCATTTTTCCATGGTGTCTGCGTTCTCCTTGGACCGCCCATCCCCGCTGTCTTTCAGCATTTCATCATAACCCTTCAGTACCGTAAGAGGGGTACGCAGTTCATGGGCAAAAGCAGCGTTTAACTGCCTGCGTTCCTCGATCTGCCTCCACATTTCAGCGAAATTTGCGGTAAGGGCAGCGCGCATGATCTCAAAAGAGCGGCACAGCCCTCCCAGCTCATCCGCTGCTTCATACTACATCCGGAAATCCAGGTTATTTTCCGCAATCTTCTCCGATGCCGCCGCACCTGTGAAAGCGGTTTTTCCAGCTTATTGCGGTAAAAAAGCAGGGCTGCGGCCAGAATGCACAGATTTGCGGTTATACCGCTCAATAGACGCGCCACTAGTGTAAATGCCATAATATAAAGGACAATGCTCCCACGCAGCGTTCTTCGTCCGCCCCCTGCGAATATGCTCCGCTACCACCATGCTGTGCCGCGCCTGTCTGCGCAGATGGGCGCTTACCCTTGGCTCCAGCTCCGCAAGGGAGAAGGGCTTCACAATATAGTCATCCCAGCCAGCAGAAAACCCCTTTACTTTATCCATATCCTCTATTTGGGCGGTAAGGAAAAGGATGGGGCAGTCGATGTGATCCCGGATGCGGCTGCAGACCTCCAACCCGTTTAAGCCCGGCATACTGATATCAAGCAGGATCAAATCCGGCTTCTTTTCTACCTGTCTTAAGGTTTCTATTCCGTCAGAAGCGGTCATGACCTCATACCCCTTCCCCTCAAAAAAAGAAGTAAGCATTGTCACAATATCCGCTTCGTCATCCGCTATCAGTAACCTGTCCCTCATTTTTCCACCTCAATATAACGGTTTTCCTGATTTTCCATCTCTGATTGCCGGCCGATACAATTTCAGCTTTACAGAACACGAAGGTATATAGAGACAATATGGGGGAAATTTCCAATATCTCGCAGTACTGCAAACGGCTAACCATCTATAATTAAATGTCTCATTAAACGCTTTTAAATTAGGCAGTGCTTTGAACACAACCTATATACTTTTCATATACTGTTTCAGCTGATCATAAAAATACTCTCTGGTTCCGGCCATAATCACAACAATCACCTTATCCTCCTGATACTCTACTGTATATGCCAACTCATAATTTGTTTTATTATAGTAAATATCATACCCAAACACACCTGACAGATCTCCGGTTTTAGTTTCCCCAAACGTATGATCCTCTTTTATCTTATCAACCGCTTCCTGATACAGCATCTTCAATTTCTTATCTTTCAACTTTTTGATAAATTTCGCTGCAGGCGGAAGAAAACGTACCTCTGTCATTCCTCATCCTCAATACCAAAAACATCTTCATAAGATATATGACCAGATTCTGAAGATGCAACCTGCTCTGCGTCCGCAAGCATTGCTTCTACAGCCGGATGTACCTGTCTCTGCGCCTTTTTAAAACGCTCCAGAAGATCATTACCGCTGTATCCTCTGGCAATCAAGTCAGTCAGAATCTGCTCCGCAAATTCTCCTCCCGTATTGGTTCTGGCAGGACGAATAACCAGTTCATTTCCGCGCACGATACATTCTGCCTCTGTATCAAATCCTAGCATGGTAAAAAATTTCTGTGGGATGGTAATCTGCCGCTTCGCAGAAATACTCAATTTTTTCATTTCCATAGGAACTCTGCCTTTCGTCATCGTTGCTGGCATTGCTATATTCTTCTCCTCTATCATACGCAAATCAAAGAAATAATATTCTTTGTTTCTTGGTTTCCGAGATTATCCTATTCAAATTTCCATCGCTTGTCAAGGTCTATGACGCCTTTTCACTCCCTGGCACACTATTGGCATCCCAACTTGGCACAGCATTGCGATTTACACGGTAAATTGATTATTCTAAAGCTTAGAAACCACCAATTTAAAGCTTGATAGCCACCACTTTTAAATGTGTCCGTTATAACCCAATCCGGATTAACGGTTTCCTCTTTCGTGTTTGCATCTATGGCCCGTTCTTTCATTGCTTCTGTTGGTCTGACTAATCGAACCTTTCTTCATACCCCTTTACCTGCTAAAATTTTATCTAATTTCTTCTCCGGCAGGATTTCATGGATAACGAGCTGCCCGTCATAGAAAAGGTTGTAAAGGGTGAAGGGGCATTCTTTTGGACATGACCTGAATATCCTTGTTATCCGAGATTACACAGCAGATGTGCTCCTTTTCGATATTTTTGTGTGTCAATTTTACAAGTTCCATATTCTATTGCCTCCTTATCCTTTGATCTGCATTTCAATATAATAAAAGAATCAGTCCAATCAGCACCAATGTGGCAGCCTCCGCTATGGTAGAGCTGACACCCATAACGGGGAACTTCTCATATTTCAATATGTAGGTAACAAAAGCATTCGGCAGGTTCACGAAGAAGAATACAATCAGGTTATTACCGGATAGCCCAAATGGTAAAGAGAGAACATTGCCGTATGGCATAATGGGATGCCTGAAGGACACTTCCTTATACAAACAGTATAGCGGGATGAAAAGGCTGAATACCAGCCCATACAGGAGATAATAAAAAAATATAGTACGGCATTGGATTGAGATTCGCTGCCGTGATGCAGATAATCAGCATGATTTCCATGCAGCAGAATTACGCTGTTCGGAAGGAATCGTATTCAGGCGCTTATTGATAGCATCATTTCTTTTGGTTCCTTCCGGTTACTCTGTCCGTGGGTACTGATAAAACCCTGTTTCACTACCTCTGCCAGTTCTGCCTTTACTTCATCCGGCACGGATACAATTTTTTCCGGTCGCTTCTTTCTATTATACATCTGTCCGCCTGTTCCTTTGCCATCCACGAAATACCGTTTTCGTCATAATATAAATTGCTGTGCTTATGTTTCACCCCGCCGCTGATATTTGCGCCTGCCTGATTCCCGTTCTTCTGTGAAAACAGCCTGTTCATCAGTGAATACCCGGAAAACCATTTCATATTGTTACTGATGATATTCATATCACGACCTCCTTCATCAATAAGTCCGCTTCCTTATATCTTCAAATCCAGATTCGCACCAACCTGTAGCCGATTTTTCACAGTGGTTTTGCCTTCATCCTCTTCCTGGGCAGCTTCGATGATTGTTTTCATATCTGTGTCTTCTCCAGAAGCTTAGGGTTGACATCTACAACATTCACCTTGCCATCATTATTTGTGTTAAGCCCATACCCAATTTGTAACTTCATATAGGGTACCTGCTTCTGCAAATTTTTAAGGTATTCCTCATTTCTGCTATTCTTTGCTGTTTCGGCGCTTTTTTGCGCAGCCGCTGTTTCTTTTGTTTCCTCTTTGTTTGCTGCCTCCTTTTTTGATAAAGCATATGTGCTTTCATAAACACTGTTGTAATTGTTCACTCCTGTTATCGCCATAGTATAACCCTCCTTGATAAAAATTTAATTGTAATCCGGTCTTTCGCCAGGTAATCCGGCAGAAACTTTGTTACTTCCTTTCATCTGTCATAAATAATTCTCGTGTCAACACGATACATTTCTGCTTTGCCTCATAGCTTTTTCCACAGTTACGCTGGTCCCATGTTACCACAGTATATACATCTGCCCATTTTCTTGTAAATGCGTAATCAATATCACTGGTTGCCGGGCCTGGGCCGCCATGCAAATACAGCAGGACGGGATTATCTATGTCCTCCCCATAAATATGAATCCACTGCTTTGTGCCGTTAACGTCAATATACATCGATTTGTTTATACTGCCATCCGGAGTTTTGCTGTAAATTGCTTTCCCTATCGTCCTAACGAAAAAAAGCACAATCAATGCTGAAATAATAAATACTATCTATTTTACAATTTTAAATATTGTGCATTTTCTATGCATTGCTAATGTCTCCCGCAACTCCCAATTTATCGCTCTATTCAACTCCCAATAAACGGGAAATTATCTATTTACGTTTCTTTTTCTGCAATAATAAACGACCATCACAAACGCAAAGGAAATTATCTGTGCAGCCATGATCCGGACAATTTGTAATTCGTCAGCACCCTTAAGTGAAACGACATGCAACATATTAGTAGCAACGGTATTATTGAATAAATGGTCGCCAAGCCCTACCCATATATTTCCTTTGATACGGTAAAGAAGCCCCCATTTGATTCCCATAATTCCGGCAAGGATAATATAACCGATAGCCATCAGGAGCATTGCCGCAAATGACATTTCGCCATTCACATAGCTTCTGATCGGCATTACAATGTGCCAGATACCAAATAAAAATGCTGCAATAAAATTCGCCTGCATAAATGGCTTTGTTTCAGAGAGCGTTTTAAGAAACAGACCGCGAAAGACACCTTCCTCCATCCATACATTGACAATATTGAATAGTATGCATAACAAGAAGAAAAAGAAATCCGTATTTTTTATCTGCGAGCCGGTTAAAGAAAAACTGCTGATGTATATTTCCAAATGTGCAGGATTGCCTTGCAGAATAAAAATCTCTAATTCCAACCCATATGAAATGATAAAGCAGACGCTTCCCAATAACAAACCTTTCAAAATACTGCCTGCGAAACCGTTTCGTTGAAATCCAATATCACTCCATGTAAGATTTGAGACTTTTAATATCACGGCTAATATAATAATCCCAACAACTTTATGGAACACATTTTCTCCAATAGCTGTTTTGTCTGTTTCAATTAGAAAGTATTCCACAAACCTTACAGACAAACAAAGCATGAAGATTATCATGCATAAATTAGTTGGTTTACATTTTATGTTTCTTTCCATATATAGCCACCTCAATCAGCGCCAGTTTCTTTTTTGTCTGATTTTTTATAAAATAGAGTACCAACAAAAATTATTATCGCTAATACAACAATGTTATATTGTATTGGTGCTAAATAACAGATATTAAAAGTTGCGTGCATAATGGCAATCAGCAATATGTTTCTGCATTGATAATAGGTTATTCCCAAAACAACGGAAACAAGTAATGTCCATATACAAAGACAAACAATTTGTTCCATGCCCAATGAATTTCTGATTATCCACATTGGTATATGCCACACTGCCCAAACGGCACCAACAAAAAGAACTCTTTTGATTTTCTTAAAAGGAAGTCGTTCCAGCATAAATCCTCTCCATGCTATTTCTTCAACAAACGCTGTTATTAGCAGGTATATACAGCTTGTTAATAGTGATATTACTGTCAAATATATATTTTTAAATACGTCAGTTTTTACTATAAACGAATAGCAATAAGAATCAAATATGCCTGCAACCATATATATAACCCCTATTAAAATATATTTGATTGTTATTTTCCCTGAAAACATTCGCGTAAAGCATACCTTGATGTTCTGCTCGCAAATCAGGAGAAAAATAGTAACCATAGTGGGAATACACACATATAAGTATTTTAAGTACAATAATCCTTTGGGAATGAAAATTCCGTTCTGTTCCAGCAATGTAGGTACATAGCATATAAACGATAAAACATATACGACAGAAACCCATAACGTGAGTTTCAACTTATTTGTGTATCCCGCCATCACAATTTCTCCTTGCAGTGCGAAAATCTTACGAAATCTCGATTTCTCGTTCTCGGCAAATTTACGATAAACTGGAATTTTACCATTTTAATTTTTCCCATTCTTCACGCTTTATGGCATATGCATATGATATCCCATTCTTTTCATCGGGATATTCTTTCACTTTCCTCATACCGATTGCAATGGCAGTAGAATATGAACCAATATTTGCATATTTCATGTAAGAATATAGACAATCATATTCTGTATTCATAAATGCCCAATCCCTAACCGCGCTTGCGGCCTCACTTCCAAAACCTTTCCTCCAATAATTTTTATGAATGTGATACCCTATTTCAGGCAGGGATTCCCCATCAATAATCTGTATTGTTAGCCCGCAGTCGCCGGTAAATTCACCCGTTTCCTTTAAAACGACAGCCCATAATCCAAATCCATGTTCCTTGTAATTTTGAAGATTCCATTCAATCCAATCCTTTGTACGGTTCTCATCAAAAGGTTGGGGATAGTGTCGCATGGTTTCCGGGTCTGAAACGATTTCAAATAATGCCGGAAAATCCTCATGAGTAAATTCTCTTAACAGTAGTCTTTCCGTTTCAATTACCATTATTGTTTCTCCTTAAATCTCAATTTCTCTTTATATTTCTTCAGAAATTTCTTTGTTGTAATCCTCCGCAAATTCTGTCATGCTCTCAAAATGCCTTGGACAGATTCCCACTTTTTCATATTCTGCAAGATACTTATTCAGAGCCTGCGCGAAGACATCCACTGTAAAGACAATAAATTCATAAAGGAAGAATACACATCATCTCTGCCTGCTGCCTCGGTCACTTTGTTTTTCCAGTTAGAATACATTTCCTCATAGCATTTTTTTTGCATCGCTATACGCCTGATCCGCCTTCTCATATCGTTTATCAGATGCAAGCAGTTCTGCCGCCTTTCTTCTAATCTCATCCCGCCTTTTCAATGCGCTTTTATCTTTCCATCATTCCATTTTTAACCGCCCATTTGATTATAAAATACAATGCTGCCAAAACAACAATTTATTATTTGGCCGCCAGGCCGTTCTGGCGGATGCAGTCCAATTCTTCTGCCGATAAACAACCTGATTCATACAATCGTAAATATTCTTTGGACACATCCGAATCAAAAATCAAGATATCATCTGAGTTGATTGTGACATCCACGCCGCTGCGATAAAGTTGACCGATTGGATGCACCGACATACTGTGAACCCTTCCAAGCAATATGTTGCTGCTTGGGGTAATATTAAGACGGATATGATAATCGACTAAAAAGCGGGTGACACTCTCATCATATATTGCCGAAATGCCATGCTGGACTTCATGCAGCTCCAGTTCTTCTACAGCCCTTCTCACATCTTCCGCAGCTCCCCACTCACCGACATGTGCTTTTAATCGCAGCCCCTCTTTTTTTGCCCTGCGGTAAATGGATTTGAAATTCTCTATCGGCTGAGCCAATTCATCTCCGTATAAATCAATGGAATAAAAAGCCTTATTCCCCCAAAAGTGTGAAAGACAATCTTCCAGATACCCGACAGGGCAATGCCTTGACAGGCCAATCTGCAGCCGCAATTCCATATCCGGGGCAATTTCTCTCTGTGCCGTAGTAAACGTTTCAATTAATTCATCAATATCATTATGAAAATATTCCGAAAGCCCCCAGACATCTTCCCCAATCTCCAGCACGGTAACGCCGTCTTCCCTGGCCTGATGGAAAGCCGCCCGAATTAAAAGCTTTCTCATTTCTGATGTCTCAAATTTTTCTCCAAGGTTTTCCCGGTTCCAGGCATGCATTTCATCCATGGACGATAGCGTGCTTTTAACAGGTTCTATCCTCAACCCGGTTTTTTTGTATAAATACTGCCGGCTTCCGCCCAGTACAAAATGATTATGCAGATCAGATTTGGGGAACGCCCTGATTTTCTCTAAATTCCTTTGTTTCAATGCATCGGTGAATCTTTCCATTATAAATGCTCCTTGTTTTATTCATCAATCTCAATCATTCGTTTATATGCACCTGAAGATTTTTCATCAATCATAATTGCGCCCGCACATTTTTTATAAAAGCTGACGGCGGAGTTTGTAGGCCATCCAATAATGGCATACGCATAGCCATAGGGCCGAAAAAAATTTCTGGCTGTCGTCTCATAACATGCGAAACCGATAAGTTCCCTTTCTCTGGTCAGGCACTAATGTCTTTTTGATTCTGATACCACTCTTGAATAAATTTTCTTCTATGTCGTGTGAACAGGGAATATTATATAGCTTAACCAGCATACCTGCCATATGATTACCTCCCAGGATACAGGTTGTCATTTGCACTTCCCGGAAAACGGAAATAATCAGTCAACCTTATGAAACCATACCGTCTGTTCTTTCATGGATATTTTCCCGACCTGCCAGCCATAATCTCCAAATTCTTTCTTATATTTTAGAAACGAGTGGTCAATCGGTATCCCCGCAATCTCCTGAATCTCCTCAAAGGTCAGCTGAAAAGATTCCTTTCCCCTTTTTGCCCTCTTTCTTTCTTAAATACATAAATGACAGTTTGGATGATACATAACCGCGCCAAAAGGATCGTAAACTTAATCCAGATATCCCTGTACGCTGTTTTCGCCAAAGGTTCCCGCAGTCCGCTGAACCAGACATAGGCGAACGCCAAGAGCTGAGAGGGAATATATACAATCAAATATCTAAGAGCCAAAGACTTAACCGGCAGATTCGTGCACAGCTCAAATGCCGCTACAAAGATACAAAATGCTACTCAACAATGTAATTGCTGTATATATCACCGAATTAATTGACACAATACGGATACATTTTTTCTTATTCATTTTTACACCCCATATCCACTTCACCCAAATTGTATATAATTGCCAACGCAATCTTTCCGGCCATATCCCTGTCACTTATATCCTTCGGCAACTTCCCATAAATAGCAAAGTCGTATCCATTATAGGTCCAGTCTATCATGAACATATCCCCTCCTTCATTAACTTTCATATAAGGGAAAATGTACTCCCCGTCTGCGGTGGATGCCGTCCATTCAATTTTGGTGGAATCCACAAAAACTTCATCCGGCAGAACGGATTTCTCTTCTTTACCGGCAGCAAAAGTGCAGAGTCCCACATTCTCTAATTCGAACTCAATCTGTAACTCATCCTCTCCTGTTTTTATAACTGTAACATTTGATGCAATCGGCATATGATCCAACACTTCTTTTGGGTTGCCGAATTCGGCCGCGTTCACAATCTCCATTTCACCCAAACCGGTATCATCTCCTGCCAGACCTTCAAAGCCCCTTCCGATATCTGATCCCGTTTCATCAGGGCCTCTCTCCATTTTTTGATTCTGTTCCTCTGCATAGTATTCTGTTGTGGTATCATCAACGTCAGAGGCAATTGTTTTTTCTTCTGTCCGGATTGTTTTGGATGGCATACAGCTGCACCCGGCCAATCCTGATAAAGCACCGGTTACAAGAACCATACAGCTTAATATTTTAAGATTTTTATTACACATAGTATTTTTCCTTCTGAAAATGCCGGTTTTCTTTTTATGTATCTATCCTGTAAAATTTAATTTTATCATTCCCAATACACCGGAACAACCTGTTTGCCGCAGACAGTTTTCTAAATGACGTAAAATGTCCGGGCATTTCAAAATCCACCTGAAAAGGTCGATTGCAAACCGACTTTCCCGTTTTGTAACTGATGTTGTATCATTTTAGTTGACACCTTATACTCAGGGATTTGATGTATAATCAAAGAGAATCAAGGAGGCAACTACAATGGCAAAAAAACAACGGAAATACGACATGGAATATAAAATCCAGGCCGTAAAATTAGCAAAAGAGCTTGGCGGTGCAAAAGCTGCAGCCGGGTTAGGTATCCCTGAAAACACTATGTACGCGTGGACAAAGGCTGCCAGAGAGGGAAGACTGAATGTCGGTTACGGCTCACATACTCCGGAAACTGCCATGAATCTTGCAGAAGAACCGGCTCTCCTGCGCAGACAGGTCAGGGAGCAGGAAAAGGAAATCCGCTGCCTGAAAGAGGAAAACGAATTTCCCGGAGAGGCAAGCGCTTTTTTCGCCGCCAGCCGTCGGAAGTCTGCAAGAGGCAGAGAATGATGTTTATTGCCTTAAAAACGGAGGACGGCGTTATCAAAGGAAAGCTTTCTTTCTGCTGCAGGATGCTGAACGTGACACGGCAGGGATTTTATAAATATCCGGCAGACAAAGACCGTCCGTGGAAATATGAGGCTCTGGCCGACGCCATGCGGGCAATTGTGGCAGAAGATGTATGCAATGACACTTATGGAAGAATCCGTATGTATCAGGCGCTTGTTTTGAAACAGCCGGAAGGCATCCGAATACCCGGGGAGCAGACAGTTTACCGCGTCATGGAGGAAATCGGACTCAGCCACCGCCCAAAACGCAGGCCAAACGGGATTACAAAAGCTGACCGTCAGGCGCGCAAATCCGATGACCTGCCGAAACGGGATTTCACGTCCGCAGAACCATTCAAAAAATGCGTCACGGTCATAACCGAAATCAAAGCAAAAGACGGGAAACTCTATGTGTCTGCCATATTTGACTGTTTTGACGCGGCAGTCCCGGGACTGGCAATGGACACGAACATGAAAGCGGCGCTGTGCAGACAGACGCTTGAGAACGCTGTCCGCGCCTATCCGGCGCTCCGGGAAGCCGTGATCCATTCAGACCGCGGAACGCAGTACACCAGCGGAACCTGTCGTAAAGGTGTTCAAAAATACGGAATTTTTCAAAGCATGAACAGCGCGGGAGGACGATGCCATGACAATGCCCGCTGCGAGAGCATGTGGGCGCGGATGAAAGAGGAACTCCTCTATGGGCGTTGCCATACTGAGGAAATGGACATAGAGGAACTGAAAACCCTCATTTGGAGATACTTCATCAGCTATTGGAACAATAGGAGGATATGCTCCACAAATGAGGGACTCCCTCCTATGGTCAAACGACAGAGATATTATGAATCTCTAGATGCTGCCTGGGCATGAATATCCTTGTAAAAAAAGTGTCAACCAATATTGACAATATCATAGAAATCATAAAATTGTCCAACAGTAAACGCATTAAAACCTTGCGTTACTATATTTACTAAGTATCTTTTAAGCTGTATAAAAGCAAATGAGGCTGTAAATTTTTCTGTGTCTATGGAGGAAAAATCCTTCTGGTAGAATCCAGATATGTACAATACTGTGTCGAATCCCAGGCTTGATTTTGTTGTCGATTTATCTTACTGATTATAGTATTACCAATCTGCATGCCTTTATACAGATTTTTCTATTTTTTTGCACCAAAATAAAACATCCTGGCTGCTTCTTTTCGTGGGCTCTGCCCACACCCGGCCTCTGGAAAAAGGATGGAGGTTTCTGGCAATACTATAAATGCCGATGGGATAAGGATGGGGACAGCAGCATTCCTTTCAGGGTGCGCTGCCCCAGACTTTCCTAATGATGCGGAGCTTCTATATGATGCGGAGCTTCTATATGATGCGGAGCTTCTATTTTACAGATACTGGGGCAGCCGTTCCCCATAGAGGACTGTCAGCTGGTTCAGTACCTGGTCCCAGTTCTGGTATCTCTGTGTCCACTTCTTCGCCACATTCAGGCTGGCCAGATAGAGCATCTTTTCCAGAGAGCTGTCGCTGGGGAACACGCTCTTTGTCTTGGTGGCTTTCCTGTACTGGCGGTTCAGCCCCCCGATTATATTGGTCGTGTACATAATACGGCGTACTTCGTCTGGGAACTGGAAGAAAGGGCTTACATCTTCCCGGTTGTTTTCCCAGTTGCTGACTGCGTAGGGATATTTCTTTCCCCATTTTTCCCTGACATCTGACAGTGCTTCCAGCCCGCCTTTTTCATTCGTGGCATTGTATACCGCCTTGAAATCAGACGCGAACTTCTTCAGGTCACTGTAGTTCACATACTTGAACGAGTTGCACAGCATGTGGATGACGCACCTCTGGATTTCGGACTGGGGGAACACGGCGCCGATCGCCTCCTTGAACCCGGGGAGCCCGTCCACGCAGAAGAACAGCACATCCTGCACTCCCCGGTTCTTCAGGTCGTTCAGCATCCCCAGCCAGAACTTCGAACTCTCGCTGGCGCCTACCGTGATGCTGAGGTGACGCCCGGCACCACATAGGCCGCACGGCTGAGTATCCGCCCGTCTTCCCTGACCTTGTAGTGGATGCAGTCCATGAACACGAATGGGCAGACCGGGTTCAGGGGCCTTGACTGCCATTCCCGGATCTCCGGCAGTATCTTGTCCGTGATCCTGCTGACCATCTCTGCAGACATCTCTATCCCATAGAGGTCCTGCAGCTGGTTATGGATGTCCCTGGTGCTCATCCCCCTGCCGTAGAGCGAGATGACTTTTTCTTCGATTCCAGAGACGTCCCTCTGGTATTTGGGGATGAAGCTTCGGCTCGAATTCACCGTTCCTGTCCCGGGGCACATCGATCCGGAACCCGCCGTACTGGCTCTTGAGGTTCTTGGGGGAGTGGCCATTGCGCTTATTTGAAGTCTCCACATTCCCTTTGTTGTTCTTCTCATAGCCCAGTGTCGCGTCAGGCTCTGCCTCCATGAGTTCCTGGAGGATATCTTTGAATCCATCTCTCAGGAGGGTGTAGACATCTGCCACACTGTTTAAGTTGTTGTCTGCAATAATCTGTCGAATCTGTTCCTTTGCTACCGGCATAAAAATACTCCTTTTCGATAAGAATTTTCATATCTTGATTCTTACCAAAAAGGAGCTATTTTTTACCAAAGACACAAACTTTTTTACACTACCAAGCAAATTCATGTAGACTATTATACTCTTCTAAATCATTATCACATGCTGAAAAAAGAATATAATAACATAATTTATTAAGTTCTTTGTTACCGTTACACTCACTTAGCTGATCTTTTATAAAAAAAAACATAAGTTGATCTGCAACACTTTCAGCTAATCCAAAGAAATGATATCTAGAATTATTTTCTATTTTATTTATATCAAGCTTGTGTTTATCGCGTTCTATTGCGATATGACAAATCAATGAATAAAGCGCTCTCATCCATTTAGAGTATATATTATCAAATCTTATGGTTCTTTTACCTTTTTCATCTATCACATAATATGTATATCCATCTTTTCCCATATATTCTTCTATCCCAAGTGCTTCTCCAATTTTGTTCACTTTCATACTAATTTGACCTCCCTCCAAGATAAATATCAAAAAAATCTTTGCTATTAAGCAACCCTTCATACAAGGCTGCTCTCCAAGTATTTTTCATATTACTCCTATGTTCTTTAATCCTATCTAATAATTCAACCTGTACTAAATCGTTTCCTCCCGTTTCATATATCCTTTTCAAACTATATTGGCATTCTGAAAATTCTTCAGCCGCATGTGAAATATATAAATTGTTTAATTCAAGTTTATCAAAATGATTTTTAGCTCTAGTATACTTTTCATCAGTCCAATTCTCTGGTTTTTCTACATAAAATTCAAATAATATCTCATTCTTAAACATCACCTTCGCTTTTAACCAGATTTCATCATCAAATTCATCATAATATGGGTGAAATAACTCATCCTCTCTATTTTTATAGACTAAATTGCTTTTCTTTTTATTACAATCAGCACATGAAGCAATTAAATTATTGGGTGTTATTGCAAAGATTGGATATTCTGTTTTAGCCAAATAATGATCTAATGTGGAAACCCTTCTTACTCCACAAAAAGGGCATCGCGCAAATGGGGGAATCTTCATAATTTTGTCATAATAGCTTCTGCCCCCATCTCTAACAAACTTTTTATCATAAATCCAAACCATATCATCTTTTGTTGCTCCCCCTAGCACCTTTGAATGCACTGGAATTTTTCCTAATTCGCCTCTTTCACCTAAAGTATTATATGTACTGCTTTTTCGTTCGATAAATGCCCGACTTCTTTTTATGTTGGATAATGTTGGTTCTTTCTTCAGATTGTCAATACAGACATCTATTATATCTTTCTGTTCCATGTCTGGTTTTTCTAGTTTAATCATCACTGCTTTCCTCTTTTTCTTTTTTGTACATTAAAGACCGCAAAATAGATTTGCCTTCATTTCCTAATTCCCCCGAAAAACTACGCAAGGCACTCTTATATGTAGATTTCTTCTTAACTACATCTTGTATCATTGAATGAAAGCCAGAATCAGTAACCTCATATCCAAATATTTCACTGGTCAGCACACCTATATTTTCACCAAATGTTTCTATGAGAGGTCTTTCTCCAACTAATTCTTCTCCAGATCTCCGTAAAATCCAGACACATTTCTTGGGTACTTCTTGGACAATTACTGGAGAATGTGTTGCCACAATACAGACTCCATTTCTATAAGTAAGTAAATTTGATAATGCTCTTATAAATGCAGCTACCAGAGGAGGATGCAAATGTTCTTCCGGCTCATCCATTAAAACTAATGTTTTTTCTTCTACTAATTCAATAAGTTTGGCAACTATAAGTAATATTACCTTATGACCTGAACTTAATTTTTCAAACTTTGGAATCATAGATTTAACAAATTCATGTTTCATTTTTTCTTTATTTTGTGCACCTGACCCCTTTTTAACAAAATCTACATTTATCTCACTATCAAATTCTTTTACGACTTTTTTCTTCTTAGACCAACTTTTGATATTTAATTCAACAAATGTATTATCGGACTCTAAAATTGAAAGTGTTTTCTCCCATAAATCTTTTTTATTTCCACTTGATATTTCAAATAAACTTTCTGCAAAATCTTTTGCAAATTCATCAGGTCCTTTAATCCCCTCTTTTTTTGCCAATCCAATATATAAATATGGTATTTCTTCTTCATTCACTTCAAAATATCTGTCAAATGCACTAAAGGAAACATAAACTATATTAGTGAATCCTCTTGTTTCCCACATTTCCATATGTCCATATTCTTTGTTATCACTTTCTAATGAATTTACCATATTTTTTAACATTGTCGTCTTTCCTACACCATTTTTCCCTATTAAAACATGTATATTGGTAGGCGGTAACTCATCTATCTCAACGTCAAACTCCAATTCCATTTTTTCAGTGTCACTGTCTTTTAGAAAGGGTATATAGCTAAAGTTATATCTTGTTAGCCATGCACCTCCACGAGCCAATCTGTTGTATTGATTTTTAACAGCACTTACTGTAAAATCTCGCATAAGTGACGTTTGAACAACATCTTGATTTCTAAATTTTTCAAATATATCTAAATTGAACGCCATATCATTTAAAGCTTTTAATATTTTTTCTCTTAATACACCGTTTGGGCTTAACTTTTTAAGATTCTCATAATAGTTTTCATTAGAACCAAGCGAAAAAAAGTCTTCTGACAATCTTGTAAATGTATCTGGAAGCGCTGGACTTCGTCCCTGGCCCTTTTGTCCAATTTTTACACTTCCTAGTCTGCGTACGTTTCCATTCGAATCAACATACCTTATGTTAAAAAGTGTAGAGTATGTAAACCAATCATCCCATCCATCCAACATCAAATAAACTGTACTTTTTTCTTCACATTCTTGCCAATTTTTCACGACTACAAATTGCATAAATATACTCCTAACAAATGTCTAAATTTTTAGTACATATATGTCTCTCTCATTGTACCAAATTCTTCCTCAATAATAAATCATAAATAAAATTGTTCTGGCATCACATTGGCACAAAACTATCCCAACTTGGCACAGCATTGCGATTTACAGGGTAAATCCCATATGCTAAAATAGGTATTGTGAAAAATCATATACTGCAACCGAACGCAGGCAGGATGTCCACCCCGGATCCCGCCTGCTTTTTGTTGCCCAAGAGGTGACATCTTGAGAAAAAAACTGAAACGGCTCCTGCTGTCCGAGAGAGGAGACTCCTCTTATATCAGCAGCTTCATCTACATCCTTGTAGCCGTCATCCTGATCGCTTTCATCATCAATGTCTTCCATATCATTTCCATCAAGCAGGAAATGGATCATATAGCAGACCAGATCGTAAAGCAGATCCAGTTAAACGGCGGAACCAGTAGGGAGACGGATTCCCTCTTCTCCTATCTCTCCGGTGAGATGAGCGAAGAAGAAGGGCTGGCCTACCAGGTTTCCTACTCCGGCAGCTCCAGCCGCATCCAGATCGGATCCCCCTTCTATGTCACGGTGACAGGGCGCTGCTATCTGGGCGGTTTCTGGCGCTTCAACCTTGTGCCCATCAACATCCGCGCCTAGGGCGCCGGTGTCAGCGAGCACTACTGGAAGTAAAGGAGGAACCTATGCACAAAAAGATCATCTGGGATGAGCGCGGGGACCTTTCCATTTTCACTGTTTTCGTCATCCTGGCCTTCGTGCTCCTGTTCGCTTCCATCAAAATCAGCTGCATCAATATCCGGAATGCAGCCAAGATGGAACTGAACAACGTCAGTGCCCGGATCTATACGGACACCTTCCACTCCCAGAGGGAAGCCAACCTGGATTCCTACATGGCAGACCTTCATTTAAGCTCCGCCTATCAGGAAGCACTGCGGGCCGGCTTTATCCTGGGCATGGAGGAACGGATACAGCTGACCAGTGACGATTACACCGTAGACAACATCCACCTGCAGTTCAACCAGTATTCTGACAAAATCGAATATGTAGTGACCTGCGATGCAACCTTCCGGGTCCGGATGTTCGGGAACCTCTTCCCGCCCATTACACAGCATATTATGCTGACCGGCTCGCATAACACAAAATATTAAAGGAAGCTGTTGCCATTTGGAACTGGCCGGAGTATATAATAAAAACCCGACAGCCGGAGAATCCAGATCCGGACCTGCCTTATTGAAACTCAGGATGCCTTGAAAAACAGGCAGACAGAAGAAAGGAGCTTTCCATGAAACCTACAGACAAAAAAACAGCTACCAGAAAAATCGCTTCCATATGCGGTCTGTCCGCACTGAGCCTTGCCGTCCTTGCAGGCGCATATTTTTTAACCAGAGAGCCTGAAGCAGAGTTTATCCCCTCTTCTGTCCAGACAGACACGGCCACAGATACCTGGAAGGAAAATGCCGGAACGGACGTGGAACGCCCAGAGGTTGTTGTGGTCAAGCATTTTTGTAACACTTATGGCTAAAAAATTCACTTTTTATTACGGAATAACACCGTCGTTTTTTACGATGCTATACGTGCCTGATAGGGAGTTCGGTATCCGTTAAAGCTATGTGGACGGACACGGTTATATTGGACATATGCAAATTTATTTTCAGTATATCTTATTAGCCACTCCTGTTACAACTTTACTTTATCACAACAAGCGTCTGAAGGACACGCTGGTCGGTAGTAACGGCAGGCCTTATCGGAATGCCCGCAACCTTGCTTCCGGTTCCATCCGCAGCCTGGATGCGGCGGTCTGCAAAGAACGGGAGAGCAGCTTTTTTGCCTTTCATGTCCTGAAAGGACTGGACGAATTTCCCGGTCTGAAGAACAGCCGCGATGGAAAGCTCCTTTGCCTTATGGAATATGGTTTTGGTATCTGCCCTTTCCAGACTCTGGACGGAAATATCTCAGAGGAATTTCTTCATGGACAGATCGAATCCATGCAGGCGCTTGCAGACCTTTCCAACATTCCCATCGACGGCATGGTCATCCGTTTTGAGGACCTTGCCTACTCGGAAAGCCTGGGCAGGAACGGCCATCATTACCATGACGGCATTGCTTTTAAATTTGAGGATAATGTATATGAGACCATCTTCCGCTCTATCAAATGGCAGACAGGACGCAGCGGTGAAATTGCACCGGTCGCAGTATTTGACACCGCGGAAATCGACGGCTGTGAGGTATCAAGGGCAAGCCTTCGTAATCTGACTTTTATCAAAAATCTGGAGCTGTATCCCGGATGCCGTATCCTGGTCTCCAAGCGCAACATGATCATCCCCCATGTGGAGGAAAATCTGGACCGCAGAAACTATCAGGATATGATACTGCAGACCTGTCCCTGCTGTGGGCAGCCTGCACGTACCTATTCCAGAGCCGGTGACAAGGGGCGTATCGTGGAAACACTGCACTGTGACAATCCGGAATGTGGAAACCGCATCCTTCAGCGCTTCGCCCACTTCGCAGAAAAGAAAGCTATGAACATCAAAGGACTTTCCGAAGCAACACTGGACCAGCTCATCCGGCTTGGTGCATTAAAAAGCTACCAGGATCTGTACCACCTTGACCGTTACCGGAAGGAGATCATTGCACTGGAGGGCTTTGGGGAAAAATCCTACGAAAACCTGATTACTTCCATCAATGAAAGTCGCAACACAACCTTTGTACGCTTCCTTGTGGCAATGGATATTCCCCTGATCGGCAGGACTGCCAGCAGGATACTGGACAGGCATTTCCACGGCAGCCTACGGGAGCTGAGGCTGGCTGCACTGGATCGTTTCGATTTTACCTGCCTGGAAGGGATTGGGGACATTATGAGCAGCAACCTCCACAAATGGTTCCGTAACCCAGATCATCTCCTGTTATGGGGCAGCTTACAAAACGAATTACACTTTGAAAATGGTTTGGATGCACAAACATCCGGAGAGGAGAACAATATGAACGAAACAACGAACAACACATTTGCAGGATGCACCATCGTAGCAACCGGAAAACTTGAGAACTTCACCCGCGACGGAATCAACGCCAAAATTATCAGCCTCGGCGCCACGCCCGGCAGCTCCGTTACCAAAAAGACGGATTATCTGATCTGCGGAGAAAAGGCGGGCAGCAAGCTGGCAAAGGCAGAGCAGCTCGGCGTTAAAATCCTGACTGAGCAGGAATTTTTGGAAATGCTGTCGGCATAAGTTTCCTTATCGCCACAAATCTTGAAAAAGCTGTCTGAAATACGGCAGCTTTTTTCAAGTATCCAGATAGTCACAGGATACTTATTCTATATACGGATTCTTTTCGCAATCCGTATATCAATTTCAAATCGCAACTGACAAAACGGCAGAATCATGCTATAATTTGAGAAAGAGAGGTATGCTATTTATGGCAAACAAAACGAACACGATTCAGGAACTAAACCTGGCAGACAATTTTTTATTTGGGAAAGTAATGAGCGACTCGGAAATATGCCGCATGATACTGGAAAAATATTAAATATCCCCATTAAAAAGGTAGAGTTCCCTGATACCCAGAAAACTACTGACATTGCACCTAACAGCAGAGGCGTCCGCTTAGATGCCTGTATCAATGATGAGCAGGATACCATATACTCTATTGAGATGCTGTGCTGTGGAGATGAGGAGCTTCTCAGAAAAACAAGATATTTTTAGTGTAATATTGACTCAAGCATAATCATCCCCGGAGAGAAAAGTACAAAGCTGAAGAAGTCGTACATCATCTTTATCTGCACCTTTGATCCATTTTCCGACGGGCGGCACCTCTACACCTTTGAGAACCGGTGTCTGGAGAATTTGTCTCTGACGCTTGGTGATGAAACCACTGAAGTATTTCTCAGCATTAAGGGTAAAAAGGATGATGTGGATGACGAGATGAAGGATTTTCTGGCTTATATCGAAAATAGCACTGACACCTGTGTGCAGCAGACCTCCAGCCCGTTAGTCAAAGCAATCCATAAAAGAGTAACTGAAATAAAGCTGGACAAAAATATGGAACTCCAGTATATGACTTTATTACAGATGCAGGGAGGAATATAATGTCAGAAGGAATCGTTTATCAGAATAAGGATATTTTATTTAAGATCCTCGGCCAGACTTATAAAGAAAAAAGTTTTGCGGCATATGGCATTGACCTACCGCCGATCAGGGAACTGCTTCCCACAGACCTGCCGAAGATTGCTGCAAATGAGAAAAGCATTGACAACCTGTTTCTGCTGGAAGATGGCACCTATGCGATTGTAGATTATGAATCGGTATACAAAAAGGCGAATAAGATAAAATATCTGAATTATATCGCACGGGTAATGGAAAAATACTTTTAGGAAGATGAAACATTCAACCTGCGCCTGATCGTTATATACACCAGCGATGTACAAAGCGCGGAACCAACGCTTGAAGCGGACTGTTTTACCCTGCGTACCGAGCAGGCTTTCCTGTCCCATATAGACAGCGAGGCAGCTTTTCATGAAATTCAGGGCAAACTCCAGACCGGCATCCCTTTGGCAAATGATGACCTGATGCGGTTAGTGATCCTGCCGCTTACGGTTCCCGGTACGGAAGGGAAACAGAGTATGCTGGAGAGGATCGTTGAACTGGCTGAACAGATACCGGACGAAAGGCAGCGGATATTTACCCTGTCCGGCGTGATAGTTGCAAGTGACAAATTTATAGACAGGAATTACATGGATCAAATAAGGAGGCGCATCAACATGACACAGTTAGGACAGCTTTATGAGAAGGAAAAAATTGAATATGGTAATCAGAAAGCAAGGGAAAAAGTCATAGAAATGGCTAAATCCTTGATGGATGAAGGTGATGATCTTATTAAAATTATGAAAGTTACCGGACTGACTGAGGCAGAATTACTTCGCCTTCAAGATGAAAGTGTAACTGTATAATATTGGAAAAACAGTGAGCACACGATTTCTTTCATTTACCTTAGCTTCTCCCTAACATTTCACTGCTTTGAAAGAATACTGTAAATTTAGCAGAACAGATACGGAGACATACAAACATGACACAGTTAGGACAGCTTTATGAGAAGGAAAAATTGAATATGGTAATCAGAAAGCAAGGGAAAAAGTAATAGAAATGGCAAAGTCTTTACTGGAAGATGGTACTGAAATCGTAAAAATTATGAAAGCTACCGGCCTTACGGAGGAGGTACTTCTCAATCTTCAAAATGAATTATTAACGGTATAAAAAGTGTTTGCAATGATTTCGGACCGGTTCTCACCGGTCCTTTTTAACTATGATATATCTTCCGATAAAAGCGTTTGCGGAAGGATTTGAACCTTCGGTGCGTCGCCGCACACCACTTTAGCAGAGTGGCACCATAGACCGCTCGGACACGCAAACGGAAAATGGATGGGGCAGGGCGCAAAACGTCCAGTGGACGTTTGTCCTGCGCCGACCGAAGTGGAACGGAGACCTCGAACCTGCGGTGTTTCTGTGTGACGGATTTACAGTCCGCTGGTCTACGCTCCACTCCGGTCGTTGCTAAGCATGGTCCACCGGACCATAGCAACCTCGCCTCTAGGCATACCCATCCAAAAGGCGACCAGAGAGAATCGAACCCCCATAAGCAGAGCCACAATCTGCCGGACTACCATTATCCTATAGCCACCGTAGCTCCTGCGGGACTCGAACCCATCATTTCCGGCTTGAGAGGCCGGCGTCCTGACCTTTAGACTAAGGAGCCTTAATGATCCCCATGGGACTTGAACCCAATACCTCCGGCTTGAAAGGCCGGTGTCCTGACCTTTAGACCAGGGGACCTTACTGCAGGCACTTCTCTGCCTGCACGTTGTCACTGTTATTTTTCTTTCTTAGTTCTATTCATGCGCTGATCTGTACCTGCGCAGCTGTATCCGTGACCAGAATATCATCCACACGCACCTGCAGGACTGCCGCAAGCACCACCAGATTGTCTATAGTCGGTAAAGCCGCACCCTGTTGCCACTTGTATATAGCCTGCGGCGTGGCAAAACCAAAAATATCCTGCAAGTCCCTTACAGACAGGCCTGCCTGCTTCCGCAGTCTTCCTATGTTCTGTCCGGTTCTTCTCATATCTATAACCGGCAAATTCACCATAATCCTCACCTCCTGTTATCCAAATTCTATAACCAGGCGGTAATGCTCCATATGGGACTCGGACCCATGGCCACTCGATTAAAAGTCGAGTGCTCTCCCATCTGAGCTAATGGAGCATAAAAATACCGCCCATCCTGTAAAGATTTTCTCATACAAGATAAGCGGTACTTGAAATCTATGGTCTTTTCCGGCAGTCTTCCAAAAACTGCCATGAGCATCACACAGCTTTTCGCTTTTTCCTTATCTTACATGAGCGCATCTTAACCAGACTCTGTTCTTTTTCTTTACTGAACAGTGCCTCATAATGTTCGCTATGCAGATAATATGCGAAGCCATTCGCAGCGAAATTAACTGTTGCCATGATACTTTCCTTTCTGGACTCATCCGGTCCGCTTTTTCTTAACTGTAACTACTATAGCACCAATTCCCGGATTTGTCATTATACTGATAGTATAATTTTGGTGGATGCCTTTCTGCTCTTATTTCTGCCTTACTTCCAGACCATCCAGCCGGAGTCCCGGCAGGCCGACCAGATACCATTGATTATCCATCCCCATCTCTACACGGGCAGGAACCCAGATGTCGTTCAGCTTAAACTCAAAAACTTCCCCGCAGTGGATGCCTCCATAATCCCGTTTGTCACCATCCTCATCCGTGTAATGGAAATTGTACCTGTCACTTTTCCTGTCATAAAATAATGTGCCCTGTTTCATTTCATCTCCTCCTTGAAAGTTATTTAATGAGTAAAGATACCCTCCCATACTGCTTTCTTGAAAAAACTTATTCTCCATCCTCATATTTTTTCACCAGACGATAGAAACTGTCCTTTTTAAGCCCGGTCCGGCGCATTGCTTCCACTGCAGTAATACTCCCTTCCTTCCATGCGCCATAACATTCGCTCCAGTTCTCCGGATACTCCACACGGGGCCGGCCCAGATACTTCCCGGCTTCTTTCGCTGTTTCGATTCCCTGGCGCTGCAACTCATGCCGTTCCTCCCAGTCGCCTTCCGCCACATAGGACAGTAACGCCAGCACCACATCCGTGATCACCTGTCCCAAAAGATCCTTATTAAGCGAAGTGTCCAGGATTTTATTATCTGCCACCCGGATATCCATGCCCAGCTCCTTCGTAATATGATGCCACTCCCGGTAGATCTCCCTGTAATTCCTTCCAAACCTCTTCAGCTCCGTCACCGTCAGTCTGTCGCCAGGACGCATGATATGGTTCACAAGCATGTCATACCGTTCCCGTTCAAAGTTATGCCCGGACTTTTTTTCCACATAGATGTTCCGTTCCTCAATTCCCATGTCCATCAGAATCTTGATCTGTCTGGCAGGGTTCTGATCCTTAGTGGAAACACGCACATATCCAAAATCCATAAAACCGCCTCCTATTCTGCAGAAATCTGTGTCGCAAAAGGTATACCTTTGGAGATATGAAATTCACTATGCTCTTTCAGGCATTTTCCTGTCGCAAAAGGTTCAAAATCAGTTTTGCGATATCGCAAGTCAGATACCATACCTTTTGCGACACATCATTCTATACGCAGAGGATGTCAAAATGGCAACAGTTTCCTGCCATTTTTAGATCCGGAATTTCCGTATGCAGTTCAGCAGGGTTGCCGAAAGCTCCTGATAAAGATCCTCCTCAAACCGGTTCTGCTCCATGGCGTTTTTTATCAGAAGCGGACGGTACATCCGGAAGATCTCCTCCTGAGCGTTCTTATCCCCTGATTTCGCCTGCTCCAGTAATTTCTCAAAACTCATCCTTTCCATTCAACTCCTTTCTCAATTTTCTGAGCACATAGTAATATGCCATCTCAGCCTGTTTCGGCTCCATCTGGAACTTCTCCCCCAGTTCCGTAAAGGTAAGTTCTCCATATACCCTTGCGAACAGGAGTACCCTGTCGCGGTCTTTCAGACGGCTTATGGCTTTGGCCAGACGGTCGCTCTCCAGCAGAGCCAGCAGATCCCCGAACCTTTGCCAGTCCCGGAAAATAAAATCCGTATGTTCTCCCACATAGGCACGGTATTGCTCCTCAAAGTCTGTATATTTCCGATCAAGCAGCTCTTCCTGGGCAAATTCCCTGCCTTGCAGCCGGTATTTCCGCTCCCAGTATTTTTTCCGCGTATTCCCTACAGCAGCTACCAGATAGGCTGTAAAGCGGTTCTGCACGGAATCTGTATGTTTTTCTTTCATCCTTTCGTCCTCCAGTCTTTTTTGCATTTTGTTCAAACGCATGACTGGCGGACCTCTGATAAAATAAGCACTGGTGAGTCCACTTATAAAGGAAAAAGAATGATTATCCCAATCACATTCTGGATAATCATTCTTTTTCCATGTTTTTTGTCTTTCCTCTAAAAAGTAGTTTGTGTCACTACCATTCTGGGTATTTTCTACCCCCTGACAGCTTATGATTTTTTTAACGAAATTCCCCTGTTATAGCCCCACTTATTACGATTCTTCACTGCAGACCATGCACCTCTCCCATGGCCGCAAAAAGGCACCCAAACAAAGCCCTGATGAACCATGTTTTTTTTGTTCACCAGATGTCTGGGTGCTTAGTAGTCTGATACTCTACTTTTCAGAGTGTTCATACCATTTTTACTTTTATAAGGTGTGGCACTACACTACTTACAGGAGGTGACCACAATGTCTCTATCTATCAATGATGCCCAGGTTTTCGGTGCCGCCCTGAAGAGAGCCAAGAAGAAAAAGCATCTGACCCAGGCACAGTGTGCAGAACTGCTTGTCCATTCGGTGTCTTTCCAAAAAGATTTGGAGCGCTGCCGCTGTTCTCCCAGTATTGAAAATTTCTACCATATCTGCAGAACACTGGATATTTCTGCAGATGATTGTATTTTTCAGGACCACCATGACAGGACCGGCTCTACATATCAGGAGCTTTTAAGGCTGCTCCCACTTTGTGATGAAAAAGCATTATCTGTCCTGGTAGCCACAGCTGTTGCACTCATAGGCGCAGGCTCAATTTCCGGATCTGATAGCCTGTCTATAAATGTTTGCAACAGCGAAATATAATATCTTGAAAAACAAAGAAGCCGGCGCTCAGATTTTGTTGTCTGTTCCGCTGGCTTCTTTATGATATTGCATGGAAACATTGCTCATGCCTGTTCTTAGGTGATGAAATAAGTTTCAGCTGAATCGTATAATATTATGTCCCATTATTTGGAACGGTTCCTGTCTAAATAATGAAGAACTTGCCATATATGCACTTCTCTATTTTAAGGAACATTGTAAAACCCAAATGTCACAGAAATATCCGAGCCTATCATCCTGTCAGCTTAAAAACAGCGTGAATTGTTACAAAACTCGGACATTTCAAAATTTTTAGTCAGTATCCATGTGTTATTGCTGCAGCTTTATGGTATCCACAATGGACAGCTCACTCATTCATCAGCTTTGCCGCTTATGCGTCTGGCTCTATTTTTATATACGGTTTTCAATTTCATTCAGAGTAGTTTCAAAATTCTTTGCATTGATTAACATTTCCTGTTTACACTTGGAAAAAAGCGGAAAGTTTATCAGTTCCGTATCTTTTCTAACTCTCAAACGTGTTCTATTTCTACAAACAGGGCATAGTATCTATTTTACTTCTTTACAGATGTCAAAGCCTGTCCCATCCGGCAGCGTGACATCCAGCCGCAAAAGGTCATACTAGCCTGCTTGGAAGAATTGATATGCTTCCATTACGGTACGGGCATTATCTACCAGAAAACCATTTTTCTCAAGTGTGTATTTCAGGCCTTCAATCAGGCTTAAATCATCTTCTACATATAATATCTTATTGTCTTTCATGATAATCTCCAACACATTAAGAAACTGCCATCTTTTTACAAAACATATACCAAAGTATAAAAATCGGGAACAATGCGCATGCAGCCACCACTATCGCATCTGTCACCACAAACATCCCGAAAAATGACCCCTGCCTGTTCACACTCAATACAATCTGCGAGGTCACTGCTACTCCTGCTGCTATGCCCCCTTGACATAAGCCCTCTTTCATTACCATCCAATACATCTCTTTTTTTCGGATGCCGATTTTATGCATGATTTTAAAATCATTTCTTCTGTTCAGCAGGTTTGTAAATATGGTATTGAAATAGACCAAAAGGCCGATCACCGCAAGAATGATGATAAAAAAGCATTGCATCACCTTCTGGCTGTGATCCGAATCCACATACTTTTGTATTTGGCTGTTGGCATTGCGGAAGGAATATCCGTTCGTATCTGAAATACGCTCCAAATTGGATACGGCAGCTGCCTCCACGCCCTCCTCAGTCCACACATTGACAACCTGCCGGTACAGGCCGCCTGGAAAAGCTCTGGCAGTTTCCTCATCTACAACCAGAAGATTTCCCCCGATATGATTTTCCGACAATATAACATTCCGGATATCCAAAAGCTTTACACTGACAGACTGGCATCCCTCTTTCGAGCCGTTTATGATCAATTGCTCATCATAGATGGTAAACGTATCCCCAATCTCCAGATTCAATGTCTTTGCCAGCTCCGTTTCCATGATTGCGGCGTGACCGTCCTTCTTTTCGTCATAACCCGGCACCAGCGCCTCCATATTCTCCGTTGTCGCCAAAACCAGATTGTATAAGCATTGCTTCTTTCCGTCAATCTCCTGTTCCATAGCAAGCATCGATTCATAATTCCCGCTGTCAGCGTTTAATTTTCCCCTGTCCTCGCACAAGAAGATTCCCCTGTCGTAATTGATTTTATAATCCTGCACCTGCCGGATACCCGGAGCTGCTTTCATTTCCTGGAAAACCGAATCGGATATGGATGGGATATCCCCACCCTGTATATTTTCATAGATGCTGCCTGCTGTCACCTGAAGATCCCCAGGGACATATTCCTTAACAAAAAGAATCCCTTCGTCACTGTGGTTATCCTGGGTTCCCAGGATGCTGATCAGGATTGCAGAAAGCGACACAATCAAAAACGCCAGTACCTGTTTCCTTGTATTTTTTCTTTTACCGCGCATAAATTCCGTTGGCATATCATTTTGAAGCTGGAACAGAATGCCTGCCATACTTGGTATGACCATGAGCAGGAGCATCACTGCCGTATTCTCTACGCTGTCCCACGACAATTCAGAAGAAACCAGTCCCTCAGCGTCATACGCATGGGCGAATGCTTTCATGCTCTCGCCATATACTGCCTGATTCAGGAAATAGCCTGCCAGGATTCCTGTCGCAAATCCGATCAAAACGAAGATCAGGAATTCCATCCCGGCAATTTTCATCAAATCCTTTGTCTGAAACCCTATTTTTCTCAGAGCGATAAAGTCCCGTTTCTTTTCAAAAAGGCGGTTATAAAAAATGTTATACACAACCAGGATACCTACCAGCCATATGGTAAAATTCATGACTGCATTCTGTTTTTTCAGGGTTCCTCCATCCGTGACAGCTTCTGCAAGTATATAATTGATCTGCGTTTTTAAGGTTTCAGACTCTTCCTCTCCATAGCCTAAATAAGCATTCAGCTTATTTAGATTTTCCGGGATTTTCTCCTCATCGGAAAACCGGACCACGACGTTTACCCGCCCATTTTTCTCTCTGAGGATTTTTTCTGCAAGCGCCGCTGAGACATACCCGCTTTTCCGATCCGTAAACCCGACCGCATTGTCAATGACACCGACAACCGTAAGGGTAAGATCCGGTATGCGAAATGTCACCTCCCCTGTATCTGCGTCTGTAGCCACCAAGCTGACAGAAACCGTATCGCCTAATTCCAGCCCATATTTTTCCATATAATTTTTTGTAAATATAATTTCCTCTTTTTTTTGTGCCCAGCGCCCGTTTATGACCTGCTTGATATTCGCCTCTGCTACAGTTGCCCCTAAATCCCGGAAGCTTTCATCTATATAGCCGAATGCCGTCCCATCCTCCGCCGTCCCCAAGTGGAAGCTCAGCCCGGCATCTGCGACGAAATCACAGGCTTTGATCTTCTGAAACTCTGCCTCTGAAATATCAGAATATGTTACATGCTGCCGCCCCTCCAAAGCCTCCGCATTCAATCTGTTTGCCGTCTGGACATTTGCAAAAAGCTGATTCCCAATTAGAAGAAATACCGTGACAAAACAGAGAAACAGGCTTGTCAGGATGGTCTTCCTTTTCTCTTTTAAAAGATACCCTCCCACTACAGATAACATTTTCTTTCTATCCATTATCAATTTCACCGTCCTCTAAGCGGATCACACGGTCCGCATCTTTTACAAGATCTTCATTATGCGTAACCATCAGGATACTGGTTCCATACTTTTCTGCCAGATTTTTTAACAGATCTATAACGATCCTCTCCGTCTTGGAATCAAGATTTCCAGTAGGCTCATCGGCAAAAAGAATAGGCGGATGGTTGATCAGTGCCCTTGCAATGGCCACCCTCTGCTGTTCTCCTCCCGATAATTGATCCGGATAACATGTTCCATATTGTCTGATTCCCAGCGCATCAAGAAGCTCCCCTACATAATCCGCGTTTGCTTCCAGCTCCGGCAGACGGATATTTTCGATAACAGTCAATGAGTGCAGTAATTCATATGCCTGGAATACAAAACCTATTTTTTCCCGCCTAAGAAGCGTCCTTTTTTCTTCACCCAGATGAAAAATATCCGTACCGTCAATATAGACCTTCCCCTCTGAAGGTTTGTCCAAACCGGCAAGAATATTTAAAAGCGTTGATTTCCCTGAACCGCTTCTCCCCAGTATAGCTGCAAATTCCCCTTTTTGAATCGTTACTGACACACGATGCAATGCCTGCAATGACACCGCATTTTGGCAATATATTCTTGAAATGTTCTCTGCTCTCAATATTTCCAATTTTATTTACCTCCAACATATCCCTAATAAAACTATGGTTTCTAAAGTCAGCAGAACCAGCAGGACATACAGCAGTATCGGCCAGGCACAGGCGCTTCCCGCAAGCAGCAGCATTACCACCGGAACCACATATTTCCGAGGATGATGCCACAGGTCGCTTTCAATCTTCCAGCCACGGATGGGGTAAAACCATTCCAGGAGCACAGACAGTACCGCACTCTGCAGGGCAAAGAAAACAGCCCCGGCAATCATCAGGACTGTGACACCGCCGTTTTGTATCTGCCAGCTACAGAGGAATATCGCATCTGCAGCCATATTACAGGAAAAGATAAACAGGCAGTATGGGATGCAAAAGCACCGTTTCTGTCCGGGCAGGAAACTGACCGCCTGCTCCAGGTCACGGTCGCAGGACAGCAGGATACAAATAGGGGTATTTAAGGATAGAATCGCAAACCCCACTGGGACAACAAACAGCCCGGCCATTTCTCTTAAAAAATACGGCATTACAATGGCTACGCACCACATCACAGCGGTATTGACCAGATAATTCCTGTGGCAGCTCAGATACCGGAAAAAGTACCGCCACAGGGAAGCTTTCTTCCTCTGCCGGATAGCATGGTGTTTCTCACTCTCCCCCTGATAAAAAGCGTATCCGTCTGCCTTCCATAAAATCAGAATCGCAATGAAACTATTCGCAAGCAGCAACAGTCCAAACCATGTCCTACTTCCACAAAATAAAATTGCGGACACTATGGCAACAGCCCAAAGCCCGCCCGCATACCAGTATTTTCTCTGGGAATAGGCTGCGGCGGCCATAAGGACCGCATGAAGCATACTGATGACCATTCCTGCCAGCTCTATGGGCTTCCATGCAGACACAGCCAGCAGAACCGCCAGAAGCAGACCTGTCTTTGTAAGAACCGTATAGCCTCCCAGCACCGCCACATAGGAGAAGACAAATTCTTTGGGCTGCTGCGGCAACATCAGCATATGTTTCAGCTCCACAGCGTTATCTCTGGAAGAAAGGGCCTGCCATATTACACCTGCGGTAAAGGCGTTTATCATCAGGATCCGCACAGATGCCGCAACCTGCACCTGAAAGCCTGCGATATACAGCCCCCAAAATACGATCACATCCATCAAAAGTGTCCGTGGCAGCCGCTCGTATCTTGCCCCAAACAGTTTTTTGGCAAAGGCTTTACCTGTCATTTTCATCATGCAGCGCCTCCCGGATATCCGCGGCACCTATCTGCCCGCCTTCAAAAGTCTGCCGGATCTTACCGTCCTCCAGGACAAATACCCGGTCAGAGGTCAGCGTGATGCTCTCCAGAATGTGGGAGGAAAACAGCACAGTCCCTTGCTCCTTATACCCAGAAATCAGCTGGTACAGATATTCCGTGCTCTGGAAATCCAGGCCATTGACCGGCTCGTCCAAGAGAAGCAATCTGGGTTTCAGGGCAAAAGCCGTGATCAGAAACGCTTTTTTCCGGTTCCCGGTTGACAGCTCCTTTAACAGGGTATCTGTATATTCTTCAAAGTGAAAGCCCTGTACCAGCTCCGACACATCCGGAACCTCTTTCCCATAGGCGGCGTATACATAGGCCAGATATTCCCGGAAAGTAAAATACGAAAAGGAATTGTCCTCGGCAAACACCGTATAGCGGCAGAGCTTAAAATCCTGACTCCGGAAATCCACAGGAGCGCCGCCAAAACAGATACCGTCTGAACGGAAAGTAGGGAGCAGGCCGGAAATCACCTTCAGAAATGTGGTTTTCCCAGCTCCATTCAGCCCGATCAGACCTGCCACTTCATGCTCCGCCAGCGAAAAAGAAAAACCCGAAAGTATCATTTTTTCTTCACTGTACCACGCACTCAGGTTTTGAACAGTCAGGAGCGTCTCTCCCATCTTACCTTCCCCCTTTGCCGTCCTTCTCTTTTTTCCATGTCGCATAGGCGGAATACAGGAATACACCTGTCAATACCAGATAAAGCCCCATCATTGGGAAGTTGCCGGATACCCCGCATACAATGGCTGCAGCCAGCCAGATTAGACCAATGAATCCACGAATATAAATATGACGCATTATTTTTCCTCCCTTCATCTACCTTTTGCTTTCTCCATGTATCCAATTATTTTAATTCAAAGTGCGTGGCAACCATGTCCGCCAGTTCCTTCAGCTCCATAGTTCCATCATTTATCACGGAAACATAATTTTCCTCATGGCATTGCCTCCGTACCTCCTGTGCAAACAGAATGTCTCTGTCCATCCAGTTACAGAACGCCTTTTCCTTATCACTGCACCCTTCCAATACCAAAGGAACAAAGTTTCTTTTTCGATAACGAGAAATTTGAAATTCTTTTGCAGGCGTAATGGAGATATAACGGACGCCCGAAATACCAGACTGTTTCATCAATTCGGGAAGATACGCCGTCCCTTCTGTGATAATACCGCCTTTCCAGTCAATCTGCTTTAAATCTGCTGTCACGAATTCATAAATCTCCCTGTAAATCTCAAACTCCTCTTCGCATTGGAGCAACGATTCCCGCATCCAGACCTGCTCCGCATTCATACGGGTGACTTTCCTACAAACAGGATACCCTTTTCTTGCTCCCGTCTGCCTATATCTGTCCAGAAAATCATCTGTTTTAAAGTAGTACAAATCGTGTTTTTTTGAAAGAATCTCAGCAACACTGCTTTTTCCCGCGCAGGGGGAACCGCCGATATAATATATATTCATTTCCAGTTCGCCTCCCGTTTCAGAAAAGTGTTGATTTCCATACATCCGCTTCTTTCAGCAGGCATTCTATGCATTCCTGCTTGCCCTCTGTATAGCTTTTTCGGTCATCCGGAAATTGTAACGCCAGTTTTTTCTTACAGGCTTCGTATATCATTGCTTTATCAGGATGGCAATTCAGATAATCCCGAAAATTGATATAGTTCTTCCATTCTGTCCCATCCCATTTGACTGCATGGATATGATGTGTGCGCGTATCTTTTGCAAAATCACCCATTACAAATAGCATCTGCCCGGCAACATCTTCCCCGCGAAAAATAAAACCGTGTTCTTTCAACAGTTGCATATAAGGTGAAATATCATTCAAATCACGGAGGCCAATCACAATGTCAATAATTGGTTTTGCATAAATGGAAGCAATCGCAGTGCTTCCCACATGCTGGATGTCAACAGCGGCATTTCCGAAAAGCTGCTTCAATTCCAAAATTACATTTTTAGCATTTTTATCCCATTCCTTCTGATGGGATGAAAGCTCTACGCTTCCTCTTTTTAATCCTATCATTCTTCTCCCCAGGCAGCTTGCAGCTCTGCCATATCCCTTGTACCAGTATGGCTATTCCAACAGGGCGATCCTGTAAATATCCGCCTGTTCTCCATCAATTTCAAAGCTGCGTTCATAGACTCCTCCATTTCGGATGATTGTTTTAACCGAAGGTTCATTCTTTCTCTCCACAGAAAGATACAGTTCGTTCATCCCGGTCTTTTTGGCAGCCTCCAATAACTGCCGCAACATTTCCGTAGCAAAGCCTTTTCTTCTTTCTGACGGACGGACGCTGTAACCGCAATGACCGAGATCCTTCAGGAAGTCGTTCAGCGTATGCCTGAAATCAATGATTCCCACAATTCTATCATCATCGACAGCAAAGAATGTGTCCGTTATAACCCAATTCGGATTAACGGTCTCTTCTTTCGTGTTTGCGTCTATGGATCTGCACCATTCTGTGTAATCATCCGTTTTATCAAATAATTCACTTCCGTTGATGACAAATTCTCCATGTTCAAAAAATTCCTGTCTGAACTCTATGGCCTGTTCTTTCATCGCTTCTACTGGTCTGACTAATTGAATCATTTTTCACACTCCTTTATCTGCATTTCGATATAATGTTGACCCGCAAAGACACCGTGTCAACTTCTGATTCCATGTGCGCCATAACGCACGAAATCATGGTACAATAAAAAAATCAGCCCAATCAATACCAGTGTGACAGCCGCCGCTATGGTGGAACTGACACTCATAACGGGGAATTGCTCATATTTCAGCATATAAGTAACAAAAGCATTCGGCAGGTTCGCAAAGAAGGATACAATTAGGTTATTACCAGATAACTTGTATGCAGCCGCAAATCCGCCCCCTACTGCAAACAACAGAAGAATGTCCTCCCAGGTGCAGAATCCTGGATAGCCCAAATGGTAAAGGGAGAACATTGCCCCGGAAACCAGAATTGCCGGTACCCACCCAAATTGCCGGTCGATCCGGCTCTGTACAAATCCGCGGAATAAAAATTCCTCAAAAAACGTGGTCATAATCAGCGGCACAATTCCCATAGGCAGCAAGTGCCATTGGATCTGCTCACCGACAGCCATCTTCGGGATAAGCTGCCCTCCAACGGAAAATACCACAAAGGCAGCCAAAACACCCCATTGCCGTATGCCCAGCTTTTTGAAACCGGCTTCTGCCAATACTCTGCCGGAAGCTGGCGCTCCATTTTCCTTATACAAACAGTACAGCGGAATCAAAAGGCTGAATACCAACCCATACAGGAGATTGTAAAAAATAAAATATAGTATGGGCGTTGGATTGAGATTCGCTGCCATAATGCAGATAATCAGCATGATTTCTATGCCGGCTGAAATCAGGAGCGTTTTTCCTTTTCCCCTGTTTGCTATTTCCTTCATCCTAACCACCCCTGATAAAACGCAACTGCCCCAAAAATTGCGCCTACAACCATCGCCGCTAATGTTACAACAATTATGACCGGATGCTCTTTCATCAGTTTCCCTAATTCTTTTAAATCGTTCATTGAACTTCACCTCCTTTGTCACACAACGGGAGTTTTGCGTTTCTTTTCTTGAAATAATACCTTATCGAACATTAGTAGTTACTGTAATGAACATGATGATTCCTATCACAATGGCTGCTATGCCAAAGAAATAGCTTCTCTGGTTTCCATTTTTTCCGTCAGCAATCCAAAACAGACCGCGCAGTATAAGAAGCAATCCTACAAAAACCGGAATAAATCTTTGAACAGCTTCTGTCATTTCTTTTCCCCTTTCTTCCCTCTCTTTTTCTTAAAAATATAAATGACCGTATTGATAATACATAACAGCACAAAAAGACTCGTAAAGTTAATCCAGATGTCCCTGTACGCTGTTTTCGCCAAAGGTTCCCGCAGTCCGCTGAACCAGACACAGGCAAACGCCAACAGCTGAGAGGGAATATACGCAATCAAATATCTGAGAGCCAAAGGCTTAACAGGGAGATTCGTGCATAGTTCAAATGCCGCTATCCCGATCAGGAGAACAATAGCCCTGTCTAATTCATGCCAGTTGCCACTTGGGTCTTCATAAATACCGTTATAAAGATACAAAACGCTGCTTAACAATGTAATTGCTGTATATATCATCGAATAAACCGCCACAATACGGATCCATTTTTTCTGATTCATTTTTCCCTCCGGTCTCAATTTTCCAAATCTGATAACACCATTATTCCGCTTCCCCCAAATTGTATATCATTGCCAACGCAATTTTTCCGGCCATATCCCTGTCACTTGTATTCTGGGGCGATTTCCCATAGACAACAAAGCAGTATCCGTTATATGCCCAGTCTATCATAAACATATCCCCTGTTTCATTAACCCTCATATAAGGAAAAAGATATTCCCCGTCTGCGGTGGATGCCGTCCATTCAATTTTGGTGGAATCCACAAAACTTTCATCCGGCAGAATGAATTTCTCTCCTTTACCGGCAGCAAAAGTGCAGGGGCCCACATTCTCTAATTCAAACTCAATTTGTAACTCATCCTCTCCTGTTTTTATAACTGTAACATTTGATACAATCGGCATATGATCCAACACTTCTTTTGGGTTGCCAAATTCGGCTGCGTTCACAATCTCCATTTCACCCAAACCGGTATCATCTCCTGCCAGGTCTTCAGAATCCCTTCCCGTATCCGGTTCCTCTGCATCGAAGTCCCTTTTTTGATTCTGCTCATCTGCATCGCATTCTGTCGTAGTATCATCAACGTCTGAGGTAATTGTTATTTCTTCTGTCCGGATTGGTTTGGATGGCATACAGCTGCACCCAGTCAATCCTGATAAAGCACCAGTTACAAGAACCATACAGCTTAATGTTTTAAGATTTTTATTACACATAGTATTTTCCCTTCTGAAAATGCTGATTTTTCTTTTATGTGTCTTTCCTGTAAAACTTAATTTTATCATTCCAAAAACACCGAAACAATCTGCTTGCCGTAGACGGTTTTCTAAATGACGTGAAATGTCCGGGCATTTCAAAATCCACCTGAAAAAAGGTCGAATTTTTATCATGCCCGGACATCCCCAAAATTTATGAACTATATTTAATTCAGCGCATGCCTGCAATAAGAGCGGACAGCCAGGAATGCAAACAGGGGAATCTCAATCATGCAGGCCCCAATCATGGCATACGGCATCCAGACGGACAGCCCTGCCAGATTCAAAAACTGGAAGTCCGTAATTGCGTAGAGAACGCTCGCCTGAATGCTCGTTCCGCTGGCGGGCAGGATGCTGCAAAGCCATGCACCCAGCGCCCCAGGCGCCGTCATGGAAATAACCACCGGAGCAATACAGAATACCAGCGATGATGCCAGGGATGACACAGTGGTCCTGCATCTGGCGGAAAGAAACAGCGTAAAGCTCACAGAAGCCAGAACCGAAAGCAGTCCAGAGGCAGCAAAAAGGAACTGAAGGCCTCCTATGTTCATGTCTGCCAGGGTCACAATGGAGTACATCATCTGAATGGATGTACGGGTGCATTCCCAGCCGAACAGACTGTCTGCCACCAGAATATGGACGGCAGCACAGAGCACAAATGCAGCTCCGCTGATGAAAAGGGCTGCAAACATCTTTGCAATACCAAGAGAGACTCTTCCATGCCGGGTACAACGCAGGATATCGTCTGCGCCGGACTGATAATCAGCAGAAAATATTGGTGCGGCAATGACCACACAAAACAGCAGCACCAGAAAACCCATGATGTTCTGATAATCCATGACAGCGGAAGTCATGCCCGGATAAACCTCAAAGGGCTTCTTTGTATTCTGGTACATTTCTACGGCTTTGCTTTGTGCCCTGGGGCTGTCCGGCTGTTCCATCTGCATCAGGGAGGCAATCCGGCTCTCACAGACGGAATAGTAGTCGTCAATCTGCTCCGGATCAATTTCCATAATCGCAGGAGCCATTCCAGTATCCGGATCTGCAAAGGCCTCCTTTACACCATGGAGCAACGGGGCAATGGGGAGAATTTCCCGCTCATAGACACCCTCCGGCAGATCATAGGATTCCGTCACGCCGTAGGATGCAAGGCAGGTCTGATAGGTCTCCACAGCCTCCCTCACCCGCTGTGGGGTAACGATTCCGGCTGCTTCCGCCTGCCGTTCCTTTTCATGGGCGATGGATGCCAGGCCGGTGAGATTCACCTCATTTCCGGCCTCGTCTGTGTAATTACTGTAGCAGTAAGTAGTGGGCAACCAGGCAAGCAGAACGGAGAGTAGCAGCGCCAGCGCCAGCAGAATCCAAGTAAGCTTTGACTTCAGTACACGTTTTAATTCCAGATAGAATATTCTCATCTATGGATACCTCCTTTCTTTCGGCTGGTTCTTTTTGGGTTTTCTACGCCGCCTTGTGGGAACAGCCACAAATACAGGTCTTCCAGACGGGGAACAGACGGGACGGAAATGTCATTGCAGGGATTCTCCGCCAGATAGCGGATGGAAACGCTGCCGTCGTTTTCATTCCGCAGGCTGATAATCTGGAGCCTGCTTTCGTATTCTGGCACAGCTCTTGCAGGGATTGTACAGCTCCATACCTTCCCCTCCACCAGTCTGACCAGTTCCTCTGTAGTTCCTGTGGCTAACAGCCTCCCGTCCCGGATGATGGCATGGCAGGTGGCGATGTACTCCACATCAGGAACAATATGGGTAGAGATCAAAACAATACGGTCATGGGCAAACTCCGACAACAGATTGCGGAAACGCACCCGCTCGCCGGGGTCCAGTCCCCCGGTAGGTTCATCCAGAATCAATATCTCCGGATCATTCAGCAAAGCCTGGGCAATCCCCACCCTGCGTTTCATGCCGCCGGAGAGTCTGGCGATCTTTTTGTTATAGACGTCCGTCAGGGAGACTCTTTCCAGCAATTCGCGGATCCTCCGCCGGCTCTCCCTTTCGGTCAGCCCCTTTAGGGCGGCGACATAAGCCAGATAATCCTTCACCGTGAATTCCGGATAAAAGCCAAATTCCTGGGGCAGAAAACCGAAGACATCCCGGTAACCCTCCCCCAGTGTCTGAATTGGCACACCGTCATACAGCACCTGGCCGGAGGTGGGCTGCATAATCCCGGCAATCATCCGCATCAGTGTTGTCTTGCCTGCGCCGTTGGCGCCCAAAAGGCCCCAGACGCCCGGCATCAGCTCCAGGCTGATGTTGTCAACCGCTTTTTTGTCTTTAAATTTTTTGGAAACCTTATCAATCAGCAGTTCCATGTGAAAACTCCTTTCCTATTAAAATCTCTGCGCGATGGCACTGAAGGGTAAAGTCCCTTCGGCATTAAAAAAAGTGCCCATGCCTTAGTACGCTCATTGTACCAAAAACAAAAGCACCATTTCCTTGTTTGTTCACACGGTATTCCACTCTTTTTCTACGGATTTTCTTACAATTTTCACACGGAATGGTTATGTTTCCGCCTTGATTTGCGGGGACGTTTTTTCCGGACCAGCTTAGAAATGATAAAAAATGCCAGATACCCCAATATGCCGCCTGACGCATTCAGCATAAGATCATCAATGTCTGCTGATCTCCCGGTAAAATATTGTGCAGTTTCAATCGCCAGGGAAAATAGTGTTAGGGAAAGAGCGGTTTTCCAAAAATATCGCATGCCTCGAAAGGCAGTTGGCAGCATAAATCCCAATGGAATGAACATCACAATATTTGCGATGGTCTGGGCAATTTTCTTAGGCTGTGGCATATCCCAGGTTTCCTGAAAAACCCGGAAAGGGACAAGATTCAATGACCGGTCAGCCGCAGCCGTTCCTGTCGCACCAACCACGACTGTTGCAGCGAGAACCATAATTACACAGGCTCCAAACAGAAAACAGGCAATCTGCTTCTTTGGGGGCACCCGTTTTCTCAGTAAAAAGCAGACAGGTGCATAAAGAACGGCCATACAGACAATTCCTATGACACTGATGATGCAGTAGCCCAAAATTTCTCTTATCATAAACATAGTTTTTCCTCCCAAAACAAAAATCAGTAGCTTTAGCAGTATTATACTAAAACCACTGGTTCTTATTCTGTGTTTTCCCTACGGATTTTCTTACAATTTTCCTATAAAACAGGAAGCGTTACAGTAAAAACCGTCCGCTCATTTTCACTTTCCGCTGTGATTGCCCCCTTATGAAGTGTAACGATCTGTCTGGCAATGGCCAATCCCAGCCCGGTTCCGCCAGATCTGCGCTCCGAATCCAGTCTGTAAAACTGTTCAAAGATCCGCTCCAGCCGTTCTTTTGGAATGGTTCCGCCATGATTGGAAAATCTCAGTACCAGGCTGTCTTTGCCCTGTTCGGCTTCGATGATAATTTCGGTTCCGTCATAGCTGTAAAGCACGGCATTGCGCAAAAGATTGTCAAACACCCGCTGCATCTTATCCGCATCACATTTCAGCAGAATATCATCCGCAGCCGCAAGGCGGCAGGTCAGCCCCTTTCTGTCCAGAATCGGCTGAAACTCATATACAAGCTGCTCCAACAGACGGGTAAGGTTGATTTCCTTATATTGTAGTGTTATGTTTGACAGGCTGTATCTCGCAATTTCCAGGAATTCGTTGATTAAGTCCTCCAGCCGTTCTGATTTGGCAAGGGAGATGGAAAGGTACTTCTCCCGCAGCTCCTCGGAAATCTGTTTTTCATCCCGGAGTAAATTCAGATAGCTGATGGTGGAAGCAAGCGGCGTTTTCAAGTCGTGGGCCAGGTACATGATCAGATCATTTTTCCGCTGTTCTGCCACGAGCATATCACTTTTCTGCAGGAGCATCGTGTGCTTTGCCAAGTTCATTTTCCTCTCAATGGAGAACAACTCCGGGGGAAGGGAAATCTCTCCTGGGGCATCCGCAAGCAGAAGATCCATTCCTTCACTGACCGTCTCAAAGTACCGTGTAAGCCAACGGAGATAAAAATAGAACAATACGGCGAATATCAGCAGAATGGAAAACAGAATCATGGCATCCATATGGCTGCGAAATATCCGCTCATACAGTTGGAGAGCCGCATCGTATTTTATTCCAAGGGCAGTCTGAAAAAGCGCCACCATCCCATCAGCGAAGCGGCCGCGCAGTAAAACAGAATATGTGATATAGATGACAGAAACGGCCACTACCAGCGCGGCAATCGTCCGGAGGAAAATCTTTATGCGGAGCTGGCGAAAATCTTTTCTATTTTTCAATGATATAACCACCCCCTCATACTGTTTTTATAAACCTGGGATTTCTGGCAGGCTCTCCCATCTTTTCCCGCAGCCGCCCGATATGGGCCATGACGGTATTATTATTCTGCAGGAACTTCTCGCCCCATACCGCCTCAAAAAGCTCCTCGGAAGGGACCACTACGCCCTGCCGCTCACAGAGATACCAGAGGATGGCAAATTCAATAGGAGTCAGCTGTAGTTCATTTCCAAACAGAAAGCACTTATGACTGTCCCTGTTGATTACCAGTCCCCTTATATCATACTCGCGGGCCGGCTCCCCCTGCTCTGCTGCAGAATGATTGTAAAGCCGGTACCGCCGCAGCTGGGTTTTTACACGGGCAGCCACCTCCAGCGGGTTAAAGGGTTTTGTAATATAATCATCCGCTCCAATAGTCAGACCCATGATCTTATCCACGTCCGTCCCTTTTGCTGTGAGCATAATGACAGGATACCAGAACTTCTCCCGGATTTTTTTACAAATTTGAAAGCCGTCCACATCAGGGAGCATCACATCCAGAATTGCCAGATCCAGGTCTGTATGCGCGATGCACTCCAGAGCTTCTTTGCCCGTATAACATTTATGAACCGTGCAGCCGTCTGCTGTAAGATAAAGCTCGATTACATCGGCCAGTTCTTTTTCGTCATCTACTACTAATATATTGTAACTCATTTGACTCCTGATTGTATCTCATATGAAACCAATATGATTTTTCTGATTCTTTTTATACGGAAACAGAGAGAGTTGCGCCAGGTTCAGGTCCGACTGATTCCCCGGTCTTCGTATAGATTACAGGCTCCATCTTAACAGCATCCACTGTTTTTTCTGCAGATATGCCATTATCTGCACCAGTCTGAACCGAATCCGTCTTCTCGTCCAACGCGGCCTTTCCACGCTCGCTTATGCTTACGATATCAGTATCCTCATTCTGGCTTTCCGCTATTCTCTTTTCCAGTTCCTCACGCTCTTCCCTGCGCTTCTGAATGGCATTTTCCTGCTCCGCCTTCGCTTTTTCCCTCGCTTCCTTTGCATCCTCTTTCATCCCTTTTTCTGTGACTTTCTGATAGTCTTCTGCTTTATCCGCAAAGTCCCCTACATACCCCATTGCCCGTTCCATGACGGCTGTATCTCCTCTTCGCTCCGCTTCTTTATAAACTCGCAGCGGTGTATTCATCAGTTTCATACTCATGCTTGCCCCTGTAAGGCCTTCCATTGTTTTCGTATGCATAATTATTCCTCTTTGAATTTTTCCTGATATAATATTTTTTAGAAATCCAAATAATCCATTTCCAAAATCCCGGGAAACAGTGCGCATTTGCCACCATCTCCCGGTATTGATACCACACTAAAAACTTAAGTCTCTTTTATTCTGATACAGAAGCATTCTGCCGCCTGTATGTATCATTGTCCTTCTGGCTTAACTCGTTTTCTACCTGTGTCAGCTTTTTCTCCAGCTCCCGGATTTTCTTTTCATCTCCGGAAGCAGACTGGATCTGCTGTTTGAGCTGCTGCTTTTTCTCTTTCAGCTTCTTGATCTCCCTGTCAACCTTATCCGTATTTGTGACACATTTCTCCGCCGGCTTTCCCTGGCTGTCTCCGCCTACCTTCGGTGCTTTGCCATCTTCGTTTTTCTCGGAACGGTCATCCTGTTCCTTTGCATGGCCAGCTTTCGGGTCATCAAAAAAGATTTTCCGGTTTCCGTTCTCATCCTGGCCTACCCGGTACAATCCCGTAGGCTGATTCCCCGATTTTTCACTGCTGATGTACTCGTCCTTTGGTTCGGACAGTCTGCCGGAGTTTTTCTCCTCTGCAGCCTTTTCTGCCTCCTTTGCCTTTTCCGCCCTCTCGGCGGCCTGTTTTTCCTTCACCCGCTCTGCGTAGTCGGCGCCGGAATGATCATAATTTCCTTGAATCTGCATTGCCATAAGCGTGTTCCTCCTTCAAATTGATATTGTCAAGCGACTTCTTTTCAGTCGCTTTAAGCTGCTTTGCAGCCGCTCCCCGCCGCAGACAGCTTCCTTTTTCTTTTTTTTCGGCTGTAGTAAGCAGCATTTTAATCCATTTGCTGTGTGCTGCTTTCTGGATGCTGTGGAATGATCAGCAGCACATGGAGGACAAATACATGCTCCTGAGTCTCTATACTCATGGCGCCGCCATATTTTTCAGCCACTTTTTTTACATTCGACAGACCTGTCCCTTTTTTGAACGCGCTTTTCCCATGGAAGCTGTTCTGAATTTCCATCATAAGGAAATCCCCCTGGATCCGCCCGGACACACGGATATACTTTTCCATACCGGCGTCCAAGCTTTTTACTGCATGGATTGCATTGTCCAGTGCATTTGACAGGACAATACAGATATCAATATCTCTGATGCCACAGGGGTATGGCAGAAGGAGGAAACAGTCCACATCGATCCCCATGCTTTTTGCAATCCCCAGTTTGTTCCCCACCAGAATATCCACGACCGGGTTGTTGGTGCTGCAGGGAAATGACATTTTTTCCGCCATATCGTCCAGATCCTCCATATAGGTTATGGCTTCCTCCAGTTTTCCATTCTGCAGGAGCTTTTTTACCACTGCGATGTGGTTCCAGATATCATGTCTCAAGGACTTTGTTTCATCGTAACGGGTTTTCGCTTCCTCCACATACTGGTTCAGGGAATGTTCCTGCTGTTCCAGCAGTGAAATTTCAGTGCCTAAACGAAAACTCTGCTGCAGTTTCTTATAGGAAAACAGGATGCAGAACAGGCTGGCAAGTCCCAGAAAATACATGGACAGCATCTGCCCATGGCTGAAAAAGTGTTCCGCAGGCCCTTTGTCCACCGAGATCTCAAACTGGAAATCATATTCAATCGCATTGATATAGTTACTCATAATAAATATCATCAGGATCGGAATGAAGCTCAGAACCATCTGCTGCATTCCCATTGTGTTTTCAGGAGCATCCACGGGATCAAGATCATCCCGGGAAAAATAACGGTACACCATATAATAACAAAAACCGGTCAGAACCAATGATGCGGCCTCACTGACCAGCATGGCCGCAATATTATCTGTCTCATGGAAAAAGGCCGGCAGCCATGGGTATGGAAGACTAATCATCGAGTTTACAATTCCGCCGCAGAGCAGCATAATTTCCGCTGCCAGAGCCGCATACAGAAGGGAATGCTTAAAACCTGCACGGCAGATAACAGTCCCGTATGCTGTGAGCAGAAAAATAAGTACCGCAAAGCCTGTGACCATGCTGGCCGGAACAAAATCATTGATAATCACTGCACCTACTGAAAACAGGAAATAAAAAGGAGGCCACATTTTCTTTTTCAAAATTTTTGCCAGGAAATAAAACTGGAAGGACATCTCGACAGCGCCCATTATATATACATTAAAAAAATCTAAATACTCAGCCATGCTACCTGCCCCCATATGTAAAAAAACCTTACATATTCTTCATATACTGCAGAACAACACTGGAAAACTCCTTACTCCGCAGCCGTGATACGGGAACCTCTTTGCCGTTATCCATACAGGCAGTCCCGTTTTTATATCCTTTTAAATGCTTCAGGTTGATGAGATAGCTCCTGTGGCACCGGAAAAAATGGCTGCCCAGCTTCGTTTCCAGATTTTCGATCCGCTCATAATAATCAACAACCTCGCCGGAAGCCAGGTTCAGATATATTTTCCGGTCTATGATCTCGCAGAAAACAATCTCCTCCTCCCGGATAATGCGCCCCTCATATCCCTTTTGCACCAGCAGGCTGTCTTCGCTGGCATTTTGCATGGAAGTGTAAAGGCGCTCCATCGTCTTTTCAAACTGTTTTTCCTCCACCGGCTTGACCAGATAATCGTAGGCCTGCACCTCGAAAGACTGAAACACCATCTCTTTCAGTACCGTGATAAAGATCAGGAATCCCCGGAACTTAGAATCCCTCAGCTTCCTTGCCGTTTCTATGCCGTCCATGCCCTTCATCTGGATGTCCAGAAACAGGATGTCGATCTGCCCGTCGTAGCTTAGCAGCTCTTCGCCACTTGAAAATGTCCGAAGCTGAATCTCCCTGTTCTTTTTACGGAAAAAATCGGAGGCCATTGCCCTTATATGATCGGACATGTGTTTTTCATCATCACAGATTGCAATACGGATCAATGCGCCACCTCCTCGCCATGATATCATCATTGCCATAAAAAACATTTTATTATATCCTGCCAAAAATACCAAAACAATTTAATTGCTGTGAAATGTTTATCTGTTGCCGTGAAATGCTGTGCGAAATTTTATTAATTTTTACCTAAGTTAATTTTAACTTTATGCCCTCATCTGTTCTACCAGAGATTGCTTTTTCTGCCTGCGTACCATCCAGACAGACAGGACTACCTCCATGCCAAACAATACCAGGAGAAACAGCCCCATTTGCAGGAACGGGAACTGGTATGGGACAACTGCACCTGCAAAGGATTTCTTGCTGACTTCCGCACAGACTGCCATGGAAATCGGCAGCCCCAGGATCACGACGGTAAGCGCCGCAAAAAGCGCATGACACATCCCCTCGGTGACACTCATCCGGCACAGCTGTTTCCCGGTCAGGCCAACGGAGCGCAGGATACTGTTCTCCCGCTTCCGGGACATCTGGTTGGAAAGCGTCGTATTGATCAGGTTGACAACGCCGAACAGGAAGATCAGCCAGGAAAGAGCCTGCAGGCTTCCAAAAATAATGCTGCTCTGCATTTTCTCATATTCGATATGTGCGTCTATCGTATCCATTCCAAGATTGCTGCGGCCTGATACCAGCTCCTTAAGCCTGCTTTCCACAAACTCTGCTTTTCCGGGATCATTCACAATACTCCAGGAGTAGTCAAAGCTTCCGATTTCAGGATGTATCTCATGAAACAACTCCTCTGGTGCGAACAGGGCTGCCGAATCCATGGCAAGCGCACCATGTCCGTTTGCTGCCTTCGACGCATCGAACAGTCCGGATATGGTAACTGTCACGGTTTTCTGGCCCAGGGTCAGCTCCATGGCGGCCCCGACATCCATATCGGCATGGTGCTTTTGATAACCCGTACTCAAAAGGACGCTGTGGGTATCCGCCGGCATGGCGCCTGATACCAGCGCAGCTTCTACATCCATGCAGTTTGCGTCCGTCAGCATGTCGCACATACCGGCTTCAGCACTTTCGGAAGTCCTAAATTTGCCGTGCAGAGACCGGCGGGTGGCCAGCACATCTGTCACCCCGTCCACAGAAAGGATCTCCTGCCGCAATTCCTCATTCAGCGGATTGCCTGCAGCCATAATCTCTTCCTCCGGCTGCTCTGAAGACAGATATATCTTTATATCCCCATCCGGGAAAAACAGCCTTGCAGCCTGCTCCGGCGAGCGTGTCAGAACCATGGAGGATACCACCAGAAGAAGGATCCCGCCCAGGCTTAGGGATACTGCAATGCTCACTGACTTCTTGCGGTCGCGCCCAAAATTTGCAAATCCCATGGATATGGGACTTAATTTCCGGTGTTTCTTTCTGTTGTGTACCTTTTCCTGACCTGCGGAAAAACGCATTGCCTCCAACGGTGAAATATTGGCAGCTATTTTGACCGGTCTATGAACTGATATGGATACCATGAACCAGCAGACCATCACGGTCAGAAGTACGGCTACCCCATAATAACCTCCATGGAAACCTTTGGGAAACAGGAGCAGGCCGCCGCCCACACCCAGCAGGACACCCATCAGGATTCCAATACCGCCCAGCCGACCGCTCTCCTTTTTCACGATGCGCCGGATCTGTCTGGGTGTTGCGCCAATGGTGCGGAGCTGTCCATAGCTTTGTATTTTGTCGTTCACAGAGATACGGAAAATACTCTGGATGACTACATATCCGCCGGCAAGCACAAGGGCGGCTATACCAAAAACAGTCACAAAGTCAATAGACTTTGAGTTAGAAGCAAAATAATTGCTGTTCATCCCTACATGCGCAGAGCCAAACTGCGCGGCAATCTCCCGGCAACGGGCAGCCATGGTCTCCTGGTCAAACTGCCTGTCATTTTTGAAATGCACATAGGCACGGTATCCTGCAGGGTCAAATCCGGCCCACTGCGTCAAGGCCGCTTTGGAAACGGCAATGGCACATAGATTCGCTTCCTTTTCTCCCGCGTTAGACAGGATTCCGGTCACAATATAGCTGCCATGAAAGCTCTCGGTATCCAACCGAACCGTCTCACCGATTCTGGCACCCAAACCGTAAGCGGAGAGAAAATATTCGCTGACCGCGACTTCATTCGCCTTTGCCGGGAGTTCTCCTTTTACCAGCTCCATCTGGCTGCGGGCAATATACACCATATCGCTGTCGCAGTACACATAGGATGCGTTGTATCCCTGCCCCGAATGCTCCTGCCCCAGTAAATAGTATTCACCCACGCGGGCAAGCTCCGGAAGGTCTTTCAGCGCCGCCACATGGTCCGCCTCCACGCCGGTGAAGACCGCCTCATAGGTGTCGGCCACCTGATTACGCTGGATCTGCGCAATCGAAACGGATATCACCGCTGACAAGCAGACCAGGAACGCCGCCAGGGCCACTGCAATTACCACCATCCGGTTTCGGCGCTTCTCGCTGGCGAGGCTTCGCTTCGCCAGCTTCTTCACAATAGCTCCGGTATCATTTTCAAAAGGCCATGTCATGGTCTGCCACCTCCTATTCCGTCACACGAAGCTGCTCTACGACACTATTTTTTCTGCAATACCGACCTGCCCATTTTGTAAGGGCTAATTGAAGCATAAAAACTAACAGAACATATAAGAGAACCGGTACTACAGGAAAAGTATAATTTACGAAGCTGAATCCAGGCACGTTCCCTATGGCAGAGCATATTGCTTTTCCAATTCCCAAACCGCAGATAAGGGAGGCGGCAAAACTGCCAACCGTTTGAAATGAATTTTCAAACCCTATCATATGATAAAGCTGTCTGTGGCTTAAGCCAACCGCCCGGAATAACCCCATTTCTTTCCTTCTGGAAATGATATTCGTCATACTGGTATTTGCCAGGTTGATAATACTGAATATGACAATAACTGCCAACAGTGCATATGCCGCAATGGAAATTGTGCTGAATACGCTTTTGTATTGCATCGTCATATCTTTTAATGTCTTCAAGCGTAAAGTATCGCTTGCCAAAACCAATGAATGTAATTCATCCTCAATTCCGGCAAAACTGTCTGTCTTTACCCGGATCACAAACGCACTGTTTGCATTATAGGGAACCGTCTGTTCCATTTCACCTGCCGGAAGGATAAAGCTGACAGAGCTGTCCCTGTCAAAAACAATCGCAGATACGGTATAAGTAAGGCTGTTTCCTGCCTGTGAAAAAGTGACGGTATCGCCCACCTCATAGCTCTTATGCAGGTATTCCAATTCCGGGCTGCCCATGTTAATGACAAGGGAGTTTTCCCCTGTATGGTCATAATCCGGCAATTCCCCGATCATTATCTTGTTCTTTAATTCCTTATAATCCTCTGTGTTCATACTCCGGATTGCCGTTTCCATTCCATCTATCCCGACGCATATCTCCTGCTGGCAGATGATTTCATCTACCCCGTCAATTGACAAAATATCATTTTTCAATTCATCTGTCAGTAGATTGTTTTCCTGCAGCTGAGTGAGGGAAAACGTAGGCGTGACCAGCGCCCGGTTCAATTCCACCACATAACTTCCCTCATAAGGGAAGGCCTGTTTCGCCCTTTGCTCAGGATCAAGGGAAGATAGCAGGGAAGAAATCCCTATAAACATCATTCCGCTCAAAGCCAGTGAAATAAAGGTCAATATACTTTTCTTCCTGTTACGGGACAGATTCATAGCCGCAAGTGAAAACGGCGTAAGATGCTTCCCGCTCTTTTTCCTCTTTTTTGTTCCGCTATAACCGCTATAATGGAATGCTTCCACAGGTGAAACTGACATGGCAATCTTTGCCGGTTTTAAAACAGACAGCCTTACACAAATAAATACAGCGATTCCTGATAAAAACGCAATCACAATATCCGGAAGCAGCTGAAAAGCACTCCAGTCTATCAAAAAAGATAACACCGCGCCTGCCATACATCCAAACGGAATGAAATGAAGCGCAAGATAGTTTCCTTCCCGTGAAATAATTTGTCTGATTTGCTTCTTCGTAGTACCAATCGTGCGCAGCTGTCCAAAGGAAGCTACATTATTTATAACCGAAATGTAAAATATATTGTAGACAACCAGGGAACATACACCGATTAAGACCAACCCAACGAGCAAAACCGTCAGTACCGTCTCTTTTGACATGTTATTGCTGTCAATGTATAAATTATTTACCTGAATATTGTCTGCAGAGATCCCACAATCCAGGCCAATCGTCCGTATCAGCTCTTTTAATTCCTGATTGGTATATTTTGCAGTATCATGGACAGAAACCATAGCTGCCACCGGCCCAGTGGAAAGAGCAGGGTTTTCCCGCACAAAATTTTGTGAAACAACGGCGTTATAAGCAACCCTGTCCCTGTCATTCTCAGCGGTTGTCTGAATAAAACCTGTAATCCGGAAATCTTTTGATTCTAACTGGCGGCTTGCCTGGTTGCGGTAATGAAGGGATATTGTGTCGCCGATCCCCGCTTTCAGAGACAGGGCATCTATATATCCCCTTTCCACGAGCAATTCATCCGCCGCCTGGGGCATACGTCCTTCCAACAGTGTGATGTTGGAGAGCTGCATGGTTGTTTCATCAGAACATACCATACTCATTGTGATGCCATTCTCCTGTTCCGTCATGCCGACAGACTGGTATACACCCACTTTTTGAATATGGGGGTCTTCTTTCAGCAAAGAGATATTCTCCTGTGAAAGGTTTTGGAAAATTCCCTGATATGCAGTTGATGCCGCATATTCATTTGTAATGTTATATGCATAAGAAGAAACAAACGCCATAATGGCTGCCGCCATAAAGATAATGATCCCAATCAGACGATTCCTGAAACGGTTCTGTCCAATACGGGCATTTGATAACCTACGGGTAACAGCACTGGTATCATTTTCAAAAGGCCATGTCATGGTCTGCCACCTCCTTCTCTTATCGCAGGACTTCCATCACTGATGACTTGCTTTGCTGCTTTAAGGCCCCTGTTGTAATCAGCACACTACATAAAATAATAACCGCACAATTCAGGATTGTAATACCCAATGGAAATTGATAATTCAAATAGCTCATCAGGCTGTTTTTCAAAAATGAGCAAAGAACATATCCAATTCCCCCGCCAATGATCACAGATAATACAAGTCCCATGCCGACTACGATCAGTCCCTCTTTATGGACCATCACGGATAATTGTTTTTGGGACATTCCCACGGAACGCATGAGAGAAAATTCCCTGCGCCTTACGATAATTCCCGTCAAAGTTGTATTCAACAAATTCATCACGGAAAAACAGCCAATCAAAACAATGGCTACCCCAAGGGCTAACTGTGTCCCCTGCAGGAAGTTTTCATTCTGGGCAATGGCAGTAGAAAGGGAATCCACACTCAGCTGCGGGTGACCGGATACAATCTGGTCTATTTCGTTTTCTGCCTGCTGTTCCAAAGAATCCTCTACACGAATCACATACTGATATGTCAGATTGCTGTGTGCGATTTTCTGCATGGAATCAACCGGCAATAACAGCATATCTATTTTATCGCCATGATTTCCAATCTTACTTTCGTCAAGGACTGCCGCAATCTCAAATTCCAGGTTCTCCGTATGCTGCCCGTCAAAAATCTTCAGCGTTACAGACGAGCCGACTTTTGGATAAATACCAAAATACTTCTCAAAGTCATTCGGCCTGCCAATCACCATCTGATTCTTAGATGCCATTTGCCCATAATCTGACAGGTTTCCATTTAAGAGACAGCTTCGCAGCAAATCCATATCTGCTTTCTCAAATCCTACAATTTCAGCATCTGATTCCAGGGCCTGCAGATCATAGGAAACCGGGAGATGCTGATCATTCATAATCTTTTGCACACCTGATAATTGCGAGAGCTCTTTTTCCACTTCCTCTGTAAAAGGGCTTGATCCCTGCAAAATCTCCAACGGATTTTCCATCAGCTCCTGATTTGAGATCTTTAAAACGAACTGTCCTCTTGCAAATCCGGATAAAGACATATCTTCTGCATTGATCGAAGAAAGGACAGAGGATAGACCTAACAGCAGGACGCCAGTCAGGACAAGGGAGGCGGCTGTCAGTATATTCTTTTTCTTATAACGCAAAACCTGGTTGACTGCCAAAAACCCCGGCGTCAGCCTGTGCTGCCTGTGTTTACCTTTCGGCCCCTTATTTTGTTCATAACGGGAGGCCTCTATGGGGGATGTGGCCGCAGCTATCTTAGCAGGCTTTTTGATGGACAGGCGCACAGTGGCATAGGTTAACGCAACAACAACCGGACATATCCATAGCACATTCCATAACCCAAATCCATGTGGAATTAAAAGATAAGCCACTGCAATTCCCGCAATCAATCCAATAGGAATTGCAGGTAACATCAGCAAAGTCCCCTCCCTGAGAACAAGCCTTTGAATCTGTTTTGCTGTCATCCCTATTGTGCGGAGCTGTCCATATTCTTTAATGGAATTGATGATGGAAATATAAAAAATGTTGTATATTACCAAAATACCGGCAATTACGATAACAAGCAGCCCGGCAGCCGCCGCCAGAACCATCCATGCCGAAGGCTGGCTAAGGTTCAGATACGCTTCATTATAAGAAGGAGCCGCTTTACAGCCTGCATCAGCAGCTATCTGCGATATTAAGCTTTTTACATCCCCAGAGCCTGCATCTGAATTTACACGGAGCATGACTGCCGGTGAAAAGCGATCCCATCCATCCATTTCTGAGAAGTATTCTTCAGAAACCATAGCCGCATATAAGGAACGGTCAGTGCCTTTCGCCCCTGTTTTTAAGTATCCTGTTATAAGAAAGGATTTTTCCTGGCCGTTGTTTGGGTCTGGCAACGGAACGGTATCTCCAATTTCTGCATTTATCTTCTGCCGGATTAAGTATTCCGGTTCAATCAGGATCTCATTCGCTTTCTCCGGCATTTTTCCCTCAGAAACAGACAGCCCATTTAATGTAAGTGCATCCTTGTTGCAATACGAAATATTAAGGCGGTCATTTCCGGATTTCACGCTGCCAATGGACGCTGTGAATCCGCATAGATCCACCCGCACATCATCAGACAATTTCTGATATTGTTCTTTTTCTATGCCGGAAATAAGCGCATGATAAGACCCCGTTATGTTATTGCCTCCATTTTGGTTCACTGTAATAATCCCAGAAACCAGGAGCAATACGGATGCCATCAAAAATGTTGCCAATGAAATTGCAGTAACCGTAAAAATTTTCTTCAAACGCTCTTTCTTTAATTGAGCAGACGCTAATTTTTTAATGATAGCGCCGGTGTCATTCTCAAAAGGCCATGTCATGATCTGCCACCTCCTTACTCTACGATCCTGCCGTCCTCAATCCTTATGATCCGGTCAGCAAGCTGGGCAATCTCGTTATTATGGGTAATCATGACAATGGTCTGGTTAAACTCCATACTGGTACGCTTTAAAAGCCCCAGCACATCGGCGCTGGTCCTGGAATCCAGATTTCCGGTGGGCTCATCGGCCAGGATGATGGCCGGTTTGGTGATGAGAGCGCGGGCAATGGCGACACGCTGCTGCTGTCCGCCGGAAAGGTTATTCGGCATATTCTGCAGTTTATCTTCCAATGCCAGCATCCCCACGATCTCGTCCATGAACTTCTTGTCTGCTGTATCTCCGTCCAACTCCACAGGCAGGACAATGTTCTCATACACATTCAGGATCGGGACAAGGTTATAGTTCTGGAAGATGAAGCCGATGTTGCGGCGGCGGAAGATGGTCAGCTCCTCGTCATTCTTTTTGGCCAGCTCATCCCCACGGACAATAACATTGCCGGAAGTGGGCGTATCCAGCCCGCCCATCATGTTAAGCAGGGTGGATTTCCCGCTGCCGGACGTTCCGACAATCGCCACAAACTCCCCCTGTTCCACAGAGAGGCTCACACCATCCAGGGCGCGGGTAATGTTCGGCTCACTGCCATAATACTTTTTCAGATCGATTGTTTGTAATACATTCATAAATCAAATGCTCCTTTCAAGGCTTTCTGCCTGTTGATTAAAGAACAAAGTTCTAAGAACCTTGTTCTTCGGACATTATAAAATCCAAATGTCACAGAAATGTCCGAGGCGGCATAAAAAATGCGGCTGAAATGTTACAAGACTCGGACATTTCAAAAAATTATCTTGTAGGGAGCATAATGGAAAATTCCGAACCCTTGCCCGGCTCCGAAACCACTTTGATATAGCCGCCCTGCCTCGTCACGATCTCGCGGGTCAGATACAGGCCAATACCCACGCCCTGCTGTTCGTGTACTTCTTCCTCACGATAAAAGCGCCGGAAAATAGCGGCCTGATTACTCTCCGGGATACCCTTGCCGGTATCGGACACACTAAGCTTTACATACATTTCCCATTGCTCTACTGAAATTCGGATGGCTCCTCCGGCCGAGGTATATTTCACTGCATTGTCCAGCAGGTTGAACACGGCTTCCGCCGTCCACTTGCTGTCATGGGAAAGGATGAGATCCTCCGGACAGTCCACCGTTACGGATATATTCTTTTTCTCCGCCGCATATACGATGCCGCTTAAGGCCATCGCCAACGTATCGATCAGCGGGGCGTCTTTCTTTTCCAGTCTGATCGCCCCGGTTTCCAGGCGTGAGGTTTTCACAAGAGCCTGAAAAAGGAACTCCAGCTTGTCCGTCTGATTCCGGATGCCTTTCAGGAACTCCAGCTGTTCTTCCTCTGTGACCGGCTTTGAAAGCAGCGTGTCCGTCACCATTTTCAGATTTGCCACCGGTGTTTTTACCTGATGGGAAACATCTGACACCAGCATCTGCAGCTCCTGCCGTTCCTCATCCACCTTCCGCCGGTTCTCCTGCATGATCCCATACAGCCGGGTCAGACGGTAGCTGATACGGGCAAAGAGTGTTTCACTGTCCCCGGCGCGCACAGGCTCTCCGCTTCCGCTTATCATCTGGTCCATTGCCCGGCAGAGCTCCCTGGTAAATATGGAAAGCCGTTTGCTGAAAGCAGCCGTCAGAAGGAACATCCATGCAAGGGCGCAGAGCATCAGTAATATACCGACAATCAGCATCCATATCTGTCCTGTCACCACAAAGAAAACCGCGCAGATGGCCAGCATGGAAACTACCATACCGCCGCTAAGCAACAGGAATATCCTTTTTACAGAGATCCGCCCCAGATTCATTTTCTCTCGCCTCCCATCCACTGATACCCAATCCCGTAAATCGTTTTGATATAAGTATCGCCATCCGCCTCAATCTTGCCCCGGATACGGCTGATGGAGGTTGTCAGTGTGTGTTCGTCCACATAGTTTTCCTCCGCATCCCACAGCCGCTCCAGAAGGCGCTGCCTGGTCAGAATCTGTTTGGGGTTTTTGCAGAACAGGTACAGCATCTTATACTCCATGGGGGAAAGGGTAAGAGGCTTCCCATTCAACGAAGCTGTCTGTTCTGAAAAGTCCAGAAACAGCCTGCCATCATCATAGAAATCCTTTGCCAGCCCCCGGTGTTCCAGCATAGCGAACATCGCCCGTATTTTCCGCAGCAACGCCCCAATGGAAAAGGGCTTGGTAATATAATCCACCGCCCCAACTTCATACCCCCGGATCTGGTCGCTCTCCTGATCGTTGGCAGTCAGAAAGATCACCAACGTGTCAGGGTTCTCCGGCTTTATGAGCCTGCACAGGTCATAACCGCTGCCGTCCGGCAGGTTGATGTCCAGAAGTACCAAGTCATATTCCGTCTGCGCCAATAACTCGGTGGCTGTGCCGGCATTCAGAGCTGATACGGTATCATAACCCTCAGAGATCAGGTTGTAAGTCAGCGTTTTATTTAAAAGGTCGTCATCCTCTACCAGCAAGATCTTTTTCATATCCACACTCCTCTGCTTTTTTACATAGATAAACATACAAATGTCCGCGAAATGTTACAGTAGGCAACTTTTTTCATCCTATGCCCGGATTCCTTTCCAGAATATTTGTCTATCTAAATTCCATAAATTTTTTTTTGGTGCAGACAGTCTTCGTCAGCTGTCTGCACCCCGCCTCTTTCATCCTATATTCATCAGCTAATATCCCGCTTCCGATATACCTTTACCGCAATCCGGTATGAAATAAAAAAACAGATACCAGAAATGATAAGTACAATATGGAAAGCCAGAAGGATATTCTCCTTTACAGGAAAAAGCAAATTGATAAGAAGAACAAGCCCCGTAATAATCCCTGTTGACGCCATAAATGACATCATAAAGACAATCTGCGATTTCTCCGGGTCAAACAGATATGCACACGGCAGGCTGATGCCCCCTGCCAACAGGGTAGCGCTCATCCCGATAGATCCGTACAGTAACAGCGAGTGAAGCGTGATATCCATACCGAAACAGGCAAGGACGGCACAGGGTACCAGCGCTGTCAGCATTCCCAATACGGCAAGCAGGATATAAAACAGAAACTTCTCACCAATGATCTGGTTCCTTGATACCGGCATGGTAATGACATTTTTGTTCCATTTGGATGCCGCGTCACTGGTAATGCTGATAAAGGCTGCTGTTGTAGCGGCAACCGGAGCCAGAACCAGAAGTGCGCTGGTTTCCAGCAAAAAGGATAACCCAAAGCCCAGAACAACCAGGCTGACAATCGTTACAAGAATATTGCTCCTGGCAATATAGAGATCTTTCACCAAAACACCTTTCATCACTTTTCCCCCTTTACATAAAGAAGCATAATTTCATCAATCGTTGCCGGGACAACCAGGGCTTTCGGATATTTTTTCTGCATCCTCTCCCGGTCTGAAACCAGTATCTGCCATTCATAGTCCATTTTACGGTACGATATAATATCGGATTTATCCAGCGCGTCAAACTGCGCCGCACCGCACTTGATGATGCCATACTGTTCGGTCAGTTCGTCTTTGGGTTTCTCAAAAACCACTTTCCCTTCATGGATGAATACGATATAATCGGCAATCTTCTCTAAATCACTGGTAATGTGGGAAGACATCAGAATGGAATGTTCTTCGTCCTGCACGAAATCTAAAAGCATATCCAGAATATCATCCCGGACAACCGGGTCTAAGCCGCTGGTGGCTTCGTCCAGGACCAACAGCCTGGAATGATGGGAAATGCAACAGAGATTGCCAGCTTCATCTTCATTCCTTTTGAAAACTGTTTGATCTTCTTATCCGCCGGCAGGGAAAACTGTTTCAGCAGACGCAAATAAGCCTGTTCGTCCCATGTCCTGTAAATGTTTTTCATAACCCGGTTCAATTTTCGGGGAGAAAGAATTTCCGGATAATTACTGCCATCAAACACGACGCCAATCTGTTCTTTGACGTCCCCGTCCAGTTCCTCGCTGTCCAAAATGGATACAACACCGTCTTCCTTTTGAATCAGCCCTAAAGCCGCATTGATGGTTGTGCTTTTTCCTGCGCCGTTTTCTCCAATCAGTCCGACAATGGAGCCACTGGGAACGGTAAACGAGACGTGGTCCAAAACAAAATCCTGATAAGTTTTGGTAAGCCCTGATACCATGAAAGCATTTGTCATCGCTAATCCTCCTCGTATAATAATGTTAATAAGCTAATTAGTTTATCAAGCGGTATTCCGCTCATACGGGCAATTTCTATCGCGTCATTGAAACAGCCCTCTATCTTTTTTTGCTGTTCTTCCAAATAAAAGTCCTGATTTTGGACAGATACATAGCAGCCTTTCCCGGCTGTCGTTTCAATAAAGCCATCTTCCTGTAGGATATCATATGCCTTCTGCACGGTCAAAACACTGATCTGCAGCGATTTTGCAAGGGAACGGATAGAGGGAAGTGCCTCCCCGGATTTCAAATCGCCGCTCATAACCTGCGCTTTTATCTGCAACACAATCTGCTCGTACAGAGGACGACTTGCCTTATTACTTACAACAATCTCCAAACTACCACTGCCTTTCTGTATTATACTGTATTATATATATAAGTACGGTATAATGCACCATAAAGTAACTGTCAAGAGAATTACAAAAATCCCATTGCCTTAGCGATGGGATCTTTGTATATGGCTATGTAGATATTAAAATCTGGTTTTGCAAACATTCTCTGTATCAGCAGATTTATTCAACTGTGATCACAACAATTTTTACAGCTTCATCTGGATGCTCTTCATCAAAATCAATCAGTCCACGGTAACTGATCTCTACCTTATCACCCACAGCAATCGAGAGTTCTCCTTCTGCTTCCTGAGCACTCTCTGTGGAAAATCCTTCCAGTATCCGGGCATTCTCCGTGGAAAAATAATAGAGCATGTCATCATCCGGGTTTTTGATCGTGATTGTGTTACCTTCATATTTTTCAACAATTCCGGCAATGGGATCGCCCTCTGTAATTTCCTCGTCTTCCGGAGAAACTTTTCCATCCTCTTCTGCAATCTCCGGCTTTGACGGTTCCACAAGATTCGTTTCTGCTTCCTCATCTTTTGTATCTGTGGTTTCTTTCTTATCCGTTTCCTGCGGGGAATCAGTCTCCACAGATACCGCATCTTCTTTTGATTCGGATGAGCAGGCGGTCATCCCCAACGTCAAAACTATCATAAATATCAGAATACATTTCCTTTTCATAATCTTTCTCCTCTTTGTCTAAAAGAACCGTATTTCTGTAGCATGAAATTCATCATTTTTAAAGCTGCCTTTCATTTCAACGGACATATACTCTTTCAAATCCTGAAATCCGGCCTCTTTGTCTTCATGGTTTTCCCCACTTCCATCCGTGGTTCTCATATAAAAGAGGGTATCCTCCTCAAAAAACACATGAATTAACTCGGTGTCAGGAAGATCAGCATTAGAGCTTGGAGAACTGTATGATAAAGAACCGTCATCAAGAATTTTCACTTTCTTTTCGGCAATGAAAAATGAATTCTCTTCCATTTTCCAAACCTTACCCAGAAAATCCGCATCGACAGCAGCTGCAACATCCGGCTCTAATACCTGCCATTTTCCTGCTGCATTTTCCTGTGGCTCCTCTGCGCTCCCATCCACGCCTTCTAATGGCGCATCATTTGATTCCTCCGGTGATGCTTCATCTGCCTGATTTTCTTCTGTTTTAACAGCAGATTCAGAACCGGAACCGCATCCTGTAATCATTGTGCTCAATATACAGACAGTACCGAATACTATCATTGCCTTTTTCAGTTTCATAAAATTTCTTACCTCCTGATTATTTATAGAAATACCAGCTATTATAGTCTGTCTGATTCATTCAAACAACCTGTTTGTTGTGAAATGCTTTCTGGATGCCGTAAATGTCATGAAACATTTTTAATGTACATCCATCTTCTCCGCCCATTTCAACCCTTCATTTTCCTTTAATAGTCCCATATGATACAGTGCCTGCACACAGTCTGCATAACCCTGAATGTAAGCCCGTTTCTCCTGGGCAGACGCAAAATCCTCCAGGCGCTCTTTCATTTCCTCTGCCTTTTCCTGCTCTCCTGCAGGCAGGGTTTCCAGAAAGACTTCCCATTCCTGCTCTGTTTTCTTCCATACCTCTAAAGCTACTTCATATTCCGGTGTGCGCACATAGCTCTCTCGCTTTACATTTTCTCCGTTCAAAGTTCCTAAAAACTGGGCGATCTTCAACCACACATCATTCATACCATACATCTCCTTTATTTCACTTTCTACATCCAGTATTCCCCGATTTTCCACTATTCTGTTTCTATTTTTCGATACTTCATCTTTAGAAGGGAGTGTCTATGAAAATCTACTGGAATGGTACTTCCAAAAACATCATAGGCCCAAAGATAAAGCAGCTCCGCACCAGTCAGGGGCTCTCCCAGGCCGCCCTTGCAGTCCGGCTCCAGCTCCTGGGCATGGAGTGCAGCGACCTGACCATCCTGCGCATCGAACAGGGCAGCCGTTTCGTTCCGGACTACGAGGTAGCAATCCTTGCCGAATATTTCCATATATCCACGGACGAGCTGCTGGGAAAAGGGGAGACAGGACAGTAATCCTCCTGTATGCTCCCCTTTTATGTTCCCTTCATCCCTTAAACGCCTCCAGAGAGGACAGGATCCCCGCCATGGCACCTTCGTCCAGTTCAAGCTCCATCCCTCCCGGCATCTCTTCCGTTTCCTGTTCCATCTGATTTTCCATGTGCGCTTCATGGTGGTTCCCCTGCCGCTCACGCTCATCCAGCACCTGCAGCACAAATCGCCGGATTTTTTCATAATCGAGAGACAGCCCTACAGAGCCAGCCTCCCCCGGATTTCCCCCGTTCTGCCATGCCAGCACCGCATTGACGATATACTGGGCCTTCCCCCGTTTCATACTGTTTAACAGCTCTGCTACCGCCACATGGTTTGGATCATTTTTATTGAACCCTATGGTCGTTACAAAAGCATTTTTCTTCCCCATGGCAGTTACCTGCCTTTCCTCTGGATCTGGTAAAGGAGCCCGTAGCCCTTTGCGTTGGCCCGGATATCTTCTATGAACACACAGCGTCCGATCTTCTCGGAATTCTCCAGATATTCCCGGAGCAGAAGGGCGCCTCCTCCGATAAACACCACACAGCCTGTCTTCAGGTCGATCCCACGTTCCCTAAGGATGCTTTTGATCGCACAGCACCTCACCGGATAATACTGGTTCCTTACTTTCAGGAGAAGCCCTGTATTCAGGATGGTGTCTGTGATGATTCCCTCATCCAGTCCTTCCTCGGCATACTTCTCCCGAAGCTCCTCTGCTACCCTGCTGTCATCAGTGATGGGCACCAGACGCAGGTTTTTGGATTTCTTCCGTTCCCAGAAGGAATTCCTCCCGATGCGCTCAAGACACTTCAGAAATTCATCCTGCTTTGTGAAGACGCCGCAATAGCTGTCTTCAAAGACCTTTGTTCCACTCATGTTTCTTTCCACCTTTCTTTTCTCTCCGTTTCACGGATGATTTTTTATCCAGCCGCTTATGCGGGCAAAGCCCATCCGGGCATTTCTGGTATGTCTACGGCACAAAAAAAGGAATGGTCCCATACAGGCTTCCATTCCTTACTGCGTGTGGCTCTCCCACAAATCAACTTCCTGTCTCCGGCATCTCTGTCGGAAAACAAAAAAGTGCCAAAAGACTGCCATGCCGCATCGGAAAAATCCTCTGTTCTTCCTGATGCCCGGACAGCTCCTGACACAAAATACAATCATAAACAGCGTATGCATCCCGGTTTCTGCCTCACAGGGCAGCACCGGAACCTGCGGTTTACGAAAAGCCGGCAGACATATCGGTTATGTCCTGCCTCTCCCCGTTCCCCATAACAGGTCTCGCACAAAAATCAATTACGAATTTATCTTAGCACAATATCTTGTATCATGTCAACTTCATTGTACTATATCTATTATTTTGTCCTTACCAAAATTTTTTTCAAGTATTTTCCAACTCATGGGATATTTCTGTATAAAACCTTCTCCGGACATCCGGATGAGGTTTCCCGCTCCTTGAAAACTGAAGAGCATACGCCATCATGTATATGGGTTCTGATGGCCGGGTTCCTGCACAGGGTATGCCCGGCCCGGATGAAATCGCACACAGTGCAGCCAGTCAACGCGGCCAGGAAGGGCGCAGGAAACGGTGGTGGAAGGTATGTGTAATGATACTCGTATACTTTTTATCAAATGAGGTTTTTATTATGGATACGAAAAAGAAAGAATTAGACAGTTATGGGGATTTCCGCAAATACTCCGTAGAAGAAATTTCCTCTATGCTTGGAGTTGGAAAAACAAAAACCAGAGAAATGCTGCAGAGCAGATTGTTACCTGTAACCGAAATCGGACGGGACTATTTTACTTCCAAAACAGCAATACAGGAGTTTTTATCAGATAACGTGGGAAAAGAACTATTCTTCTAAAGTCAGAATTTCGTTGTCACCTATGCATTTCTATAATATAATGAGGATGCGATAACACTGGCTTTTTCGCAATAGAAATAGTTCTTTTCGTAGAAAGGAGCAAAGTCTATGTCGAATCAGACCACCACAAAAAGCCGTCGAAGTAAAGGAGACGGCACAATTTTTAAAAACAGCAAAGGGAAATGGATCGCACGCTACACAAAGAAAGGAGTGACAACGAAAGAATTTTCAGGTAAGACAAAGGCAGAGGCCAAAGCTAAACTGGATGAATACAGATTTATGGTTCTGTCCGGAGAAGCCGTAAACACAAAACTGACCGTTGCTGAATATTCTAAAAAATTTCTTTTTTACAAAAGTCAGCAGGTCCTGCGTAAAAAGCTGAAACAGACTACCTATGATCGGATTGAACGGACTTTTGAGTGCCATATTGAAAAGCATCCGATTGCGCAGGTACTGATGTGCAATTTGAAATCCAGGGATATTCAAAATCTGCTGGATGAACTGCAGCCGAATTATAGCCTCTCAACAATCAATAAGGTTTATCTTTTCTTACATTCCATGATCAAACATGGAAAAGAAGAAAAAGATTTTCCTGAATCCTATAATCCTTTTGCTACAGTGGAACTTCCTGACGAAACTGCTGTAGGCAAAAAAACCAAGGAGATACAGATACTTCCGTTAGAATGTCTTGAACGGTTTAAGGAAGTCGCTCTGGGATATAATCCTGACGGCACTCTCGCATACCGTTATGGGCCAGCGCTGGTTTTCGCCCTGAATACAGGACTCAGGGAAGGCGAACTGCTTGCTCTCTCAAAAAACAGAATCCTGGCAGGCGAAGACGGGCGGAAAAGGGTCCATATCTCCGAAACTGTAAGTATCGTCAAAAACAGGGAAGAAAATGCACAAACCAGATCCACACAAATGATAACACCACCCAAGTATCCCCGCAGCAACCGCATAGTTCCGCTAAATCGGGAAGCTGAAATGTGTCTGGAGCTCATGCTCAATACTTATGAGCCGAACAAAATCCGAAGCGATTTTATCATAAGTACGAAAACAGGGAATATCCCTACCAAGAGGAATATCCAGCTTTCCCTTGAATCGCATTTTGAAAAGGATTGGCGAAAAGCATTATGGCACTCATGCCATGCGCCATACTTTTGCGACACGGCTTCTGAGTAAAACCTCAAGTCACCAGGAAATCAAAGCTGTCGCAGAGCTGTTAGGGGATGATTATAAGGTCGTCGTAAAGACTTATCTACATACAGATGAAGACGGGAAACATAATCTGGTAGACATGTTAAATGATTAGGTTTTACATTTGGCGACCACCTTATAACCACTTTATGACCACCTTATGAACCGATTTTAAACGGTTTTAAACGAAGCATTGAAAATTTAAGAAATATGAAAAAATGTGGGTAAAATTGACCAGAAACAAAGGTCTAAAAGTGTCAAGCCAAAAATTCACACAAAACAAAACCCCGAAAAATCACCGTTTTCGAGGCTTTCTAAGAGGCGCAGACCGGATTTGAACCGGTGGATACTGGTGTTGCAGACCATTGCCTTACCACTTGGCTACTGCGCCATACATATAATATAACAAATAAACATGTCACAGTCAATTCTTTTTCTATGACCGGTCACATTTCATGACTCCGACGGGAATCGAACCCGTGTTACCGCCGTGAAAGGGCGATGTCTTAACCGCTTGACCACGGAGCCTTATTCTTTCTTCCTTCTCCATTTCTAAAAGGATAGCTGCCGGCTGGCATCACCACAGACTGAATATCTTTGTTGTCTTACATCTTTTTCAGCTAAAATCTGTATTTACAATGATTTATCCGGGATGAATCTCTTGCTGTGATATAATATATGCTGCAAAATCCTTAGAAATGTAACTTAGTAAAAACTTGCATCAGTATTTTCCTTTTATCCCACCAAGCAGTCATCCCAGTGACAACCTGACGAAGGATATTTTAACATAATCGAATTCCTTTGGCAAGGAAAAAATTTACAACTTACAAAAAAATCGTAAATAACAGCCATACCATTCATAAGTCGCTGGGAGATACTTTATGCCTAACCCTATAATGAATTGGCTGGTGACTTATTTCATGTAGAATTGACTTTATAATTTATACAGTCAATTCTACATGTTTGTACTCTTTCAAAAAAGTAAAAGTATTTTCCTCTTATAGAACAGGATTTTCAGCCTTTGCCTTAAGCCGGGCAAATCTTCTGTCCACTTCTTCCTGTAAATCTTTTACAACATCTGCATAGATTTCATTCTGCAAATGTTTTGTTCTTCCCATCATGGACAGCCAGTCAAGGACAGGCGCCTTTTTCCCTGCCTTTTCCGGATCATAGTTTAAAGTGGTTTTTCCCTTTTCCACCTCATAAAGAGGAAAATAACAGCAGTCCACCGCCTTTTCTATTACTCTGCGCTCTGTGGCCGGTTTGTCATTCCAGTTTAAAGGGCAGGCAGATAATGCTTTTACATAAGCTGTTCCCGTAGTTTTGGCGTAGTAAGCTGCCTTTGCCGCCTTTTTGATAAAATCAATCGGATTAGATTCCGCTGCTGTTGCTACATAAGGGATGCCTGTTGCTGCCATGATCTGGGGCATGTCCTTGTGGAAAAATCCCTTTCCGTATTGCGCTCTTCCCACATGGGAGGTTGCGCTCCTTGCCCCCTTGGGGGTGGAATAGGATAACTGATATCCTGTATTCATATAGCCGCCGTTGTCATACTCAAATAAAATCAGCCTGTGTCCCCTTAAGGCTGTTCCAAGAGCCGATCCCATACCGATATCCATGCCCCCGTCTCCGCTTACCATGATAAAGATAATATCACCTGCCGGGATCTCTCCTTTTTTTTGTTTTCGATAACAGATTTCGGCAATTCCGCTTAAGGTAGCTGCTCCGTTTTGGAACAGGTTATGCACAAAGGGAACTTTAAAACTGGTGTGCGGATAGGATGTTGTCACAATCATACCGCATCCTGTCTGAAACAAAAGCACCACCGGGTCTTCTATAGCCCTAAGAAGCAGATTCACATTTACCGGTATCCCGCACCCGGGGCAGGCTCCATGGCCCGGTGCAAGACGCTTGGGAACAGCCGCAGTGGCGTTTAAGCTGCCGCCGCTTACCTGAACCTCCCCGTCCTTTTCTTCCACCCTTGTGGCGCCTGTCCTTGTTTTTTCCGCACTTAGCGGAGCAAAAAACAGATCGTCCGAATCTTCTTTTGGATTTTCCCCTTTGGTTACACCATAGTATGCGAAGTCCGGCGACTCCTGATTTTCCGCCCATGCCAGCATTTTTATGGCATCCTCCACAAAAAAGTCCTTTCCTCCTAATCCATAGATCAGACTTTTTATGCGGATATTGCGGATATCTGCGGCGCCGCCATCCGAAGCGCTTTCACCTGCGCAGGTGCAGCCGGGGATACCGCCTGCTCTTTGTATGGCCGCCCGTACCTCAAGAGAGAGATTTCCTCCCTTTGCACCATAGCTGTCCTGCCTGTCCGCCACCAGCAGATTAACGGCATTTTTACAAAAAGACGCAATCTCCTTATCCGGAAAAGGCCGCAGCGTATGGAGGGTAAGCGCCCCTGCCTTTTTCCCCTGCGCCCGCAGCTTATCTACCGCTTCTAAAGCAGTATCGTAAGAGGAGCCAAGAAGCAGCAGCAGGCTCTGTGCATCCTCCCATTTATACCCCTCCACCTTTCCATAAGTCCGGCCGGACAGCTCCCCATACTCTTTAAAAAGGTCCGGCAAAAGGTCATCCGCCTTTTTCATGGCAAGATGGAGCTGATACCGGTTGTTAATCAAATCCGGCTCATTCATGTAAGAGCCCACCGTAATCGGGTGTTCCAAATCCAGAAAGGGATAATCCTCCTTTTTAGGTCCTATAAAATCCCATACCACCTCGTCCTTTTCAAAACGATAACACCGCTTTTTCTGATGACTGGTAAAAAAACCGTCATAAGCCACCACCACCGGCAGCCGCACTGCCTCCGCAAGCTTTAAGGCAATTATATTAAAATCATATACCTCCTGAACCGAGTGGGCATAGAGAATGGGCCAGCCTGCATTTAGCATAAACATGATATCACTGTGATCTCCTTTGATGGAAAGGGGGCCCGATACGGTCCTGCACACCACATTCATAACCATCGGATACCGTGTTCCTGACTGCACCGGGAACTGTTCTATGGCATACAAAAGCCCATTGGCGCTTGTGGCGTTTATGACCCTGCCGCCTCCTACCGCCGCCCCGTAGCAGATACCTGCCGCGCTGTGTTCCCCTTCAGCCGCAATCATGATCAGATCGCTCTCGCCGTTTGCCCGCATAATATCCAGATTTTCCGCAATCTGTGTGGAAGGGGTAATGGGGTAATAGCCCATCAGGTCATAGCCAATCTGCCGGATGGCTATTGCCGCCATTTCATTTCCACTTGCATATTCCCTTATCTGCTTTTCCATTACACTTCCCCGCCTTCCATTCTTTTTTCCGTTAAATAGGATTCCGAAGTAACATACCCGTCAGGACCGGCCTTGATATAGTCGGGCATGTGCAGTAAATCCTTGTTAGGCAAAAAGTATCCCTTGCCCGGATGCTCCGATTCCACGCCTCTTACCAGAGCATTTACAGGACATACCTCCACACACCTAAGGCATCCTTTACAGTGGTAATAATCCAGTCCCTGATTCACCATCATCTCCTTCCCCTTATACAGGCCCGGAGCAAACTGAAAGACCATATCCGGGCAGGTGGAATCGCACATTCCACAGTTGATACATCTCTCCTTGATAAAAAGCGGAATATAGCCCTGCCTTGAGGGAGACAAATCTGTTGCCACCGTATTGCCAAACTGTGGATTGATTCCGCCAATTGGCGCCGTTTCATATCCCCATTTAGGAGCCTGCTTCAATGAGACTGCCTGTGAGTCTTTCCCCTCAATTCTTTTTACTTCCTCATATCCTCTTTTGATCCCTTCCAGGTTTCCTTTAAGGGCATCCGGATACTTTTTGCCCAAAGCATCCGCACAGATTTGGTTGACATCCTCAAGGGCCGCAAAACCCATCACCCGCGCCATGGCCCCCAGCATCACCACATTAATCCTGGAATGGGTTTCCATGGCAATTTTCTGGGCTTTCACCACATGACAGGCCTTTATCGGATCCGGAACATTGAGCGCATCCGTCTCCTGCCCTTCCTCTATGGCAATGATTGCCTCCGTGTTCTCATTACAGCCTGCCCATACACCGCCGTCCTTTAAAAGAGCCTGATGAAAAATCACCAGAAGATTGGGCTCTGTCACAGGGGAATGAACCCTGATTTCTTTCTCCTTATCACAATACCTGATAAATCCTTTTACCGGCGTACCTGTCTTTTCCGATCCATAGCTGGAAAAGCTGGCGCTGTTTAAATCCAGGTATTTAACACCCAGCTCTCCTAACATTTTGCCGCACAGATTGGCTCCAAGCCCGCCTATGCTTTCCAGACGGATTTCGTAGTAGCCGCTGCCTGTTACAGGCAATTTAATTTTTTCCATATTAATAAACATGCTCCTTTCCCGACCTGCAGATTCCCGACAACGAAAAGCGTAAGCTTTTTGTTGTATGAAGCTCTAAAGCACAAGTTTCCTTTTTCATCTGGTTTCTTTTTTTACAGACAGTATGTTTTTATTTTGGGAAAGTTATTCATTTATCCGGAAAAATAACTTGACAGTTCTTGAAGGTCAATAAATTCTATAAGCTCTATACCGCCATATTCTCTGTATACTGCTATTTTCTCTTTTGGCGCCAAATCAATTTCTTTTGCCAGAACCGTACCGTCAACAGCCTGTACAATTGCAGGCGAATCATTATCCTTTATATAAATGCAGATTCTATTCTGTTTATTCCGCTCTTGTGTCACGCATTTCAATAAAAAATCCATATCAAATTTTTTCAGCAAATCCATTGTAGATATATATTCAGAACGAACTTCAAAAGATTTACTTTGCATGAGCACATACTTAAAATATTTTTTTACTAACCTGGCTTTTAAATCTTTTTCAAGGCCGTCCATGGTCTCGTTAAATTGTTTTGCAGGTATTGCCGCATACTCCTTACATAATTGATGCGCTCCCTCTCTCCCCCCTGTAAATGAAACAGGAAAGATTTCCGACAATTCTATCAAAATCTGAAACAGTTCAGAGTCAATAGAAATATCCTGCAAATCAATTAATTCCCGGAGCCCTTCGCAAAAAACAGGATATATAGTATTTATAATATTAGATTTAAAAAAATTTTGTTGTTCCAAACCTGTCATTTTCCAGAAAAAGTCATCAAAAAAAGCCCCGTTTTGGTACCCCATATCCATTATCAACCGGCACTTCTCATTTATGTGTTTTTTGAACTTTACCATAAAGTCCAACATATACTGAGATAATTCGTCAAAGCATTTCTTATCTGATACACCAAACCTTTTCATCTCCAGATCTAAATCGTATCGCATTTGAATTTCCTGCAGAGAATTTTCAAGTTTATAAATCTCCCATAAAATTCTGTTTTTCAGCTGTGATATCAGAGGAACAATTTTTTCTGTTACAATATTATTTTCATCTACAGATTCCCCTTCATCATTGGTTTTAATCGCACTATAATATATACAGAGATTTGACAGACATCCAATTTTTACCCCAAAAATAAAATAATCATATAAATTATCAAATCCTGAGGCAAATATGTAATTTTCTGTAATCAAATCAAATAATTTAAAAAATACAACGGGTTCATGAAAGTCCCCCCATCTTGGATTGATTACTTTTCTGATATTTTCTTTTAGAAACGCCAGACGGATTGACTCTCCAAATTCTCCCCAACAATCGCATTTAACAGCATTGCCTTTATATATCATATACTTCCGGAAAAAATGTAAATCCATATTACTATCTATCATTACATCCATATCCTGCCGCAAATATCTGTCTGCTTCCGAAAATACAAAATGTACCATATCATAATTCATTGCGTGCAATTGATAATCTTCAATATTTTCATTTATATTGTCAGTGATTGGTGTACCAGCAGTTCTGTTCGATGAATGATAAAAAATGTAATATGGATTAACTAAGAATATTGTTATGCATATGCGTTCTCCTTCCAAATCATCTGGTAGCCAAATTAAGGAAAAGCCATGCAGCTTATACTTTTCGCACTTACCTTTTACATATTCTATGGCTGTTAAAGACATGTCCAGCGAATCCACAATGCTTTTTTCTTCCTCCTGGTCAGAAAGATTATAAACCGAATATGTGGTACCCTGAAAAGCTTTTTCATCTAAAAATGGATAATTCGTATTCGTCCAGCAATCCGGAACAAAAATATCAAAGTATTGGAATTCATCGTCTTCTATAACCGGTACCAGACACATGACAGGTTTACTGTCCAATATTAACGATTCGATAGAATGCTGAAGCAGCGTACTATAATCGAAAGATATCAAAATCATTAAAATGTCCGAATTGGCCGACAGCGGTAAATGATTTTTTATTTCAAGTTCATAGCCCAGCAATTCTGTAATTGCCTGCCGTTCAGTTTCTTTGCTCCGTTTTAGTTCTCCTATGATATATTTCCCCTTGGATTTGTTATATAGCAGCAAATCAGGATATAACTGCTGTTCATCTTCCAGAGAAATATTCCGTATGGATTCACCATTTAAAATCGTAAGTTCATTATTATATTCTTTATTTTCTATCCCTTCCAGAACAATTTTACATCCTTTAAAATAGTTCAGCCTTAGCAGATAATCTACAGATAAGTATGGCAGCATCTCATCATCAGAAAATTTTTCTAAAGTTTTTTCAATAATATGTTTATTTTTTATCAAATCGAAAAACGTATTTGTCTTAAACTTATTGATAATTTTTTCCTGTAATTCTTTTTCCTTCATCCTAAAGACCTCCTGTCAAATGTAAGTTAATAACCCCCGGCGGCATTTGCCAAATGTCCGGAAATCAATTGTTCCCTTGCGTCCACTCCCAATTATACATTGTTTTACACCTGATTCTTTCATGGTTATAATAATAACAATCCAGCCTTCGGCTTCATAGTTACTTATAAAAACAAATACCAGGAGGTGTAAAAGTGAAAGAAAATTTAGGAAAAACTATTTGCCAGTATCGCCAGAATTTGAAAATGACCCAGGAAGACTTTGCCTATCGTCTGGGCGTCACTCCTCAGGCCGTGAGCAGATGGGAGCGTGGAAACGGACTGCCGGATCTCTCCCTCATAAAAGGGATCTGCAGCATCCTGCATGTCAGCGCCGATACACTTTTAGGAATTGACAGCAATCCTGTCACAGAAAATAATAATTTGCAAATGGAATGGGAAATCCGGCATAACCTTTTTGCCGAACCTGTTGTTCTTGAATTTGGGGAAGCACTCATTCCCTGTGTGTCAGAAGGGGTAAAAACAGATTATCTCAATCAAAAAAGAAACGCTCTTGCCAAAGAATACGGAATATTAATGCCGGTTGTAAGACTTCGCGATAATCTTGCATTGGACAAATCCTCGTACAGGCTCCTTTCCTATGATCAGGTTCTGCTGGAAGATCGCATGGAACTTTGCGCGGATGAATCCGATCTCACACGGTATTACCGTGAAATGCTCGATTGTATGGCGGAAGAATGCAGAAAAAACTATAGCCGTATTCTTAACAAGCAGCTTGCCAAAACCATGGCAGAGAGCCTGGAAGAACGCTATCCCGGTACTGTCAACGGCCTTGTGCCCGAAAAGATAAGCTATCTTAAGCTTGCAGATCATCTCAGATGTATGCTGATTCAGGGAAAATCCATCAGAGATTTGATTCACATTCTTGAAGAAATGGAAAGAGAACTGCTGCCTTAACGCATGCTGTCAGCCGCATTATATAAGTGACCGGGAAGTCAGCGCCCCGCTGCAGGCAGCAATGCATCAATCCTGCAACGCTGCTAAGTGCAGCATATCTTTGCTATGCGGGGTGTGACTTACAGCATACGCCTTCGTTTTTTATCAGGCGCAGATTTTATTCCACATACTCAATGCTTTCAATAACCGGTCTGTTTTCCTCCGGTACCACGCCGTTTCTATCCTGTCCTGTGGTATTATCGCAAATATCATCCACAATTTCCATTCCCTCCGTAACATGGCCAAAAGCTGCATAATCCCCGTCAAGATAGGTGCCGTCCTGATGCATGATAAAAAACTGGCAGCTTGCACTGTCCGGCAGATTTGAGCGCGCCATGGAGATTGTCCCCCTTGTATGGGAAATCGGATTTTCCACACCGTTATTCACAAACTCTCCGACAATTGTCTTATCCGAGCTTCCCATTCCGGTTCCCGTAGGATCTCCTCCCTGCATCATAAAATCTTTTATGATCCGGTGAAAAGTTAATCCGTCATAGAAGCCCTCTTTTACCAAACTTACAAAGTTGGTCACCGTAACCGGCGCGGCATCTGCGTCAAGCTCTACCTTAATTGTGCCTTTATCCTTAATATGAATATTTACATAATGTTTACCGGATAAAACATCTTCGTTCCCGATGCTTTGCGCCTGCACATTATCAGCATCATTTTCCTTTATCTGTTCTGTATCCTCCCCTGCCGCAGCGTTTTCTTCCGGGCTTTCCTGACCTTCTTCCTCCTGCACGCTGCCTGTTTCCTCCTGGCTTTCCTCTGCGGCATTTTTACCGGAGCCGCAGCCTGCTGTCATGACTATAAGCACAGCTGCGGATAAAAAGCAGATTATCCTTCTTTTCATAGTCTTTCATCAATCCTTTCATGGTTTTTCTCCATCTGCGCAAAATACCAGTCACATCACCTCATGCCCCCTGCAACTGCATATTTTAGGCAGACTCATTTATTATACCACACAAATCACGCAGATGTTAAAAATCTTTTCTTTTATAAAAAACTATCGCCGCAACTGTGCATACCACTGTCACCGCCGCGCTTATTCCTGCCATTTTGCCGTCCACACTTCCATTTATAAAAATATCCGCCGCGTTTGAAAAGTAATAAGGCGTTACATATTTCAGCCTTTCTATGTCCGGTACGATTCTGCACATTAAGTCCATACCGTACAAAAGGATGGCAAACCCCAGGGCCGCTCCCACCTGCTTTTTTCTGCAGAAGACAGAGGCCAGAAAGCAGAGGCTCCCTATCTCCAGCTGCATCAAAAGCTGTGCCCCGTGAAAGAGTAAAAGCTCCTTTAAAGGCACCATATGTCCTGTCTTAATAAATCCCAAAAGCTCCCAGCATAAGCATGCACTGTTAAATAAAAAGATAAGCACAGCCATTGCCGCATATTTCCACGCCAGAATATAATTCCTTCCTAATGGAAGCGTATTTAAGAAATCAGCCGTGCGGCCTTCTTCCTCTTTCGCCAGCATGCAAATACCAAGCATGGCAGCAAACATCGCCCCGCCCACTGCAAAAATCAGAGAAATCTCCGTGGCATAAAAGCCTTCCATGGTACCGGCGTCCATTCTGTTCATGCCAAATGCCGCTGCGAAGGCTCCCATCTGCGCATATACATCCTGCATCTCCCCCATGGTCTCCTCCAGCCCCTGAAACAGCAAAATACACCCAAAGCAGCATACGCCAATACATATGGTCCATGCCAGGAGCTGTCTTTTATTCATTTTCAATTCCTGTAAAAAGAGTGTCATAGTCTCCCCTCCGTTCCTTTTCTGCATTCATTTTTGTTGTCCAAAATTCTAATTTCGGTTTATTGCAAACAGCAATTCGTGCAAAGGAATTTATCCCCGGCATTTATTATCCAAAAGTGTAAATACCTGCACAAAATTTATTTCTCATAGTAATGCCTGAAAATCTCATCCAGAGACGGTTCTTCAATCAGCACATCCTCCACCTGCATACCTGCCAGCTCATGAATCAGCTCTTCCATCTTCCCTGTATAGACAAATTCCTTTTTCCGCCCGCCTGATTTAATCTTCACGCATCTTACATCAGACTTTAACAGGTTTTCCACAGAGTCTGTCCGGACAATCTTCCCATCCTTTATAATGGCCGCATGACGGCAATAACTTTTTACCTCCGAAAGCACATGTGAGGACAAAAAGCATGTTGTTCCCTGACGGTTATATTCTAATATTAATTCAAAAAAAGCCTCCTGCATCAGCGGATCAAGACCTGAGGTAGGCTCATCCAGAATAAGAATCTTTGGCCTGTGCTGCATAGCGCATATGATACTCACCTTCTTACGATTTCCCAAAGACAATTCCTCTATCTTCTTTTCCCCATCCACCTGAAATATACCGCAAAGCCTGCGAGCCTCGTTAAAGCAGTCCCTTTTCCTTGCTCTGGCCGCAAATGCAATGACATCTTTTACCTTCATGGAAGGGTAAAACAAAACCTCCGAAGGCATATAGCCCACCTGCCTTAAAATCTCCTTTTGGTCCCGCACTGCATCCATCTGCAGCATGTGAATTTCTCCTTTCTGGTAATGGATAAGACCAAGCATGCTCCGGATGGTGGTAGATTTACCCGCGCCATTTTGCCCCAGAAAGCCAAATATATCCCCCTCCTTTACAGAAAGGGAAATTGACTCTACTCCTCTCTTTTTTCCGTAGGATTTTGTAAGATCCCTTATCTCAATTATGTTTTCCCTGCTCTCCATTACAGATTTCCCCCTTCTTAAATTCCGCTAACATCTTATTTAAATTCTCCGTGTCAATTGCCCGCTTTATTTTATTTACCAGATACATCACATAATATATAAACAGTATATATACCCCAAACAGCAGGGTTGTCTTAAAGTTCCTGTCAAACCATGCAAATCCATAAGAAGCCCCAATGTAAAGAGCCGTACAGAAAATAATGCCCGGCACATCCTTTTTCCCCAGCTGGCTGGCTTCATCAAAATTGTGAAATGCATAAACCTGCACATAGCTGATAACGTACGCCGCCGCCATCATTTCAAACATGTAAAGAATATCTGCGCAGCGGACTCCCATACAAAGCAGGTAAACACAATAAAAAAACCAGATACTGAAAAAATAAACACATGTTTTATAGTCAATTACAATTTCCAGATTTAAATAGCTTTTAAATCTTTTCATTATTTTATTTCCGGATTTTACTTTTTTTTTATTCCTCATCTTCTTTAACGCCTCCTTTCAGTCTTTGCCGCAGCTCCTTGGCATATTTTCTGGAAATCATCACCTGTTCACCGTTTTCCATTGTGGCGCGTATACGGCTGCCCGATTCACTTTTTAAAAAATTTATCTTATAGATATTAAGCACCATAGACCTGGAACAGCGCAGAAACCCCCTGCTCCCGTAAGCCATAGCTAGTTCAAACAGGCTCATCTGCACCTTTAAAACCCGTTCCTCCAAATAAGCATAAGTTACGCCGTCCACACTTTCCAAATATAAAATATCTTCCGGAGAAAGCAGAAGTGTCTGACCATCTGATGCGGCGCATATTTTTTGCCCAATCCCCTGGACCATTCCCGCTATGGTTTCTAACTGCTTATTCATTTCATGATATCTGATGATAACCTCATCTTCTCCTTTGACAATCCTTTCCATCGTAAGCTTCATGGCATTCCACCTTTATAATATTTGTTAACCCATGCTTTAGGCAGTCCTTAATCCGGAAACAAGACACAGATAAAATTTATCGCTCTATTTGTATTGTATCAGATATTCTTTTTCAAACAACATGCTAAGGGTCAGGATGCACTTTTCGCCCTTTAAAATGCATTCTCAAAAAGTCATATTAAAATAGCAAACGTCAGTATTCGCAAACTCGTTATTTCATACCCGTCTGACAATGGACTTTCCTAATAAGTAAAAAACCCGGGAGATTTCTCTCCCGGGCCACTCATATATATAAATATTATTTACAGCCATCAGCCTTTAGAATTATATTTTCCTCCAAGCAGTGCATCAAAAATATCGCTTCCATATTGATTATAAGTATAATTTCCCGCATATATGCTTTTATTGATTACCGCCAGATTTGTTTCCGCATTGGAGATAACATTCTCTGCCCGTTTCCCGATATCGTCCACAAAGGTGCCCTCCGAACCCAAAACTTTTTTCAGCGTCTCTGCGTCCGCCGCTTTCAAAAGCTCCTGATCTAAGGACAGTGTTCCGTCCTCCTTTTGGGTGATTCCCAGGCTTTCCAGGTCTTTTTTTGCATTCTGGAAATATCCCTTCATCTGCTTTAGATAAATCTCGTTGACCTTGCCCTGTTCCTCGTTCATGCTTTTAATCATTGTATTGTAATTTTCAATAAGGCTGGTAATCTCTTTGCGTGCATCTACCTTGTATTCGGCAATCTCGTCCTCTGTCATTTCATCCCATTTTTTTTCAGGCCAGAGCAACAGATTTTTTGCATGTTTTTTTACACTTTCCGCCGCATTTTTCATGGCGGTATAATTTTCTTTTGATTTCCGGTCAGCCTCACTGACTTTGGCGTTTTGGGCACCTGCTTTATTATTAACCGAATTGATAACACTATCCTTATTATGAGAACCGTTAAGCAGTGCCGAACCTGTTGCCACACTCTGGGCCCTTGCCCGGGACCTTGCCTGGCTTAACAGCCTGTTTTGGGTAATAAGTGAACTGATTTTACTCATACTCATTTCTTCATCCTCCTATTTATATCTTTTTTATATGCAGCCTGTTTGTAAATTTTAGCGTCCGCTACTGCTGTCTGCGACGCAGAAATTCCATATAGGCATCCGTAAAAGCGCTGTATTTCTGCTTTGCCATCAAAATGGTTTCTCCGTTTTTAATCTGTATATTTCCGGTGTCGTACCCTTTTACCGCATTTAAATTCACCAGATAACCTCTGTGGCAGCGAAAAAAGTCATCTCCCAACACTGCCTCAAGTTCACTCATCCTGGCATAATAGGAAATTTGTTCCTCCTTCAAGTGCAGCACTATCTTTCTGCCTTCGTTTTCCGCATACAGAATACTCTCCTTGGGAACATTCCGATATAAACCTTTCACACGTATCACCAGTGGTTCCGAATGTTTCCGGGGTTCACACTCTGCAACCGCCTGATTCAGCACCCGGAAAAATTTCTCTTCATTTATGGGTTTAAGCAGGTATTGAAAGGCCTGCACATCAAAAGCATCAAAAACGTATTCCTTAAGAGCCGTCACAAACACAATTACCGCCCCGGACTCCTGCCGAAGGCTTCTGGCTGTATCAATTCCACTCATTTCTTTTAAATCAATGTCCAGAAAATAGATATCAAATCCTTTTCCTTTTTTCAGCAGTTCCTCCCCTGAGGAAAAAACCTCTATCCGGCAGTTCTTTCGGTCCGCAATTCCTCTTTCTATCAATCGCTTCAGATATTCTCCCATGCTTTTTTCATCTTCGCAAATGGCAACTCGAAGCATATTCTGATAACCATGTCCTTTCTTCTGTCTGTAAGCCGGGGACACAGCCAATATTTCATCCCCCTATGTCTATATATTTATATCGGTAATTTTTTTCAAACCTAAAATTATTTTGTAATAAAAAGATTATTTTTTGTAATCAATGACCGGCATTTACAGCGCTCCGGCCCAAAACCCTGCATTTACCACACAGTCTGTCTTTGCAGCCGCCTTAACCCTTTGCCGGATCGGGGGTAAGCAGGAGTCTTGCAAAGCTGATGGACTGTGCCATGCTCTGTGCTGCAAACATCCCTTCATAATCTCCCCTCCGGACGGCTGCTTCCTTTAATACCTGCCCCATTATCTTTTCTTCCATGGCAGCTTCGTTTTGCTGCTCTATATATTTTTTGTGCCTTTTGGCACGCTTCTCCCAAAAGCTGTCCTCCGATTCTTCCTCAAAAATACTGCTCCCTTTTCCTCCCCGGAATCCCATATTCCAGCCTTCCCCGTGGTATTCCTCTTTGGTTTCTCCAAAATGATGTACGGAAAAGCTCCCTCCGCAGATGCCTGCCCAGGGGTCGTTAAAAGAAAAATTAGCCTTCAGCGTATCTAACACCCACTTTTCATAGTCAGGATCCTTTTTCATAGCCTCAAATCCCTTATCCGTAATGTGAATAGCGACACAGCTCATTGCCTGAGAAGGATGCATTGGAATTTGGGATATTTTTTGATGGATATACTGCTTATACTCCTCCAGTGTCATATCCTCTGTGGACAAAGCATCTGCATTCCTGCTTTTATCCAGTGACGCCACCGTATCCCGAAAGCCAAAAACCCCCTTTGCGTTCGCGCCTGCAAGCCGGCTTTGCAAAAAACCGCTGCAGGCCCTTGTCATACTGTTTACAAAAATATCATTGTCCCCCATCTATTCCCCTCCTTATGCTTTTTCATGCAGCTTATTTTATACCCGGACAAAAGTCAAATTTTTTTCCTTCCGTCAAACAGCAAAAGCACATTATCAAAGTTTTCAATCCCTTGAAAATGCGCTTTCCATAGCTCCCCTTTTGACGATAAATATATCGTTCTTTATGGAAGGTTACTTTAGTTGCTTTATACGAAATCACTTAATTTTGTCATTAAAGCTCCTGCCTTGCTTCAGGTACCATGCTGCCCCACCTCCTGCAGCGGAGTTGTTGACTTTTGAGGAAGGTAATTTCAGACACACTCCGAATATCTCATGGCGGACGATTGACTTTTAGGTGGAACCATTTATAATGAAAAGCAGGCAGCGAAAGGTGCTTTCCGCCCGTATTTATTCTATACAGAATACACTTTAAACACATATAATTTTAGCCTGATAAGGCATGGGGGAATACTGTGAAAAAAAGAAAAAACCTAAAAAAATTCGTCATTTTGTCCACACTGTCTTTCAGTATGGTCATTAACCTGTTAAGCGGCTGTTCTCTTCAAAAAAATTCCGAAGAAAACGCCTTTGACACGTCAGCTCAGGATACGGACATATCCGCAGATGCAGACATGCCGCCTAAAGCAGTGGAAAACGCCGATTTACAGCCAGATCCGGCTCCACAGTCTTTTTCAGTCACCAGGCCTTCCCTTCTTGCTGGCGGCACAAGTGTGGATGCCGGCAGTGTAACTCCCTGCATTCAGGCATACACCATCCATCCTGACCTAAGCAACATTTCCAATTTACAGCAATTTTATCTTCCGGAGGAAGCCGCAGATAAGCTGGCAAGGAACGGATTTGTGGTTCAGGGCCGGGCCTGCAATGAATTTTTTGAACTGTACGAGATGAACAGGTATGCTCAGATTCCCAACTTCGTCACGGTCGATTCCCTGATGCACACTTACCATCTGTATTTCAGCTATCTGCTGAAAAATATTGAAAGAACTTATCTGTCAGAGAACCTTGCCCTGTTAAGCAGGCAGATGCTTGCCATAAGCGCCGCCCAATATGATCAGTTAAAGGACAGTCAGTGGGAATCTGCCGCAAGACGCAACGTTGCTTTTTTTACGGTAGGTGCAAAGCTGTTAGACGATGGCACGCAGGTTCCTGATTACGTTAAAGACACAGTTTCCTTTGAGCTTGAGAGTATTGATCAGGCCGGGGGCCTTTCCATGTCAGAGTTAGCAGAAGATTTTGAGGATTATTCCCAATATATTCCCCGGGGATATTATGAGGGCGATGACGCGCTTTCACAATATTTCAAGGCAATGATGTGGTATGGCAGAATTCACTTCCCTCAGGATAAGGAGGATATGAACCGAAGCGCCCTCCTGATGACCATTGCCCTTTCAGAAGATCCGCAAGTCTATGAGCTTTGGGAATCCATTTACGCCGTAACGTCCTTTTTCGCAGGAGCCAGTGACGACAACGGCGTATGTGAATATGCTCCTGTTATTGCCCGGGCCTATGGAGATAATTTTACTCTTACCGCCCTGTCAAAAGATGACGATGCTTTTTCCCGGTTCCAGGAGCTGATTGCCACGCTGCCTGCACCGCAAATTAATTCCATTCCCATTGATGACGGGGAGGATAACGTTATTCCGGGTTTCCGGTTCATGGGACAGCGCTTTACCATTGATGCCTCCATTATGCAAAATCTCATTTACCAGCGGGTAGGTGAAAACAGTTCGGGCAAACGGCGTATGCTCCCTGATGTGCTTGACCTTCCGGCAGCCTTAGGCAGCGATACCGCCCTGCGTATACTGGAGGAAGGCGGCGCGGCAGATTACGCAGATTATTCCCGGAATATGGATATGTTAAGGCAGGCCCTTTCAGACGATAATGCGGCTTTATGGTCCGCCAGCTTATACGCCAGCTGGTTAAATACCCTTCGCCCTCTTCTCGCTGTAAAAGGAGAGGGATATCCCATTTTTATGCAAAATGAAGAATGGCTGAAAAAGGATCTGGAATGTTTTGCCGGCAGCTTTACGGAATTAAAGCACGACACCATACTCTACTCCAAACAGGTACTGGCAGAAATGGGGGGCGGTGAAGAGGAACGGGATGACCGTGGATATGTGGAGCCTGAGCCTCTGGTATATGCAAGATTTATCTCCCTGGCCGATCAGACCTCCCAAGGCCTTATGGCATACGGAATGCTGACGGATGAGGATAAGGAAAATCTTTCGCGTTTATCTTACATTGCAAACCAGCTGCTTGTCATTTCCAATAAAGAGCTTGCAGATGAGCTTTTAACGGATGAAGAATATGAATTTATCCGATACTATGGCGGTACCATCGAGCATTTCTGGTATGAAACCATAAAAAACGAAGGCGCTTCCGAATCTATTTCCACCCAGGAATACCCGGCCGCAGTCGTGGTGGATATAGCCACCGATCCCAATGGTGAAATACTGGAAGCCGCCACCGACAACCCATCTGACATTTATGTTGTGGTAAAAGTTGACGGCGCACTTAAAATTGCAAGAGGAACCGTATTTTCCTTCTACCAGTTTACATGGCCTTTAAGCGACAGACTAACCGATGCCAAATGGAGACAGATGATGGGAATAGCGCCTGACGAGACCGGCTATTATAACTATGACTTTTCTCTGCCAAAGCCGGCCTGGACAGACAGCTACCGGTGTGATTAGTACAACGAATAATTAATTCCTGACTCATTGCCAGCGGAAATAAATTATGAAAAACGAATACCACATAAAAAAAATATTGGTGACTATCATGGCGCTGGCATGTGTCGGCGCCGTTTTTGGGCTGGCAGGAGATATCCTCTGTGCCAAAGGCATCCTTCTGCCCAAATGGGTGCAGTGGGAAAGCGGAACATACTATGCCAGTCCGGTTTCCTGTCAGATTGAATTAACTCATAAATCCGTCAGCATCCTCCATGACGGTGATGTCATCTGGACATCTCCCGATGAAGTAAAAGTCCAGCAGGTACTGTCCTGTGACATTGACGGCGATGAAGATGACGAGCTGGTTTTACTTTGCTGGAAAAAGGGACGGTTTGGCAGCTATAAACCCTTCTGGGTGGAAAAAGATGCGCCCGTGTGGTCCCAGCATGTTTTTGTGTACGAATATGAGGCCGGGGAAATTGTGCCTAAATGGATGTCCTCTTATCTGGGGCAAAATGTATCTCACATAGAGGCTGGGGAAGGCAAAGGTAAAGAAGGAGCAGAAAGCGCTTTTCCGATCCGCCTTCTGCTGACAGATACGGAGGGTCTAATCACCAGCTGGATATGGGATTCCTGGGGCTTTAAAAAGGAGGACACAGAAGTATCCTTTGCTGTGTTCGGCGATAATCTCATTCATGAATCCATCTACACCTATGGCCTGCATCATGGCGGGTCATTTGATTTTCTCTTTGAAAATGTAAAAGATCTGATTTCTGACAGCGACATTTCCGTTATCAACCAGGAAACGCCCTTTACGGACAATCCGTCACTGTACAGTGATTACCCAAGATTTGGCACTCCCCTAAGCGTAGGGCAGGCAATTGCAGATGCCGGTTTTGACTTAGTCACCTGTGCAACCAATCACGCTCTGGATCAGGGCGAACATGGCATTTGTGTCACAAAAGATTTTTTTGATTCCCGCAATATCCTTTGTTTGGGTATCGATCCCAAAGGCGATTCCTTGGGCGATTGCCGCCCTTGTGATGCTTATCCTTATGGAGACATTTCACCCACAGACGAACAGTCCCGTCAGACTTATGACATATTGGAGAAGAAGGGGATTCGATTTGCTCTGTTTAACTACTCCTATGGCACAAACGGCATAAAAATCCCTGAGGATAATCCCCATATGGTTCACCTGTTAGACAGGGAAGAAGAAATCAAAAGCGATATAAAGCAGGCAAAAGCCGAAACAGATTTTGTGATAGTTTTTGTCCACTGGGGCACGGAAAATTCTTCCCAGACAGACGAATTTCAGCAGAAATGGGCGCAAATATTTTTAGGCAGCGGGGTGGATGTGGTGATCGGTACACATCCCCACGTACTGCAGCCCTTCGAAATGCTTACGGATGGAAACGGTCATCAAATGCTGGTTTACTACTCCATCGGCAACTTCGTCAGTGCCCAGCCCGAAAAGTCATGTGTAAAAGGCGGTGTGGCGCGCTTTACCGTATCGCTTTCTTCCGCCGGATATAAAGTCACGGATTATACCCTGCTGCCCCTTACTATTATCAGGGAAGATGACGGCAGATATACGGTAAAGCCAAAGGCGCCATAATTTTCTATAAAGCGGTAAAATATATCCCAACCGTTTTACCGCTATGCCTTTGCTCCCTGGTACTACGTACTAGCAGCCGTAAGGTAGTGGCACTTCATCCCCGCTGTGCACATACACAAGCTTCTCCCCCATAATCTCCTTCATCAGCTGATAGGGGTGCTCCCCTGTGCAATGACCCGTATAAAATATACTGCTGCTCTTTTTCAGTTGGCCAGCCGTTTCCTTTATCATTTCTATATCCTCTTTTGTGTAGCCGGATTTTTTTCTCATATGGAAGCCACTGATCACCGCATCCGGATCCTTCCCGTATATTTCCCTGTATCTTTCAAGAATATTTAAAATGCCGTTGTGGGCACAGCCTGACATCAAGATTCTTTTCCCGTTCTGGGTGATAACAAGATACTGCTCATGTCTAAAATCATCCTGGTAAAATTCTCCGTTCTTTTTTACCTTCAGTTCCCTGTTGCCGGCAGGCCAGCTTTTTCTGCCTGTCACATTGGTAAAAAGAGAAATTTCATCATCGATTTCTCTGTCCCCCTCCAGCAGATCTGCCTGCAAAAGCCCTCCTATCCCGGGATCCATTCCTATGTATTTTTCCATCCCTTTATTCTTATGATAATATGCCTCCTTCGCCAGTTTCTGCATCAGAATTTTTGCATCAGGATTTTCACGGACAAAGGCAGGTAATCCGTCTGTATGATCGTAGTGCCCGTGACTTATAAACACCATATCTATCTGCGTTAAGTCCACCCCCAGTATACGGGCATTTTCCGCAAAGATACAGGATGCACCTGTATCTACAAGAAGCTTATGCTTCCTGGTTTCCACATAAAAGCTCAGCCCGTGTTCAAATAAACAATGCCTGCTGCCTTCCGTATTTTCAACTAAATTTATAATTCTCATAATCATACCCCCTTATCCCGGCCATGCCATTCATTTCATCCTATCAGCAGGACCTTATTATACCGCAAACTGCCGGATTGTGTAACCCCTCATCCCTAACCCTATAATTGACAACCCTTAACCAGTAATATACTATAATAGGTAAAAACAGGTATTATCTGAAAGAATGGGGGATTCCTATGAGTAAAAAAACGATACAGGATTGGGACGAAATTATCGGTATAAAGCCAAAGAAAAAGCAAATGGATTATGCCAGGCTGCTTACACGTTTAGAAAAGCCAAAGGGACCGGCAGATGTTATTTTAGACACCGACACCTACAATGAAATTGATGACCAGTTTGCCTTGGCATATTTAATAAAATCAGAAGAAAAACTAAATCTTCAGGCCATCTATGCAGCTCCCTTTTATAATCATCATTCCGAAAGCCCGCAGGACGGCATGGAAAAAAGCTACCACGAAATTTTAAAAGTCCTGGACCTTATGGGGAGCAGGGAATTTAAAGATGTTACCTACAAAGGCTCTACAGGCTATCTGCCAGGCGAGGAGAAAGCCGTCATCTCACCGGCTGCCCGGGATCTGGTACGGCGCGCAATGGAAAGAGATGAAAATAACCCCCTTTATGTAGTGGCAATTGGCGCCATCACGAATATTGCCTCAGCCATTTTGTTGCAGCCGGCCATCATAAATAAAATCGTGGTCATATGGCTTGGCGGGAACTCTCTTGACTGGCATAGCAACCGTGAGTTTAATCTCTATCAGGATATTGCCGCCGCAAGAGTCGTGTTTGGCTGCGGCGTTCCCCTTGTACAGCTTCCCTGCATGGGAGTTGTATCTGCCTTTGTCACCACCGGTCCGGAATTAACCTACTGGCTTAAGGGTAAAAATGCCCTGTGTGATTATCTCCTTGAAAATACGGTTAAAGAAGCGGAGCTGGTAGGACAGGGAAAATGCTGGAGCCGCACCATTTGGGATGTTACGGCAGTGGCATGGTTATTAGATGAACGCTTTATGTTTGAACGGTTAGAGCCAAGCCCCATTCCTGAATATGATGACAAATGGGCCTTTGACAGGACAAGACATTTTATCAAATACGTCTATGGCATAAACCGTGATCCGCTATTTGAAGATTTATTTACGAAGCTGGCTAAATAAATTATTCATCCCTTATCAGATTTTGGGAATATGCACTCATTCAAGCTTTTATTACTATTTGTGCCGCAAACCGTAAGGCGGCGGAAGGGAGATTCGTATGAAAAAATTACTGGTTATCGGAAGTCTTAATCTGGATATGGTTGTCAATGTAGATCACACGCCTGCCACGGGAGAAACCATTCTAAGTGATAAAATGAATCTGGTCCCGGGAGGCAAAGGTGCCAATCAGGCGTATGCAGCCGGACGCCTCGGTGCAGACGTAACCATGTTAGGCGCCATCGGCAGTGATACCTATGGAGATATCCAAATCGAAAGTCTGAAAAAAGCCGGCGTAAATGTTTCCGGATTAATCAGGCGCAAAGAAGAAAACACCGGTATTGCCCTGATTACGGTAAACAAGGAGGGGGACAACAGCATTGTTGTTGTTTCCGGCGCCAATGGTACCCTCTCCTGTGAGGATATCGACCAATACAGCAGCCTGCTGCAGGAAGCAGATATTATCTTATTTCAGCTGGAAATTCCCATTGAAACCGTACTATATGCTGCAAAGAAAGCCAAAGCCCTTGGAAAAACAGTGATTCTTGATCCGGCTCCCGTTCCAAAAGATTTTCCAGATGAACTGTACCGCTATGTAGACATATTAAAGCCCAATGAAACAGAGCTCCAAATGTTGACAAAAGTAAGCGATATGGAAAACCGCCTTTGTGAGGCCGCCGGTCTTTTAAAAGAAAAGGGTGTAAAAAATCTTTTGGTCACCCTTGGTGAAAACGGCGTATATCTGGATGCAGAAGAAACAGGCGTATGCCAAATTCCCGCCATAAAGGTGGATGCCGTGGACACTACCGCAGCGGGAGATTCCTTTACTGCCGCCCTGGCAGTTATGCTTGCCCGGGGAAAGACATTGAAAGAGGCGGCTGCTTTTGCAAATCATGTCTCCGCCATTGTCGTTACCCGTAAGGGCGCACAATCCTCCATACCCTCTTTGAGCGAGGTTCAAAAATTCATATAATATACCTTTTTCTAAAATATTTTAAATATAATAGTCATATTGATTGAACATAACTTTCAATTCTGTTATAGTAAAATTATCTATGAAATTTCTGAAAGGATATTCTTTAAGAAAGAGGTAACGACTATGGCAAAATTAATGATCAATGAAAAAAGAAAAAAAGGCCACATTAATCCTGAAATTTACGGGCATTTCGCCGAGCATCTCGGAAGATGCATTTACGAAGGCCTTTATGTGGGGGAGCACTCTGATATTCCCAATGTAAACGGCATGAGAAAGGATGTGGTGGATGCTCTGAAGGAAATGAAAATCCCCGTTCTGCGCTGGCCGGGCGGATGCTTTGCAGATGAGTACCACTGGAAGGACGGTATCGGTCCAAAGGAAACCCGCAAGCGCATGATCAACACCCACTGGGGCGGAGTAATTGAGGATAACAGCTTCGGCACCCATGAGTTTTTTGAGCTTTGCAGGCAACTTGGCTGTAAGACTTACGTAAACGGCAATGTAGGCAGCGGCACCGTACAGGAGATGAGCGAATGGGTGGAGTACATTACATTTAACGGCGTATCTCCCATGGCCGATGAGCGCAGGCAAAATGGCCATGATGCCCCCTGGCAGCTCGACTACTTTGGGGTAGGCAATGAAAACTGGGGCTGCGGCGGCAATATGACGCCGGAATATTACGGTAACCTGTACAGAAGATACCAAACCTATGTAAGGCAGTACGATCCCTCCCATCCCATCCGGAAAATCTGCTGCGGAGCCAATGTAGCCGATTACTTCTGGACCAAAGGCGTGCTAAAGACCTGCTTTCAGGCTCCTCAGCCCGGCCCTGAAAACGGACCTTTGTTAGACGGCCTTTCCCTTCACTACTATGTTCACCCGGAAGGCTGGCAGCAAAAGGGCAGCGCAACGGATTTTGACGATAGCGTCTGGTACAAGACTCTGGCCAAAGCCAAATATATAGAAGAACTGATTTTACGGCACAGCGCCATTATGGACGAATACGATCCGGAAAAGAAAATCGGCATGATAGTGGATGAGTGGGGCTGCTGGTTTAACGTGGAGCCGGGCACTAATCCCGGATTCTTATACCAGCAAAATACCATGCGGGATGCTCTTGTGGCGGGCATATCCTTAAATATCTTCAACAAGCACTGCGACCGCGTAAAGATGGCGTGCATTGCCCAGATGGTCAATGTACTGCAGTCTGTGATCCTGACGGAAGGACCTAAAATGCTCCTGACTCCTACCTACCATGTATTTCATATGTACAGACATCATCAGGATGCGGAACTGTTAGACAGCTATATAGACGGGAACAAAATTATCGGCACGCAGGAAGAATACCAGGTACCCTTCCTTGATGAATCTGTGTCCGTAAGCAGGGATGGAACCATAAACGTAACTTTAAATAACCTGTCCGTAACAGAGGATGCGCCAATGGAAATTTCTTTTGCCAGATTAAACCCCACCGATGTCACTGCTGCCATCCTGACAGGAGATATGCAGGCGCACAATACCTTTGATTCTCCGGAAAACGTAAAGGAAGTTCCCTTTACCGCCTACGAAGTAAGGGATGGCAGCATTTTCTTTACCGCTCCCGCCTGCAGTGTAATCAGCTTTTGCATCAAAGAAGCATAAAGAAAGTATACAGATTAGGGAAAGGAGATTTTAATGGAGACCCATTCAGGAAGAATCTGCCGCAAATGTCTTACCAGAGATATGGATAAATCCGCCTACTTTGAAAATCTCCACTCTTACATAGCAAACCTGGATGAGGATTTAAAAGTCAGCGAGCCGCTTTACGAAAAGCGGCTCACCCTGTGTAAACAGTGCGATCTTCTCTGGGATGGCATGTGCAGGGGATGCGGCTGCTTTGTGGAGCTGCGGGCAGTGATGAAAAAAAATTACTGTCCTTATGATAAGTGGTAGGATCCCCTGAAAAGCAACTATTATTTTAGATTATTATAAATTATTTTAATATTTTCATTGACACAATTACAGCTCTATACTAAAATAAGTATAAAACAAACGCCGACACGCTTCGCGAGTCGTCTTATTGTAATAAAAACTATCACTTAATTTATGGAGGAAAATATGGCAAAAGCAAAAATGATCGTAGACAAGGACTTTGAGATTGCCCGGGTAGACAGCCGCATGTATGGCTCCTTTATAGAGCACCTGGGACGGGCGGTTTACAACGGCATCTATCAGCCGGGACATCCTGCCGCAGATGAGGACGGTTTCCGCAGGGATGTGCTGGAGCTGGTAAAGGAGCTTGATGTTCCCATTATCCGCTATCCTGGCGGCAATTTTGTATCCGGCTTCTTCTGGGAGGACAGCGTTGGACCAAAGGAGGAAAGAAAGCCCCGCCTTGATCTGGCATGGCGTACTCTGGAAACCAACCAGTTTGGCTTAGGCGAATTTGCAAAATGGTCCAAAAAGGCCGGTTCTGAAATCATGATGGCAATCAACCTTGGCACAAGAGGCGTATCCGATGCATTAAACCTGCTTGAATACTGCAACCTGGATACCAACAGCTATTACAGCAATTTAAGAAAGCAGCACGGCGCTAAGGAGCCTTATAATGTTAAGACATGGTGTCTTGGCAATGAAATGGACGGTCCCTGGCAGGTAGGGCATAAGACAGCTTACGAGTATGGAAGGCTTGCCGCCGAAACAGCCAAAGCTATGAAGCTTATGGACGATTCCATTGAACTGGTTTCCTGCGGCAGCTCTAACGTGGACATGCCCACCTTTCCTGAGTGGGAAGCGGTTTCTCTGGAGGAAACCTATGATTACGTAGATTACATTTCCCTGCATAACTATTATGGGAATGCCGAAAATGATACCGAGGATTTCTTTGCAAAAACCCAGGATTTGGAGCGCTTTATCCACACCGTAATCGCCACATGCGATTATATAAAGGCCAAAAAGCGCAGCAAAAAAACCTTAAACTTAAGCTTTGACGAGTGGAATGTATGGTTCCATGCCACAGAAGGCGACAATGAAGAAATGAAAAACCGCCCCTGGCAGACAGCCCCCCATTTACTGGAAGACATCTATGACTTTGAAGATGCAATCCTTGTGGGCCTTATCCTCATCACCTTCCTTAAACATGCTGACCGCCTTAAAATGGCATGTCTGGCCCAGCTTGTAAATGTAATTGCTCCTATTATGACAGAGAATGACGGCGGCGCATGGAAACAGACTATCTTCTATCCTTTCCTTCATGCTTCTAAGTACGGACGCGGCATTGCCCTGCGCAGTGTGGTAAATTCCACCATGCATGACAGCAAAAACCATGAGGATGTTACCGATGTCGAATCTGTAGCAGTCTATAACGAAGAAAAAGAAGAAGTAACTATCTTTGCAGTGAACAGAAATGTCAAAGAAGATGCCCTTTTTGAGGCAGACGTAAGATGCTTCGGCGGATACCGTGTGCTGGAATACCTTGCCCTTGAAAATGACGACATGAAAGTAGTAAACTCTATAGCAGGTGAAAAGGTTTCTCCTTACAGCAAGACCGAATACAAACTGGAAGATGGCATTTTTACGGCAAACCTGTCAAAATGTTCCTGGAATGTAATCCGCCTTGGCAAGTCATAAACCCCGCAGTAAAAAGACCTTCCTATAAGGTGAAAACAGCTGTCGCAAAAGGCCCCCTGGTCTTTTGTGACAGCTATTATTTATTTCCATTGATCTGAGTGCATCGCGCCGGCTCCCGATACAGGCGGCACTGTTCGTTCCATTATCAGGCGATCTCTAACGGACTGTAATTCATATGAACGGAGATATCCTGATTATAATTTCCAAAATTCCTGCCAAATATCGTAAGCCCGCCTACATGCTCCGCGTCCTCCTCCACCGCCAGTTTTAACTTGATAGTACTCTTATAATCCAGATGAAACTCCTTTATGGATACATCCGATACCTGCAGCCCGTCAATAAACGTCCCCTTCTCATTGATAACAAGATTTTTCAAAAGGCCATACTGATTCCAGTTTGGATACCACCAGTCCGGCGTAAAAATACCGCTCACATCCCCAAAGTCCCCCGGGCTTGTCCAGGTGGCGATCTTTCTGTCATTTAATATAAAGGAGATATCGGAAGGCCATATGTTATTTACCCCGGGCGCTTCGGAGCCGATTTCCAGCGATATGGTTATCTGATCAATCTTCTGGGCCGAGGGGATAAAGTTGGGGATAACATATTCCACATAGCCGCGGGTAAACCAGAGTATATCGGCACTGTATCTGTCCGGATGCGAAAAGTAGCGGTTGTCATCCACCTGGCCGATAAGCGCAGTGTTTGAAGCCAGGCCGCAGGTAGGATACACCTCGTAATCCGAAAAATGTCCCACCTTTAGATCCGCCTGATACATGTTTTTTATCTCCTCAGAAGATCCCATTTCAATCAGTATCTTGTCAAGACACACCGAACATTTCTTCTGATTGCCATGACCTGCCGACTCATTAGATACATGCACCAGCCCGCTGTCCTCCAGCTTTTTAATATGCCCTGTAAGGGCGCCGTTAGTGATATTCAGCTTAGCGGCAAGCTCGTTCATGTTCATCCCCTGGCTTTCTGAGAGTATTTTAATAATTTCTATGCGGACTTCCGAACCCAGCGCTTTGAAAATTTCCAGCCCTTCCTCCAAAGATTTAATGTGCAGCATAAGAATCTCCCCTATTTTCCCCAATATGCTTTATTACCTTATGATATATCCGCACCACAAAGAAAACGGAAACCCCCAGAGACATCAGTTCCGCAATGGGAAAAGCCCACCAGACATACGCCACATCCCCTGTAAGGGATAAAAGATAGGCCACCGGCAATAGCACCACCAGCTGCCTGGCGATCGATACCACCATGCTGTATACGCCGTTTCCAAGAGCCTGAAACATGGTACCGCAAATAATACAAAAGCCTGCCAGCAAAAAGCTGTAGCTGATTGTACGAAGGGCCGGAACGCCAATTACAAGCATTGTCTCTGAGGCGTCAAACAGTTCAAAGAGCTGAACAGGGAAAATCTGGAATACCAAAAATCCAATAATCATCAGGCACATTGCATACAGAATGCTCAGCTTAACCGTTTTAATCAGCCTGTCCTTTTTCCCGGCTCCGTAATTGTAAGCCACAATGGGAACCATACCATTATTTAAACCAAAAATCGGCATAAAGATAAAGCTCTGAAGCTTAAAGTATACCCCGAACACCGCTGCCGCAGTGGAAGTAAACGCCAGCAGAATCTGATTCATTCCATATGTCATAACCGATCCAATGGCCTGCATAATAATAGAGGGAATGCCCACCTGATAAATCTGTTTTATAATAGAAAAATCCGGGCGGAATTCCTTAAAGTGCAGTTTAATTTCCGTGTTCTTTTTATCATTTATCACAATAGCAATGGCTCCCGCGATAATCTGTCCTATTACAGTGGCAATAGCCGCCCCTGCCACTCCCATTTTAGGAAGCCCGAAATACCCGAAAATCAAAACAGGATCCAATATAATATTGATGATTGCCCCTGTTCCCTGGATAATCATGGTGTAAAAAGTTTTTCCCGTAGATTGCAGGAGCCTTTCAAAAATAAGCTGTGAATACAGACCAAAAGAGAAGCAGCACACAATTGCCAGGTATTGCTTCCCATAAGCCACAATCTGTGCATCATCCGTCTGACTTGTATAAAACGGTCCTGTCACAAAAATTCCTACCAGCAAAAAGATCACAAAGCTTACCACCGCTAAAAAGACACCGTTAACAGCTGTTTTGTCCGCCTTTTCAAAATCCTTTTCCCCCAGAGACTTAGATAGCAGAGCGTTGATGCCGACTCCCGTTCCTGTGCCCAACGCAATCATCAGCGACTGCAGCGGAAAGGCAAGCGATACTGCTGTCAAAGCATTTTCATCTATCCTGGAAACAAAAATACTGTCCACCACATTGTAAAGGGCCTGTACCAGCATAGAAGCCATCATAGGAAGCGACATTGTAATCAGCAGCCTGTTTACCGGCATAACCCCCATCTTATTTTCCTGTTTTGGTTTTGATTCATTCAAAGTTGTTTCTTTCAAATTACTTCTATCCTTTCCTTTGTCTATTTATAAAATTATCTCCTTTGTCACAGGCGGCAAAGCCTTACAGATACTTTTTCAGGTTATCCAGCACCACCTGATACCCGTTTGCATACATGTGGATCCCTTCCACCGTAAATTCCTTTTTCAGCTTTCCCCTCTCGTCCGTCAGCCCCTGATTGACATTGATAAAATGACACCCCGTTTTTGCCGCCAGCCTTTCTACCGCCTCATTGGCAACGGCAATATTTTTATTTGTCCTTGTGGCAAAAGCCGTTTTTCCCCACTCCTCATCTGAAATCTTATCCGTCTCATTGACCGGATAATACGCCATCATAAAAATTTGGGCCTCCGGCAGCCTGCCCTTAATCAGAGAAATAATTTTTTCATATCTCTTAAGCAGATCCTCCTGCCTGTAATCCGGGCTTCCTATATCATTGGTCCCAATATTAATGAAAATCTTAGAGGGCTCCGTTCCAAAGACCATCTCTTCCATATGTTCCAGCATATCGACAGTTGTAAACCCTCCGATTCCGCGATTGTAAATAATCACGTTCATGCCGTTGGTCATCAAAAGCTCATTGATCGGAAACTGCTCCATTAAAGACGAGCCTGTAAAAAGAATCTGTCCCTTTTTCACATTGCGATTCAGCATCCGGTACCGCTCCAGTTTTTCCTGCTGTTCCCGCCTCATCATATCTCTCATCACATCCCCAATGTCCATATCTATCCCTCCCTGTACCGCCAGTCCTGTTTTCTGTTCCTGCAACGCTTAAGTATCCCGCCTCAAATAGTCAACCACCCCCGCTGCAGATCCTGCTATAAATAAGCTATAGTTAACGACATTAAAAATTTCGTTTATTATATAATCCCTTGTATTTTAAAATAAAAATACTGCTTTAAGTATAAAAACTCTTTCCATCCGCATATGGAAAATCCCCGTAAAGCCAATAAATTCAAGACTTTCCGGGGATTTCCTTCGTGAGCCACCCGGGACTCGAACCCGGGACAACTTGATTAAAAGTCAATATATCTCTTTATGCTTTTATTGTATTTATAAGCCATTCTTCAATTTGTTTGCTATAATAAAGCTATAATAAGATTACCATAGCGCCTTTTAAAAATCAATTTATTTTGTAAACCTTCCTTATTATAATGGTGTTTTTACAATTTACTTTTTACAACGCTAATTATTCTAAAAAAAGGAAACCGCCATTTCTGGCGGCTCTCAAAATATATTTATTCCACATCCAGCAGATCCAATGCCTCCCAGTCCCAGCCTTCCCAGCCTTTCCCTTCAGCCCAGGCATCCATGTCCACGTCCAGCAGCTTCAGCGCATCATCAACACTCATACTATGATTGGTCAGTATGCCGCCGATAATCTCAAATGCGTTATCGTCTGCATAGACCAGCAACATATTTCCGTTATACTCTGTCTGCTCGATTTTTTCTAATGCCTCAGCTCCATAATCTTCTAAAATCTGCTCTCTTGCGTATTCTCTCATAATATCCACCTTCCAGTTGCCTTTCGTTTTTATTTGATTTAACTCCCGCTATCTGTTATAATACTTTTACAGTTGGGGCGGTGGCAAGCCCGCCCTTTCTGTGAACCCTTATCCTGTTAGAATTTTAGTTTTTCATTGATTTTGGCTATCTGCTTTTCAGCTTTCTTGATAACTTTTTCGTTATGTTCCTCTTTGGCAAGTTCAAGAACTTCCTGCCAATCTTCCAGTTCATCAAGTAACATTCCTTTATACTGCTCATTTGTCATTCCCATATCGTTCATGCTTAACTCTCTTTCCTTATATATCAAATATCTTGCCTTATCTGATAATACAAAACAGGAGAAAACAGATATGATGACAATAGAAAATATTTTGAAAGAAATGGAAAACGGAAACTGCGCTATATATGGCGTGCGAACAGACAGCAAAAAATACGTTGCCGGAGATTGGTGTGATATATCGTTAGATACTTGCGACAATGAAATGCTTGGAGAGCTTGACGGAACATCCGCAACAGGGTTTGGATTTTTATATTTTGATGGAGAACAGGAAGATATAGACGAAGTTAAAAAGGCTCTTGATTTTAACTGGGATTTTTACAAAGAAAAATATGATGCAAAGTATCAGTATATAATTGGTGGAGATGAATATGATTATGGTCAAGATGAGCATGAGATTATCATAAAAAATGCAAAAGTAATTTGCTTAATTGAGAAATAAGCCGCAAGTGTCCGGCAATAATCCGGGATTGGAATACATCCCGTCCCTGCCGAGTAATGCAGTGGGATTCCTTGTTTTTTAATTAGTATTGGTTTATATTTAGATTGGGAGGATGAATTGTTATGTTAAAAATTGGGAAAATACGAGAGGAAAATTGTATTACACAGGAGCAGCTTGCTCAAGAAAGCGGTCTGGACGTTGATTGGATCCAAAAACTTGAATCCGGCGAGATCGGCATAAAAGATTTGACTATTGTTAATTCTGTCCGTCTTTTAAAAGGGCTTAATAATCTTTGTTCCAGTACCAGCGAATCTAAATTAGAAGAATATTGCGCTGATCTCGTGACTGCTTACGTAACTATGCGTGAGCTTTTAAAGTAATGGCAGGCGGCAGGATAACACCTACCGCCTGTTCTACTACTCAAATACGGTCAAACAGTGATTACATCTTTACATCACGGTTAAGCAGTCGTACAATTTTATGCCCGTAAGAGTCCCCGACTTCTCCGGCCACCAGAAATAAATTTTACAGTATTCAGGCTTTCGTACTGGTAATTGAATTTAAAATTGCCAATATCTTTTTCCCATAACCGGCCCCATTGGCCCAGCCTCTACCCTGTGGATTCTCCTGGATCCCTAACCATTCCACATAAGGCGCACACCCACGAGACACATACCGGAACCGGGGATCTATAACCGGATTCACCAGCGGTTCGCCATTTGCATACGCTTTTAAATGCTGGATCTGCGCCCGGATGCCAAGCTGTGGCATGCCAAAGGAATTGCCCTTCATGCCCCGCCGCGTTACACCCATGCCACAGAAATTATTCTGATCCAGCGTAACAGCGGAACCTTTAAAAGCAAAATTCCCGGTTTCCAAACAGGATTGCGCAAAGGCGATATCCCCTCGGATCCCTTCTGCTGCGCCCTCCGAAAGGTAAAGCGGTATCATATCCAGAACAGACTGCGCTACAGCAGGATTTTTTGCTTTAAGATAATTCCGCATCTGCTCCACCGTTGCCACTGTTTCTTCGGCGATTTTGGTATATTCTGTCACTGCATTTTCGGCATCCCTTTTTTTCATCAGCCCAAAATGTGCCGCTATGACTTCCGCTTCTGCTTTTGCCAGCTTTGCAAGGTTGTTCTCGTTCATTAACCAAAGCGTCATTTTTGTATTTGTGTGGAAGCTGTGTTCCAGAATCACCCCCGGCGTTTCTGCCATCCGTGCGCCATGAAGAACGCCATAATAATTATCGTTCAGCATTCCGTCTCCGTTGCGGTCATTTCCGGATTTTCTGGTAACAATCCGGAACCCCTGTGTTGCCCCCATAACCCCAGCAATAACAGGGGCAAGCTTTTCTGCAATCTCCTTTGAAATATCATCTACCCGTGTGGTGCTGTCATCTACCAAATGGTAAACCGCTACATAATCAATAGATTCATTGATTCCCTTTCCTACAGCATTAGAATGATTTGAAATAAACAGATCACATCCCCTTGAACAAGCCCCCCTGTTATAAAGTGTCTTGTCTGTTGCCTGAACCTTTCTTGTGGTGATTACTTCCACCCCTGCATATTCTTCCAGATATTTCTTTTGCAAAAGGTGCAACTTCCAAGTCATATCACTTTCATAGTATCCGTTTACCGCAGGGCTACGGTTATATTTCCCGTAATGCCCCGCATCAATACAAATTTTTACACTCATATTATTTTTCCTCCGATTTGGGAAGCTCCACTTCCGGAATTCCTGCTACAGATGTCAGCATGGACAGCAAACCTGCTATTATAGCTCCCGATATCAAAACTTTCCAATTTACATCATTTAGGACCACAGCGGTACCTATTGTAGCAATCGCTGACTGTGCCACAGTTTTTACCGCTCTGACACCTGCTGCCTTTGCCCATCCAATCCAGTACTCTTTGTTTCTCATAATTTTTCCTCTCTTTCTTCCGGTTCTTCCGGCATTGTTAAAAGTGTATGATACAGTTGTGTTGCAACATCATTGCCACCCAGCGCATGATATGCCTCGTAGGCTTTTTTTATAGACTCTTTGGCATAAATAGGACAAAAATCACGCTCCTGGTATTTGTTATAGTTTGATACAATACTTTCCCTTAAAAGGCACTGCACACCATCAGCAACTGCTTTATTTTTGTTTTGTTCTTCTTTCAGCCTTTTGGCAGTCTGCCGATATAAAAAGCCGAGAATAATAGTAGATGCCGAAAAAAACCATTCCACCCAATGTGCCGCTATGTATTGCATAATAATCATTTTTGATTCCTCATTTCTTACTGATTTTCAGCCAGCCATTTTTCTGTAGATTTTTTCCATAATTTAGGAACTTGTTCAAAATTCATATCACCGTTTTTAATCTGAATTCCATAAAATCTTCCCATTATACCATCCCTCCCTGCTCTGCAAGTTCGCTAACTGCTTTCCCAAGATCTTCAATAGCTCCGGTATTTATTTCCCGACTTTCTTTTAAATCACTAATTTCTTCCTTAAGTATTTCAATTTCTGTTTTTTCGCGCAGGTGGAAGCTTGTAAGGACAGTTCCATCCTCCTGTACGGTTGATGTTTCACTTTCCAGCAAAAGATTGCTATATCTTCCCACAATTACCCCGTCTGCATTCCTGATTAACATTTCTTCCAGATTTTCTTTTGTCAGCATGTCCCATCCTGCAAGCATATCCTGCTTTGTGGGGAACAAAACCCTCATATCAGTCAGGCTTGCGCCTGATTCAAGCTGTAATTCGGTTCCGTTTTTTAATACTAAAGTATCTTTCATTTCTTTTCCTTTCTCCGGATTTTAAGAGTCCGGAACTCTTAATTGTCAGTCCGCTAAATGGCAATTTAGGATCCTATTTAGCGTTACGAGATGTTGCAACAACATCTGGATTAACTACGGGGCTAAATTGGGTAAACTTTACGATACCGCAAATAAGCAGATATACGCCCAGGCTATTTTTGTATGCAGGCAATAGTACTAATGCAGCGATAATAAATTACGCACGTAATGCGCTGATTTTATCATCAGCAACCACAATAAGTATCCCGATTTATAATAATCAAAATGCGCTTACAAGTGTTGGATTTAGCGGTATTGTTGTTTACACAAAAGACATTAAGTCTTAAGGCTACTTTTGTAAACTTTGTATGATCCAGATCATAGAAAATACATTGATATTATTTAATAAAACTTAAATAATGGTATTAAACGAAGACCAATACGCCACCTACAGTAACACCAGCCGGAATATTTGTAGCAGTGTTTACAATATTTTTGTTAACGGATATTTGTACTGTTTGACCATTGTTTACGGGAATCAGTGCATTTGAAAAGGTCTTAGCATTAGCGGGCAATACAAATAGTGATTCTTGACCAATAGCACTATTTGTCGTAAAAAGAATTGATAATATCTTTATCTGTCCAATTTGATAAAGGTGCGAATAATTAGTCATTTTACTATTTGCCGTAAGTGATAAAGTTTTAACCTGATTTAATTCCGCAAACTTGCCATTTAGCTTAGTAATTTCCTCCGCGTTTGCATCATGCAGATCCTTTAATTCCTTCCCTATCACAGCGTCAAGAGGGTTCCCTTCCTCTGTCGCGAGCATGTTCGCTATCGGGATCGGAATACTTGTTTTTACCTCATTTATCGCGGCTACAAGATTATCCTTATTTTCTGTTGTCAGCTCTGCAATCTTTCCTATTTGTTCCTGCAAATTAATTGCCGGATCTTCTGTCAGTTGTTCCCGCAAATTGTCAAACCAAGTTTTGATCTCTTCCTCTTTTTCAGTTTGAAATTGGTCTATCCATTTGCGGATCTCATCCACTTTGTTTTGCTGATACGTCTGAAACTGTGCATAAATCTGTTCAAAATCTATCTGTTCTACAGCTCCACATACCCATCCGCACAATTCTTTGTCCATACGGGTATCTTCTATCATGTCCTGTGTAATTTCTGTTGTTCCTGCCGTAACATAAATTCTCGCCAAAACAATCTCATGTATTGTCCTTGATATTTCCGGTGCTGGCGGCGTTGGATTGCCGGAATGGTAATTTCCTGTTTTACAGAATCCTTTAATCCAGCGGTTTGTTAAATCAAGCCGTATAACAATGCTGTCTGAACGATTCATGTTTCCGCTTGCGGTTTCCAAGTCCAGGATAAGCCCGTCCGTCAAATGATATCCGTAGCCGTCAATCCATGCATAACCTGCATTTATTTTTACAGACATTCCCCCATTTGCAACGACCTGCAGATCGCCGTTAAATACCCCAGATTTAAAAAGCGGGAAAAAATAGTCCGCCCAATGCCGCGCATTATATTTTCTGTCTTTGTCCTTTGAGTTAAAAAAGCCGTAATTCTCTGCCGTGTTCTTCTCCTTCCCTTAATTATTCGATAAATCAACAATATCTGGCAGTGGATCCCCAAATGTCGGCACAACAGAAAGGCCTCCATTTTCATATATTTCCTGTACTTCTGTAATTCGTTTATCCATTTTTATGCCCCATGCTTTTTTATTAACCGTTACAATGTCGCCTAAATCATAGTCTGTCTTATATGTAAAATTAACATTTGGCAGTGTGACCGCTTCCAGGCATTCCACGATCCCATATTCTGCCAATTTCTCATTTCCGCGCTGTATGAGCGCGGATTGATATTGCGCAGTTGTTAGGTTGTCCCTCTGGATGTCCCTTGCGTCTACCATCAGTTCCCGCCGCTCCCATCCTGTCGCTGTGCTGTCAATTGTAGCTTCCATGACCGTTCGCACCGCGCCTTCGCCATCACCAAATACAATTGCATGTGTTTTATAATTTTGGCTGTTTGATGTATAAGTAGCTTTATTTATGTTCCGATATACTTCGGAAAAAATAACTCGTTTATTTCCAGTTTGGTTTACGCTGTGATCCTTTCCCTCGTATACTTCAAAATAAAATTGCTTTGTCTTATAATCACCTCGTATGAGAAACCCTAAATTGCTGCACGCTGACAGCTTCATGAGATATGTATATAAATCTTTATAAGATACCTGCAGTGTTACCTTTTCTCCAATCCCTTTTCTTTCGCCCAGCGCAAGACGGGGAAGGGGCTTTTGGCTATTAATTGCAGAAACATCCACTAATTTCCGCATAACATCTTCAAACGTTTCATTCGAAACATTTACAATGGTTTTTATTCCCCTCCTGGATAAACCCGAAGATAGCATATGCCCCGTTGCTGTAATCTCGTTTGAATAATCATCTGCTGCTATCCCTTCAATAATTGCGCTTTCTACCGACCCGGTCATTGTCACAATATGCCCTTCCTGCAACAAGGCTAAATTCCGGCTGTTTAATGCCGCATGAAGCTCTACAGTCCCGGCTTCTTTGTATTTCCGCGTCCATATAAGCGATCTGTAAACATCAATCACACCCTGACGCATAAGGTCTATATCATATACTTTTACTATATTTTGCTGGCGAATTAATGGAGCTGATTGTACCTGCTGTGTCATATCTTCTCTCTTTCTTATGGCATTACATAACAATTTTCAAAATCAAAATTAACGTTCATATAGTCCCCGCCTTCATCTGCTGTATAACTTATATAATTCCTCCCATCTTCCAGCTGTATATATCCTTCGTTATCTTCGTCTACAGTATAGTTGTAGTCTATCCTTTCCCCGCCTCTGCAAAGGACAACATCAATATTACCCTGCTCTGTGGTTATAATAATCTGATCGTCCGGTTCCATTGTACAAAGCAGTTTAAGCGTTTCACCTGTTGTAACATTCATAATTAACGGATTTATAACAATATCCTCTGCGATAATTGTCATTCGGATTCCGATCGAAGTCGTGCTGTTATTATCCACAACCTTGATAGTCTCTTTTGACCGTATACCAAATTCCATGCCTTCTTCCGGTATCTCGCAGGGGAATTCAAATCCGCTTTCCCAGCTTGCCATCTCAATATGAGTCGCTTCGTTATCCGTAAAGTATGGATTTGTGCATTTCAGTTCTATAACAGCAGGGCGTAAAATGCCCTTTTCATCCACATTTATATGCAGTACGCGGTACCTTATTTTTCGTGTCCTTCCATCCTCCGTATGATAAAATGTACCCTCTGTACCTTTCTTAAAAACGCGTGTTAAATAGTCCCTGTTTTCGCTGTAATTTCTTCGGATGTTTGCCGTAATAACAATGTGCCTTTCTTCCAGCTTTTCACCGCTGTAGCTGCTGCCATCCGTTGTAGCATTGTCTGACGTATGTACCACATTTTTCATTTCATATACGCCTTCAAGATCCACAAGAAAAAACTCTGTTGCATCATGATCGTATGTAAATATAGCAGCAAGTCCTTTGTCGTTCTCGCATCTTATAGTTTTCATGCTATCTCCTTATGTTATCCTTAGCCTTAACATGGTTTGACGCATCACATTTCTGTTTAATCTTGCCGTCTCCGAAGGTGTCAGCTCTCGTGGACTATTAATTGTCAAATTCTGTACAAAATTTCCTGTTTCCACTGTGCCAGCATTTTCATTCCCATGGCTGTTGCTGCTGGATTTTATATAGCTGTCTATTGTCGTGGGAACACCGCGTGCCATTGCCGCCCTGATCCTTTCTCCCGCTGCTGGCATTGCTTCTTCCACTCCTTCGGCCATGCCGGGAGGAATCATTTTTCCAACCTCATCCCGCATACGTCCGGACGGGCTGTTTATATCAAAAAAGTCTTTTACCGTGTCAAGCGCCTGCTTTGCCATATCTTTAAATACATTTATCAGGTTCCCTGCTGCATTCTTCACACCCTGTATCACGCCGTCTATGATGTTTTTTCCTAAGTCGGCCCAGTTAATTCCCCTGAAGGCATTTATGATCGCTGCAAATACCTGTGGCAAAGCTGCTACTAATGACGGAATCGCCTGGATTATCCCGGCTATAATCGCGCCTATTAACTCAATACCTGTCTGGATAATTTTAGGCAGGTTTGCAATAATTGTGTTGACTGTTGATGTGATAACCTGCGGTAATGCCGCTATTAATTGTGGTATTGCCTGTATGATGCCGGAAACAAGCGAATTTAAAAGCTGTATTCCAATCTCAATAATCTTTGGCAGTAGGGTAACAATTGTCGAAACAATATTGTCTATGATAAGCGGCAGCATTGATATCAGTTGGGGAACCGCCTGCGCTATTCCGGAAACAAGCGCCAAAAGCAGATTTAATCCTGCATTTACTATAAGTGGTAAGCTCTGCGTAACTGCCTGCACTATAACCGGTATTAATTCTACAATTGTATTAATAAGTTGGGGTATCGTCTGTGAAATGCCGTCTATAAAATTGACAAGGATTAATGTCCCCATCATTATTAGCTGCGGCAAGCTGTCTATGAGTGTTTGAGAAAGTGTCTGAATAATTGTAGGCAGTATGGCCACTATTTGGGGAATTGTCTCATTCAGGCCCTGTAACAGACCGCCAAATAGTGTAACCGCTGCGCTTAGTATCTGTGGTAGTAATGTGGGAAATGTTGCAGTTACTGCTTTTATCAGCCCGATAAACCCGTTTATCAATGGCGGCAGTAGTGTTTGTAACAGTTGTGGTAAACTTGTAGCCACAGAAGTTACCAACCCTGCAATGAGCGGTATAATCGTATTTATTACTTGCTGGATCACACTATCCAACTCGCCAACCAGCACATTTGTGGCATTTTCTACCGCTTCCCCCATTTTCTGCATATCGTCTCCAGCCTGCGCGGCCCCTCTGGACAGTTCATTGGCAAAATCCGTAAACGCAGGAAGCGCTGCTTCTCCTATTGGCATAATAAAGCTGGTCTGTAAAATTCTCCCCACGCCCTTCATTGCTTCACCGAAGGTGTTATATTTAATGCCGTTAATCTGCTGCATGGCTTCGTAGGTTTTATCAAACTCACCTGCTATGTCTGTTATCGCCTGTATACCTTCTGCGCCCAGATCCTCCCACATTGTTCCAAACATCTGAACGCCCAGTACGTTTTGCTCTACTGGATTCTGCATGGCAAAAAGCGCGTCTGCAACTTCCTGCATTGCTTTTTTGGCGCTTTCTCCCCCATCATTGAAGGCCCTTTTTGTTTCGTCTACACTTAGGCCTAATTCCTTAAAGGCATCATCTGCCGTCCCGTCTTTAACCCGTATTCCAAACTCTTTTATTGCATCTCCGCACTTGTCCACGGAGAATGCGCCCGAATATGCTCCGTTTGCAAGCGAATTGAACATACTTTCTGCATCAAGCCCAAGTTGCTTGAAATGTACGGAATATTCATTTATGCTGTCCAGCATGTCGCCGTTCTTATCCAACCACCCGTCCTGTGCCCCCTGTGCGATCAGGTTGAACGCTTCATCACTGGTGATCCCAAATTGATCCATCAGCATATTCGCAGCGCGCATTTGCTCCTGTATGTCATATCCGAAAGTATCACGCAAAGCAAGCGCGTATTCTGTTACCTTCTTTGTTTCTGCCGGATCAATCATCCGTGAATTTTTCTGTACAAGTGCCATGCTTTCAGCGACATCCTGCATGTTTTCCCCGAAATTGTCGGCGTATATCTCCTTCATCACGCCTCCAAATTCTTTCAGGTTATCACCTGTTATCCCTGTAGAAGCTGAAAAATCATTTAATGCACCTTTTGCTTCGTCTGCAAGCTTAATTGTTAATCCAATTCCTGCTGCCAGTGCACCCGCTGCTGCTGCCCCTACTTTTAAAATTCCTGTCGCTGCTGCTCCTGCCGTCTTTCCCGTTGCCTTTAATGCTTCTGAAACACCTGGTAAATGTTTTGCCAGTTCCCCCGCTTTTTCCTTTGCACTGTGAAAGGCATCAGCAACTTTTTTTACTGCCGGATGTGCTTCTTTAAAGGCTTCGACTTTTTTCTTTGCCCCTTCGACCGCTACTCCGATTTTCTTTACGGCTTCGCTTTCTTTCACGGTTTCTGTAATTTTCTGCTTTGCTTTTACGAAACCTTCCGCAAGCTTATTCACTACAGGAATATGGCTTGCCATCTTATATATTTTTTGTCCCAGCGTTTCTGCTTCTTTTGCTGCCTGCTTTTGCTGTATTTCCGTATTCTTAAGTTGCGTATTATATCCCGCAAGCTTATTCTGTGTCGCCACAATCTCACGCTGTAAATCACGGTATTCGGCACTATTATCTGAATTTTTTCCCTCTGCTGCCATCTGCTGTTGGGCCAGCATCAGGGTTTTTAGTTTATCCTCCGTCTGCTTAATCGCCTGCCTTAAAACTGTTTGCTTTTGCGCAAGAAGTTCCGTATTTTTCGGATCAAATTTTAAAAGTGTATTTATGCCTTTTAATTCGTTAGTTAAGCTTTTTGATTCAGCATTCGTTTTTTCTAATGCTTTATTCAGAGGTTTTGTATCACCGTCAATCTTTACGGTTATCCCTTTTAATCCCTTTGACATTGCCGCCTTTCCCTGCCTCCTGAAATTCTCCGCAATCCTTCCCTGTCTGGCTCTGTCTGTGTCAGCATCAGCGCATTTTCCAAATATTCCCGCCCTTCTTCTGTTTTGTTCATCTCATGAATAAATGCATCCCGCCTATACTGCAGATAATCTATATATTCCAGTTCTTCTATTTCATTTACATTTAGCCCTGTATATTCATGCACTAAATGTTCCCAGTATGTCGGCATGTCATAAAATCCCGTTTCCTCCGTTGGATAGAAGGGCATATCTAGTTTGGGTTTGATGCTTCGCCTTTCGTAAATTTGGCATACTGCGTAAGAAATTCTTTTATTTCCTCTATCGTAAACTGATCATCCACCCAATCCACTGTTATTTTCTCACCTTTCAGATTGTTGGACAGAATTTGCGCTGTCAGTTCGTACAATTCATCTATTGTTTCCCTGTCTGCTTCGTTTTTCTCCCTTTCCGATTCTGCTTCGTTCCGTTTGTTTACAACCTCCTGTATATCCATTAAAGCTGTAAAAATACGCTTTTTAGGCATACCCACGTATATTTTTCTTTCGTATTCTTCGATTTTTCCGTCCTTTTCGCGTTCATCATCAAAGGTTAAAACCATATAATTTCTTTTGGCTTTCTGAAAATTAATCTTAAAATTCATATTTTAATTTCCCTTTCGTTTTGCTGCTATTCTGTGCCGTCCTGGCTGCCTCCATTACCTGCTGCCGTCTGCGCGTTCATGAAGGAAGCAATCTTTGATGCTTTGTCGGTTCCTGTCAGAGTATAGCCCTTTGCTTTTGCAATTGTTTCAATCTGTGCTACAGTCAGGGCATTTAGTTCTTCTTCTGTATATGTCTGTTGATATTCTTCGTCAATTTCTTCCACAAACTCAATTAATGTGCCGCGATCGTCATGAGGCTTGCAGGTAAATTCCGCGTCAATAACAGTTGCGGAATCTGCTGCAAACGTGATAGTAAATCCTGCGGAATTCCTTCCAACTACCAGAAGATAACAATTGCCCTCTATCGGATCCTCGTGCACAAACAAAATCGCATACTGCTTTCCATCATCATTTGATGCACCCCCTATTTTTAATCTGCGGTATCTCTTGCCGTTTTTTTCTTCTTCTGTAATTTCCGCTGTTGAAGTCAGCTTTGATAAAGTAATCCCGTTCCATGTAAACAATCCTGATTTAAGTGTTGCTTCTTCTTCTGTTAAAACCTCTTTTACAACATGCCCCAAATCGTCCTTTTCTTTGGTCATTGTAGGCTTATACTCAATGCTTGCACCGCCCTTGATCCATCCTGCATGATTTTCCGGCCTCATAAGTTCCTGTAAAATGTCCGCAAAATCCTTTGCAAAATTTCCTGTAAACTCTGCCATATACAGCATTCCGCTGCCCAGCGTAACTTTTTCCTTTGTTCCCTTTTTGTTTCCCATGCCTTTACCTCTTTTCTATAAAATTTGTTTCATAAATTGTTTCAAACATTCCTTCGCTTTTGATCCATGTCCTAGCCTTTTTTACCTTCCACTTTTGCTTTTTAAATATATCTTCCAGCTTTTTTTCATTGCGGGGATCAATCCGCTGTGCATAAAATTCTACTGCAAGTTCGTGGGATAACAGCTGCGCGTGGTAGTCGTCCCCATCTTCGCCCGTATTATCAAGGATAATGACATACGGTAACTTCTGTTCATTCGGGAAGGCTACTTCTGCCGTTGGAAGTCCTGTCTTTTCCTCTATGTATGCCCGTATATCCATTTAACCACCTCATAATCCCTTTAAACGTTCATCAAGCACCTGCTCCGCAATCTTACGCCCATACTTTATGTGTTTGATTGCCGGGGAATCCGCAACTTTCCTTCCTGTACCATCCCGTATGGCATGTCCGTTTTCAAGCAGATGGGTAAGCCTGTATTCTCCGCCGCTTACATGCCATTCCCGGCTATAGTGGTGCCGTCCTTCCCAGCCGCCGCCAACTTCAAAATGATCTCTGTAGTTTCCCGTCCGTAACCCGTGGCCTTTATCTAAATGCTGCTTTATTTCTTTGTCGCAGGCCTCTGCCGCTTCATCAATTACTTTTACAAATTCTTTTTCCTGATTGTCCGCCCAGTCGGTCAGTACTTCGGCAAGCGCAAGCCCTAACTGTTCAGGCGGTATTGCCTTTGATGCATTTACTTTCATGCAAATTCTCTTTCCCTGTGTTTTTCAAATTTAATCAGCGACAACTTTGTAACAGGCGGCAAAGTATTTTTTAAATGATCCGTTTTATCAATGTCATACTGTTCACCTGCAATTACTGCAACCTGGTGTGGATAAATATCCTGCTGCTGTAAAATATGTATAACACGATCTACACGGGTATCTGCCGCCCGCGCCGCATAATGCCTTGTGATCCCAACGTTTTTATTTCCAAACCGCAGGCCTGATTTCGCTTTTTCAAGCTTATCTTCGTTATTTACATTGTAAACATCCAGAATCCCATCATTAAATTCTTCAAACTTTGCTTTCATCTGCCGCCTCACCTTTTGGCATATTAGATACTGCCGCATTCAGGGCAAAAAAGGTCAGTTGGGAAGAAAAGTCATGCTCAAATTGTTCTATGGCATTTGAGCGTCCATATCGGCAGAATGAGAAAAGAAGCGTCCGTGCTGTCATTTCTTTTGCAAAATCAATCTCCCCGCCTTTTAATTCTTCCAGCCTCCCCCGGCCCTGCTGCATGATATCCTTTATTTTCTTTTTTATCCCTTCATCCGCAAAAGTTATATCCAGCTCATTTAAAATATCTTCCAGCAATATTTCATCTGCTGTCTTTTCCACTTTTTCTGCCATATACACCGCCTCTGGTATAATGGGCGGCAGGATTTATGCTCCCGCCGCCTGTATTCTTTTTAGTTTCCGGCTCCGGTCTGTGCCGCAATGAAGGAAGCAATCTTTTCCGTTTTATTGCTGCCCTCAATTGTATACTTCATGTATGCTGCCAGTCCTTCAATCTGCTGTACCGTCATATTTTTTAATTCATCTTCCGCCCAAGTCTTTTTTTCAACTTCCTTTTCGACAATTTCCGGCTCCCCAGCATATGCGGCGATTCCCTCTGCTGTATATGCTGCCGTACTAATTGCCGGTCCTGCTGCCTCTGTATATACCATATATGCGGCAGGCTGCAACTCGCTGATATCAAGCACAAGAAAACTGTTATTGTCCTTTGGCTTGCCGTTTCCGTAAAGGTGCCCAGCGTACACCCTTTCACGCTGCAAAAATTTATAGCTGTCGTCATACTCAATCACGCCGTCTTTTCCCGCGCCTATTCCCATAAAGTACTGCTTTGCAATTCCCAGTACGGCCTTCCCGCTTGGCACTTCTTCGGACTGTATAACCTCTGTGGGGTAGGGCAGCACATTATTTGCATATGTGCCGTCTGGACGCTGGATCGTTGTCGCAGGGAAAACACGCTGGAAATAATCAACAGAATTTACGATCATAATTACTTCACCCACTGTACGGGGCCTGCCGTTCCTGCTTACTGCCAGTTTGCTGATAAGCCCGCCGTACACTTCCGGCGTAAATACCAGGACTTTGATTGCGGTCTTATCCGGATATGCTTCACCGTCCGCGTGTGCTGCTTCAATATCTTTTGTCATGCCGATCGGCATTTTTACCCCCGTACCGCATACGATCCCTTCTTCCAGCCCGACATACAAAGCATCCTGCAAAACCTGCCTTACATAGCTGTCAATCCATTCAGGGCCTAAATCCAGCATAGATTTAGCAACCGGCATAAATGCGGTCAGTATGTACATAACCATATCCATTTTTTCAAAATCGCCGGAAAGCTCTTTCTCGATTTCTGCTGTAATCTCACCCCATACAGCCTTTTGTTTTCCATTTTTATTTAAAATCCATTCCGTCACATAGGTTGTATTATTAAAGTCGATTGCGGCAAGCAGCCTGTGCTCTGCTTTCAGGCTGTCAAACACATCTTCAATAATCGTTTTTGGCATAGTAACGTCAAGATTGGCTAATGCCTGCTTCGGGCTGTCTGACTTCATGGCATTAATAACCGCTTCATAATATTTCTTTTCGCCGGATGTCAGCTGGCGCAGGCCCCTGGCTGCCAACGCTGATGCATCCATCTGCTCCACTGCTGCCGCATCCTTTGCGCGTTCCAACACTTCCTGCTGGATATTTTCTGCCATTTCTGCAAATGCCTGTGCTATCTGCGCTGTGTCTCCGCTTTCTAAAGCATTGTTAAATTTCTGTTTTAATTCTTCACGTGTCAGTTCATATAAATCTTTGCTTCTCATTTCCTTTTACCTTTCTTTTAAATATTGTGCGGCTGCCTGACCTAACAGCGCCGCAAGTTTAAATTGTTTTTCTGCTTTCTGATTTTTATCATTGCTTTCACTGTCTGTGTCTTGTGTGCTATCTCCTACACCTTCTCCGGTATTGTCTGGCCCTGCTTCGTCTACACTGTCGCTATTGCTGCTATCTGTGTCCCTTTCTCCCTGCTGCCGGATGCAGAATTGTTTTAGATCTTCCCTAAAGGCTTTCTGTGCTGTCATTTCCCGGCGCATTTGTACAATCTGCTCCTGTAACTGCTGTGTCAAATCGGGGATAGATGCTTCCGCTTTACCCACTTCATCTGCAAATCCCATTTCTACAGCCTTTTCCGGCGTCAGATAGGTTTCGCTGTCCAGCATTTCAATCAGCTCATCTTCTGATATATTTACACGCTCCAGGTAAATCTGCCTGTTGCTCTCCATTAGTACATCCAGATCATCTGCGGCCTTCCGCAATTCTTTTGCGTTCCCCGCCACTGATAACCACATATTATGGATTAAAAGGCTTGTCCCCAGCCCCATGATACGGCGATCCGCTGCCTGCATGATGATGGATGCGATCGAATATGCGAAGCCGTCAACATATGCCACGATCTCCTTACATTTTTTCTGTTTAAGCTGGTTATAGATTGCAACCCCTTCTTTAACCGATCCTCCATTTGAGTTAATATGTAATTCAATGGTTGCGTTTTCGGGTATCTCTGCCAGCGCTTTCCTAAAAAATTCAGCACTTGTTTCGCTTTCGGTATATTCCCACGTCCACCAGTCAAATGTGCCGTATTCTGACACATCATCATAAATATATAATTTATGAACATCTGATCCGGCCTCCTGCCTGAAGCAATAGTGCGCTTTCTGCTGTTTCATTCCGTCCCACCCCCTTCCGTATCGCCTAAATGCGCCATTTTTCCCGCTTCGGCGTAATTTTTGGTTATATAGTGTTTTTTCGACCAGTCTTTATTGATCGCTGTGTCGCCCAGCTTTATCCGCAGTTCGTCAATACAGTACAATCCACTGGAAAGCAGCTTATCGCTGTTTGTCGCCTGCTCGAAAATATCTATATGCTGAATACAGTTTGTATTTACGTCAATGTAATTTCCTTTGCGGAATTCTTTTGTGCCATACCGCTTGCGCGTTGCTTCCTTCCCGAATTTTTCCGTTACCGGATCAATGGCAAAGGTCAGAAAATTCTTTGTAATCTTCTCAACCTCCAAAACATCCCCAAGTATCAGAGCCTTAGGTATACGCCATGTACGCCCTGCTATTTCAAACTCATAATTGATCCTTTCATTTATGTCCGCTGGTGTTGACGCCGTCCCCTGTTTGGTCACATCCGTGTATGAATAACCGTTTGTCAATGGTAAAACGGCGTTTCCGGCTTCGTAAAACGGCTTAAAACGGTCGTCCATTATCTCTTTCAGTTTTTCTGTAAAATCCTTCTGCTGTGATGTCTGCGCATCTATGTTCAAAATGCCTTTCTGTGCACCCTGACGCAGCATATTTCTAACCGCCTTTGCAACGGTCTTTCCGTAGCTTGTATAGGCTCCTTCCAACCTTTGCCTTGCATCTATATTGTTTAACTGCATATAGATCACTTCTCCGGATCTGTACGGCTTTTGAAGCGTTAAATCGCCGATCACAATATTGGAAAAAATATCCTCATAGAAAGAATATTTTCGGCGGCTGAAACTGTCCGCAACATATAGATGCCCGTCTAACTCTATGATCAACGCCTCATTGTCATAGCATAAATTTGATATAAAATGCTGCATAAAGTCGCTGCTGTTTTCGTTAGGGTTCGGCTCATAATTCCATAAATAATATTCTTCGCGCCGTTCCGGTACTCCATTTACAAAAGTTCTGATCTCGCACTTCCCGATTGTATTTGCAATCATATTTATAGCGCATGCCGTTGCCAGCTCTTTAAAAAAAACCTCCGTAAATTCTTCTTCTATTTGTGTTTTTATACTGATTGTGGACTGTTTTCCAAAGGCTTTCAGGAAATATTCGTTTATTCCCAATTTCTTTACCCTCCATCCTTAAAATGTAAACAGTGGCAGCACATCCCCGGTTCCCTGCTGCTCCGGAATTAATTCATGCTGTGTCATGGCGGCGACAAAAGCAAAAAAACCATCAGTTTTCCGGCTCTTTGCCTCAATTTTCTGATACTCATAATTTCCATATTTCTTTGATTTCACTTTTTTTGTATTGTTGGTGTACCAGCGCATAATTGGACAGTCCCCATATACAATGTTGTGGTTGCGGAATCCGCTGTCTATTATCGGCTCAATCTTGATCTTGTCAGAAGGACGTACCAGCTTAATATTTTTGTTTTCATAGGTAAAGCCTACGCGCACTAACGCTGCCTTCATTAAGGCGTAGCGGTAATCATCTAATGCCAGCATGGTTATGTTGTAAAAAGACATTTGTACCGCCACCCAGTCTGCAATCAGCTCCGGAGGTATTTCCGGTGCATCTATGATTTCCGCATCACCTGCTGCCACTGCCTCCATGTACGGGAATCTTATACGTGGAAGATCTGCACTGTTAGCACATATCCATGTATGCTGTTTAAATACAAACTTTGCCCCCCTCTTTGTCAGCACACCTGCTGCCGCAAAATCATTTATTTTTGTGTAGTCCAGGCCGATAACTGCGGTTTCCCGGAGAATTGGCGGCTCTACTTCCTGCCTGGTTATCAGGATATTTTCCCATGTTGTCAGCTCTACCTCACTGTTTCCCTGCCGGATATTCATTCTTTTTGTCATAAAATCCGAAGCAGAAGATCTGTTCTCTCTCCACTCCCTGTATTCTTTCCGCGTTTCTTCTAAAAGGTTAGGCATATATTGCAGACTTGGGTTTGCCTTATGCCAGTTTTCTTCTTTGTGTACTTCCTTAGGATCATCAAGCATACACATAAAAGGAAGAAGCCCGTTGTCCTCAATCTCAAAATCTAAAATGCGCTTTGATTTTTCAATCAGATCATCTAATACGCCGTCACACACATCACCATTAGTTGTCGTATATGTCATACGCGGATGTGGCTTTTTCCCCAGCGCAGTAGTAAATACCTTTATATTGTCATAGCTTTCATATGCGTGTACTTCGTCAAAATCCACCTTCCCTGACCGCAGGCCGTCTTTTGATTTGGCATTATTAGTCCGGTATTTGATCTTTGACCGCGTTTTTATGCACAGTATTTCTGTTTTTGTCCAGCGGAAAAATTTAACCAGCTTTTTCCGGTTTTTTTCCAGCACATTGTATATATCATCAAATGTAGTTTTTGCCTGTTCTTCAGCTGTAGCGCAAATATCTATGTCATAGTTTGGTATTCCGTTGTACTGGCTTATCAGCGCAAAATCCTCAAATGCTAAATAGCCGTTTTTTCCTGCGCCCCGTCCTACAAAAATAAGTAAATCGGGAAACCGCGGCAATCCGTCTTTCCGGTATACGCAGCAGTGCAGAGTAAAAACAAACTTTTCCCACGGGTACAGCTCAAAATCAAAATACTTTTCCAGCTTCATGTAGTCGTAAAGCTGCTCTGTGTTTATGGTTAAATCCTCGCTGTTCAATATTTTTTTTACGAATTTAACCAGCTTTTTCTGCCATAAACAGACTTTTTTCAGCCCGTTTTTTCCCCCGTTTTCGACCATGTAAATATAGTCATATATCTCCGGAATACCCCTATAATTCGTCCTCAATATCTCCACCGCCTAACGTAGCGTTGGCTTTTAACCCTAACTCCGCGAGCAGCTTTAGCATTTGCGCGTTTGTCTTGTTAAACATATCTACGGATTCGTTTTTCTTCATGCCTGACTGGCCGCCCCCATTGTTGTATGTCACGATAGTTCCGCGCTTTTGGATATCTTCAATGAGCAGGTTTTTTGTAACATACATGGCCATGTAATCGTCTATCATATCATCAAACTGTTTCCCGAATGTCCCATTCATTTCCAGCTGCTGCCGCAAATCATTTTCTATTTCTTTATACTTTTTTGTACGGGTGATCCTCTTTACATCCCCGTTTCTGTTATCTGCTTTTTTGGCTATGTATACCACCCCCTTACGTGCGCGCGGATTTGTGGAGAGTCGAGCCCTTGCCCCGATTCCCGCCCGGAATTTAAAATCCAAAACTTTTTGGGCGGGGGGATCCTTTACCAGCGTTCTTCATTCACAAAACCTTTTTTCTCACGCTTTATCATCCATCTGCTTTTATCATGTTCCTTATTATGGCAGTCTTCACATAATGGGATTAAGTTTTTATAAGTTACGCCTTTGTACTCATACGTCCTTGATAATGCTAATCGCGGATGCCGCCTCACCCACTGAACATGATGGACGCTTCGTGCTGCTTTGTGAAATCCCCGTGCCTTACAATGTTGACACTCATAATTATTTTCCTTCATGACGGCTTCGGATAGTTGCCGCCATTCTTTGCACTTATAAAATTTGTAAAGCTTATCCTCTGCGATCAGTCTGCCGATCCACTTATCCAGTTCATCCGGTGTCATATAGTCTTATTTTCATACAGTGAGACAAGTACCTTGCTTAAAGGAATCACTGTGAAGGCAAATAAAAAAAGACACCAACAACAGCAAATAAATAATTCTGTCGTTGGTGTCCGTATCTTTGTGTGTTATGTGTCTATAATATACTCTATCTTTATTGTGATTTGTCTTATTTCTGTTTTATTTTAGCATAGGATAAATATTATTGCAATTTGTTTTTCTTTATTTTTTTGTGCCATTCCGGCTTATTATTACAATTTCCTACCTCCTTTCTGCTGCCTTATTTGCCATAATAATTGCAAAGGTAATGGGAAAAGCTACCCCCGCTATTATGCTGTACCTTTTTACCTGTTTCTTGTCCGGGTTTTCTTCGCCTCCTTTGCTTGTAAGAAGATACATATAATATCCGAAAAATACAGCCAATTCTACGTATACAAAGATAATAATGCATATTACTGCTATTTCAATCATTCCCATACTTTTCACACCCTCTTATAAAATTTCCCCGGATTATTCTTTTTCCACTATACTCTTTCTTTTTTCCGCTTTATTTATAATCAATCGTATCTTTATTACTTCACTCTCTTCTAGGTATTCGCATACATTGGCAAGATCTGATGCGACTGCATACCTTTCTGCTTCTTCTTCCGTTACTTCTTCATTATCAGCTAAGTATGTTGTGTCACTTTCTGCCTCATTGCTCCCATTATTCATAATGTTTATAACGCCTGCTGCCTCTTGCTTTGTTTCTGATGTAATTACCCCGTTTTCTTCAAATGCTATTGTGGTTACAACCTGTATTTTCCCCATTTTATGTCTCCTTTTCGTATTTTTAAATTGCATATAACGCTTGGTATTCAATATCTTTCATATCATCAATTAGATAATACTTTTCCGTAATTGCCGTTGAAGCATGTCCAAGCAGGATGGACACAAGCTTTACATCCTTCGTTTGACGGTATTTTTCAGACGCAAAAGTTTTGCGGTAAACGTGTACGGTTGTTTTGCAATGTACTCCTGCTCTTTCACCGATTTTCTTTGCCCATGCTTCGATTGTTCCCTTTCCGATTGGTATTTCATCATTTAGGATCTTCCGTTTTGGCCGGAACACATACCCTGAAGTCCTATTTTTGACATATTTCATAATTGCATTTCTCGCCCGGATAGTAAGGTATACATCCCGCTCCGCGCTGTCGCTTTTTCCCTCATTTATATGTACTTTCTTGGTATTAAAGTCTATATCCTCAATCTTAAGAGCCGCTATTTCCCCTACTCTTAATCCGGTGGAAAGCATTAACTCCAGAAGCGCCTTTTCGCTTTCTTCCTGAGTACATTCCCTGCATGCCTCTATTTCTTCCGGTGTGATACGTTCCTTTTTCTTCTGTTTACTTCTCACCCGGTCAACATCCCGCATAATGTCCTGCTCTATATGGTGTTTGCGGTACGCCCACCCCCAAAATACAAACATTGTCCTGCATATGGTAACTATATAGGATTGAGAATTCTTTTTGTTGTGGACATTTGGCGCCACCTTTTTTATTGCCAGGTAATCAATTATATGCTGTGGCGTTACCTCTGCGTAATTTAACTTAGTATAATCAAAAAACGGCCTGATATTATTCATATAGGTTTTAATGCTGCTTTCTTTTAGCCCCTTTGCCAGCATATCAACCGTAAATCGCTTTAGGATAAAATCATTGTTCTTTACCTCCGTAGACGGAAGTGTATTTACCTCATGGATATCGTACCCCTGCATTTTCACAAGAAATGTAGCTTTTACTAATTCAAGATGATCCGCGCTCAATGTCATTACAAGGCCTGCTGCCACATCATTGATTAACTCATTTTTTGTCATACACATACCGTAACCCTCCATATTTCTATTGCTTAAGGATTACTTACGTGTTACAATATCCTTAAGCGCAGAAGGCGGTACAGCTACTTTGGTCGGTGGTGTACCGCCTGTTTTATTGTTTCAGGTCTGTTATTGCATGGTTTTTCTTTATATGCCTGCTGCCGGATGCTTGTGCTGTCTAAATTCCCTTAATCACCCCACTTTCATATGCCGTAATGACTGCTACCCGCAGGTTTTCTGCTATGTTATTATGGCATTTTATTCTTCCCGGGCTTGTGCGCCTTATGTACTCTATATAATCGTCTTCCATAATTTCTGCTATTTTTCCCGCTGACTGTCGGCTGTATGTAATTGCTCTAATTTCATCAGCACCGCCCAACGCGTTTATCTCATAGACTGCATAATGACTGCTTCCGTATTCCCTCACTTTCCAGCTTGGTATACGCCCCTTAACTTCTAATGGTTGTATATTTTCTGCTACATTCCTGCACATTGTCCCTGCTAAATCAAAGTTCCTGCCCACTTCGCGCACAACTGATGCAAAAGCATTTATAATTACCTCTGATACCCTTGCTACCGCTGTAGCAAAGTCCACGTGGCTTACAGTCTTGATTTCTTTTTTTGCAATCCTGCGTTGTCTGCGCTTATCCAACTGCAAAGGCGGGTTTAATCCATGCAATAATTTATACTTCTTTTTCCATTGTCTGTAATTCATTCTGTCTTGCCTTTCTCCCCCCTTCCATAAAGTTTAATCTTCCGGGAACTCATTCCTTATGTCTAAAATTTATAATCCCATAATCATCTAACGCTTTTAAAACATCATAAGGATATAAATTTTCATGACAGCACACAGACTTTCCATTTATAAATAACTCAGATTCAATATTATCACACGCCTCACAAAAATCTTTAATATTCATAACAATATCTGCATCCGTCTTACGCAATTTCTCAAGAACAATATCGCATATCGCCCCATTATGATTACCATACTATCAACACCGATAATATCAGCATTTCCAAATTCATCACGCTCTGTCAATCTTTTCATCTTCCTACCCTCCACTAAAGTTTAATCCAAATCAATATGTACTTTGGCGACTTCCGCTGCTACCCTGTAGACCATTGCGTATCTGCTGTCACCGTGGGTTTCCTGCACCTTTTCAATAAATTTGTCAAACTTACCTTGAAAACATCCGCACCTGACTGTAATTTCTTTATCTTTGTCTCTAAAAAATGTCGTAAAGCTATTCCGACTTCCTATAGGTCCGATCACAAGCAGATGGCTTGCACCGTAGACCTCGGCATTACCGTAGACCTCGGCATTACCGTAGACCTTGGCATCACCGCAGACCTTGGCATCACCGCAGACCTTGGCATCACCGTAGACCTCGGCATCACCGTAGACCTCGGCATCACCGCAGACCTTGGCATCACCGTAGACCCAGGCATTACCGCAGACCTTGGCATCACCGCAGACCTTGGCATTACCGTAGACCTCGGCATTACCGTAGACCTCGGCATCACCGCAGACCTTGGCATTACCGCAGACCTTGGCATTACCGTAGACCTTGGCATCACCGTAGACCTCGGCATCACCGTAGACCTCAGCATCACCGCAGACCTCGGCATCACCGCAGACCTTGGCATCACCGTAGACCTTGGCATTACCGCAGACCTTGGCATTACCGTAGACCCAGGCATTATTTTCCTCTGAAAGATTTTCTTCTTTTTCTATCCATCCTCCTAATTCACCGTTCTTTACTATCCCAAAAGATACAGTTGCCCTTATTCTTCTGACCGTAATATCACCAAAAATACCTACTTTTTTTGACTCTCCTGTAAATTCATATTTTCTCATTTTTCGGTTTTCCCTCCTATTTATTTCACTAAAGTTTAAAATGTCTATTTTTCTATATCTTTCATTACTTTTTCATAGATCCGTTTAGATATAGCATACCTTTTTTCATATTCTTGCGTTCCCGGAATATGTGCAGGCCCTAAATACTTTACCGGATCTGCCTTAATTCCATTCCAGTAATCAGACGATATCCCACTTTCTTTGGACGAGGTTTTAATGTCTGAATATTTCCCTTGCAAAGTCAGCTCTGCTACTATTCCTCCTTTTATCAGATTTTTTACATCATTTTGATACTGAAAGAGTAAGAATGACTGAACCATACACGCCATCCTTAGTTCTTCATAAGAAACCTTTTTTCCATCCTTTACATCTGCAATTATTTCACATGTTGATCTCATTCTTCACCTCCACTAAAGTTTAATTCACTCGCCTTTCACTTCTTCCTGTAAAACCTTCACTATTTCAACCTTATCTAGCGGAATGCAGAAGATTCCTTCCGGTTCCCATTCCTCCCAATGTTCTGCAAATTCTGTTAGCGTATCATACAGACATAACCCTGCTTTTGTCTCTGTGATAAACATAGTCTCCATCACTGCCGGATCATCTTCTTTCTTCCAGTAATTTAAATGCCAACTTTCGTAGTTATCATAATCCCATAGTGATAACATCAAGTTATGCCCATCTATTGGCCATCCAGTACCACTTATCTTTCCTTCAATTACTTTTGGCTTATAACCTGACATACTCCACCTCCACTAAAGCTTAATTAATCTTTACCACAGCATTATTGATAATATCTTGCAACCTAAGTATTTCAGCTCTTATATACCTTGCCGTACCAGATGCAAGATTGCGAAGAGTATTATTTAAGTGTGCTGCTTCTTCTATCTTTTGGATATATTCTTTCGCATCCTCATTTCTCAGGCAATATTCCTGTATTTTAATCATATTGTCATATATATTTTCCAGCTCTTCGATTCTTTTTTTTACATCCTTTATGACCATCTTTTACCCCCATTAAGGCTTAAATCCATTCCGGGAACTCTTTACTACCCTAAAGTTTAACTTCTTCCGGGAACTCCTTACTTACCTGAAAACTTTCTGTGCTTGTTCCACTTCTCCAGTTCTTCCTGCGCATGGCCCACATAATCAACGCAATTTTGGCACACTTCAAGTAATTCATCGGTCATTTTATCTATGTAACCATAGCAATAATATTGCGGGACTCCCTTTTTATACCACTCTATAGTTGTCTTACCCCTTGTCGGGACCTTCCCCTCTTTCTTTGCTCTACAAGCAGTCTTTGCCATTTCCCACCTCCGCTAAATCCCGATTTAAGCAAATTTCAACTGCCCATTATCTCCCTCTGTTATCCTCATATTCGGCGCCCTGTCTGCCACACAAATTTCCGGAAGGTTTGCCCTCACAAGCGCTGCCGATATTGGAGGGCACACCGCATTACCGCATCTTTTCACCTGTTCCGCCCTTGGGTAATGTTTTCCTGTATAATCATGGTCAATTATGTAATCTTCCGGGAAACCCTGGCATCCGTACAGTTCTCTGGGTTCCAGCATCCTCAGGCCTATGTCGGCTATCTGATAATCCACTCCCGCTATCGTCACAAGTCCAAACCGATCGTGTGTTGGTATGGTATCCAGCGGTTGTTTAATATCCTGACCGGTACCCTGCCCGTAATACTTGATTAAAAATGCCCTCACTTCCCCAAAATGCCCATCCCCCGCCGTAATGGTTGGCAGTGGCTGCTTTATATTCTTCCCATCACAATGGTTGTTCATCTGGATGAGGGCAGCCGCATACAGGCTGTTGTGGTCCCGTGCCGTTACGGTGTGAAGCGGAGCCTCCAGACTGCTGCCGTCTCCTTTATACCCACCGTCATAATATTTGTGCAGAAATGATGCTACCAGGCCGTACCGGTTAGAGCTGTCAACCGTCAAAATCGGCTCTGTGACCTGCATGTCTTTGCTCCGGTCTCCTGCAAATCCGGTCTGTCCAATCTGGACTATAAAAGGCTCGACTATCCCGAATCCGTGTTTTGATGTTACTGCCCTAAGCGGTTCATTCATGCTGCTGCAATAGTCATGGCTGCTGCCGCTGTGATTTACCTGAATAATAAAAGGCTCTGCATTATCCAGCACAAATTTTTTCAATCCCCTCGCAATCCGTTCCATGGTTTTTGGCGCTAACGGCCTGACTGCACGTATCCCGTATTTTTCTTTGATTTCCTTTGCCGTATCAAAGATAGACGGGCAGGGAAGTGAAAAATCTATCTGCGTGCATGCGCCGGCGTATGGCTTCTTAATGCCCGCTTCCACTTCCGGGCTTCCTGCAGGCCCGTGTGTAGGTTCCGGCCATACAATAGATTTCCCGTCACACCTGGCGATTAAAAAGAATCTTTTCCTGATAGTAGGCGCTCCGTAATCCGCTGCCGAAATTTCCCTGCTTTCCACCGTATAGCCCAAATTTTCCAATTGGACAATAAATTTTTTATATGTCACGCCCTGCTTTGCCTTAATCGGCCTGTGGCTCCGGTTCAGGGGCCCCCAGGTCTTAAATTCTTCCACGTTTTCCAGCATAATCACTCTTGGCCTGACCCTCCCCGCCCAGCGCAGCGCCACCCATGCAAGGCCGCGGATATTCTTATCCTTTGGCTTTCCGCCTTTTGCCTTGGAAAAGTGCTTGCAGTCCGGTGAGAACCAGGCCAGCGCAACCGGATGCCCTTTACAGGCTTCCACAGGATCTACATCCCAGACACTTTCGCAGTAATGCCGTGTGGACGGATGGTTCGTTTTATGCATGCGGACAGCTTCCGGATCGTGGTTGACCGCTATATCCACACTGCAGCCTGTGGCAAGCTCTATTCCCGTGCTTGCACCTCCGCCGCCTGCAAAATTATCAACTATAAGTTCACCATTTATCATTGCATCCCCCTGTATTTAAAATAAAATCATCAAGCGACATCTGCACACTGCTCTCATAATTCATCCACACAACTTCTACCCTTGGCTTTCCCTGCTCCGCGCAGCTCTTAAAAGACTTTTTATGCCATCCGGACAGATAATTGTTGTACATATCCGACTCATAGCCGGAGATCATCACTTTAGCTTTAAGTTCCAGCGCCATCTTCAGCAGTTCTTCATGATCCGCATCCGACATTTCGTATTTGTATTGCTTTCCTGTCCTGGTACCCAGCAGGTACGCAGGGTCAAGATACATAAACACATTTGGATAATCAAAGCGCTTTATTACTTCCAGCGCCGGCCTGTTTTCTATCTGTACATGGCGCAGCCGTTCTGCTATTTCTAAGATCCACTCCGGGAGGCGGTACCAGTCCCAAAGGGCGTAAGCCTTCTCCCTTCCCACCACATCATTTTTCCAACCGACCATATAGCCGTTAGTCCTAAACCCGTGTCCCTGCCAGCATTTAACCAAAAAGCCTGCTGCCCGCTGAAATTTACTTGCATATATTTCCTCCGGCTCTCCCCTAAACTGGCTCTCGTACACTTCCCGGGAAAAAGGCGTTGTCATAACTAGTCTGGCCAGCCTTTGGGAATCCTGCTGTATACAGGAAAAGAGGTTGGTGACATCAGAATCCAGGTCATTGATTGTCTCTATGGCGGAGGGACGCTTGTTAAACAGGACGGCCCCGCTGCCAAAATAGGGCTCTAAGTAGCTGTGATGCTCCGGTATCAGCCTGACAAGCTCTTTTGCTATATTCCATTTGCTCCCCGGATATTTAAGTACTCTTTTTGCATCCATGGCTTACGCTCACACATCCGTATAATGCAGACATGCCCGTTTGATTTCCTCCTGATGCATGGCTTCATCTAGGGTTATTCCCTTTTCGCTCCGATATGTATCTACATAATCCCTAAAGGCTTTATTGTGCCTGTATTCGTTTTCTATCATAAATCCTATTTTCCTCCTTCTTCATTAAGCTAAATGGCAATTTAGCTTCCCAATTTACATTTAGACTAACATCAAAAAATCAAAACTTTTTGTCTGGTGCAAATCAAGTAATTTTATCTGTTCCAAATGTAGACGGATACACACCATTGTTTGCAATTTTTTCTAGTGCATGGGGACATCAATATGTTCCCTACGGTGGTTTATTTGTTCCCTTAAGTGCATCATCAAAAGAGTTTACTGTTTGGGTCGAAATGGATTCTGCAGTAAATAATGCGCCAATTGCCTATCAAATAATATATACGAAAAGTTTTCGGTACTAAAAAAGGCAATCCATTTATGGCATTTTATCCCACTTTTTGGTAGATGTATTATATTTAGCTATGCCTGATTCGGTCAAACCAACCATTGTGTACCAACCTGCTAAAACAATTGTATTTTTATTGTTGTATGACAAAGAGTCAGAATAACCAATCGTCCCGCTAGATACATAACGGTTATTTGCACATGCATTAAACAATGACTCTAGAGTATATTTACTACTTGTTATTGATCCAAGGTCATAACTAGCTAGTTTAGATAATTTGCCATTTAGCTGGTTGAGCCTACATCATCTAACCTATATTCCCTTTTTCTTCGTTTGCAATCTTCAAGTATATTTTCCAAAATATGTACTTCTTCATCACTCATGTATATATAATATTTTTCAAGCATTTTTAGCGCATGAAGGCGGCGCGCGTTCTCTTTTTCCTCCTTATTTGTGTCGGTATCTGACATTTGTTCTCTTTTCTGTTCGGTTATGCTTCGCTTTTCCTTTTCCTCCTTTTCTCTATTATTACTACCTGCTGCCACTGCCGCTTTTTTCGCATCCACCATATCGCGGATTTCCTGTGCTTTTATGTCTTTTCCTGCTGCCACCTGTTCTGCGATTTCCTTTTGCTTACTTTCCGGCAACTGACTTGCTGCTGCCGCTGCTGTAACTCCAATGGTACCCTCTTTAAATTGCTCTTTGATTTCGGGCATTGCATTTTTATTAATACGGTTATAATCTCCTACAACTGCCGCCGAAGTCCCCATGATACGCGCTACATAATCCCTAACGCGTTCGCCGCGTTCTAAAATTAAAAGCTTTTCTTTTTGTGCTGCTTTTAATGCGTTTTTCCATTCTTCAGCTTCGATCATTTTGTCATAATCCGTATAGTGACGGTTAAAAGTATTTCCGATCAGTACATGCAGCCTGAATTCTGTTTCTGTCATGTCCTTGTACCTGCATCCTACTGTCCGCAATTCTTCTTTTCCGTCCTGCACCAACATTTTAATAGCGGCGTACCTCCTATGACCGCTTGCAAGCCAGTATTCACCATTTATTCGGCCTAATATTAATGGCTCATGTAAACCGCCTGCCATTTCAATACCTGCTGCCAATTCCTCTATTTCATCCATGCTGTATTTGTTCTGTCCGGTCACTACTATTTGTTCATAGTCCAACTGGATTTCTTTAAAATATTTATCTATTTCTTCGGTGGCTGCCCCTGCGGTTACTGCATTCATTATGGATTTAATATCAAACGCCACTTTCCTTTTCCTCTCTTTCGATTTTTTCTTGTAATGCCTTTATGCAGGCGTTATGTAGTTTTATATCATATTGACTTATTTCATTTGTTTCAGCCCAGCTTTTATATTTTCCCAGCCGTTCTATTGCTTCAGCACTTGACATTTCCTCTTTTTCTACCTGTATTTCCTTTATTCTATTAATCTCCCTTTTCAACTTTTCATCTATAATCTTTCCTACCGCATATCCGCAATTCAGCATTTCTTTCATCTGCTCTAACATAATTTGCACGTCTGCAATTTCCTCGCACAAATTATCATAGTTTTCCCCACTGCATTTATAGCAAGCACATTTAAAATTAATTTCATGCTTTCCGCACTTCAAATCTTTTCGCCAGAATTTATTGATTGCCTGTGTAAGTTCCGCCATTTCCTCAATACACTGGCGTGATTGTGTGTTATAGTCGTATTGCAATACAATTTCCTCTATTCTTTTATCAATCATTTTTGCACCCCGCTTTCCTGAAAATACTCATTTACAAATTTCCGATATGTAACCGCCGCTGCGCTACGTGGGCTATACTTTTCCAGCGGCTCTTTATAATATGTCGCCGCCGTTACCTTGTCTGACCTCCTGATCTTCGTTTCAAATACCCTGTATCTGCAATGTTCACGCAGCCACTTTTCTGCTACTTCGTTTTCATCTGTTTTCCTGTAATTTGTGAGAAGTATTCCAGCAATTTTTAATTTTTTATTTAATGATTTTAATCCCTCAATTTGCGCTGCTATCATTTCTACTCCATCTATAGCCCAGTTATCAAGCATGACAGGTACTATAACTTCATCCGCTGCGCATAGCGCATTAATTGTACACATAAGCAGCGCAGGAGGATTGTCTATAATGCAATAATCAAATTTATCTTCTATGCTCTGCAAATACTCTTTTATCCGGTTATCCTGCCTTTCCGCGCTTGCGCGAAGTGCGTTATCCGCTGCGAGAAGGGAAATATTGGCGTTTATAACCTGGAGCCCATGGCCTTCCCAGCGAATCGGGGAAGATTCTCTACGCAAAATTTCTGCCGCCGCACATGTCTCTTTTCCCTCCTCATAACAGTTAAAAAACTGACTGGCATTTCCCTGCGGATCGTTGTCAAACAACAAAACCCTCTTTCTATGCCTTCCTGCAAGCAGCGTTGCCATGTTGATCGCTGTAGTGGTCTTTGACACACCGCCTTTTAAATTGATGATTGCAATAGTTTTCATCTGTCCTCCTGCCTCTCTTTCGCTCTGTCTTTTTGTTGCCTTATTGCAGGGTCAAAATCCGGATCATATAAAATTGTTCTTTTCCCCTGCAAATATTTTTCCAACTCCTGTGTAGCGTCTATGCTGCTATAACATATAATTACTTTGTAGCCCTGCTCTTTTAATGCCCTGATCCACTCTTTCTGCTTTTCCGTTGGCTTATTTTTATCATATTTCATTTCGATATAGAGGCCCGCAAATCCATTCATTGGGACTGGCAGACAAAGATCCGGAACGCCCGGCTTTACACCCATAGCCTTAAAGCGTGCCGCCTCTTTGATATCCCTCTTTCCCCCATTTGGTATGTGAAACAATAATTTTAATTCGGGGAAACGCCCCGCGTTCCAGTTCGCCCAGTCTATCACTCCCATTTGCTCTGTATCTTCCCCGCGTTTTAAATTTCCGTACATTTTATCGCCCCTTTCTATTCACCATTGTGAAGGCGATCCCAGCCTCAATACCAGCCGCCACCGCTTCTCCGATTTTTAACGCCGCCCGCGCCGTGTAGCCTTTTTCAATATCCGTCATTTCCAGCGATTTTCCGCATACTGTCATATCTGCGCCGCCCGCCACATCAATACCCATGTATATCTGCTTTCCGTCCGGTGTTGCGCTCCGTGCCGCACTTTGTCCAATGCCTGCTGCCGCATTCCCTTTCAGATGCGCGGAAGCTTCCGCAAATAATACAAATTTATTTACTTCATACCAGCTTTCATATCCTAAATCATTTTTTACTTTGATTTTCTTTATCTTCCCCTGCCCTGCTCCTACCTCTATGTCTAATACGTCATACATTTTCCAAACGTCAGCGGCAGCCCATCTGCTGTCTTTGTCCTCTTAAATTTTGCTTTCATTCGCTTTTCCCTCACTTTCCGTTATTAACGGCCTTTTATACTCTGTCAATTCCTCAATAATCAGATCGCGCGGAAGAACATCACGGCAAAAATACGCCGTTGCAAAACTTACACCTTTTTTGTAATCTCTCATGTTCTGCGGATTATGAAACGCGATCCGCTTATCAAATGCTAAAATCTGTATGCCCTGCCTGAAATACTGGTACCGGGCTACGCCCTGCAGAGAATTAAGCGGCAACAATACTGCAAAAGGTTTCCCCAGCTCATACAGCCTTTTTATGACTGCATCTTTGTGCCTGAAGGGCGGGTTTGATACTATACAGTCGTATTCCTCCGGCTCATATTTAAAAAAATTAAGTCCATCCGATATATCCGATCGTATAGTTAAAAATCCTTTATCCCTGAATGACTGGTAAAACGCCGACCACTCACTATCAAACGGCATCCACACCCGTGCACCCTTTGGTATGTATTTCAGGATTGGATCAACTGCGTAATACGGTGTATATTGTTCCCCGCTTTCCTCTGTCCGGTCTGCTTTTAGATATCCTGTATTCAGTGACATTTTTTCTTTTCCCTCCATGGTTTCTCTGTGATCTCTACTTCCCCCGTGTCCAGATTTAGAGTATAGCTTTCTTTTGTCTGTTTCCGGCTTGTCCCGTCATAAATCAGTGTATATGTAAAGTACATAAACCCTGTAACCTCATGCCAGCTTTCCGCTACACTGTCTTTGTCCAAATACCAGCCTTGGGGGATCTCAATCGTATGATTATATGCATTCCTGGCCTTGACCGTTGTTTTTACCGGCTCCGGTATCTTTAAATTTTTGCTGGAATTGTACCGCCTTCCCGAAAATCCTTCACACGTTTTCATGGTTTTTTCAGAATATTTCACAAAGTATGAAGCCAGCTTTCTGTACTGCCCGCTATCGTCAAGCGGCTTTACATCAATCCATCCTTTATCCCAGCACCTTTTCAGCTTTGGGATCTCCATTGCATTTAATACCATATGGATATGCACAGCTCCCCTTTCCCCAACTTCCGCCACCCACACATACTTTGCAATATCCCCTGCTGTCTTAAATTCCTTTCTTATTTTCCGGAGAAGCTTTTCAACGTCTTTCCTTAGCTCCTTTTTCCCTTCTGGCCGCTTTTCCTTCGCATATGACCATGTTACATACAGACTGGTGCCATCAAAATTTGCATTCATTGTCCATGTCAGCTTTTTTACTGCCTGTCTGCTGTTCACCTTCTCCTGTGCTTCGCTTGTCTTATTCTCTTTCTTTTTACGCGATCCTTCTTTTGTGTCGGCTCTCGTTGCGTAATAGTATGTATGCTGCTTCGTTTTACCTGCTTTGCAGATCTCATGCCTATATGGCATATTCCCCACCACCTGTCGATAAAATAATATGCTTAACAAGTCATAACAGCGGCTTTCAAACCGCTATTTTTCTTGACTTTTTGCCGTACACAGCATATACTATTATCAGGTTTTATTTTTGCCGTGTACGGTTTGGCCGTTGCAGATTTCCCGAACTGCAACGGTCGTTTTTTCGCCTATCTGTTTTCTGTTTTCAAAGTACATTCTTATTTGTGTCGCCTGCTGCCTCTTTCTTTTTCTTTTATTTCCTCTATCATGCGTGCCAGCCCGTCTGCTGCCTGCTGCCAGTCCTTTATCTCCTGTTTAAGCTTTGCAATTCTTCTATTTACTGCACTAAGCTGATTTTTCAGGATGTCATTTTCCTGTACCAGCCTTACATTTTCTTCTTTCAGTCTGCTTATTTCACCGGAAAGAGAGCTTTTATTTTCCATAGCCACCTACTGTATAAAACTCATTATTATCGCTGATTTCCCGCACGACTTTTATTTTATCCTTTGCCATTTGCATGATCCGGCAGCGAAGCCCCGTCCTGATTGTCACCGTTGCTGCTTTCATTTTTTATCGCAGATAGCATCCACAACATTTAACATCATTGTGCGTACTGCATCCGGCTGTTTATATTCCCCTGCATCTTCTCCAAAAAGTTCATTGATCCGCTGTTTCGCCACTGATCGGCGGTTCTTTTCCTGTTGATATTTTATAGCCTCATCACATCCGCATAACATTGTGGCCGATTCCTCCAGCTGTGGAGCTGTCATCTCTGCTCCGTTTTCCACAATTACACTCTGACCGCAGAAGCGGCATACTCCGGTACTGCTTTTCTTTGCCATACGCCTTTTTCTCCTTTATGTAAAATGTCTAATAATTGCCAGCGCCGTTTCTATCGCTATCACCAGCGCAGCGGCAATCCCCACCGCCGGTATAATCCGCTGTGCATAAAGCTCTCTGACACGGCGCGCCCACATATTTTCCCGTACCGGATTTATAGCCAGATCGTCTATATACTCATGTGCAAATATTTTTCTTGTGTCCACGCCTCCATATTTCGCTATGTTTTGTGCGGTATTCTCGTTTACATAGTCAAATATAATCCCCTGTCTTTCGCACCATTTCACCGCATCCTGCAAATCTTTTCCCTTCCTGCATGTATACAGGATAAGAATTGCGCCATCCTTCTTAAGCCGCTTACAGTATTTAATTGTTTCTGGTATAGGCTCTATAATTTCGGGGAAACACGTTCTGGCTAATGTACCGTCAAAATCTACAGCAACAACCCGGCTGTATTCCTGCCCGCTCATACGTCTGATCCCCTTTCTTCTTCCTGCCCTTCTTCTTTGATTTTCCTGCTCTTTATCTTATTTGCGCATACTTCATATACTGTTACTAAATATGGTGGCTTTTGCCCGTCAATCCGTTTCCTGTATTCCCGCGACTGAAAGCGTCCGTAAATCTCTACATAGTCCCCGACTTCCAGCGCATTTGCCAAAAATGCCTGCCAGCCGAAGCATACACATGGTATATAGTTCGTCCCTTTATTGGAATTTACTGCGACTATAAGATTGGTAACTGTCCTTCGCTTTCCCTTTACTGTCCTGCTGCGCGTCTGCCTATAGTATGGAGGACGGCATATATTCCCTCGAATAGTAACTTCATTTTGATCATCTACAGGCGGATCGTTTACCGCTATCATTTCCGCATATATGTAAATCTTCACACGGTTTTCTTCCGGACGCGGATCATATACATTTTCTGTCCGGATTTCTCCGCCGATCATTACTTCCACGCCCTTTGTAATTTCTTCGATCCTTTTTTCCGTTCCGGCAGCACTCCCGTCAAACTGCAGGATAAATATATCCTTAGCCCCGCTTGGGCGTACACGCTCAAGCTTTGTTTCGTACAATCTTTTCCTCCATTCTGACGCATCCAATATCAGGTACGGCTTGTCCGTAATAATACCGACAATTCCAATAGTATTGCTTCTTTCCATAATTTTTTGATCCATGTGCCTGTTATCTCCCTTCATAATTGGGCAGTTTGCCTGACTGTGCATAAAAGTCATACAAATCTGCTTTATAGCATTTCAAAATATCTTCAATTTCTATATTCTGCCTTCGTGCCTTTTCTAATTCCTCCATGATAATGCTGTTTTCTCTGCTTAGCTCATCATTTTTTTCGCTTAACTTCTTTATACGCTCGTCATATTTTTCCGTTACTTCCAGATATACTTCCGGACTAATCCATCCCGTATCTTTTACATTTTCCCACGTTGTACATCCTGTCATTGTCTCAATTACAGTAGACATGGTTTCCCTTTCAATTTCGTTTATATCTTTATACTGCCACGGCTGTATTTCGCTTATTTTCTTTTTCCTCCTTTTCCCTTCCATAAATTTTTAAATGTTCAATTGCTCTTTTATAACAATCTATTTCTGTTACTTCCTTTATTTTGCATATGCGCTTTTTCTGCGTTTCCCCCATATACTCCCATATTTCAATTATCCCGTCAGCGTATGCGCTAAAGTGCATATGTGACCGCAAGCTATATCTTTTCTGCAATGGTCTGTATACTTTATAAAATTCTTTAACTACCTCTTTGTACTCATCTTCCATATGCCACCTTTTACGTAATTTACGCTTCAGATATGTTGCTTTCTTCCTTTCAGCCCATTACCTGACTGCAAATTTTTCCATCTGCTTTGCCAGCTTTTCTGTATCAAAAAAAATTTTTCTTCCCCCGGGCCTTCGAAAAGCACATTTCTGATCCTGCATATGGGCCATCTGGTACAAAAAGGATTCCGGTATATTGCATTCCTTCTTAATTTCTGACACTGACATTATCTTTTTAGGAAACTGCATTTCTTGGCCCCCTTTCTATTTATTTCATTAAATGATCTTCGTGCATGCAATTTTATTTGCATTAATCAAGATTTAAAGTCTGGCTATAATCCCCGTTATATAAGCGACATAGTAATAGTTTAGGCCCTTTACCAATGCTTAGTTCATTTCCTCTTTTACAATCTCAATAGCATCATCCAGTCTGATAAATAATTCCCCATCTTTATATTCAGAATTTACTTCCAGACGTTCCACCACTTTATTTACGTCATGGGCGATAGTCCGGCGCTCATTTTTAAAATACGCATCTCTGATTGCATCTTTTGCCAGATGAATCATATCTGCCACATACTTATCAATTATGTTGAATACTGTCTTTGCAGATATTTTGCAACAGATTACAGATACAGCAGCCGCTATAACTGCCGCAGTTACTATTTCTACCATTTTTTACCTTCCTGTCTCGACAAGCTCCCTCCAAATTTGCTACAATCTTCTTATCAGCACCGCTATGTTGAAATACGAAAGAAAGGAGAAACATGTATGCGAATTGATAATGAATGTATTCGCGACATTTTATTTACTGTCGAGGAAAACTCATTCTATAGAGATCCTTGCTGTATCACGGATGAATGCCGAGACTACCCTAATCTGCAAAAATATGAAAATGACCAATTATCATATCATCTAAGATATCTCGAAATGAAAGGGTTACTATTCGTGCCATATTCTCATTTTGTAAATTGTTATGATCTGACACCTGATGGGCATGAATTTCTTGCTAATATTCGCGATGATAATAATTGGAAAAAAATAAAAAGTATTTCTTCAAACATAGGTTTTGCAAGCCTTAAAATTATTTCTTCAATAGCTGAAGGGGTCGCAACAGCCGCCATTAACTATAATTTAGGATTTTCCAAATAAATCCTGCATGTAATTTTTCACACACCATCTGATAAGTCTCTTAAATTCCTTATCAGATGGATGTGGAAAATGATTCTCTTCCATCCATGCAATATAAGCTGTCAGCCCAAGCTTTGTGGATATTAATAAAATTAAAAGGATAACGATTATAAATAATAGTAAAGCTGTCATTTTTTGTTTATATAACCTCCTTTTTATGTGAATTACTTAAGCTGTGGTTTCTTGCTTTGTCGATTTCCGCTTGTAAATTCCTGCTACTGCTGCCAAATTTGCTGCATCTACACCAATTGCATCACATAGATTAAAAAATTCTGCTGCTTCCAGTTTTCTTTTTTCATTTAGAATCGTTCCCAGTATCTGTGGTGATGTTCCCATCTTGTCAGCAACGTAACTTTGCTTGATCCCATTCTCTTTCATATATTCTTTTATCATTGTTCCTAACATTTTTTATCACCTCCTAAAAACAACGTATCATTGATATTTATTACATTACACTATGTTTTATTGATTGTCAATTATTTATTCAATGTTTTATTGATTTTTTTCTTGAAAGTATTTAAAACGTATGGTAATATACAAATAAAAAAATGTGGTGAAAAATCAAATGGTAATAAGTAATGAAAAACTATTAAAAGAAAATATCCAAAAAAATATAGCTTTTTACCGTAAAAAACTAAAAATGACTCAAAAAGGGCTTGCTGGAACCCTTGGTGTTACTGCTGCTGCTATTTCAAGTTGGGAATGTGGAAATAATTCTCCAGATATAGACACTCTTTGCGCCATTTGTAATGCCTTAGACGTAGGTCTTTATGAAATTTGCGGTATATCTTCCGATAATACAGGAATGAGCGCGGAAGAAAATGATCTTTTAAATCTATACAGACTTTTAAATGAAGATGGACAACGAAAACTTATAGAGCGTGCTAATGAATTGCGTGAACTTGGATATATCAAGGGGGAAAACGCAAAAATGGCGTAAGATACTATAAAGAAGGTAAAATAATACATATTAATTTTTAAACTTTTTACATATCCAAATCAAACAAAAGAAAGGTGGATTTATTATGAAATGCCCAAAATGTGGTAGCGAAAATGTAACAGTTCAAGTTGTATCTGAAACTAAATTGAAGGAAAAAAAACACGGTATTATTTGGTGGTGTTTCTTCGGATGGTACTGGGTACCAATTAAATGGATGTTCTTTTTTTTACCTGCACTTATTGTAAAGATTTTCAGGCCTAGCAGGTATAAAACAAGGACAACTCACAAAACAAAATGTATATGCCAAAGTTGTGGCAAAACATGGAATGCTTAAAACATTAAAACCGCCTACGTCTAATCACGTAGGCGGTCATAAAACAAAATAATATATTTACCTGGGGAACCGAAGGGGCGAAATGCCAGCTGCCGAGTATTTAGAAAGGGGCTGGTGCCAATGATTACATATGATGAGCTTTTTACATTTGTAATTATGCTTTGTGCTGTAGTGACACTTGTTGTCTACATTATACGCAAAAAGTAGCGCCCTCGCCCTGGCAAGGTAGGCGCTACTTTTTGTAGTTGTTTAACTTTCCGGCAGCTAGGCTTTATCTAGCTTTCGGTTCCTTTGTTAAGTACATTATAAGCAATATCCAAATATCTGTCAAACATAAAAACCGCCCCTGCGCCAACAGGAACGGTTTTCAGATACATCCGAAGATGATACCCTATCAAACAAAAATATTGTATCATCTTCGGAAACAGCTTGCAAGTGAACTATTGCAATTTTTCTAATAGCTCACAGGCTGTTATTTTTATACCCAAAAGGAGGATGATGCTATGGGAAGATACAAAAAAAGGAAGGATGGACGGTATGCAACTACTATCATGGTAGGATATAAAGCAGATGGGCGGCCAAACAATATATTTTTATCTGCCAAGACAGAAAAGGCTCTGCGTGATAAAATTGCTGAACTCAAAGCGAAAACCATGTCCGGCGAGCTTATTAAGGAATCTGACACTCTTTTTCGCGATTATGTCGATAACTGGTTTGCTACATACAAAGCATCAGTCGGTATTAATACCAAAGCCATGTATGATAATATCGTTAATAAACATATAAAACCTGAACTTGGTTATCTTCCGCTTAACAAACTTGTCCGCTCTGATGTACAAAAATTAATAAATGATAACCAGGAGCACCCAAGAACATGCGAACAAATCAAAATGACGCTGGTACAGATTTTAAACAGTGCCATAGAGGATAAACTAATAACTGAAAACGTGGCAAAGAAAGTAACTCTGCCTAAACGACATAAAACAGAAAAAAGAGCCTTAACAGATCTGGAAAAAGAAGCCATAAAAAAAGCCGATTTTACCCTTCAGGAAGAAGCCCTTGTAAAGCTGCTCTTTTATTTTGGACTGCGGCGCGGCGAAGCTCTCGTGCTTTCCAAATCTGATATTGACCTGAAAAAGAAAGTTCTGTCAGTAAATAAAACCGTAATCTTTGATAAAAATAACCCTATAATAAAACTCGGCGCCAAAAGTGATGCGGGCAACCGTAATATTCCCATTCCTGTAAGCGTGGTGGCCTTTTTAAAGGAATTTTTAAGATCAGTTGATACATTTTACCTTTTCCCCGGAAAAAATACTGAAATCCTCTCAAAAACGCAATACGTAAAGATGTGGCAAAGAATTGTCCGCAAAATGAATGACGCAGTAACATCCGAACAGGAAAAGCTGATAAGAGCCGAACCAATCACCGGCCTGACCGCTCATATCTTTCGCCATAACTATTGTACTATGCTTTATTATTCCGGAATCAGTCAAAAGAAGGCTGTAGAGCTTATGGGCCACTCTGACATAAAAATGATTATGGAAGTATACGCCCATCTGGATGAGGAAAAAGAAGCGGTACAGGAAAAATTAAATAATGCTATTGCGTTATAAAAGCAACTGCAATCCTGCTATAATTTTGCTATAATAACCCCGATTTGCTATAGAAATGCTATAGAAATAAATGCTTATAACAGTCCAATTATGGATATAAGAAAATCCCTGTAAAGCAAGTAAAATCAATGCTTTACAGAGATTTTCCTTCGTGAGCCACCCGGGACTCGAACCCGGGACAACTTGATTAAAAGTCAAGTGCTCTACCACCTGAGCTAGTGGCCCGTATATAAAACTGGGCTAGCTGGATTCGAACCAGCGAATGCAGGAGTCAAAGTCCTGTGCCTTACCGCTTGGCGATAGCCCATTAAAACACCAAGCTCATCTTTCAGACGATAGCCTGTCAGCTGACAAGCCTTGGCAAAAGGTGGATAGAGGGACTCGAACCCTCGGCCTCCAGAGCCACAATCTGGCGCGCTAACCAACTGCGCCATACCCACCATGCAATCATACACCGACACGTTATGCGAACCAGCCTGTTTGAACAACGGATGCCAGACTTCAGTAACATCCTTATGTTGACAAATGCTGCTATCTTTCGCAAGTCAGCTTACTTTAAAAGATGATGATATGTAATCATACATCAAAACGTGCCCAAAGGGATTCGAACCCCCGACCCACGGCTTAGAAGGCCGTTGCTCTATCCAGCTGAGCTATGGACACATAATAATAAATTGCGTGTTATACACACAAAAAACAAGGTATTGCTCGTACCTAAATGATGGTAACATATGAAATCCCTTATGTCAATACTATTTTTCATTCTTACAATATCTATTTATAAAATTCAAAGGCAAAAAGCAACGCCAGAATAGAAGTCCCGTCTTTCGTTTCATTATTTTTTAACATCTCAAGGACACGTTCTCTGGGAACCCATTTTTTCATATTTACTTCATTCTCATCAATATTCACAGATTCCGTATCAACCTTTGCACCAAAAACATGACATACACCGTCAGACATTCCATTGGAAGGATTTTGTGTACATAAAAATTTCAAGTCCTCCACCGTGCATCCTGTCTCCTCCATACATTCCCGGCGTGCAGCTTCTTCCTTCGTTTCCCCATCTTCCACACAGCCTGCCGGAATTTCCCATTCCAAGCCCATTACCGTGTATCGTTTGGATTGGATCATCAGCACTTCAGCCTTTTCATTGAAGATAACCAGACTTACCGCTTCATGGGGATAATGGATTTGATGATATTTATCTATTATACGCCCATCCGGCAATTTTACTTTATCTGCATATAAACATACAAAATCACTTTCATAAATTACTTTTCTTTCTAATCGCTCCGGCATCTTTCCGTGATCCATAGTTATCCCCATTTCTGCGGTACATGCGCTCCAGCTTATTATGATAAGCAATCATTGCCGCTATACCGCCTGCTACTTCAGCCATACACAAATATCCCGCTGCCAGTTCTCCAAAAGCAAGTCCGCATACAAAGCAAAAAATAAAACCTGTTCCTAATAAGATCCACATAAGACCATGCTTTTGGTTATAAGCTTTTACATCTGTAATCTGCTCCTTTTGGGGCGGTTTCCTGCCTGACCAAAAACCAACCGGCTCTTTACTTCTATACTGGACAATCCCAATGATGATAAGAGGTGCTATGCTAATCAACAATATTACCAGTGAAATAATTATTTCTGTATTCATAATTTACCCTCATTTCTGCGAGGTGAACTTGGTTCACCTTTGTTTTATTGCGCAAAGCCCTATATGGCTTACAAGTTTGTGAATGCAGCGCAGACACAAACTTACGGGTGAAAGGTTGAAACCCTTTCGCTCTTATCCTCCATACTTCCATGAAAAAGGAACAGGAATCACCTGTTTTTCATAATTATACTATAAAGGAATTGTGCTGTAAATCCTGCAGCAGGATTTAAGTGTAAAAACAAAAACAATTCTTATAAGTGACTTGAAGGAGAAATTTATCATTATGGCAATTGGTTATTTGATTGTACAGGCACGGACAGCTCATGATGCGCTTCCGCTTGTGGGCGCCCAGATCTGGGTTATGGATAATCAGGAAAAAAGCGTTTATCATCTGATAACGGATGAAAGTGGTGAAACGCAGCGTGTTGCTCTGGAAACACTGGACCGCTCACTGTCTTTGAATCCGGATTTTCAAGGAACACCTTTTATCAGTTATCAGGTACTTGCCTTTGCAGATGGTTTCAATACGGTTCACGTTGACGGTATTCCCATTCTGGATGGTGAGACAGCCATTCAGCCAATTGAATTTGTTCCCATGCGGAAAATGCAGCGTATACCAACCGTTACGGAGATTCAAATCGGAGCGCCTGCCGTCTCCATGGCAGGAAGCCGCTATCAGAAAATACCCGGTACGGATCCCCAGATACTCCGCCAGGTAGTTATTCCAAATCCAATTACGGTACATCTGGGCAGTCCCGGCACAGCTGCGTCCAATGTCCAGGTATCTTTTCCCAATTATGTAAAGAATGTCGCCAGCAGTGAAATTTATCCCACATGGCCGGATGCATCCCTGAGAGCAAATATTTATGCAATTATCACATTTGCACTGAATCGGGTATATACCGAATGGTACAGAAGCCGCGGCTACAACTTTGACATAACAAATAATACCGCCTATGATCAGTATTTTATTTATGGACGCAATATCTATGAATCTGTCAGTCTCATTGTAGATGAAATTTTTAATGAATTTGTACGCAGGCAGGGACAGATTGCGCCTTATTTTACATCCTTCTGTAGCGGAACCACCGTGACCTGTGCAGGTTTATCCCAGTGGGGAACGGTTACACTGGCTAATCAGGGGCTCAGCCCTCTGCAGATACTGCGTTCCTACTACCCAAAGGATGTGGAGATTGCAGAGACGAATATTATTACCGGCATTTTATCCTCCTATCCCGGTACAGCGCTTCAAACAGGCAGCACAGGGCTTGACGTGCAGACAATCCAAACTTATCTGGAAAGAGTCCGGCGCAATTATCCTGCCATTCCCGCTATTACAGATGAAGCGGGTATCTTCGGGGAAAGCACAAAAGCAGCGGTTGCCAGGTTCCAGAGTATTTTCAATCTGACACCTGATGGCATAGTCGGAAAGGCTACCTGGAATAAACTTTCCTATTTGTATACCTCCGTGACCAGACTTGCCGAACTGGATAGTGAGGGTACTTCCCTGGGAATTGGAACTGTTCCGCCTGCTTCGATTCTGCGCCTTGGTTCCTCGGGACAGGATGTCATTACTCTGCAGTATCTTTTGAACGTGGCAGCCGAATTTAACCCCGCCATTCCGGCTCCGGCCCAGGACGGAGATTTCGGAATAGAAACACAGCAGGCAGTTGCGGCATTCCAAAGAGCAGCAGGTCTTAAAGCTGACGGCATAGTGGGGCCGCTTACATGGCAGGCGCTATATCAAACTTATCTGGGAGTAGGTGATATCATACCGCCTGACGTCGATACAGGCGTAATGGATTACACGGTCCGTTCAGGGGATACCCTTTGGCTCCTGGCTCAGAGATATCACACAACCGTTGATGATATTAAAAGACTAAACGGCCTGACCAGCGATGAACTGAGCATCGGTCAGGTACTTAAAATTCCGCTAACAGAATCCCCAGGCGGATCCTACTTTGAATATGTAGTCCGATCAGGAGATACCCTTTGGCTTCTAGCCCAAAGATATCACACAACCGTTGATGATATTATGCAATTAAACGGCCTGTCCGGCAGCGCTCTCAGCATTGGGCAAATACTCAAAATTCCTTCCGCCGGATCATCTCCTGCTCCATATTTTGAATATACCGTCCGATCAGGAGATACCCTTTGGCAGTTAGCTCGAAGATTCGGCACAACAGTCAATAAAATAAAAAGCTTAAACGGTTTGAGCAGCGATATCCTGAATATTGGTCAGGTGCTGCTAATTCCAAGCGATTAAATATAAGCCGGAAAGCCTCTCTGCAAAAGAAGCCGTCTGCCGGAAATTTATGAAAGCAAGGATCCAGTCAATCTGGTACTTACCTAACTTTCATAAGCTTTTGGCAGGCGGCTTTTCTTTTTACACAGGCAGATTAAGGCCCCACAAAAGTTTTTGTTACAATAAGCCGATTCGCGAAGCGTATCGGCGTTTGTTTCTCTTATTCATGCAATTCCAGTGGAAGGCCATCCGGATCAAAGAAAAAGGTCATTCTTTTATGCGTGTATTCATCATATCGAATTGGCTCACATTCAATTCCGCACTTTGCCAATTCCGCCACAGCTCCTTCCACATCTTCCACACGAAATGCCAGATGCCGGAGACCGCAGGCTTCCGGCCGGTTAACCCTCCCCGGCGGATTTGGTTCTGCAAAGATTTCCAGTTCAATCGCCTCAGCCCCATCCCCAACTTTTAAATCCAGTTTCCAATCCTTTCTCTGCTCCCGATAGTTTTCCCTGATAATCTCAAAGCCAAGCTTATTTACATAAAAGTCCCTTGCTGAATGAATATCAGATACAATAATTGCAACATGATGAACTGCGCTTAATTTCATCGTATGGCTCCTCTCTCTCTAAAAAATGCTCCTTTCCTTACCAAAGCATTTACCCATTGCTCATTTTCCCTGCCTTTTCGGCCATCCCGTGTTCTAAAAATATCTTCAATCACAAAACTGTTTTGGACCATAAGATTTTCCAGTGCAGTTTCTTCATAATCACAAAATATCCGGCCCCTATCCGTTCTCATTCCTTTTCCGTATTTAAAAGAGGCATAAAATATTCCATCTTCTTTCAGGGCATTCCAAAAGCGCTTTAACACCCCGTTTATTTCTTCATCGGAAACGTGAAGAAGGCAGGCACATGCCCATATCCCGTCAAATTCCTGCTGAAACTGCAATTCCTCAAATCTTATGCACAAAACCTTCTGCTTTATCAGCTTTTCGGCTTCCTCACCTATTTTTCTTGAAGCGTCTATCGCAGTTACCTGATATCCGGCTTCTAAGAATGCCTTCGCATCCCGTCCGCTGCCACATCCTGCATCTAAAATATGAATTTTTGATTTATCATATTCTTTTGTACTAATATGATTTTTCTCCTCCAGAAGGTACAGAAACTTATCCCTGCAAAAGCTCATATCAACATCTTTTGTTGAATTGCAAAACTCTTTGGCATTTTTATCATAATAGGATATTGTTTGATTCATTATCGTCCTTCACTTTCTTATAAATCCAATTCTCAAACCCGCAATTCCTTGCAGATTGGTACACCGGCTGCAAAATATCTTCCAATGCTCCGCAAAACTGAGTAAAGTCCTGCCCTTCCCGATAAATTTTCCTTCGCACCGAATTATCATTTAGATGCTCCGTTGCACATTTTTCAAATTCACCATGTAAAGCATCATACTTCCACATCGTTTCATAAGAAAGAAATTCCAGTTTTGCAAGTTGCGGAAAATAAATATTCCAGTCCGGCAGACTATTGCTCTTACTGCTGTTAATGCTTCGTGTTGTAGGATGCAGATTCCAGAATTCATCATGGGCCACATATGACCACGGTACAAAATGATCAATTGAAATATTGTCCTCCGATAATTGCACATTTCCATATATCTCGCAAATCGGATAAATTGCCAGTAAAAGTTTCCAGTACTTCTTAACCTTCTCTAGCTTTCGCTCCTTTGGCGGATACAATTTATCCGCAATTCCCGGAACACTTGGATTGCGTTTCTGTAAATATATGATGATATTGTATTGCAGCCAGCCCCTTATAATCTCTTGATTTTTCTGTATATATGTAAACCACTCAGGGCTGAACCGGATAAAGGTCTGCATACCGTTTAGCGCTTCAAAATAATACATTAATCTGCGTTCCTGATTAATTTTAGAAATTAAAGTGCTTTCCGCCACATCCCATTCTTTTCCTTTTACCCTTTTCATAAATGGAGCCTGAATACGGTATGGAACATTTTTCGTCAGTATTCTTTTTCTCCTTGCCACCTCTTTATCCGTACAGTTTTTTAAGTAACTGATAATATTTTCTTTCTTTTCTGAAGATTTCAGTTGGGATATCTGCTGCAAATAAAGCACTAAACTCTCTAACGTATCTCTGGGGCCCAGGTTCAAGTGATACTCAATTACCATATACCAGGCATCCGCAATCATCTCATCAACCAATTCTTCATAAGACACCCTGTCCTTTCCCTCCAGAATCTTAGAAACAATTGCCTGAAACCAAAAAAATTTATAGCATTCGCTTGTATTATCAAAAATCCGGCTTAAATATTGGATTTCCAATGTTTCAGAATATGGCAGCTGCATAAATGTTACCTTCTTAACTTCCCTGAATTATTCACACTCTTCCTAATCTCTACATTTGTTTCGTAAGCCGTCAATCATAGCTGCTTAAAACAGGCCCGAAGCTCCGCCTTACAGGTATCCTCAAGCTGCTTTATTTCCACTCCGCGAATAGCCGCCTCCAAATAGTAAAGGATGACAACACAAGTACCCGGATATTTCTCTTTCAGCCGGGAAACTGCTTGTTTACTCCCGATTTCTTTTAATTCTTCAGCAGAATGAATACCAACTGAATGAAGCTTCTTTTCCATTGTCTTACCCAATCCTAAAGATGTAACTGCTGCCATATTTATTCCTCCGGTTTCCCGACAAAGTATATGGTATCGTTATATTACCATATGAAGGGAATGACTTTATACTTTACTTTCTTTTTGTATGCAGCGTACCCTTCCAACTCTTTTTCAAGTAATGCTTCTTCCTTTCGGATTCGCTTTGCAATAATTATTTCAGCTCCGTCTATGTTGACAAACGTGCATACAGTTCTCTAAATTCTTTTTCCGAAAGCCTTAACTCCGTTTCGTTATAATAAGGAGCGCCATCTCTGATTCCGAATTCAAGAGTAGTAGCTCCATCTAAGTAGTAGGCTTTATACGCATAGTTAACCGGTTCGGCCTGCCAGACATAGTCTACTAAAGCCTTTGCTGCCCTTCTGGATTTTTCGTCCTGCATACCGCCAACTGCGGGGCCTGAGCCTGCACAGTAAATGTCTAAGTAAACTTCTTCCCCTTCTTCCGATGTCGTTAAAATACAGTATAAAAAAAGATTCTCCAAATTTTCTGTTTCATAAATTGGCTGCCCGAATAACGCTTTGATTTTACCGCATATGAGAGAAAACTGATTTCCAAAATCTGCAAAGCTTTCAATAAAATTATATAATTTACTGCTATCTGCTAATTTTTCCATGTCCTTCACTGATTGAAATGTGTGTGGCATTTTATCCTCCTCTTTAACCCGTTTTCTAATCCTGATAAGCTCATCATAAAGGGATAAAACATTGTTAGTTGTATGAACAGCTTCATTTACACTGAGATGACCTTCTTTGAAGGCTTTTATCCATGTGTATATAATTTCCTTACGGATTCATAATTCTTTAGCTGCTTTATGCCGCCAATTTCCCGGGCAAATTTTATAGCCTGGACTTTAAATACACCATCATATGTTTTTTGCCATTTTGTTTTCTTCTCTTCCCGTATTGATTATAATTATAACAAAATCCTTGAGAATAGGGTGTCAACTATTATTATACACCATTCACTCCTTTTGTCACTTAGTAAATCAACTGCGAACTATATGCTTAGCGAATATGTCAATGTCGGATCATGTTTGTTACCATTCATTTTTATTACCCTGATTTCCAATAAATTATTAAGCTTTTTATTAATAGTCCTGCTCTTTTTACTTACCGTCACAGATAATTCCGCAGCGGTAACACATGTATAAGTAATCATTAAAGAAAACAGCGGTATTGCTCCTGCAAAAAATTTGTCGCTATTTTCAAACTTATTCTATATATTTTCATTTCCTAAATACTCTTTCATCAAATTCATAGCCAATTGCATTTGCGGGCTTATCCATTTATTTTTGTGATAAATATAAAAAGAATGATACTTTTTTTCATCAAGTTCCGTTTTAATCGGCATGAGAGAACCGTTTCTCATCTCTTCCCCGATAGAATACGTGGGAACAACTGCAATTCCCAAATTATTCATAACACACCTTTTTACCGCCTCTATACTCTGCACTTTCATAGGCGCATTAAGAACAATGTCTTTCTCTGTAAGATATTTATCCATATCCAACTGATAATAACCGTCCGGCTCATTACAAATCAAACTAAAAGGCTTACGTTGGTGCGGCGTAATAAAGTCAAGCAGACTTCTGTCAGCAAAAGGGGAAACAACAAGAACCGCTTTATAGTTACCAAGCTGCTTATGTATGACGCTATCGGGATAACTTTCTTTTTCACAGTTTATGCCTATGTCGGCAGTTCCGTCCACAACAGACTGATTGATTTCCCCGGACTGTATGGAATTGATTATAAGCTGCACATTAGGGGCTTCATGTGCAAATGCCCGGATAAACGGCTGCATATTATAGATTAAAATAGAGTCCGGGATTGCCAGTTTTAAAGAGCCAGATATTTCAGACAGGCTTTTGCCATAATTTCCAATTTGTTCCGCTCCCTGTAAAATCATATCAATATAAGGCATAATATCCTTTCCTGCCTGCGTAAGTTCCATGCGTCTGCCTATTTTCTCAAATAATTTCAAAGCCAGTTCTTCTTCAAGCTGTTTTATCTGAAATGTTACCGTAGACTGCGTATAGCCCAACTTGTCCGCTGCTTTTTGGAAACTCCCCATTTCAAGAATTGTCTTGAAAGTGACTAAACTCTTTGTATTCATTTTAACTCTCCTTGATATATCGAATTTATCGAATTTTAAAATCAGAATTATTGAATTTTTTTATTGTTTTTCTCATGCTATTATAAAACGGTAAAGAAAAAATATCAATCAGTATTCAAGGAGGTACCATATGAATTTCAAGTTTAGTGCGGACGAGCAGAAAGTGATAGACCTTATTCACGAATTTGGTGTGAATGAGGTTGCACCGTTGGCGGCAGAAATTGACGAGCATAAACGCTTTCCCGAAGAACACCGAAACAGGTTGGCAGAGTTAGGTATGATGGGGATTTGCTACCCGAAAGAATACGGCGGCGCAGGACATTCCTATCTTGCCTACATTGCCGTGATTGAGGAATTAGCAAAGCATTGTTCCACTACTTCCGTTATGTTGTCCGACCACCATTCTTTAGGCTCTTTTCCTCTTTCAGAGTTTGGCACGGAGGAACAGAAACAAAAATACCTTGTACCGCTGTTAAAAGGAGAAAAATTAGGCGCATTTGCAGTAACCGAACCGTCCGCAGGCAGCGACTTAGGAAATCAGCAGTCAACCGCCGTTGATATGGGCGAGTATTGGCTGTTAAATGGTTCAAAAATCTTTATCACAAACGGCTTTTATGCAGACACCTATTTTGTTACCGCTATGACAGACAAAAGCCAACGCAGTAGAGGTATTTCCGGCTTTATTGTAGAAAAAGGCACTCCCGGATTTACTTTTGGAACAAAGGAAAAGAAAATGGGTATCCGTGGTTCTGCGACATACGAGTTAGTTTTCACGGATTGTAAGATACCAAAAGAAAACTTATTAGGCGAATTAGGCAAAGGCTTCAAAATGGCTCTTATGACCTTAGACGGCGGACGTAGCGGCGTAGCGGCACAGGCATTAGGCATCGCACAGGGAGCGATTGACCATTGTAAAAAATATGTCACAGAGCATATGCAGGGCGAGCAGAGAATTTCACAATATCAGTTTACACAGTTTGAACTTGCCGATATGCAGACAAGAGTTGACGCAGCACGTTTGTTAGTATATCGTGCGGCACAGGCAAAGCAGGAACACGAGCCTTTCTCACATCTTGCGGCTATGGGTAAATTGTATGCGGCAGAAGCGGCTACAAACGTGACGCGCCGTTGTGCGCAGCTTGCAGGCTATGACGGATATTCAAGAACTTATCCATTTGAGCGTTTGATGCGTGACGCAAAAATCACGGAAATATACGAGGGGACAAGTGAGGTTCAGAGAATGGTTATTTCCTCATATATGGGTATAAAATAAACCCCTACTCTAACTCACAGGAGGGTAATAACATAGGAAAAATAGCAATCTTAACCTACAAGGACAGCGAGGAGCAGGAAGTCAATAGAATATTTCCATGTTGGCAGAGTACATAAAATTGGAAGTCGTTCAGCTCATTTCCTGCCCAATATTACATTTTCCGGGATTGGAAATAAGACTGTTTCAACGCCGGGTACTTCAAGGTGGGGAGGACGTGTGGAGGCTGTAAAAAATTTTGTGTCTATGGGTAAAAATCTTTTTTGATAAGAATTAGATATGTAGACATTTGCTGTC
>RAYQ01000021.1 GCA_003612395.1 Parablautia intestinalis
TGTACAAATATATTTGCATCCAAAGCCAGAAATTTAAAGGTTTTCAGCTGGTTTGGAGTGTGGGAAGTTTGAGTTATTAACATGAAAAAACTTAAAAACATATTTCGCTCAGTATTTTTATAATCAGAAAGATTTTGCAAAATATATTTTTTCTCTTCGAACTCGGCCATGACAACTTCAATATCACAATCTATTTTTTAGAACCCGCTATGACATTATTATAAAAATTTTCATATGAAAAAAAGGTCTTTCTATTCTCTTAACTATGGCATTATTATCTGCATATACATCCTCTAACTGTCTGACCGCAGATTGTGTAATGGGTCATTCTTCATAGGGTGCTTCAAAATATTCGTCTGTTGTGCCTAAAGGGTAAAACTTTTCTTCTGTGAGGTATTCAAGGGATATTTCTTTTTGCCGCCATCCGCTCCTGTCTCGCCATGCGTTGATAGCCGCAAAGCGTATGACGGTCTTGCAATAGCCGTTGAAAGTATACATGATGTGTGCCCTATATGCTTCTGTGCAAGGCATAGACGATCCCCCCCCTTCTCCCACATAGGGTGATATCTATATCTGGTTTACAGTTTTAGTTTTATTGTTCAGAGGGGCGGCAGCGCTTTTTGCTGTCGCCCCTTGATTACCAACCAGCAAGGGCAGATGGGCTGTCAACGGTGGGTGCAGCCCATTTACTTACCGTTGACCGGCTCGGCTGGATTTGCTAAATGATTAGTTATTGAGTGCTTCCCCAAAGCCATTCTATATCGGGAAAGAACAAATGCAGAATAAAGCCTAAAATAACTATTCCCAACAAAATGACACCAGCATAACAAAAGATTTTTATAATTTTTCCGGACTTGTTTTTTACATTTTCAACGTCTAAATAAATTGACGCCACTTTCTCATCAGTTAAATTTTTATTGCGTACATCCTGAACATCAATATCTTTTACCAACTCATCTAAAGTCATATCAAAGAAGTCACTTAACATAACTAATCTTTGAAAATCCGGGTAAGATTGCCCTGATTCCCACTTAGAGATAGTTTGTCTTGAAACCTGAAGTTCCATTCCTAATTCCTCTTGCGATAAACCTTTCATTTTTCTAATAGACATAAGTTTTTCATTAAATTTCACTTATAAAAATCCTCCTTGCGTTTGTTGTATCAAGTATATAGTTTTCGTATTTTACTGGCAAGCAAGAAGTGTTGGCATTTTGTCAATTTGCTGTAACATCTCAAAATTTAAGCATTTTGCATGTATATGTAAACTGGTCAAAACATAAGTGTAAGTATTTGTTGGCACACATATATTCGGAATAGTTAGGCTGCCGTCTATTTTTTATCTGTGTTACTTTATGGCACATGAGCATTAACATCAGGTTCTCTCCATAAAGGTCTTTTATTTTCAGTTTATCTTTTGCAGCAAGCCGGTGATAGATAGAAACCGCGCAGCAGAATGGTTCACGGGATAGTGGAAGCCCGGCACAGTGCCGCAAATCCAGCATGGTTTCATCAAAAATACCAGCAGCCACATCTATATTCTTACCGAGGTTAGTCAGAATTTCTCTGGCATTTTCCGGCCTTCGTTAAAGTCAGTCCCTATGCGTCTGTTCAAATAATTTTATACCCACTGACTCCTCTAAAAGATTGATTTGCTTAATGGCTGCCGTTGGAGTAATATAGGGCTCCTCCGCTGCCTTGTTAAAACTCCCGGCATCCGCCACACAGATAAATGTATCTATTTGTGGGTTATACATGAAATATTCCCTCCCTTGTCTTTTTTCTGTATTCGTCTCTGATCGGCAGGTTTTTCTGCCTTTCGCGGTATCATCCATGTGTGACCGAAACGTACAATACCCTCAACCCGATTCCCTCCGCACAGATTTTGGACACGCCGCTCAGATATTCATTTAAAAAAAGGCTTGCTTTCCCACCGAAAAGGCAGCGGTGGAAACGCTTGCAGAGCAGGGCTTCACCGCCGCATAAGAAAGTCGTACCGTCCCCGCTTCGGCGGGGCTTTTCCCTGCCCGGATATTCCGGCGAAAATATATTTTAAGTGTTTTAGAGCTTGTCTTTTTCCTAAAAATGTGTAGGCTATAAACCCGGCCGGGAAAGTGATGTTACTTCTGATTTTTCCATTGCAAAGTAAGCAACCGGCTATTTGTCGGACGAAAAACTTTACAAATTTTATGAATGTAACAGAGTGCTCTTGTCAAACAACTCATTCTGGTTTCCTACTGCCACCTTTCGATTACAACTTTGTCAGCAATCCAGTGTTTTTCATCCTGACATGTGCCAAATATATTCACCGTAGTGTCTATCTTGATACTGCTTTTATCGGTGTCCTCCCTCGAAGTTTCCGCCTGCAAACTCATACTGAAATTTATGATTTGAAAAACAACATCCTCTGCATAGGTTATATTTATATTCGTTTCATCCGATTCATAGCCGGGAGCTGCAGTACCTCCTTCCATTGAGCCATCCTCATTTATAACCATTGTCGTGGGAGTTATGGTGAAACCTGTATCTGTAAAATCAACAACACGTCCGCACAGATTTGCCCCATCATAAAATGTGCCTTCTTCGCTATTATCTGTAATTTTGCCACTGTTTTCCGCATCAGCATTATCCGTATCTTCCTGATTTTCCTCTGCCTCATTGCTACTGCCGCTTTCTCCGCCTGTTTCAATATCTTCGTTATTGTCACTCTCATTAGTCATGCGTGCATCCGGCGAAGTCGGCTCCCCATTTTCTTTTCCTGAACATCCCGCCATACCCATACACAAAACCACGGACAAACAAAGAATTCCTGCTGCTTTCAACATCTTTTTTCTCATCTCTCATACCTCTTTTCCTTTATTTGGCTTTTTCACCTGTTAGAAGAATAGCATTCAATTCTCTAAAAAGCCTCTATATCGTCACCCAATATTAAAACTTTTTAGAAGATGTTCAGGATTTTTTTGTTATACTTATTACATAAATCTGACAAATGGAAAACAGCGGGCATAACGCGCATAGCACAATCTTGTGCTGTTGATCCCGGTATGGGATGCCTGCCTTGTCAGGCTGTGGCTTATCGGGGATATGCTTTTTAATTCAGTCCCTCTGCCATATAGTCATAGAACTTCTTGAAGGTCGATTGCAAACCGACCTTCCCGTTTTGTAACCGGGTTTCACCTTTAGCCATCGGCATTCAGATTTTGTATCCGAAATTCCACTTTTGTAGCACCTTTCCCGTTTCTTCCATCCATTTTGTGTTATATAAGCTCTGTGGAAGGCTAAAAATGCGTACAAAAAACAGACGTTAATTTTGTCTTACAAATTTTGTACCACAAAATTCACGTCTGTTTTCCCCGATATTAAAGCCGGCGGTCTGCGTTTTCCATAAAATCTTTTCCGCTGTCATATGTATTAATCTCTGACAGCAACAAACGCCGACACGCTTCGCGAGTCGTCTTATTGTAATAAAAATTTCTTTCTTATGTTCTATAAGTTCAGCCCGGATGATATATTTTTTCATCCCCTCCTAATTCCCGCATTCCTTTTTCATAGCAAAATACCCAATCAGAACCGTCCATACATAGGCACAGGTCTTGGGGATCATCAGCATCCCGATTAGTGGAATGGCATCCGCCCACAGCACCACCGGAATGTAGAATCCAAAGCTCAGCACAATGGTCAGCCACATATGGCAAAACGCTTGATCCCCGCGTTCCTTTGCGCTGCGGTAGAACAGTACCACCACCAAAAGTCCCAGCAAAGCAAAGGGAATGTTACGGTAGATTCCCCAGGAGAGGGGTCCTTTCGCATTGAGCCACTGGTTTTGAGGCATCATGCACAGCGCAATACGCGCACCGGCCAGACCGTATACGGCAGCGGTCAGGCTTTTCAGGCCTCTGATCTGATACCGCTGCCGCCAGACATAATACAGCAGCACATAAAAAACTGTCATTGTCACCGAGGTAATCCATTTTCCAAGTCCCAGAGGGACAGTATAGTTTTCCAGCCCCGTTGTACACAAAGCAAGAGCGCGTGGAACAAGGTGGAAAGAATCGCCCGCCCCAAGCACTACCGCCATCCAGCCAAACAGCCGGAATTGTCTATCTCCCTTACTGCCCCGGATCATCAGGATGCCGATAGTAATGACAGAAATCAGATAGACAGTGTCAAATAAAGTTTCCATGATTGCCTGCATAGTTTATTCTCCTTTAACCGCCATGATAATAAATGCTTTCCACCAAAGAATTTGTGAAACAAAAAAAGAAGTACCGCCAAAAAAATAATATTCCCCGCCGTAAACAGTGCAATATATCTGCCTTTGCATTCGCCTGCCTCCTTTGCCACACTTTTAATAAGAAATAAGGCTTGCCATGGATGCAATCAGCGTTCCAAGTCCTCCTAAGTTTGTGCCAATAATAAGCCCTGCCATATCCTGCGTAAATCCCGATAAAAGCAGCGCCGCAGGCACATTGCTTATGACCTGACTCGCTATAATGGCTGTATGGTAAAAAGAAGGGAATAATCTACCTTTGTAAGGATACGCCTGTCGGTCACAAATATTATAATAAGAGCTGCGAAAAAAACGCCTGCCAGGGCAATATACGCCCTACGGCAAGCAGGCAGAGCAAAAACAGCCCAAGATAAATTGCAAGCTGATAAACAGCACTTTTCCCATCCGGGAAATCCCCCTGGGCAGATGTCCTTTCCATTTTCGCAAGCTGCGGACACCCTCTGCCCTGAACCATGCTGAAAATCACCAGCATCCCCAATGACCAAAGCGTGTACGGCAACATAAGCAGAAGGAATCCGCCAACCGACAGTCCTGCCCTGCCATAAAGGTACAGGTTTTGCGGATTGCCGATGGGTGTTAACATACTTCCAAGATTCGCCCCAATCGTCTGCAGCATCACAACCGGCAATAGCAGCCTGTTTTCCAGCCTGGTTCCAAGCATGCGCAGTACAATAAAAGTAAAGGGCACAAAGGTGATGAGCGCAACGTCATTCGTAATAAGCATACTAAAGAAAAAGCACATCAAAACCAAAGTCAGCACCAGACCGCTCCCGGTTAGTTTTTCCGATAGCTAAAGGCTATTTCGGCAAACCCGGCATATCAGAAAAAGAGATAACCGCTTCGTTTTTCTTCATGAACAGCAGGCCAAAGGAGCTCGGACCGCAATTGCTGGCAATGGCAGAGGAAGCCTTCTGCAGATAAACCCTCTCAAAGGGGCAGTACTGATGCACCAACTCCTGAATATACTTAAGGCTCTTTTCGTCCATCCCTGCATAGGTTATAAATAAAATCCGCCTGTCAATCTTCCCTGTGTTCCTGAGCACTTTACGGACATAGCCTTTGATCACATGGTTAAAGTTTCCCATCTCCATGCTGCCCACCGTCATACGGCTTTTGCGCAGTACAATAACAGGATGTAGTAAAAGTGCATCGCACAGAACCTTCACTCTTCCGGATAAATGCCCGGCCCGGCACATAGCATTGGTATCATTGATAATAAAAGCGGAAGAAATGTACCGTCTGAGTTTTTTCACTGTTCCTGAAATCTCCTCACTTGAGGCATGGTTTTCTGCCATGTAAGCGGCATACAATACCGAAAGTCCCAAACTGCTGGAAAGATGTCCTGAATCCACCACTGTTACATTTTCAAAAGACTTTGCCGCCTCCAACGCATTACGGTAACCTTCACCCACATGCTTCGCCATCGTGATGTGCACCACATTCTGTGCTTCAGTCAGCCTTTGGGCAAAGAACCTTTCATAATCTTCTACTTCAGGAGCCTGGGAAAATCCTTTCTTTCCCTCAGCCATATAAGAAAGCATCTCATCTGCAAGCAGTTCCGAATTATCCTGAAACCTTCCCTGCTCCGTACGAATGTAATATGGACACACATGTATGCCAAACTTTTTCCTAAAAGATTCGGGTAAATCACACACACTGTCAGTGGTAACCATCATAGAGACTCTTTTGCTTTGTTCAAATATAAGAACATCTTTGCCAATTTCAAACTGGCTGGCTTCTTCACTGACTTTCACCAGCTCCTTAGGCAGTATACTAAGCACCGCCGCCTCCAGAAGCGCACCACTGATAGGCTTCGCCAAATAACCGCTAAAGCCTTTCCTTTTGTAAATCTGCTGGTTATCACTTCCCGCATTGGCTGTCAGGGCAATCACCGGAACGTTCTGACACAGTCCTCCAGGCTGGGAATGGATTGCATGAAGGCACTCTATTCCATCCATCTCCGGCATCAGATGATCCATCAAAATACAATCATAATGCTGATACTGGGTCAGCCGCAGGCATTCTGCCCCGTTTAAAGCCGTGTCAATTTGGATTTTTGTATCCGAAAGGAGCTTACTTACCACCATCAGGTTCATCTCATTGTCGTCAACCACCAACAGATGGGCATTCGGTGCCTCGAAGCTCTGCTTGTACTGCTCACCTTCATGCACCTTTATGCGGGAAGTTAGCGTAAATGTCCCCAGTTCCTTTTCATTAATAATATCCTGATCCAGCATTACAAGAAATGTGGATCCATTCATATAGACGCTGTTGACGCTGATTTTTCCTCCCATCAGCTCCACTAGCTGGCGGACAATACTAAGGCCCAGCCCTGTACCTTCAATATGGCGGTTTTTTGCTTCATCCACCCTTCTGAAGGCATCAAAAATATAAGGAATATTCTCCTTTTTCACTCCCTGCCCCGTATCCTCTACACAGTACCAGACCCTTACCCTGTTAATCGCCAGCCGTTCGCAACGGACAGAAAAGGTGACAGAGCCTTCCTTTGTATATTTCACCGCATTATTCAGCAGATTGATAAGAACTTGTTTGATGCGCACCTCATCGCCGCAGAGCATACTTGGCAGAGACGGATCCACCTGCAGCCGGAATTCAAGCCCCTTTTCTCTGGCCTTTATCCATATCATGTTTACAATCTCGGAAAAAAGCTCCCCTGTCTCATAGGACACATTCACAATTTCCATCTTGCCGGATTTAATCTTGGACAAATCAAGGATATCGTTAATAAGTGTCAGCAGCATCTTACTTGCTCCCTGAATGTTTCTGGCATTCTCGGCAGTTTCATCAGAAATATCCCCCCGCAGGATCATTTCATTCAGTCCGATTATGGTATTGATGGGAGTGCGAATCTCATGGCTCATGCTGGAAAAAAAGTGATTCTCCGCCTGATTAAGCTCTTCAATCTCCTTTTTCTGCTGTATGGTAATCTTATTTTCTTCTTCATAAAGGTGGTTCTGGAACAGCAAAAGCACACTGGTAAGGCCTCCCGCTAAAATCACAGAACGGACGGAATCAAAATAGGCCTGTTCCATGGTATTGGGCAGCACAAGTTCAGGAGAATGATAGGCTACGTAATAGCACACCATTGTCTCGACAGTACACAGCAAAAAAAATACAAGCATCCTCTTTCCCTTTAATGTGATACTGATATAAATGAAGCAGAGTACAAACCACTCCGGAACTCCGCCATAAATCCCCCCTCCGGCAAAAAATACTATCGGAAACAGCAAAAGCAAAAGTACCACAATAGCTGTCGCCCCCTCGTTAATACATCCCTTTCGGATACTGTATTTCATAACCAAATACATATATGTTATGCTTACTGCAAGAATAAGTATATTCGCTGTAAATCTGCCCAAAATTAATATAAAAATCAAAGCAACCATACTGATGCCCGTAATCAGACGGAACATGCGCTCCCGTAAGCTAATCCTATGGTCAAATATGATATCAAGCCACTTTTTAATCACGTTAACTCCCATCTGCCCGCTTCACAGGCCGGCTTATTGTATAATAAATTTCCACTCTGGCGGTTCCCTTCATATCAGGACAAATATTTTCCAATAGCCTCACAAACCTGCCCGTATATTTCAAGCATTGAGGCATGGTTTTCATGGATGTATACCGTATCTTCTTCCTTTCCCGCCCGTTCAAGCTCTTTTGCCTGGCCGGAAAGCTCCTCTGCACCAATGGTAAGAGAAGTACTTTTAAGAGCATGAACCTTAATTGCATAGTCTTTCCAGTCAGCCCTCTCATATAGAGAAATAATTTCGGCCCTTTTTTCCGCTTCCTGATCATAGAACATCTGCAGCATTTCTCTATAGAAATCTTCCTCACCGCTGCAATAATCCAATCCCAGACCCACGTTAATACCTACTCTCACCAGTGAACCGTAGGAGGAAACTGTCTCCTGGGTCCTGTCATCTGCCTGGGGCATTTCCTCCTTTGCAGACGTATCGGAACTGATTTCTTTTTTCTTTGTCTGATCTTTCGTACCGGTATCCTGCTGCTGACCGGGAGTATCCGAATCCGTACCATACTGTATACGGTTTTCCGGCAGAACCCTTCGCAGAACCCGCTCTAAGACAACACGTTCGATAGGTTTCGGAACAAACTCTGAAAAGCCTTCGTTTCGGAACATTTCCCTTGCACCACTTAAAGTGTTTGCTGTCAGAGCCACTATCGGCAACCGCTTATAGACTCCGTCATCGATCTCCCGGATAAGCCGCAGGGTTTCCACCCCGTCAAATCCCGGCATCATATGATCCAGAAAGATGATATCATACGCCGTTTGCGTACAGAGTTTCACTGCTGCTTTTCCGTTACTGCAGATATCCACCTGCATACCGTAGCTGCCAAGAACTCCCTTGGCCACCACCAGATTCATTTCCTCATCATCCACTGCCAGAGCCCTGACACCGGGACAGGTAAAAGGTCTGCGGCCCGCAGCCTGGGCATCCTCGAATTTATTGTCTCTCTCCTGACCGCTTAACAGATTTACAATAGAGAGGGCAAAAAAGGGCTTACGCAGAACCATAAGACTGCTGTCCTCATCCAGTGCAAAATCCTTATCCGCAATCACCGCCACATGGACGGACTGTGCCAGTTCCTCATAATAGGGAGCATTACCCATATACTCCATTTGGGTAATAAAAATGTGCGTCAGCTTATGCTCCCGCTGCAGCTTTAACAGCCCCTCAAAATTATGGGCCTGATACCCTTCAACCCCCAGTCCTTCTACCAGATGGAGAATCATATTATCGTAATATTCTCTCACCTCGTCACAGCTGTATTTATCGGGCCGGAAATAACATGCTATACACATCTTGCCGGCATTCGGCACTACAATGCTCGGTGTATCCTCTCCCACTCCCTGGGGAATAGCAATATGTACCTGCAGCCCCTGCTGGGCCTTGCTTTCAAAATGGACAAAACCACCCATAGCATGCAAAAGCCCCCGGGCAATGGGAATTCCAAGCCCCAGCCCGCCCACATAACGCTGGGTTCCGGAATCTGCCTGATAAAAATCATCTGTAATCTGCCCAAGCTGGGAAGACGTCATGCCTATACCTGTATCAAAAATATCTACAAGCAGATTAATCCCATAGCTCTCCCGTCTGAATCCAATTCGCAGACATACGCCGCCCTCCTCCGTAAACTTCAGGGAATTTTCCAGAAGAATTCTCAGTATATGGGTAATTTTCTCTGCATCGCCAATCAGAATAATCGGAATCTGGGGATCCACATCAAATACCAGTTCCAGCTTATTGTCTGTATTTTTCAGGGCGGTCATGGTAATCACATCATTTACCACCGAAGTGATCATATAGGGCTCCTGTACCGCGGACAGGGTTCCTTCCACGTTTTCCGTGTAATCCAGTATGTTATTGATAAGGCCTGACAGACGTTTGCCAGCCATCTTTACGGAATGTATATCTTCCCTGATTTCAGGGGGAAGCTCCTTCCCTAAAGCCACCTCACTGATACCAATTACCATGTTGACAGGTGTCCGCAGCTCATGGGATACGTTGGACAAAAACTCTGCATTCTGCCGCACGGCTGTTGCCAGCTCCTCCTGCATACCTTCATATTTCGCCCTTTCCTCGTTTCTGCGATTAAACCTGTACCTTGTCACTGCCAGAGAACCCGCCACTGCAGCCGCTCCAAGCAACAGGCGCAGCATATCTTCCTCCTCCATACGGGAATTAATCGTACCCAGGGCTATAAAATGATATAAAATCAGCAGCACATACAGAAAAGCAGCCAGATATAACAGCTGCTTTCTATTTAACAGAGATAAGAGCAAGAGCGCAGTACAGGCCAGCAATGGAATATCATAAAGGCTGGATTTGTGCACGCCAAAGAAAAAAAGCTCGGTTATCAACAAACCTGTGCATATATTTTCATACTGTGTTTCCGTTCCAATCCTTCCAATATGGAGCCACCATACCACAAGACAGCCTATAAGCATCAGCGGTATCATCCACAGCTCCCATGACCTGAACACTGTAATCGCACTTAGCAGTATAGCCAGTATACTGATTGTACTGACCATGAGCAGGTGCATGCTTGTCTGCGTTTCCGTCCTCATTATTTTTCAAACTCCTTCGCAATCCGCTCCAAAAGATCCTTTGGCAGAAACGGTTTTTTCACATAATTCACTGCTCCCAGACTGATAGCAGCCATCACGTCATCTTCATATCCCGATGCTGTCAGAAAAATCACCGGCACCTCTATATTATCTTCCTTCATACGCTTAAAGGTCTCAATGCCATTCATACCGGGCATTTCTATATCCAGAAGAACCAGATCAATATCTTCCGTTATCAGCTTATCCAAAGCTTCCTGGCCTGACTTTGCCAGGATCAAATCATAATGCTTGTCTAAAATCAACTTCGTCCGCTTCAAATTTATTACATCATCATCTACTACTAAAATACATTTCCGCATACAGCCTGTTGCCTCCTTAGGTTACTCTTTTAGGTATTGTGCATCATTGTATCAAATATTCTAAAACAGTATATCAATAAAATCAAGTCTCTTTTTACCGTGCGTCTGGCAACAGAGAATTTCGGTTACTTTTCACAAAACATGGATATCTACTTTAGTGTATCGCTGTGATTAAGCACCAAAGTACTGTACAAAAACAGCACATCACAATTATCAAAATCTATAAATTTTCCCAGATAATCCGGATGGATATAGCGGATATCCACCAAAGTGATCTGCAAGTACCCCTCAAGCAAAAGAGGCCCGATACAAGAGCCGAAAGAGTCCCGGAATATGACCAGCTCTTTATCCGTTTGCGCACACGGATTTTCCATGGTAAGAAGTGAGAGCGAACCTGACAGAAACATTTCGTATGGATCTCTCCCCTCCCCTTTCTCAAAATCATAGACCGGTATCTCCCTTTTGTTCTGCCAGTCATATACCTGGCAATTTCTGATACTCTCATCCGTCAAATATTTCAGTTCTTCTGCAGGCAGCATCAGAGCCGACTGCCCATGGTACACACCGTAAAAATCATGGTCCAGCCTGTGGACCTCATAGTTCTGTGAAAGATGTGTGCCCATAGCCTGTGCCAGTCTCCCTGCCACATCCCCAATCTTCTCCTGCCTCCAGTGGGTATCCGTTCTATAATAATCGTCCCTGTCCAGCAAATCAGATATTGGAATATACTCTGCAAAATCTGCCAGCTCCTTCATCCGTCCTTCAAAGGCATCATAGTCCATAGCCAGATGACCGCTCGCTGCTGCCATAAAGCAATTCTTATCCGGGATGACAGATAAATAAACTTTATTTTTTTCTGTCAGATATTTATCACATATATGCCTGAACCTCTCCGCCGCCCGCTCAAGGTCTGCCTCATTCATGGGATATTCCACGGAAGAGAGAAATCCGTCCGCTTCGTAAATTCCATTGTTATCCATTCGGGAAAAGAGCTTAAAAGCTGTCACCGCCTTTATCCGCCGGAAGGCATCACGAAAAGGAAATGCATCCGCCGCATAATCCTCAAAGCCGGACATAAAGCGGCCGCTCCACACATTCCCTGCTGAAAGTCCGGGCATGGGCGTAAGCATCCTCCGCTCACTGTCAGAATACTTATCCTTTGGCATAAAGATACATAATAAAAGCCCTCCTGCAAGCATCAGCGCAAACATAAGACAAACCGCCCTGTCTTTCTTTTCCACATCCATGAGAAAACCTCCCTGGTAACTGCCTGAAATAACTGTTACTTTTCACTCGTTTTCCATCTTTTCTTCCTACTCTTAACTGTATATCCGGCTACCCTGTGAAAAGCAGCAAATAGCTTATCATACTCCTGCATACCATACATAAAAGTTCTTAAAATCGAAAATATAAAAACGGGTTAAAAGATCCGTCCACCAGATAAGCCGTTATCACCAGCATTACCCCTGCCAGCGCAAAAGGCTCCGCCAGGTTCAGGACTTTTCCGCCAATCGGATCCTTTGAAATTTTAAGCATAAAAGAGCGAAAAACAGGTGTAGCCCCCGCCACTGCTGTCAGAAGAACAATTCCAAAGCTTCGAAGATAATAAACGGCCTCGGCCGAAACAAGAGGAATTCCGCCTGTACCCACAAGGCCTGCCAGGTCCGAAAGCAGCTGTCCCATACTCTCACCATTAAAGATCACAAAACTTATCATAACCAAAAACAACGTATAAACATGCGGCCAAAAGCGGCTCCCTTTCAGCAGCTTTAAAAGCCAGAGTTTTTCTATTGTCAGAAAAAATGCAAAATAAAGCCCCCATAAAATAAAATTCCATGCCGCCCCATGCCAAAACCCGGTCAGCATCCACACAATAAGTATATTCAAAAGCTGTCTTTTTTGTCCTTTACGGTTCCCTCCCAGCGGAATATAGACGTAATCCCGAAACCAGCTGCCCAGGGAAATATGCCACCTGCGCCAAAACTCCGTGATGCTTGCGGAGATGTAGGGGTAATGAAAATTCTCCAAAAACCGGAATCCAAACACTCTGCCAAGTCCTATGGCCATATCGCTGTACCCTGAAAAATCAAAGTAAATATGCAGGGAAAAAGCAACGGCATACAGCCAGTAAAAGAGCACCGACTTTTCTTCTGATGCCCGAAAGCCGGCACACAACTCTCCTAACTGATTTGCAATCAGGATTTTCTTCCCCAGTCCGATTACAAAGCGGCGTATTCCCGAAGCTGCCCCGCTAAAGGAATGCTCTCTTACAGTCAGCTGTCCTGCAATATCCGAATAGCGCACAATAGGCCCTGCTATCAGCTGAGGGAACATAACTACATAGGCCGCCAGATGAATCAAATTCCTCTGAGCCCTCTCTCCCCGGTACACATCCACCGTATAGCTAATGATCTGGAACGTATAAAAACTAATGCCAATAGGCAGGGCAAGGCCTAGAAGCGAAATCTCCAGCCCTGCTGCCCTGTTTAAATTTTCAAGAAAAAAATCCAAATACTTAAAACACAGAAGAAAGCTAAGGCTGATGCCCACGGAAATCACACAAAGAGCCCTTCCGGCCCGCTTTTTTCTGTACCGCTCCACCAAAAGCCCAAACACGTATCCTGACAGGATAGAAAGTACCATCAGCAGGACGTACCTTGGTTCACCCCATCCGTAAAACACAAGACTTGCCAAAAGAAGAACTGCACTTTTGAGCCTCCCCGGGGATAAAAAATACAAGACCAGTGTCAGAGGCAGAAAATAGTATAAAAACGTAATACTTGAAAACAGCATAATATCGTTCTCCAAATATAACTGCTCATCAGCGCAGGAAAGCCGTAATTACCATACAGCCTGCGCATCAGGCAACAGGCGCCTCCGTCATTACCTGTGCCCCGTCAAGCGCTTTTAGTGCATTATTTTTAAATATCTCCATAATTTCTGCCTCACCGTAAGCGACAATCACATATCTGCCATCTACGTTTATGATAACCAGCGTGTCAGGCTGCCCGCATATCCACTGCTTTGCCAGAATGCAGTCCGCAGCCGAATCCGCAAAGGCATCCATATCCGCTCCCTCTTTCAGACGATAAACGCCGCCTGTAAAAGTGTTGGCATTCATCATATGCACCATGGACGCTGCATCCTCAATATTGGATATCTGATCTGCCGGTATCCCCAATACATTTTCCAGTTCCTCTGTTTTGCTGATATCGAATTTCCCCGGCGCATCCATCACTGCATTTTCCTGATCCCCGCCATACATGGCAAACAGCTCATCCTCACTATATGCCTTTACTACCTGGTTTAGCACTGCAAGGCCGTCCGCATACAAAGACTCCTTACCACCCTGGTTTTCCTCTTTTCCACCGCAGCCAGACAGAGAAAAAACCATTACCGCTGTCATAATGAACATTACCGTCTTTTTCATCATCTTAATAACCATGCCCTTTCCTTTTTACCTGAAATCCATCTGTTTCTTATGCAAAAGGATCAGACTCTTTTGCGAAACCCCAGGCTCTGACAAGTGTATCGATCCCTTGCTGGATTTATTATACACAAATTTCCTTTATTTATCAATTTATACAATAAGCTGCCCCGCGGAGCGTGACAGCAATTCGGCCCGGAGCTCAACATTTTCTGTAAAGCTACGGGCCAAATTATCTTCACCGCTGCGCTTAACGCTTTGGCATAAACAATGCAGGAACCATTTCCATGTCTTAATTTTTTCTTTTTATCTTAATTCCATGCCGGCTTCTGAATTCTTCAATCGTCTTAAGCCCTTCATCGGACACAGGCTTTATCCATTTGCCTGAATACATATGGCACTGCATAATAATATACCTCACAGGCTCGTCCACATAGCACAGGGCGAAAACCAGAAGAAAAGGAGCGTGGAACACATAATTGGCAAGGTACACGCACGGCAGCACCATCACATACATAAATGTAATCTCCATCACAGAGCCAAAAGCCGCATCACCTGCTGCCCGGTAAGTATCATTCTGTGTCCAGTTCCCCATCCGGATAAGGGCTGCCAGACTGTAAATCAGGAGCATGCCGGTACCAATCCGGTAGGACTCCCCACTAAGCCCCATGGCATGCAGCAATGGATTATGGACAGCAATCACCCCAAGACAGGCCGTACCAATCAAAGCGCTGCACAGATAAACCAGTCTCTTGGCTCTCTGGAATGCCACCTCGTGGTTTCCCGCGCCCACTTCCTTTCCCACCAGAACAGTGGCCGCATTGGAAAAGCCGCTGAAAAAGGCGATAACAAGTCCCTCCAATGTCCGGAACACGGCCACGGCAGCAATTGCCCTCTCACTCTGATGCCCCAGAACAATGTTGATCATCATATTTCCCACGCCAATCAGCACCTCATTACAAATAATGGGAAAGCATTTTTGCAGGTACTGGCGCACAAACTCCCGATTCCACCTGAAATGCCTGGAGAACTCCAGCACATAGGGAATCCTGTTTTTCAGGATAAAGGCCAGCAGGATAAGCAAGTTTACCATTCCTGCCAGCACAGTGCCCAGCGCTGCCCCGCGCACACCCATTCTGGGGAATCCAAACTTTCCGAAAATCAGCAGATAGTTAAAAAGGCAGTTGGCAACTACCGAGGCAATTCCTCCATAAAGAGGAATCTTCACCTGCTCAATGGACCTAAGGAGGGCGCTTACCGCCATAGACAAAACCTGCAGAATATAAGCAAAGCCAACGATTCTCAAATAGGAAATCCCAATCTGCTGTATTTCCGACTTGTCCGTGTAAATATTCATAATAAACCCGGGGACTCCCAGCGCCAGGAAGCTGAACACAATTCCTACCGTCATCATAAAAGAAAGCGTGATGCCAAAAGAACGTGTGATGCCGTCATCATTTTTTGCTCCCCAGTATTGCGCAAAAAACAGCATTCCGCCGCCCACAAATCCCCAATAGCCTGCAAACATCAGGCTGGAAAACTGAGCGCACAGACCTACCGCTCCCACTGTCTTTTCTCCAAGTGAAGCCAGCATCATGGTATCCACCATGCTCCCGGTAGTAGTCAGAAGATTTTGCAGTGCCACAGGCACTGCAATAATAGCAATATGTCTTATAAAATACTTCCAGTCAAATGCTCCCTGTCTCTTCCCTGTTTTCATTTCTCTGTCATTGTCCTTTTCCATAAACTATAGTAAATAACATAATAAATTTCTATTTCCGATTCCTGCCAAAGTCCTACGCAAAAGCTTTGCAGGATCGAAAACAAAATTTTTCTTATTGTTTACCATAAAGATATTACACAATGCCTATTCTAACATAAAAAAGAAAAAGCACAATAGCAAAATGGTCTTGTTTAGTGCTGACCGCTGTATGTATACACAGTCTCAGTTATGGTGTCATTTGGCTTTTGATAAATTTCCAGTGTAAGTCCGCGGTCCCTTTGCTGCGGCAGGCCGGTTACAAGACAGGCATAGCAGTAAAGTATCTCCCGGGTGGATTTATTTAAATTCACCAGAATATTTTCACTGCTCTTTGCAAAGCAAATCCGGAAAGGCGCGTCCCGGAAAACCATGCCCCTTTACTTTCATTGTAAAGCTGTCCATAAATAACGCCTTCTACTCCCCCTTCTCTCTCTAAGGTAAACTCCACAACAGCGCTGTTGCCGTCATAAGCCGTCCCGAGCACGCTCAGCCTGATATCCCCAATCTCTTTTACAAGAAAATAGCGTCCTGCCGCATCGCCAAGCAATCCTTTCCACTGCAATGTTTCATCCTGCTGATTTGGTGCGATGGTAAACCGGGACACATTAATTTCTCCTTCCTTATCATTCCCCGTATAATCTATGTTACGAAGGTCGGCCTGCACGATGAGAAATATACTTCTGTCCATATAGTATTTTGCATCTATTGTCAGCATCTCATCCTGGTCAATTCCTGCTTCTTCCGGTGATTCATAGAGCCTGAAATCATACAGCGTATAAGTCACAGAGCCGGCCTCATATATTTTTTTATCCGGACCGGCCTCTATCACCACTGCGGCGTTTCCTCTGTCTGAACCGGCTCTTCCACTTCCCCGGCGGTAACCATCTATTTTCCTGTATCTTTGCATTTCCATAGCCTGCAAGCAATAACACGCCGCATAACAGAGCGGCTGTCTTTCTTTTGTACCTCATAATATGTCACCCCTTCACCTCTGTCATATATTTTCACTATTTATAACCGCCGCTAAAATAAAGTTGTGACATTTAAGGAAAATAATTTTTTATTACAATAAGACGACTCGCGAAGCGTGTCGGCGTTTGTTTTTATCGTATCCTCACCATGGATAAAACAGGTGCTTTCTTCCATCCGGAAATTGACAGATAAAGCAAAAACCAGCTGACGCAATGTGCCATAAGAAGGAGCATATCTTTTGCAATCACCTGTTTCCCACCCTCTGCTAAATTCATAATTCCTTCAAAGGCCGCATTAGAAGGTACCAGATAGCAAAGCATCCATAATAAACTGCCTGTTCCCGAGAAGTAAAAAAATACCGGCACCGCCATAAAAACAATCATAACAACCTTGATACAGGCCACACCTGTCATAAGGCTTTCGGAAAATTTACCGATAAACAGTCCTACAAGTGCAGCCACAAAAGAAGAAAGGATAATCAGTGCCAGCATAAGAAATATTCTTTCAGGCGGCAGGCGAAAACAAATACAGGCTGTCAAAACAGCGGAGAGACATCCGCCTGCAAAACCTACAAAAATCTTTTGCAGCATCAATCTGCTTTGGGTCACGGGAAGTATCTGATTTACAAAATCAATGCCGTTTTCCTTTTCAGAAATGATGTTCACGGCGTTAAATGTACATCCCATAAACATGGCGGCAATAAGCGTTATGGCAATAAAGATATTTTGAAGCCCTTCCATGATATTGGAGCGTTCCAGATAAGTAACCTCTGCCTGTTCTGCCATTTCCCGATGGGCATATAATAAAGGCAGTGTGTCGGCCGTCTGACAAAACAGATCAATCTCATCACCGGATACCATTGTCCGAATGTTGCTGCCATCTGCCTTAACTCCAATGACATTTGTGGAAGGATCATTGATTTCGGCAGTCAGTTCTTCCTGTGTTTTGAAAATGCTTACGGTACCGTACCGCTCCAGCCATGAAACTGCCGGGGCAGACAGATCATTTTCCAATACGCCGAAGTGAAACTCTGCTATGGAAGAAAGATCAATTCCCCCTGTAAAGTGCAGTGCAACTGCAACTATAATTGGCAGCAGAAAAGATATGATACAAAATTTGTCTTTCCGGACGCTTTTAAGCTGGTAAGCCAATCCCTTCATTCTCAGCCCTCCTTTCCCATTTCTCTGCGAAATGCCGCCTGCACAATAAGGAACAAAAAAATAATACCACACACGCACCGGATATAATAGGCAGGATTTATAACAGGCGTCCCAAAACAGGCATTTTTAAGTCCCATGTAAATCTGATAAAAAGGATGCCAGTCAATCCATGCCATTTTTACAGAAGTATTTGCTGAAAAAAATACGGGTACCGATACAAAAAAGGCAATTACCAGGTATGCAAGGGAAAACTGCCTGAAATCATTTAGCAGCATTGCGCATCCTAATCCCGTAAGCGCCATAAGCAACGATAAAATTGCGGTCTGCAGCAGCACAGCAGGCAGAATGCCCGCGGTAACCCAAGGGCCTATATTTAATACTGCCATCAGCGCCGCAAAAATCAAATCAGACAACAGGAAAATCGTCATTTTTGACAGCAGGAATAAACTCATTTCCAGTGGCAGGACTCCATGGACGCGGATAACTCCCATTTGTTTTTCTTTAAACAGCACCGAAGCAATTCCTAAAAATCCCACAGCAACAATTTCAATAAACAGCAGCTCACAGCACATTTCTTTACGCTGCTTCAGCTCCTTTGTATTTGTGCCTGTTATCCGGGCAGTATACTTTCCGCCCGGTTGCAGAAGCGATAGAGCATAATCGGCCCTGTGATGGTCCACTTTTTCCTTCCCCACATATAAAATGATTTCCGGCACTCCTAAGCTGGCGTCTATTCCCACACCATTTGTATCTGTGGAAAGAGCCGCATTTAATTCTTCCATCGATTCCACCGGATGAATCAGCTTATCCGCCTGCTCAAAGGCCCCACAGGGGTCGTACAGGTATACATTGTAAAGCCTGTCATTTACAAAGCGGATATAACCAAAGTTAATAAACAGTGTATAAAGAATCAGGGAGCCTAAAGAGATCAGAAAAAATTTTCCGTCCACCATAATTTGAAAGTCTTTTTTTAATAACGAGCAAAAATTTTTCCACATCAGCAAAGCCCCCTTCCGGTATATTGAATAAACATATCCTCCAAAGACGGTTCCCTGGAATGAATGCTGATGATTTCATCGTGGGGAAAAGGTATCCCCCCTTCCAGATTCGCGGTTTCTATTTCTTTCTCCTTTCGTATACCCTGATAAAGATATTCAATCAGAACAAGATGACTGCTGTTTTGCTCTTTCAGTCTTTTGGGCGTGTCTAATGCGGCAATCGTTCCATTTGTAATGAAAGCTACCCTGTCGCATAACAGATCCGCATCCAGCATATTGTGTGTGGTTAAAAATACGGTTGTACCCTTCTTTCGTTCTTCCTCTATAATCCTGCGGAATAAGACAGCCCCTGAAGGATCCAGCCCGCTGGTTGGTTCGTCCAAAAATAGCAATTCAGGATTGTTGATAAGCGACCTTGCCATGCTTACGCGCTGACGCATCCCCTTTGAATAAGAAGAAACGGGTTTTTTCGAAAAATCCATCTTAAACTCCAATTTCTCCAGAATTTCTCCAATATCTCTCAGCCTTTTGGCAGGATAGAAGGAAGAAAAATATTTGAGATTGTCAATCGCGCTTAAATTTGCATACAGATAGGGAAATTCAAACAGAACGCCGATTCTTTGAAAAAAATCCTGTGTATGTACCCTGGAAATATCCTGTCCAAACAGCGTTGCACAGCCGCCATGTCCTTTTAAAATTCCGGTAAGAATTTTTTGTGTTGTTGACTTTCCGGATCCGTTCGGCCCCAGAAATCCGAAAATTTCCCCGTCTCCCACAGTAAAATTTAAACCGTGGAGGACCTGCTTATCCTTTCCGTAAGAAAAAGTAAGGTCTTTGACTTCAATCACTGGTCATCACCCCACTTTCCACATTGATGCTCCTTCTTATCCTGCCGGTGTCTGCTCCACCATTTCATAAATTTAATTTTAATAGGGATAGAAAGCGCCAAAACTGCTGCGCTCACCAGCCACCAATACCATTCCAAATCTGATTTTGCCATAAACATTCCTCCTTTTCCTCAAAATGCTTTCTCAGGGCCTTGCTAATCCTCTTCAAAGTCATTCATAAACAGTCCCTGAAATTGCATGCAATAAATTTGAAAAAGGCTTTTGCCTTCTGTTATCAGGAATATATAGCAGTAAGATGAAATCTGAATGGAATTGATGTGAAATTGATGTGAAAAATATTTTTTATGAAACTATTGGCACAGAAAAGTAAAATTGAACGCCGTCAGAAAGGTTTTGTACACCAAAATTTAATCCCTGCATGGATAATATCTGTGCAACAATCGCAAGCCCCAGACCGGAACCTTTATATTGAGAGTTGTCATCACGATAAAATTTTATCCAAATTTTGTCAAGATTTTCCTGCGGGATCGTACAGCCCTGGTTATATACGGAAAAGTGCAGTGACCCCTTTTCTTCCCAGAGACATAATTTTAAAATGCCTCCCGGACAGACATTTTTTTTTGCATTGAGAATAAGGTTGTTTAAAACCTGCTCCATCCGCAGCTTGTCCGTATAAACAAAAATTTTATGTTCGGGAAGCTCATAACGCAGCTCTAAATCAGCCTCCAGCTCATCACTTAACAGCCGTCCGGCAACCGTTTCCAAAAATTCAACAAAATCAAAACGTTCCGGGGTAAGCTCCTTAGCTCCCGTTTCCAATGCAGACAAATCTAACAGGGTAGTTATCAGGTCACTCATGCGCTCTGTTTCCGCTATCATAATTTCCGAGTATTTCCGTCGCTTTTCCCTGTCATTTTCATCCTGCAGTCCCTCTGCGTAAGCGCGGATTATGCCCAAAGGGGTTTTCATTTCGTGGGATATATTATCCGCCAGCTCTTTGCGCTCCTCCAGCAAAAACCTTTCCTTCTCCACATCTTTTGCCAGCTGCCTATTTGCCGTTTCCAATTCCTTAAGCGCTTTTTGCAGATTTTCCGCCATGCTGTTAAGGCTTACGGCCAGCTTTCCAAATTCGTCATCTCCCGTAACCCTGCAGGGCGAAGAAAAGTCCAAACCGGCCATTTTCTCCGCTGTCCCCACCAGGCTGTCCACAGGCCTTGTGATAAAGCGGCTCATCAGAAAGTCAATGGTCAGAACCAAAAGAGCTAAAAATAACGTCCAGATAAAAAGCGATGTATCCTGGGAAAAGGGCAGCTTCGTTGCAATAATATAAGAAATAATAAGTATGGCTCCGGTTACTTTAGATGCTATTAGTATTTTCTTTCGTATGGAATGAATGGCCAGTTTTTTGCTGTTTTTCATATTGATAACTATTTCCTTTCCATTTTATAACCCGAACGGATAAGGGTTACGATATTCTTTCCCTCGCTTCCTAACTTTTGCCGGAGGGTTTTGATATGGGTATCTACTGTCCGCGTGTTTCCTTCAAAATCGTATCCCCAAATTCTGCCTAACAGCTGCTCCCGTGAAAATACCTGTTCAGGATTTTTCATGAAGAAGTAAAGCAGCTCATATTCTTTGTAGGTTAAAGATATTTCCTGTCCGTCCACAAAGACCTTGTGCGATGATGGAATAACGGATATTTTTCCAATATTAAGCGCCTCTGTCTGCCGGGCGGATGCGCGGCGAAGCAGCGCGTTTACCTTTGCCAGGAGAACCTTTGGACTGAAAGGCTTGGTGGTATAATCATCCGCGCCATATTCATATCCTTTTAATTTGTCGCTTTCGTCCCCTTTTGCTGTCAGCATGATAACAGGCACATTGCTCATTTCCCGCGCCATTTTACAGACAGAAAAGCCATCTATATGGGGTATCATAATATCCAATATCATCAAATCCACAGGATTATTTTTCAGTGCTATCAGAGCGTCAACGCCGTCATCGGCCGTAAAGCAGGTGTGGCCTCCCTTTTTCATATAGTCGGCAATAATGTCCTGCATATTTTTTTCATCTTCCACAATGAGAATTTTAGCCATAGAATCATTTCACTTTCCCGTATTTATAATACGGCAAATAATATTTTGCTTTTATTCTACATCTTTTTAACCCGGATTTCTATTTATTTTAAATCTATCTGTAATTATGATCCGCTAAACCATCTTTCCAGAACCCGGTTGTCCTTTTCCACAACATACCCGCTTCCTCCCCTGCCCTTCACATCTTCCACCATACTGACAAGCAGGACAGGCTTTTGTGCTGTTTTTTCCGCTGTAAAAATCGCAAACCAGCCTAATTCCGTGCCGGAAGTATCATCCTTTGATGCCTTAATTTCTGCGGTACCTGTTTTTCCTGCCAAAACCACATCATCCCGATGAGCCCCATATCCGGTTCCATGAGAATTGTTGACTACCTCCTTCATCCCTTCCAGCACCAGGCTTGCCGTCTCATTTGAAAATGCATCCGGTATCCAATACTCTTTTGGTGCTCTGCTTTGGCAGCGCAGATAAGGTTTTATAATGCTGCCTTCATTACAAAAGGCGGAATAGATGCATGCCAGATGTAATGGATTTATTAAAACCTGACCCTGACCATAGCCGCTGTCGGCCAGCTGTACTTCCGTTTCAATACCTTCCGAATTGGAATACCGGGATTTTGTCATTTTGATCTCAAAGGGCATTTCCTGATTAAACCCAAACCGGGTCAGAGCATTTTCCATCTCTTCTTTTCCGATTTTTAACGCTGCCTTTGCAAAATAAATATTGTCGGAATAAATCAAAGCATTTTGCAAAACAGCGGGTTCATATGTATGAAGCGTTGTCACAAAATAAGCGCCCCATGAAGCGTCCTTCTGCCAGCTTAACCCTGCATTCCCGTAATCTTCCCCGGGATCGATTGCTCCCGACTCCAAACCCGCCGCAGCCGTAACCGGCTTAAATGTAGAGCCCGGACACCACGTCTGCCGGAAGCGATTGTACATAGGCTTGTTTTCATCCCCGTTTAATGCATCCCACTGTTTTTGGGATAATCCCATAATAAAATCATTGTTATCATAAGAAGGTGTGCTGACCAGGGCAAGCACTTCTCCTGTGTAGGGATTCATGGCTATGGAGCAGCTCTTATCATGCCCAAACTCCTCATATAAAGAAATCTGCATATCCGCATCTATGGTCAGCTGTATATTCTGTCCATGGGAAACCAAAGCGCAGGCAAGTTCTTCTTTCTCCTTACCTTCCTGGTCCGCAATATAAATCCTGCACCCATTCTGCCCTTTCAGCTCCTTTTCAAGCAAGCCTTCTATTCCGTTTCTGCCAATTACACTGCTGACCGTATACCCTTCCCCTGCATGTTCTTCCAAATCTTCTGCTGTGACGTTCTGTACATACCCTACCAGATGTGCTGCCGCTTCCGCTAAGGGGTATGAGCGCACTTCCACATCAGATATCATGACACCCGGTATTTCCAAAAGTCTTTCATGTCTTTCTTTCTCCTGCAAAGCTTCTTCGTCCGGATTCTCCTTCAAAAGCTGAATTTCCTCCACTTTTGGGATCGTTTTAACCGGAACAAAGGAATCTTCCTTTACCCACTTTGCGGACAGCTTCTTTTCGATAGTCTCTGGCGTAATTTCCAACAATTCCGCCATTTCCTCAATGGCTTCTTCTTCGTTTTCCAGCTTTCCCGGAACAATTCCCACTGAAGATGCCGTACCTTTTCCTGCCAGAATACGTCCGTTTCTGTCCTGAATTTCTCCCCGCTCTGCCTGAGTGGTAGATACTCTGACCTTATCTGAAGGGGCCAGGTTGGGAAAGATCAGCGAATCATCCCAAACCAGCTTATAGGTATCTTCTTCCTCCATGAAAAACGCCTTGTTTTCAAAGCTGATTTCTCCTGCAGCCGTATCAAAAGCAGTTTCATAAAACACCTCCGTTTTCTCCTTGTCATAGGAAGTAATGCTGACAGTCATATTTCGGACTTCAATTCCCTCATAAATAGCTGAATTGCGTTTTATGAAATCCTCCCGGCTGATATTCCCGGACATTTCAATATGAATCATATCGTACATCTGCTCATATTCCTGTGCCGGAATATGGTTCATATACTCCGCCAGAAGTTCCTCCGGCATCTTCCGCTCACTTTTCTTTTTGAGCGCTCCTGCAATAAATACCCTAGGTACAAGTGCGGCAATCCCGGTTGCCACAATGAAAACCCATAGGAGCACATTGCCCTTTTTTCTTCGTTTATATCTTCTTTTTCTTTTTTTCATAAAATGATCCTTCTCCTTGCCTGACAGCGTATTTTTGCTCTTAAACTCCCGCAAATTGTAATGTACATCTGGCAGAAAACAATTTCCAAACACGCCTTAATCTGCAAATTTGTAATCTTAAATGTGTATATATGTTTTTAATAGTCACCTCTATATATTACACATGTAAGATTTAATATTAAAAAAATATATCGGCCATTCTTTTGCGTGTATATAAATATTACATCGGTAAGATTTATAAGTCAAGCTTTCCTTCTTAAAATTATTTCCTGTAAAATCCTGCACGGAAACGTTGTGTAACTGCCACGAAGCACGCCCTTACAATTACACACTAACTCCCATCTGCCCGCTTCAGCGGGCGGATAAATCAGGATGTGTGAAATTTTAATTTCACACTGATTATTTTCTTTTTTTTATCCACCCAATCACTCCAAGCAATATGCTTCCTATAAGCTCTCCAAATGCATTACTCATAAACCCCCGCAAATGAAGCACATCATTCCATACATAATCTCCTATGAGCAGTTTAGTTATATAGTCCCCTGCAATTGTCAATAACAGAAACAGCGCTCCGCAATACCAGATATTCCACTTGAGGAATGTTCCCCCCAGCACCGGAATCCAAAGAATAAGGAGCCATAACACCAAAATAGGAAAACCATACCGGAAAATCCAGATCGTCCCCATTCCCATAAGACAATATCCGGCGAACTGTATTGCTGAGAGCAGAATAACCGTCCCAATGCTTATAACTACCATCACGGTACAAAGCCTGAATTTTTTGCAGGTTAAAAGCACATATACCAACACATCTGCAAATCCAACGGCGCTGGCCACAATTAAAGACCATGTAATACCCTTGTTTACCGCTAAATTGACAATCATGCAGACAAGTATTGCAATTAAGCTAAGGCCCAAAAAACCATATAACAGGTACATCTTCTTGGTCTTATTTAAAAATCTTTTTACATCGGAAACTTCCTCCGTCTGTTTTTCTCCTTCCATGTGAAAAATCATATTATGATATATCTCATTACAATCTGCGCAATCTTCCAAATGACTTTCTATACTCTTACCCGTAACCTCACTCACCATTTTGTCTACGTAGAGAGGAAGCAAATCCTTTACAATCTCACAAGCTAATTCTCTGTCCATTTTTTCATTCCTTTCACTATTTTTTGTTTTCCCCTGTAATACGTTACCCTCGCCTGGTTTTCCGTTTTTCCCATAATATTGGCAATTTCGGAAAACTGCAAGTCACCGGCAAGGCGCAGATACATAACTTCCCTTGTTATATCGTCTAAATTGTGCATCAGACGGAAAATTTCCACTTTACCCAAATGATTCAGGCTTTCATTTTCAACATTTTCATGAGAAGGTATTGCATCATCCAGGGGAACGTTCTTGTACCGGCTTCTTTTTTCAAGTTCTTTGAGCCACAGATTTTTGGCAATTCCACATAACCAGACGGATATTTTGCAGTCCCCCCTGAATTTGTCAATTCCTTTGACCGCCTGAAAGAAAGTCTCCTGCGTCAGTTCTCCGGCCATCTCCCCATCCTGTGTTAAACCGCAGAGATATTTATATACCATCTGAGCGTTTTCCCGATATATCTGTTCCATCTTTTCTTTACTTAATCCATCCGGTTTATCCGATTTATCCATATCTGCACCTCATATTACAGGTATAATCTGTAATTCTATATTATTAGTTCTCTTTCAGCGCGGTTTGTTACAAAAATTTTACTCCCTTTTTTATGATTTTGGACTAACCTGAGTATTTATACATTTTCATATTGTTCAGGCAATTTGAGTGATAGTATATGGGAATCCCGATTTTGAAATTCCTTTGGAAATTGAAATAAGCCACGCCTTGGTATTTGAAGGAGTGACTCATTCTATGCTTCCTTTTCAGAAAAGCTCAGTCCTGTTTTTTGCTTCGGTAATATCCAAAACATATCATAGTCCAAAGTCCGGGTATAACTGCGTATCCGGCATTTACTTCTCCACGATTATCAATTACATAGAATACACCTATAATTGTCAAAGTAAAAAAAACAACTCCAAGAATCAGCGCTACTTTTTTGAATAGCTTCATGTTCTCTGTCAGAATAACTTTTAATATTATGCAGATTGCTAATAGTATAAGCGCAGACAGTCCCTGCACTATAATGCCAATATACCATGGAGCAGACTGAATCATATATAATTCCGGATATTTTTGAAAATGCCAGTATCTGTACAATGCCAAACCAATGAATACACCAACGACAGAACCCATAATAATATTTAATATTTGCTGTAACTTCTTTTTCATTGCCAGTCTCCGACTAAAAAATATTTTTTATATCATATATTATTTGTCTGCATATTTCAAGGCATGAGAAATGGCCAAAAAAGTGTTTTGGAATAGATGCATGTAAGCAAACGCTCAGAACGTGCTATATAAGACAGATAGTCGGGTAAGGAAGATTCTGTCCCTGCTCACCGCGCGGCCCGTGCGTCACTGGTATACTTCTCAGGCTGTGTTTTTTGCAGCCATAAAAAATCATCATGCCTGGTTGATACAGTTTATCGCATTTAAGCTGCGCGGGTAGCCAATGTACGGCACGCACTGTAACACTACCCGTATCAGAAAATCTCTGTCATTTCCAAGATTCATGTTCCCCTTTGCATGGGCGGTAAGCTGTGGTTCACAGCCGCCTTGTGCCGCCAGAAAACAAAACGTGATCAGTTCCCTCTGTTGCAGGTCCAGTCCGCCCCTCGTGTAGTAATCACCAAAACAGTTTGCCGCCAGCCACCGGTTGATATGTCCTGCCTTCCATGCTTCCTTCATATGTTCCCCAAAGATCTCCGCCTGTGTCTGTACACCTTTTTCCAGCCTGTTTTCAACTGTTGTTGTGGTCTGACCGGGCAGCGGCAGTTTGATGCCACGCGCAGTTAAAATATCATTTGCAGCCTCCAAAAACGGCATTACCCTGCCGATTCCAAGATAATCCACTGCCTGATAAACCATCTCCTTCACCATGACAGGAGTCAGCCCGGCGTCCAGCGCTTTCGGCAGCACTTCCCTGTAAACCTTTGTCCCCTGGCAGCCCAAAAGCGTGGCAAGAATTGCCAGATAACGTGTTTCCTCCGGTAACTGCTGACCGGGTACCTTCAACACTTCTTCCAAAACAAAATGCTCCATAATCTTTACAAATTCCGGATCTGTTTCATAATAGTTCATTCCCTTAATATCCTCCTTATTTTCTGAAAAATATTGTTCTTTCTCCTATGCTCAGATCAACTGATAGCTCTTCCATTTTCCTTTCTTAAATCGTATATAAAATACCACCGCCCGGACGCACCAGTCAAAGCTCATGGAAAGCGCAATACCGATTACCCCCATGTCAAACACAATGGCAAACAAAACGGAAGCCAGAAGCCGTACTCCGATCGTTGTGACCACCGACCAGATAGCAGTAAACTTTATATCGCCTGCCGCTCGCAGTCCCTTCCCCAGCGGATCGGCAAAGGGAAACGCTATGCAGTTAAAAACATTGTGAATCAGAACCAGCCATATTGTCAGGCTTCTCGTTTCCGGCGCCACATCAAAAAATGGCATTATTACAGGTGTCAGCGCAAAGACAACCGTATTCCATATCACAGAGAACAGGAGCGTTACTTTTAAGAGTTTATGAAAATAATACTCCGCCTCTCCGGTATCCCCTGCGCCCATGCACTGTCCGATCACGGTGATAAACACTGGTCCCATTGTCACACAGACCAGCGCTGCAAGGGACCAGATACTCTGCGCGATTCCATTAGCTGCAATCTGATAGGTTCCAAATAAAGCAACAATACTGCTGAGGGCCACTTTGACAAACTGGAAAATCCCCTGCTCCACGCCGTTTGGCACCGCAATTCCAAGTATCCGTCTCAAAAGTCCGGCATTCCATCTGCATATCCACTGTTCCTCGTAATACACGCCATTTCTTTTCCTGAAACAAAGAACTGTCACAGCGGCGGCTGAAAATGTTCTTGCAATCAGGGATGGATATGCAACGCCGGCCACTCCTGCATGAAGGACAAACACCCCGATCAGATTACCAACTATATTGATGACATTGGAAACCACCGCAATATACATGGTCACACTGGTCTTCCCAATACTGCGGTAAAGCGCCGCCCCTGCATTATAGACCGCAAGCGCCGGATAGGAATACGCCGAAATCCGAAGGTATGTCACACACGCCTCCATCACATCCTCTTCCACCCGCCCGAATATCAGCCCTAAAACCGGCCTTCCGAACAGCAAAAGCAGGATAACGATACTTACGGAAAACACTGTGGAAATCATCAGCAGCTGGCTTGCCGCCTCTCCTGCTTCCTCCATTTTTTTACTGCCAATGTATTGGCTCACAATCACCGCACCGCCAGAGGCAAGCGCCGTAAACAGGAAAATGAATATCGTGTTGAAGGAATTGACAAGCGATACACCGGATACGGCAGCTTCGCTGACAAAGCTGATCACAAAGGTATCCGCCAGTCCCACAAGAATCGTAAGCAGTTGTTCCAAAAAAAGTGGGATAATCAGGTTTTTCAAATCTTTATTGCTAAACATTTTATTACTCCTTCCAAATCTACGCGGAGAATGCCCCGTTTCGGGTCAGGAACTATTCCAAAGAAAATGTGACCGTCACATCTCCATCGCCAAATGCCTTCAAAAGTTCCTCGCCCGTCACATCCTCAATCTTCCCGATTCTAGTCAAATTCCATGAATTGGTATCATAGTAAATCACAAGGGAATTTCCCTGATACAGTATAATGTCACCAGCTTCGGCAGAAATCTGCTCGTCATTCCCCGGAAGGCTTGTTCCGATGTGGCCAACCTTTTCCATCCCCGCATAATCGCATATCCTCACCGTATAACAGATTTCGCCGGAACAAATGCCGCCTGGCTGCCAATATGCAGACCATCAGGCACATCCGGCTCCCTGATGCTGCTACCGTGCCTGACTTGCTTCATTTATTGATCATAAAAATACAGATGCTCCTGCTTCGGAACATCTATATTGTAAATCCGCCATCTTATAATGTCCAATACCTATGATGAATTGTTAAAAATGCTTAAAAAGCATTTAAAAAAAAATAAACTTCTACCGTATGAAATGCAGTATTGCTATGTCTTTTTCAATACGGTTTCCATGCAGCGGTATATCCGCAAGGAATTTTTCCGGCAGTCCATATTCCTGTACCGTCAAAGTTACACTATCCGCCTCACGCAAAAAGTACCAGTCATTCCTGACTGATACCCCTTCTGTCACACTAAACACCTGTAACAAAACTATTCAATTGTCCCAAGCCCCATACGTTAAAGGCCTTCCAGATTCTCCCTCATGTTCTGTAACACCTCCAGCGAATGCCCGGTCCAGCCGACTGCCTCACCAACAATCCGCAAAGGCTCCTGTGTACGGTAAGACTTTGTAGGATTACATGGAAATTTCTTATCCGTCACGTTCGGGTCTTCTTCAAACTCCCCCTCCGGCTCCACAACATAAATCCTTTGCCTGCCGTCCCCGGCTGCTAATTCCGCTCTTTCCCCCGCTTGTCAGGCGGTTTGCGCATCTCCAGACGTTCTTCTTTCTGCCATTCCTTGACCATATCACCCGGCGGCATTCCTGTCCGCATTTTCCACAGAGCCGGATGCCTGTCAAGGCATATCTCGATGAATATTTGCTCTTCTGGTTCATCTTCCTTGTGACAGCGGATTTGCACATGGATGAACACCGCATGATCTCTCCCTATACTCGGAAAAACAGTTCTTTCGGTATGATTGATTATTCTAAAGCTTGGGAACCACCAATATCTTATGGTTTTGACCGCCTATTTCTTCTCTTTTTCTGAGCCAACTTGTTGACGTTTATACTGCATCTTTATTATTACCTCAACGTTCGCCGTCCAGGGAAACTGATCCACAGCCACCGCTCTCTCCACCACATACCCGTTTTCCAGAAATACCTCCAGATCTCTCACCAGACTGGTTGGTTTACAGGAGATATACACTAACTTCTCAACCCCATATCCAATAATTTTCTTAAGGGCCTTGGGATGCACCCCATCCCGGGGTGGATCCAAAATAATCACATCCGGCTTTTCCTCAATCTCATCCAAAACCTTAAGTACATCCCCGACAATGAATTCGCAGTTATGTAAACCATTCATCTCAGCATTTTTTCTTGCTGACTTCACCGCTTCTTCCACAATTTCAACGCCAATCACTTTTTGGGCCACAGGAGCCATAAGCTGCGCAATCGTTCCTGTTCCGCTGTAAAGGTCATATACAATTTTTTCAGGCACACCTTTTTCCCCAATACTTAAATCCCCAATATATTCCCGGGCAGTCTCATAAAGCACCTCCGCTCCCAGGGAATTGGTCTGAAAAAAAGAAAAAACGGATATCTTAAATTTCAGTCCCAGCAGTTCTTCATAAAAAAAATCCTGGCCATACAGAATTTCCGTTCTGTCGCTTTGCACCACATCTGCTAATGAATCGTTGATTATATGAAGAATGCCCGCTATCTTCCCATGTTCAAACTGCAATTTAAGCAGCTCATCCTTCCAGGCATTCAATTTTTCATCTTCTTCCCTTTGGATATCTCTGTCCGCATTCAGGTTAGCCCACGCTTTGCCGTCCTCCCCTTTAGCATCCTTCCTTCCAAACTCCGGTTGTGAAGTAGTCACCAGTGCAAGTAAAATCTCTCCTGTTCTGGCTGCTTTTCTAACAAGCAAATGGCGCAAATAGCCTGTATGGCGAAGTTTGTGATAAAAACTGCAGCCTTCAAAAAAGTCTCTTGTCAGAGTAAGGATTTTTCGATAGGCTTCATCTACAATCTGGCACTCCTTCACCGTAACAATATCATAAAAACTACCCCGTTTATGCATGCCAAGGGCAAGGGGTCCGTCTTTAAATTCATCTCCAAAAGAAAATTCCATCTTATTCCGGTATCCCGTCTGAACAGGGCTGCCCTTAATTCCTTCAAATCTCCACTCTTGTTCCTGTCTGGTCAGCACCCCGTTTAAAAGCTGGCAGACCTGGGCCTCTTTTAGCTTTAGTTGTTCCGCATAGTTCATGGAAATATAAGTGCACCCGCCACAGGCCCCAAAATGAGGGCAGGGACTTTCCCTTTCTAAAGGGGACTTTTCGTCTATGGTAAGCAGCCTTCCTTCCCCCCGTCCATTTCTCGCCTTCTGTACCACCAAAGTTATCTTCTGGCCCGGCAGTACACCCTTTACAATACACTTTCCCTCCTCCGTCAGCACCACGCCTTTATTGGGAAAGTCTACCTTTTCTACAATTCCTTTTAACACTTGTCCTTTTTTCATAAACACACCCTCTATAATCAGGCAGAGAAAATTTCTCCCTGTCCGCCGCACGACCCCTGCACCGCTTTCATGGCATATTTTCTCTGCACAGGCCCGTATAAACTACCAACGCCAAGATTCGTCAGCCATCCGCATTCACCAAAAAAGGGGATGTACACTTTCTGCACATCCCGCAAATTTTCAGTTCATTACAACACAGCTTCTTATTCTGCGAATTCCTCTTCCGTAGCCACATTAGGCTTCTCCCCGGATTTATCCTTTTCTTCCTCTTCCTCATCTTCAAAGAAATCGTCCTCGAAGTCGTCATCGAAATCATCTTCAAAATCTTCCAGATAATCAGGTGTCATGTAACGGTATACCGCATAAGCAATAGCTGCCACTGCCGCAACCGCACCAATAACGGCAAGTATCCACAAAAGCGTATTGTTTCTCTTTTCTTCTTCCCTGTGATTCCAGTAATCCTTCAATTCTTTGATATCATGAGTTTTCACAAAATCCATTAACTCTTCAATCTTATTCCACGTATTCATGGTATACGCCTCCCTTTCCTATATCTTTTATTCAGTTTATTTCTTAAGGAATGTTCATAAAAGTACTTTTTGACTTATTATTTCCTTCCTGTTTAATAATATAACATTTACCGTAAAAATTTACTACCAAAAATTGAAAAAGTTTACAATTTTTTCAAAATTTTTAAAGTTTACTTTTAAAAATATCAATTTCAGAGGCTATGTAGCATGTCGGATTATAATTAAAGTCAGCCGGGACAGGCCATATGGCATCTCACAGCCGAATCAGTCTGGCAAAAGCGGCATACATAATCTTCTTCCCTGCATCATCGAAATCAACCGTAACCTTATAGTCTCTCGGCCCCGGCTCTAAATCTGTAACTGTTCCTTCGCCATATTTCACATGCTTTACCCGATCGCCAATATCGTAATCAGGCTTTCCGCCTGTAACAGCGCCTACCCCCTTGCTGATTCCTGCTGCAGCTAAAGAGCCAAGTCCACCTCCTGCTATGAAGGGTTTATTCTCCACTGCAGTCCTTCCGGGCTTTAAGGCAGCAACGGGCCTGTACAGGCTTTCTCTGTTCCCGGCCGGCTCATATTCATCCTCACCTTCCGCCATGGTTTTAAATCTGGATACCGGCGCTCTGTTGTCCATAAGTTCCTGGGGAATTTCCCTTACGAACCGGCTCACCGCATTCATCTGTGTTTCGCCACGTATCATTCTCATTCGGGCACAGCTTAAGGTCAAATCCTCTTTTGCTCTTGTAATTCCCACATAGGCAAGGCGCCTTTCCTCCTCCATATCACCAGGGTCATCCGATGCAATCGTCATATAGCCCGGAAAAATTCCGTCCTCCATACCTGCCAGATAGATATGCGGAAACTCCAGCCCCTTAGCACTGTGAAGCGTCATCAGAAGTACCTTATTGTTTCCTGATTCCACGTTATCAATATCTGCCACCAGTGCCACTTCCTCAAGGAATTCCCCCAGTGTCGGCTCATCATGTTCCGTTTCAAAAGCCACCACTTTGCTGATCAGCTCATCAATGTTTTCAATTCTGTTTTCCGCATCCTCATCATCGGATGCCTCCAGCTCCGACACATAACCTGTTGTTTCAATAACATCCTTTATCAAACCTTCCAGCCCGTAATATTCCACCTTGCTTCTGAAGCCTTGTATCATTGTTACAAAGGACTCCAGCTTAGAAGCGCTTTTTCCTATGCCCGGAACATCCTCCATCTGACACAGGGCATCATAAAAGCTCATTTCACGTATATCCGCATAGTCCTGCACTTTCGCAATAGTAGCCGCACCTATCCCCCGCCTGGGAACATTAATAATTCGCTTCACGGCCAAATCATCACGTCCGTTATCTATTGTTTTCAGGTACGCCAGCAGGTCCTTTATCTCCCGTCTGGCATAAAAATTCGTGCCTCCCACCACATTATAGGGGATCCCCTCCACCACAAACCGTTCCTCCAAAAGTCTGGCCTGAGCATTGGTTCTGTAAAGTACCGCACAGTCTCCATAGTCGGCTATGCCGTCTCTTTTCTTGCGCACCACGTCATCTGCAATAAATTCCGCCTCCTCATAAGCTTGATCAAACTGTCTGAAATGTATCAGACTGCCATCCTTTTTATCCGTCCAGAGGGTCTTGCTTTTTCGGCCTTTGTTATTACGGATAACCGCATTGGCCGCATCCAGCACGTTTTTTGTTGAACGGTAATTCTGCTCTAAGCGGATTACCGCTGCCTCAGGATAAACCTTCTCAAAGTCCAGAATATTTCTGATATTTGCCCCCCGGAATTTGTAGATAGACTGATCGTCATCCCCCACCACGCACAGGTTATGACTTGCATCAGCAAGAAGCCTTACCAGTTCAAACTGAGCCGTATTGGTATCCTGATATTCATCCACCATTATGTACTTAAATCTTTTCTGGTAACCGTCCAGAACTTCCCTGTCCGCCTTAAAAAGCTCTACTGTCTTTACAATCAGGTCGTCAAAGTCCATGGCATTGCTTTTTCTTAAAGCTTCCTGATATTCATTGTAAGCCTGCGCTATCTTTTGCTTTCTGAAATCCCCCATAGCATTAAGTTCATATTCTTTAGGGGAAATCAGCTCGTCCTTAGCCGAAGAAATTGCAGCCAAGATGCTTCTTTCCTTAAGGAGCTTTGTATCAATTTTAAGGCGCTTACAAATCTCCTTCATCACCGATTTCTGGTCATCCGTATCATATATGGTAAAATGATTGTCATATCCCAGACGATCTGCATAACGGCGCAAAATTCTCACACAGGTAGAATGAAAGGTTGTGACCCAAATGCTTTCCGAACCCTTTCCCACAAGGGTTTCCACCCTTTCCTTCATCTCTCCGGCCGCCTTGTTGGTAAAGGTAATGGCCATAATATTCCATGGATTTACCCCCAGTTCTTCTATCAAATAGGCAATTCTGTGCGTCAGCACCCGGGTTTTTCCGGAGCCGGCGCCAGCCAGCAGAAGAACCGGCCCCTTAATTGTAAATACACCTTTTTTTTGCTGCTCATTTAATGTGTCATATATGCTCATTACATAACTCCCGTTATTGTTCTTTATTTTACTTCTATAATATTACTAAAGGTCCATGCGTGAATATTTACCTCTATTACAGGTGTTCCGCAGTATTCGCATACCTTGCTTCCGGTTCCTGATATAGGAGCTCCGCAGTTCGGGCAGTTAAGTCCAAGGGATAAGCCCCTCTCATCCTCAACCTTTTCTCTGTCCTGTATATAAATAACATCCGTATTGTATCTGGACTGGGTTAACATATCACTGCGTCCTCCCATGATTTTTCCATTTTCATCCGTTATTGTATAGTAATACTGGACAGCGCTCTGGAACGTGATAATGCATCTGCCGTCTCTCTTTTTATAATCACACAGCTCTGTTCTGTGAAGCTTTATATTTTTATAATGTTCCCGCCTGCCCGCTCCCTGCAGCATTTGAATCCGCATTTCCAGCTTATCGTGAAGTTCTCTGTTTCCTTCCTTTAAAATTCCCTGGTTCATCCTGTCCACAGCCATCAGATAAGAAGTCAGGGCATTTTCCGCCCTGACCTTCATCTCATCATATTGAAATTCAGGGAAATCCGATTTTATTTTCGGCAGATACAGGCCCGTCATCGCCGAAATCGATTTCGGCGTCATTGCATATTCCTGCTCAATCTGTCTGATTCCCTCCCGGAGGTCAGAAGTGCCAAAGGCTCTTTGAGCCATGCTTTTCACCCGCCAGATGGCAATGCCCACGCCGCCCATTATAAGAAGCAGTAAAACCAGTATCATGATGAGCCCTGTCATTATTCCGCTCATGTTACCGAATCCTTTCCAAAATCCCTGCTGCAGAGCCCGGTGCAACGCCGCTTCAAGCAACGGGGCATCAGGCTTGCAGCGCCTCAGAGCACAATACATCTTCGAGGTGTGAGGTATGTGGTCTGCGCTCCGCTTTAGTCCGTGCTGCCCATACGCCACTTTAGCATCATGTTTCCTCTGCACGATCCTGTGCATAAAGTACTCCGTTATTTTTGATATATATCATTATCATTAAAAGGGTCTCCACATTCGGGACAGAATTTGGGAGGATTCTTAGGATCTTCCGGCTCCCACCCACATTTATCGCATTTATACAACGGCTCCCCTGCAGGTTTTTTTGCTCCACATTCGCTGCAGAACTTCCCTTTATTTACCGCACCACAGGCGCAGGTCCACCCATTAGAGGCTGGCATTGGCGCTCCGCATTCGCTGCAGAATTTGCCTGTATTACCTGTCTTTCCACAGTTGCAGTTCCATCCCGGCGCCGTCTTAGTTCCCGCCTCCGGCGCCGAAGCAGATGGAGGCGCAGACACGGGCGCCGCCTGCTGGCCCATCTGGAACAGCTGCTGTGCGTTCATTCCCCCGGCCTGAGTTGCCATGTTCATGCCGGCAAAGGCCATCATGGGACCGGCCGAGGCATTGGATGCCGCCGATTTCATGGCTTCGGCCTGTGCTCCCACCAGCGTTGCCGCTGCCATATTGGGGTTACGCAAAACCGCACTCTTTTGCAGTTCCTTAATCATCGCCTCGTCCTCTGCCGATGCCTTGATGGTATTGACGCCAAAGGATACAATTTCGATTCCGCGAAGTCCCGACCATTTTTCAGAAAGAATATCGTTCAAAGCCCCCGACAGCTCCTGGGTATGGGCAGGAACCGCGCTGTAGCGGATACCCATAGCAGAAATTCTTGCAAAGGCAGGCTGCAAGGCTGTCATAAGCTCTGCCTTTAACTGGCTGTCAAGCTTCTCTCTCCTGTAATCCTCCACCACGTTGCCGCACACATTGGCATAAAATAAAAGAGGATCCACTATTTTATAAGAATACTCCCCGTTACATCTTAAGGAAATATCTATATCCAAACCGATATTTTCATCTACCACACGGAAAGGAACCGGATTAGCAGTTCCATACTTATTTCCCATTATCTCTTTGGTATTGAAAAAGTAAATTCTCTGATCCTTTGCGGTATCTCCTGCAAAGGTAAAACGCTTCCCTATCATGGCGAAGGTTTTCGTGATGTTCTCACCAAGATTTCCATACAAAAGGCTTGGTTCAGAGGATGTGTCATAGGTAAATTCTCCTGCTTCCGCACAAAACTCTACTATTTTTCCCTGATCCACAATGATCATACACTGTCCTTCATTGACAGCGACCACCGATCCGTTGGAAATAATATTTTCTTCACCTTTATTATTACCGGCGCTCCTTCTGTTTGTGCGTTTTTTCCCTTTGGTTACCAAAACATCCATTTCCAGCGAATCACAGTAAAAATACTCTCTCCACTGATCCGCCATGCCGCTGCCTGCCGCTGCCACAATCCCCTTGATTAACCCCATTTCTTTATCCTCCTTGTTTTGCGGAGCAAAATCCGAGCCTCCCGGGCAAGGAGAGGATTTTTCCTCCTTATTTTCGTAGATTAACAAACGCTGGCACACTTCACGGGCCGGCTTATTTTTCAAAATAACTGCTTTTTCTATTATATCGGTTTTATCTTTCGTTGTCTATAAAAACAAACCGTTTCGGAACGTATTAAAAATATAGTTTTTAACATGAAATAATTCACCTGCAAGTTCATTATAGGGTTAGGCATAAGGTATCTTCTGGTGACTTATGAATGGCATGGCTGAACTGTTACTTGATTTGTCATAACTTTATATCTTTGCATAGACAAAGCATCCGCAAAAGTATATAATTAATTATCCACTATAAATTTGCGCTTCACAATGGAGAAAATTATGCAAAAGAAGTATACAATCTATTTTATCATTTTTTACATTCTCTCTTACGGGATATTTTCCTTCTCATCCACAAAGTTTACTCCTTATTTATCTGAAATAGGATATTCTGCATTCCAAAGGGGCGTTATTTTATCCGGATATGCCGCCGCCACAATTGTCTTACAGCTTCTGTTTGGCATACTCTCAGATCGTTACCAGACTATGAAAAAGATTATTATTGTCTCTCTGTGTGTCTACGGAATTGTTTCTGCCCTACTATTTTCGACAAAAGGGGCGACAATTGCCGTTTACTTTGTATTGGTTTCCCTCTCGGGAGGTCTGCTTAACTCCTGCTGCGGTCTGTATGATACATGGATTTTAGGGTGCCATGAAGAAATCCGGAAAAATCTGTCCTTTATTAAGGCCTTTGGGTCCATTGGGTGGGCAATAGGCAGCATGGCAGCATCCCTCATCATAAGCCTTTTCTCCTACCGGGGGCTTGGAATCAGCATTATCGTGATTACCCTGTTGTCCCTCCTTAATCTCATAGCCCTGCCGGATATTGACCGGATAAAAGGCCGGAGCAAATTGTCAGTCGCCGATTTCAGACAGTTAATAAAAAATAAACAGTATGTACTGCTAATCATTATTTTGTTTCTGATGTATTCTATGGTGATTGTAAACAACTGTACGGTTATCGATAAAATGATTGCTCTCCATGCTTCAGATGCACAGATTTCCATGAAATGGTCTGTGCAGTCTTTGCTGGAAATCCCCACTTACCTTACGGGCGCTTACCTGCTTGCCAGATTCAATGGTTTAAAACTGCTGCGGCTAAGTTCTCTCATGCTGACCTTTCAATTTGTTTTATTTGCATTGGCGCAAAATCCGGGTGTTATTATAGGCGCCAGCATTCTTCAGTTGTTTTCAACGCCTATCATTCTCGTTGCCTCCAAAATGCTGATTTTAGAGCTTGCACCTGATAAGCTCAAAAGCAGTAGTCAGCTGATTGCTCTTAGCATTTTTACCGGCGGATCCTCTATGCTGATGCCTGCCACAGCCGGATTTTTCAGTGAGCACATTGGATTTAATTTAACCCTTATCTGCGTTGCCTTATTGGGTATATGCTCTTTTCTATTAACCTATCCGTTAAGCAAAATGTCTTCCTGATTTTATTTTGGACAGGCGACTTTTCCTTCTTTCTACATATGATAAACCATCAAAGGCTGGCATTCTTCGCGGCCCGGCTTATGCGCTGCTAACGTCTTTTGTCCTTCGCAGTTCAGCTTTTGCGCCGCCTCAAAAAAGGCCGGCCTGTAAGGTTTTTAGTTAGGAAATGGAGGTTATTATGAAAGAAAAGTCAACAAAAACTGCCTGTCTGTTCAAAAAATCATTGGGAATTACGCTTGCCCTGCTTCTGCTTATCGGCTCTTTAGCCGGATGTGGAAGTAAGGGCGCCGCTCCTTCCAAAGGGGATTCCCCTGCATCTTCCAAAGAGGTCACTTTAAATGAAGTCGCCCACTCCATCTTTTATGCACCCATGTACGTAGCTATTGAGGAAGGCTACTTTGAAGAAGAGGGAATACATCTTACCCTTGTAACGGGCTTTGGCGCTGATAAAACCATGACTGCCGTGCTCACAGATGAAGCAGATATTGGGTTTATGGGAAGTGAATCTACAATCTATACTTACGCAGGCGGCACGCAGGATTATGTAGTTAATTTCGCCCAGCTCACCCAGCGTGCCGGAAACTTCCTCGTCTCCCGCCAGCCCATTGAAAATTTCAGCTGGGATATGCTGATTGGCGCTGATGTGCTCGGAGGCCGGGCAGGTGGCCGCCGCCCGGCAATGTAAATTCTGTTTCAATCCAGTTTATCCTCATTTGCTTGATAAATTTGTCCTATAAAAGTATGATTAATATAACTAATCATACCCAATATAAAAAGTTAGAGGAAATAAGTTTCCGAATATTTTCATAAACGAACTTGTTCGTTTTGAACTTGTTGTACCCTCAGGTTTTATGCAGCAAAAGGCTTACGCTTTTTGTTATCGAAAATATACAGGTTGCGAAAGGAGCATGGTTATATTATGGAATTTCCGGAAGGTAAATACGCCTGGATGGTGAAAATCGGTGAAAAGGGGCAATTCGTAATTCCAAAACAAGCAAGGGAATTATTTGATATCAAATCGGGAGACAGCATATTAGTGCTGGCAGATGTGCACAGAGGTATCGCTATTCCGCCTAAGGATATACGGGATAAATATTTCTCCATGCTTTTTTCAGAAATAGATGCTCCTGGGCAGGAGGATCATAAATGAGTAAAATCGTTTTCTTTTGCATTCCTGCCCACGGACATACCAATCCCACTTTAGGGGTAGTCCGCCAGCTCACTGACCTTGGGCATCAGGTATGGTACTATTCCTATAATTTTTTAAAGGAAGAAATAGAAGCTGCCGGAGCGAATTTTGTTTCCTGTGATGCCTACGATACCCGGCAGGGGCTCTCTCCTGAAGAGTCTGCCAGGTTGGGCAGGGATCTGCCCTTTTCCATCCGTATTCTGGCAGACACCACACTGGCGTTAGGCGATGTGGTATGCAAACACATGGCACAGCTTAAGCCTGACTGTATCGTAGCGGATTCTATGGCGGTCTGGGGAAAGGCCATTGCCTTAAAGCTTGGCATTCCTTTTGTCTGCTCTACCACCACCTTTGCCTTTAACCGATATTCCGCCCAAATCATGCTAAAGAGCTTTCTGAAGGATTTAAAAAATGTGCCGGAGTAAGAGGCGTTGCCGAAAAAATCCTGCAGGTCTGTGACCGCACAGAATAAAATACTGGCATTCTTCACGTTAACTCCCATATGCCCGCTTCAGCGGGCATATAAATCAGGATGTGTGAAATTTTAATTTCACACTATTTTCCCTGCTTTTTCCTACCATAAAGTAAAAGTCCATAAACCCTTCCCCTTCCACGCACAGCCATGAACCATAAGCCGGGAGATTACAAAAAATGACAGGCTCATCGGTTGCCACTAAAATCCCATAACCTCTTTCAGAAAGCAAAAAAGGCATTTGTCCCTTTTCTTTTCCGGAAGAAATGTATCTTGCGCTTCCATCCAGCGCCAAGCCTCCTCTTCCATTCATGCCCGGCGTATAGAAATGCTCCTTTTTAATATCAAGAAAAAGCCAGCTTCGCTCCTTTCCGTCCTTTCCTGTGTCTATCTGCCTGCTGTCACTTTTTTCCGTAAGCAAAAGCTTTTTATCCCGGTTTTTATATTTGATAGCTCCTGTTGCTTTTTCCACCTGCAGACAAAGCGCATCTGTCAATAACTCCACGCAGGCCCCTGATTCCTTATACATCCAAAAGCTCTCTCTTTTTCCAAAAACAGAATTTTCCTCTGACAGCCTTCCTTCCATGCCCTGTCTTGCAAAAGTCACCCTCACAATTTCCTCCTCCACCGGGCATAGCCTCAGCATTCCATATCTGCTTTGTAGGTACAGACTGTTCTTTTCCTTCCTAATCCATTTGACAGAGAGGTCAATCCTGGAATGTCCCATTGGCCTTAATTTCTCTGTGGAAGGCATGTCTGCAAATACCGGCCCCGTCTGTGGCCTTCTTACTCTGGAAGCCATATCTGTGAGGCTGCTTTGATAAAATTTATCGCGCCAGTCCTCTCTGACAATTTCCGGCACCCCCACTTTAGCTGCTCTTGCCGGAGATTTGGCCGGCTCTGTTCGGACCACAGGCTTCACATTTTTGGAATCCTTCAAGACAGCAGAAGCTTTCCGTCTGGTGGAAGGCTCTGAACCGGCAGAGACTTTCCCGCTTCCGGAGGGCTTCAAAACAGCAGAGGACTTTGAACTGGCGGACGGCTGATACCCGGCAAACGGCTTTTGGGTGGCAGGCTTTGCTTTCTCCGGCGTTTTTTCCCTTACCGTGGGAATCCTTGTTGGCCTCTTTTCAATAATGGAGATCTTTTTCCTTACGCTTTCCTTCTTTATCTCCGGTACCGGATCCGCAATCAGCCCTGTAAGATTCCCCTCATGGAGCACACAAAGTTCATGGAGGGCTCTTGTAGCAGCCACATACAAAAGCCTGGCATGTCCATCATCCACCGGATAGTCCTCTCTGTCCGGATCTAAAATGAGAACTGCATCAAATTCTAGCCCTTTTGTATAAGAAACAGGGAGCACCATAACCCCTTCCGAAAACACCGCCTTTTCCAGACTGCTGTCAGAGACCGGCAACATTTTTGAAAGCTGCCTGGCCTTTTTACCGGCATCCTGTATACTCCGGCAAATCACCGCAATTGTCCCATAGCCTTTCTCCAGCCAGCTTTTGCACTGCCTGGCAGTTTCCTCTATAAGCCCGTTTGTAACTTCCTTTACCTGTACAGGATTTCCATGGCGGATAATCGGCTCTGACGGATAGGAGCTAAAGCTGCCATGCTCCAAAATCTTTATGGCAAATTCCGAAATTTCCACTGTATTCCGGTAACTTTTTTTCAGCACCTCAAAGCCGCTTCCATTTTCTAAAAGAAGCTCCTTTAACTCCTCCCAGTCATTTAATCCATAACCAAAATGAATGTTCTGAGACACATCCCCCATAACGGTATAGGTACAGTCCTTGATGCAAAAATTCAGCGCCCCGTAAGCCATCATGCCGAAATCCTGCGCCTCATCTATTACCACGTGATGGGCTTCGCTGATTACCTCCGTCTCCTTTACCCTCTTATAAAGATAAGCAAGAGCTGCCAAATCGTATATATCAAATTCTTGCTCCGCTGTCTCCACATTATAGCCTTTTTCCTGTTGTTTCCTCAAAAAATCCCTGTACATATCATAAATGGAACGTTTCCAGACCCTTTTCCCAAAGCGGCCCCTATAGGCCTTCAGGATCGCTTTTTGCTCCTTCTCTGTATACCGGATGCCGCTTTTCAAAAATTCATCCTTTATTTTAATAAGTAGTCTTTCGTTCAAGAGATTTATTTTCGCCTGTATGGACAGCGCCGGATTCTGCCTAAGAAAATCTGCGATAGATTCGCCGGAAAGAATTTCAATCTTTCTGTCCTTATCCGTACTTCTGTCCTGCAGAGCACCTCTGGCAGCGCCTTTCATCCTATCCCCGGCAGATTCCTCACCCATATCCATAAACGTATCATCAAACACTCCTGCCACCCCGTCTCTTATACCTTCCACAAACTGTCTGGGGTTTAAAAAGATACTTTTTTCAGGAACAGCCTCTTTTTCCAGCGCCGCACAAAATGTTTCCAGTTCATGAAACCAAAATCCTGTTCCGCGAATACTTCCCTGCGCACCGGTATGCCTGTTCCCCTGAACATTATCCCTGACCTTGTACCTTTTCTCATCCCAGTCCTCATACAGGAGCCGCACAAAAAGCTGTTCCATGGTCATCTGCCTGATCCCATACACATCCAAATCCGGCAGGACCCCTGTAATATATTCAAGTAAAATACGGTTGCTTCCCACAATATAAAAATCATCCGGTTTAAAGCGCTGTGCGTAATTGTACAAAATATAAGAAATCCGGTGCATTGCTACAGTGGTTTTACCCGATCCGGCCACTCCCTGCACAATCATATTGTGAAAGGGTGACTTTCGGATAACCGCATTTTGTTCCTTTTGAATCGTTGCAATGATTTCTCCCAGTACCGCCTGCTTATTTTTTGCCAGATACTTTGTAAGGAGCTCATCATTTGCAATCACTTCGGTATCAAAATAATCTAAAAGTTTAGCCCCCTCAATCTCATAGGTCCTTTTCAGCTTCAAATCAATGGGCAGTTCTCTGCCTTCAGGCGCCAGATAGCTGCATTTTCCCAGACCATTTTCATAATAAGCGGTTGCAACCGGCGCCCTCCAGTCCACCACCATCTGGTGAGTGGCATCCCTTGCAATGCCGCCCCGCCCAATATATAGAGATTCTTCCCTTCGAAAGCTCTCGTCATAAAACACTATCCGGCCAAAGTAAGGCTTTTTAAGAGCCTTCTGATTCCGATGCAGGGCATGTGCCATATTATCCCGCATAGTAATCGTATTACTTAAAAGCGTGTATACCTCCGCATCATTATCATGATAATGATCCAGCATCTCATCAATTTCTTCCTGCATTTTTGCCACATCATCTTCATAATTTTTCACATTGGTCTTTACCACCTCAAGGGTCCTTTTCAGATAAGCTTCTTCCTCACTGCGGCTGGTCCCTTTGATCGCTGCTTCTTTTTGTGCTCCCATACCCTCTCCTTCCTGTTCTTCCACAATGCCATTCATAAGTCACCAGAAGATACATTATGCCTAACCCTATAATGAATTAGCTGAACTGTTACTATCATTTTAAATGATAACAAAAATATTACTAGACTTTAATTTTAAAGTATGGTAAAGTAGATACTGTAGTAGCGCAAAAATTGGATGCCGTTCTGTTTTTAAACGGTGAAAATTGATAATGTTTTTTGAGAGGAAGAGTTGATTAAAATAATCATCTCTTTTTTTGTGCCATCTCAAGTCCCCTGAAAGCAGAGAGAAAAATGCAATAATAAGTCCATTTACACATACAATAATAATAAGGCATACAGAAAGGGAAACAGGATATAGCGAATCTTGTCTAAACCTATTTATTATCTTTGGAAAAAGGATTTTACATCTCAGAAAGAATTTGAAATAACCAAAGAAAAATTTAAAAAGCTGGGATTCCGGGTTGTCACCTATATGGATGGTCAACCTGATAACAATATACATGACGGGCTGAAGGCAGTTATAAAAAAACATTCTGACAGAAAGGCTTCCAATTTATGAATGCCGGATACGTACGTCTGTCCAGAGATGACGATAAACGAAATTATACCTCTATCGAAAACCAAAAACTCATTATCACCCAGTTTGCAGCAGAAAACAACCTTATTATAGACCGCTGGTACGAGGATGACGGCATCTCCGGTTATAAATTTGACCGGCCCGGCTTTCACCAGTTGATGGCCGATTTGGATAAGGATATCGATCAGGTGCTGGTCAAAGACTTTTCCCGCCTTGGCCGCCACAATGCCCGGGTTCTTCTCCTTCTTGACGAATTTCAGGAACGCGGTAAACGTCTTATTGTGATAGATGATCACTATGACTCTATGCAGACAGAAGATGACACCATTGGTATCAAAACATGGTATAATGAAAAATACGTCAAAGATACCAGCCAAAAAATAAAACGCGCCATAGGCGCCCGTCAAAAAGCCGGAACGCTGATGATTCGTCCGCCATTTGGTTATACCAGAAGCCATAAAGATAAGTCTGAGATTGAAATTGTTCCTGAAGAAGCAAACTATATCAAAACAATCTACAGTCTTTACCTGCAGGGTTCCGGTTACCGCATGATCGCCGGTTATCTGACAGGAAACCAAATCCCCACCCCTTCCATGGCCCGCCATGCACAGGATTTCGCAAAAGGTGTCATAAGCAAGCATAAAATTGCAATCCAGTGGTCAGATTCCATGGTCAGGGATATCCTCGGAAACGACTTTTATACAGGCACACTGCGTCTGCAAAAGCGCGCCCGCTCAACTGTTCACGGGAAAGACAAACGGGTCCCTAAAAGTAAACAGTATGTTTTTGAAAACCATCATCCTGCCATCGTTGATAAAGCCTCTTTTGATTTGGTCCAGGAGCTCAAAAAGAAACGTATAAAAAGCAATTATCGCAGTTCCCATGCACAGCCCGCACAACCAGAACTTTCAAGCCCATTTGGCAGTTGTCTGTTCTGTAAAGACTGCGGGAGCCGGTTAACACCCATCCGGCGCCCTGCCTCAGGACGGGAACGCAAATACTATATCTGTACAACCTACAACACAAAAGGCCGGCTTCACTGCTCCAAAGCACATCTTATTGAGGAAGAAACTTTAATGAATGACTTAATTGCATACATGAAGCTCTGCCGTAATTCTCTTTGCAAAGATATCACCGCATATAATTTGGAATGCACCGGTGATGAGAAAAAAACGTCTGTCAGAAAGCAGACAGAACTCCAAAGCCGCATTGATGTTCTAAAAAAACAGATGCAAATTCTCTTTACGCAAAAAATCAGGGATTTGGCCAATGCTCATGGCTGTGAAAAAGTCATAAATGAAAGCTATGATGCCATGCAGAAGGAAATCTTGACACAAATATGCGAATCGGAAAAGCAGCTTAAAACCCTGCGCAATTCCATATTGACGGACACAGATAAAAAAGAGCGGTCTCAAAGTGCCCTACAGATAACAGATCGAATCATTGAAATGAAAACCCTGGATCGCAGGGACATTGAAATCTTAGTAAAAAAAATAACCGTAGATAAAGATGGTCTTCCGGAAATTGAATTGAGATACGGCTTATCACATCTGATACCATGCAGTCCTTCCTGCCATCTGAACCGCCAGGAAAACGAGATCATCTATCAGTGCATGAATCTCATTCTCCAAAGTGACAGGGATTACACCTCCGCCAGATACTTATCAAGGGCATTAACAGATATTCATTACCCAAAATCTGCAAAAGGGGTGCTCCCCTATATAGGGCTTATGCTAAAGGCCGGTATTCTGTCACAGGGCAGCAGCCCGCAAAAGCCTTATATCATTAACAAAAACCGCTTTGAAATAAAAAAAGTCATGGATACGTTTATAAAAAACTGCTGCTTAGTGTAGCAAACGCTCTCACGTTTCGGGGAACGGCTTATTGTGATAAAATTTACATAGACCGGGGGCTGACAGGTGGTATGCCTGAGATGGTATTTGAATTCATTTTGAAAAAGAACAATATTGACCCTAAAGGTGATCTCAATATAGACCAAAGCATAGATTTCGGTTCAACTGCAGCGGCCTTTTCAGGTGGTCAGGGTGATTTTACAGTAGAATTCGAACCCCATGCCACCTCCTTGGAATCCAAAGGAGATGGCTATGTCGTTGCCTCCCTCGGGGAAGATTCCGGTTATGTGCCTTACACTGCCTTTTCCGCCAAAAAGAGCTATATAGAAGCTAACCCTGATACCATCCAGTCCTTTACCAATGCCCTGCAAAAAGGTATGGACTATGTGGCCTCTCACTCGCCTGAGGAGATCGCCAAAGTTATCCAGCCTCAATTTGAAGAAACGGATTTGGAAACCCTTACCACCATTATCACACGTTACTACGAGCAGGATACCTGGAAGAGCAATCTGATTTTCGAGGAAGATTCCTTTACCCTTCTGCAAAATATTTTGGAAGAAGCGGGAGAACTGCCTGAAAGAGTACCTTACGATGAATTGGTAACCACACAGTTTGCTTCAAAAGCAGCTGAGGGCAGTGTTAAATAACAAACGCTGCCATGTTTCGCAAGCCAGCTTATTGTTGCAAGCGCTGCCCCGCTTCGACAGCCTTCTTACTGTAGTCAAAAACCCCTCGCGGCATTCATCAAATGAATGTTCGCATCCGCTTGACTCATTACTCGCAGGAATAAAATACAGCGTTCAGGGATATTTACCGGCTAAACTGCCGTAAATTTCCTGAACGCTGTAAAAAAGCAGTATTTCTGATTTTCTAATAAAAGATATTAACTGAATGCATCCAAGCCCAGTCTATCATTCCCATCAACATGGAAAATGCCGTAAGCACTATGGTGAGCAGTATCGCCGGTATATCATAAACCACTTTATTCTGCTCCACAATCTGCCCCTGTGGACCCCAAATCTCATAGGGCTTTTGCCTGTTGCTAAAGAGCACCTCAACTCCCAGAATAATTAGAATAAGCGGCCAGAACTGATATATCATTCTGTAGTCCAGTCTGGGAAGAAACAGATGAAAAAGAAATAGTACACCTGTCGTGATCAGCACCAGTCCGAAGGTGACAGAGCCCACTCTGTGAATTCTGATTGTCTGCTTTTCCATCACATTCCCTCCTGATTTTCTTCCTGCATCCCCGTTTTTTTCTCACTGTCCCGCACCTCTTTGGTCACATCTGCCTCCTTTGGCTCCACCTTCCCATGTGTTTCATGCGCTTTATATGTTTCATTTGTTTCATATGATTTATATGGTTTATCCTCTGTTGCCTGGACTCTCGAAACCACTTCCACTTTCTTTCCCTCAAGCATCCTGAGCCCCAGATAAATTATGCCAAATCCAATGGCTATGCTGGGAAGATAATTTCCAATTACCCGCATAGTGCGTGAAATAAAGTTAAACCGCTCCGGAAGCATCCAGGATAAAATTCTGGCGAAGGTGTTCCACAAAAAACAGCCGCCCAGAAAAATCATAATACATGCAATTACTTTACTATACTTATTTACAGCCTCATGCGCCCCCGGCAGCTGAAGCCCTACTGTCTCAAAAATACTTATATCCTTCACCATTACAAATTCTTCATCATTCAGGCTGGCAATATGATTTACATAAAAGAAACTAAAAAACCACTCCACTATGCATATGGCCATCAGCGCTGCCTGCTCAAGCCATACGCTAATCACTATGGTTAGCACAAAAAGCAGCATCATACTCACGCCTCTGTTCATAAAACCCATATACATCTCCCCTGCTCCGGGCATGCAGGAGAAAATAAATGTAAAAAATCTGTTTTTCTTCTTTGTTTTCATTGAAAATCCTCCATTCTTTATTTAAAAATATTGATCCGTCCCATAACAGAATTCATTGCTTCCGTTGTCCTTCGCATATTCTCATTGAGAATATAATTCAGGTTCCTTCCGGATTCCTCATTTGCTTCTTCTTCCATACTTTCTTTCTCATCAGATATTTCCCCGGCCAATTCTATCTCCTGTCCGTTCCACTTTTGTGCTGTTTTGCCCCATCCATATCCGTTTTCCGCCCCCAGCGAAGGGAGTACGGCCAGCATGGCAATTGCCGCCGCCATTCCTGCTATAATTTTAAGACGATACACAAAAAATTGAACCGATCGCTCTCCACCCCCGGACTTTGGCAATGCCTCCACGGTTTGTTCGGAAAATGCCCGCTTTAAAATTTCTTCCTTTAAATGCCCTGGCGCATAAAGCTTTTGCTGCTCCATCCTGCTTATAAAGAGCGCCAGTTCTTCGTCTGTAGGATATTCCTTCATACCGGTTCCCCCTTTCCATATATCTTTTTAAGCATTTGTTTTGCCCGATAAATCTGAGTCTGAATAGTTTTCAGGCTTTTCCCCTGCCTTTCTGCAATCTCCCTGGGGCTTAGCTCCTCAAGATAATACGCTTTGGCCACCTGATTGTACGGCGGTTTTAATCCGTCACAGCTTTTTGCCAGTTCATCCTTTATCTCCTCCTCCATGCAAATATCCTCCGGAGACCCCCTCTCCTCCACTGTCAGTTCAAAGAAGGTATCTTCCACCGGCACACTCCGGCGGCTTGCACTGCGCAGATAATCAATACTCTTATTGGTGGCAATCCTGCAAATCCATGCTTTCTCATTATCTCCATCAAAAGTACCATACCTCTGAAAAGCTGATAAGAAAGTCTCCTGGGTCAGGTCCTCTGCTGAAAAGTAATCGCCGGTTAATTTATAGCAGATGGAAAAAACAAGCTTGTCATATGTATCAATCAGCTCAGCCAGTCTGCTTTCCGTACAGACAGCCTCTTTCATTGCAGCACTTATTTTCTCCACCCCGCTTTCTTTTCTTACTTTCACTTACTATAACGAATCCTTTTTTCTATTGTCTTCAAAAAATTAAAATAATTTTTAAAAAGTAACTTTAAAAGTATTTCATAGGAAAACATATTAACAGAACTTGTCATGTGGTTTTAAATACTATATAATATGTGTTAAAGCTTACATATATAAAAATTAAACCTTCTGCAATAATCCGATACTGTTACGAAAAAGCGAGGCGTATAATATGACAATAGACAGAGAAGATTTATTAAACAGCATTATAGACAGCTTAGACAGGATACACCACATTGAATTAGAAGACATTCCCAACATAGATCTTTATATGGATCAGGTTACCACCTTTATGGAAAGTAAACTGCGCAGCACTACCAGGAATCCGGCTGAGGACAAAATACTGACCAAAACCATGATAAATAACTATGCCAAAAACGACCTTCTTCCGCCTCCGGTCAGAAAGAAGTACAGCAAAGAGCATATACTGCTTCTTATATTTATATATTATTACAAGGGAATCCTATCCATAGGTGATATCCAAAGCCTTTTAAAGCCTCTCACCCAGCGCTATTTCCATGCTGCTGACGGGGCGCCTGATTTAGGATATATTTATCAGGAAGTATTCAGTTTAGAGGAAGATGCCGTGGCCGATTTGAAGGAAGATATCATAAAAAAGTTCGCTACTTCCCAGAAGATCTTTCAGGATGCTCCTAAGGAGGATCAGGAAGTTCTCCAGCTTTTTTCCTTCATCTCCATGCTCAGCTATGACGTTTATGTAAAAAGACTTTTAATAGAAAAAATGATAGACAGCTTTAAGGATGCAACCGCTAAAAGCAAATGACAAAAGCGGGCTCTTTTCGCTTGCTCCATGCTGCAGCTTATATAGTTCTGCATCTTTATCCCTACAGGCAATGAGCCAGGCGGATACATAGGTTCTGTATCCATCCTGGCAATTGCCGCGGGGTGCTACGCCGGGGCTCTCCTCATACAGATTATTTACAGACCGGAATATTCTGTGTAAACCTGCATTCCGGAAATCCTTCACAGCCATAAAAATATCCGTACTTCCCTTTTCTCTTTATCAAAATTCCGCCGCAGACAGGACAGGTAAGTTCTGCCTCCTCCCCGTCATTACCGCCCTCCTTTTTCTTCTTCTCCAGTATTTTCCCCATCTCCTCATAGCATTTCTGGTTCATGATACAGTCATTTAGCGCCCGGTGAGCGCCTTTTGTATCAATCTGAAAATACTCCGCCAAATCCGTAAGTTTATGATGGGAAAGCTGCGGAAGGCACCTTCTTGCCATAAAAAGTGTATCTACATAATCATTTTGGAGTTCTCTGCCAAGCGTTTCCCACATCGCATCATATGCAAAATTCATATCAAAGGTATGTATATTGTGACCAACCAGCACGTCATCCCCAATAAACTTAAGAAACCCGGCTATTGCCGTCTTAATCCCCGGCGCTCCCAGCACCATATCGTCCGTGATTCCATTGACCGCCGTAGCCCCGACCGGTATATGCCTTCCCGGATTTACCAGGGTGGAAAATTCTTCTGTTATTTTATGGCCGCAAACCTTCACAGCAGATATTTCAATAATATCATCCATCTGCGGATTAATTCCTGTGGTTTCAAGGTCAAAAACCACATAATCCTTTAAATAGCTGCCAAGTCTTTTCCCTTTGTTTCTTATTTTCATCTAATGGTTCCTCCGCCCTCTCTTTTTGACTTTCTGTGTCAATTTTCAGCAAAAATTTTTTAATTTTTCCCTGAATCTCATTAATAAAATTGCTTTACTCTGAAACGTTAATATGTTAAAATCCTACTGTGTGAATATTTAATCGGGAGGCATTACATATGAATAAAAAAATACAAACAGATGCTGTCGATCATTTATTTGAAGCTATTTTATGCCTGAAAAGCAAGGAAGAATGCTACGATTTTTTTGAGGATTTGTGTACGGTCAATGAGCTTCTCTCACTTTCCCAGCGCTATGAAGTAGCATCCATGCTAAAGGACCGCAAAACATATCTTGAAATAGCAGATAAAACCGGTGCATCTACTGCAACTATCAGCCGTGTCAATCGTTCCTTAAACTACGGCAACGATGGATACGGGCTTGTCTTTGGCAGGCTGGATAACCCGGCCAAATAACAGATGCTGCCCTGCATTGCTATACTATAGTCACAACGGATAATCCCTGCGGATTATCCGTTTATTACAATAAGCTGACTCGCGAAGCGTGGCAACGTTTGTTGTCATCCGTTGTTTAAAAACAGCATCGGATCAATCAGCTGATTATTCTGCCTGATCTGGTAGCCCAGCTTCTGATTATCCTTTCCCACAGTAAATAAAATATATCCTTTTCCGATGGTCTGCCCCTCCTTAACCAATGGGGTTCCGTCATTGCGGTATATGGACTGGCAGCCATTGCCGTGGTCAATCACAATGCGTGTCCCGTAAAGTTCATCGGCATCCACACTCTCCACCGTTCCGGTTCCTGACGTAACCACATTGGTTCCATTAACTGCACTAAACACCACCATAGGCTCTCCACTAAGCGCCTCCTCCATGTCTGCCGAACCGCTTAACGGATATCCTGTTGGCAATGCACCTTCCATGATTTTCTGTGATATGGCGTCCTCAGCCTCAGCCTTATTACTGACTGTTTCTCCAAGTGCTGCTATTTTATCCGTCAGTGTGGAATTGAGAGCGCCAAGGGCTTCATTTTCATCTGTCAGATCATTAATGGTAATCGTCTGATTTATGATTTCTTTTCTTGCATTTCCAATTGCAATTGAGTCCAAAACAAATTTACTGACAACCCCCACTGTAAATACAAGCAATATGGCCGCGGCCGCTTCCATTACTTTCTGGCTGACCGTATATTTTTTTACGGCACCGTTAGAGTTCTCCTTTACCACAATAAACATATATTTATTCCTTTTTCTGGATCTTTTCCCCTTCATCCGTAATCACCTCCAGCCACTGCACCCATTTTAACACAGGACACAAATTTACACAACTTAATTACCTTCCTCTGGGATCTGAAGGCACTAAAATTTTATAAAAATGTAATAATTTTCTTTACTTTTAAAGATATTTGTGATATTCTGGTAATGTTACAACATATGTGGCACGTACTATTATTTTTTTCGGAGGTATCTATAATGAACAAAGGTACAGTAAAGTGGTTTAACAACCAAAAGGGATACGGCTTCATCTCTGATGAATCAGGTAATGATGTATTCGTACACTACTCAGGACTTAATATGGAAGGCTTCAAGTCTCTTGAAGAAGGCGCTTCCGTTGAATTTGAAGTAGTGAACGGCGAAAAGGGACCTCAGGCCGTAAATGTAACAAAGTTATAATTAGAACATACTATTTATAACACATTAATCAGTAACACGATGTGCCTTTTCTTAAATATAAATGTAAAACCGCATTTAAAAAAGTTGCATTTTATTTGGAATTTGCAATATTGTTTTATCCGATTAAGGAAATGACCTATCTCTCACGGGATAGGTTTTTTTTATATTTTAAGTGGGAAAACAATCCTGCTTTGGCCCGCAGGGTACTGGTCCTGCTTACAGCTCTGCTATGCGTAGCACCTCTTCAAACTTCATTTTCCCTCCAAATAAATCCAGCGCACTTCCGATGGTTACATCCACTCTGCCCCTTCCCAGCGTCTTTATTTTTTCAAGATCATCAAAATTATGTACCCCTCCGGCATAGGTTACAGGGTTGCAGCGCTGCCTTCCAAGCATTTCCACGAGCTCCTGCTCGATCCCCTGAGCCTTTCCCTCCACATCCACCGCATGAATTAAAAATTCTCCGCAGTAACCGGAAAGCTCTCTGATAGTATCCTCATTCAGCCTTACGTCCGTATAATTCTGCCACCTGTCAGTAACAATATAATAATCCTGCTTCCCTCTAAGATCGCCCTCTTTCTCCTGACAGTTCCCTTTTTTCCGGCAGCTTAAATCCAGTACAAGCCGCTCCTTCCCCACTGCTGCCACCATTTCCATAAGCCGATCATAGTGCAGCTTTCCTTCCTTAAATACATAAGAAGTTACAATCACATGGCTGGCTCCCGCATTTAAAAATTCATCCGCCACAGCCGGGGTGATGCCGCCCCCTACCTGAAGCCCGCCCGGATAAGCCTTAAGCGCCTCTATGGCCTGCTCCCTGGTTTTTCCATAATATTCGCTACCCGGGGGATTTAATAAAATAATATGTCCTCCTTTTAATCCTTTTTCCTTATATAATCGTGCAAAAAAAGCAGCATCCTGCAACGATACAAAATTTTCCGCGGCCTGATTCCCCTGATCCCGAAGACTCCCGCCTACAATTTGTTTCACCTTCCCGTTATGAATGTCAATACATGGCCTGAATTTCATGCTTTCCCTCATTTCTGTGCTGCTTTATTGCACAAAGCCAAGTTTGTGGATGCAGCTTATTGTTCAGTATATCACATTTTTACTAAAATTACTTTTTTGAAATACTTTTTCCCGCAAATGCTTTTTTAATACTTTTCTTTAAGAATACTTTTCTTTAAGAATACTTTTCTTTATTCTGCACATAATAGCAGGAGAACTGGCAATCCTGCAGTTCGCAATTGGGCTTTTATATGGAAGGAAATATGATTGGAGGCAAATTATGAAAAAAATGAGAAAAATGATTTCGGTATCTCTTGTCATTACAATGCTCTGTGTTTTAACAGCCTGCGGAACTGACAAAAATAAAAACACAGATGATATGGCTGGAAATACCAACACCACAGAGAATGGCTCTGCCGGAGGCAATAACACTGCCGGCAGCACAAACGGCAATGGTTCGTCAGAGAACAATACAAATGCAGGCTCGAATAATGGATCCGGCGATAATAATCTGACAGGAAATAGCGCAGGAGACAATGACAATGCATCTGACAACGGCACAAATGCTACAAACAGTGCAAATGATAATGGCGATACCGTAAATGATCAGAATAGTAATGGTAACGGTAATGTAAACAGCGCAACTTCAGGAAATGACAACGATGATGATTCCCTTTTGGAAAATGCCGGTGACGCAGTAAGCGATGTGGTTGATGACGTGGCAAACGGAGTATCCGATATCACAGATGATATAACCGGCAATGGAAATAACCAGAATGAAGACAATAATAATATCGGCTCTACAGCCAATAATTCTAACAGCAATACCACCACTGGCAGCACTACTGCAAGAAGATAGCCTCACTAAGACGGACTATTGAGACCATCTGTCTGCACAAGCCGGGAACCTGCTATCAGATTCCCGGCTTGTTGTTTTATTACAATAAGCCAGCTTGCGAAGCATTCTTTTTTCATCAGCCGATTACATGGCTCATATCATATAATCCCGCAGGTTTGCCTTTCAAAAATTTTGCCGCCTGAATAGCGCCTTTTCCAAAAACAGCCTTGGAATATGCCCGGTGAGAAAAGGTAATCACTTCATCTGCCCCGGCAAAAATCACATCATGATCTCCCACGATAGTGCCGCCTCTGACCGCTGAAAATCCAATTTCCTTTTTAGGACGCTGCTGTCTTCTTTCGCTTCTGTCATAAACATATTCGTATTCCCCGTTCAAGGCTTCATTGACAGCATCTCCAAGGGCAAGAGCCGTGCCGCTTGGCGCATCCACCTTAAGTCTGTGATGTTTTTCCACAATCTCAATGTCAAATCCGGCCGGCGCCAGTATGGCAGCCGCATCCTTTAAAAGCTTCATCAGCATATTGATTCCCAGAGACATATTAGCAGATTTAAGGATAGCCACCTCTTTGGAGGCCTCCTCTACCTTTGTAAGCTGTTCTTTGCAAAGTCCCGTGGTGCAAAGGACACAGGGCGTATGTTCCTTTACGCAATATTCCAGCAGGCCGTCCACTGCAGGCGCCACACTAAAGTCAATAACCACATCCCCTCTCACATCACACTGTCGGATATCTGAAAAGACCGGAAAAGAATTTTTCCCCTCATCAAAAGTATCCACACCGGCCACCACCGTGATTTCCTCATCATCCTTGAGCAAATCCAAAATCGTATGGCCCATTTTGCCATTGCATCCGTGAATAATTACATTTGTCATAAAAAATCATGCTCCTTTCCCGGCAAACGCTCTCAACGCTTTCCTCTGCTGCATATTGTAAAAAACCCCTTCATATAATTGCCTGCTTTCCGTAAAAGCCGCAGCAATCCGCATTTTTATAAAATGCCGTAATCCTTCATTGCTTTTTCCAGCCTGACAGCATTTTCCTCTTCCATCTCCGTAAGAGGCATCCGCAAAGTGCCTGCACCTTTTCCCATTAAATTCAGCGCCTTCTTTACAGGAATCGGATTCACCTCGCAGAACAGTGCGTTGCATAAAGGAATTGCCCGCAGCTGTTCCTGACAGCTTCCCGCCACGTCCCCTTCAAAAAATTTTGCACAGATGTCATGGGTCTGCCTGGGTGCCACATTGGAAAGCACTGATATGACGCCCTTTGCGCCAAGTGCAAGGAGAGGTACAATCTGATTATCATTACCGGAATACAAATCCACCTTTCCGTCTGCAAGAGACATCAACCTGACAATCTGGCTGATATTGTCGCTTGCTTCCTTAACTCCCACTATATTCTCAACGTCCTTACACAGCCTTACCACTGTTTCAGGCGCAATATTACAGCCTGTGCGGCTGGGCACATTATAAAGAATGCAGGGTATTTTTACGGAATCCGCAATAGTTTTATAATGCTGATACAGCCCGTTTTGAGTAGCCTTATTATAATAAGGAGAAACCAAAAGCAGCCCGTTCACGCCGAATTTTTCCGCCTCTGTGGAAAGATATACCGCCGTTTCCGTACAGTTTGAACCGGTTCCTGCAACCACCGGAATGCGTCCTGCAACCTTTTCCACACAGTATTTAATCACATCCAAATGCTCCTCATGGGTTAAAGTGGATGATTCTCCTGTAGTTCCGCATACAATAATTGCATCCGTTCCCCCTGCAATCTGATCTTCAATCAGCTGCGCAAATTTTTCATAATCCACTTCTCTGTTTTCTTTAAAAGGTGTGACAATTGCAACACCTGCCCCTGTAAAAACTGCCATGTCTTTTCCTCCTTAAATGAATTCCTTACTAAAAAATCGATGCACCCTTTGCGCACCGACTCATCCCAAATTTCTTTCATCGGATAGCGCCCCATCATTGCTGATGACAGTCATACAATTCTTCACTGTATGCCCAAGAATATGTCCGCAGGATACCTATTCTTTCGGCGTTTTTTCCTTTCGTTTCTCTTCTCCTGTGCCTGCCACATCCAAAAAACTACTCATAAAACACGCAACCTCTATCTCTGTAGCTTATTAAATTGTAATTTTCTTTATCATAAAAATATCATAGCACCATGCGGCCTTAGTGTCAACGCGCAGATGCTATGATTTTATGCTGAACATTATGCAAAATATGCGGCTCCTTACCCTACCTGATAATTTTCAATTTTGGAAACCTCGTCCGCCAGTCTGCAGGCTTCGTCACTCAGATAATTTCCAGTCAGAATTACGTCCATATTCTCACCCCGGAGTGCAAGGAGCTGCCCCAGGTTATCCACCGTCATAATTCCATAATTAATCAGACCAAGCACCTCGTCCAAAATCAAAAGATCGCATTCCCCTGTGGCCAGAACCTTCTTCGCAAATTGCATTCCGTTTTTTATATTGATAATCTCATCCTCTTTTTCTTCCTGACTTAATTCATCAAACCCTTTATCCATCTTTGCAAAGCTGAAAATCTTAATTTCAGGTTCAAGCCTGCCTAAAAGTTCTGAATCTGCAAGTCCCTTTCCCTTAAGAAACTGGATAATAACAACACTCTTGCCGGAAGATGCCATCATCACCGCTCTCCCCAAAGCGGCAGGCGATTTTCCATGACCATCTCCACTGTATATATAGACCGATCCCTGTTTCATAAATGCACCTCATATGAATATTGTTTGAATTCCGTTTTTATAATATCATAGAAATGCATAAAAATCAATAAACTGCTGTTATTCCTCCACAAGTTCCAACTTACTTACGGATACCTCATATGCAACCCGCTTTTCCGCGTCATCATCAGATATCCTTTTCATATATTCTCTGCTCTGAATCCTCCCCCATATTTCACATCTGGTTCCCACTGAAAAATTGCTTGCAAACCTGGCATTGCGTCCCCAGCAGATACAGGGGATATAATCGCTTTTTCCATAAGGCCTGTTCACAGCCAGCAGCAGATCTGCAATTTCCCTTCCAAGAGGTGTTTTCCGATAAATAGGCTCCTTACATATGTAACCATCCAGATAAATCTGATTTGTTTTTGAACTCTCCGGTGTCTCATCCACAAATTCAATTTCTCTCGCAAAAACGGAAAGTACCAGCCGGTTTTTACGTTCTTCATGACGGTTATAAGAACGAAACTGACCCTGAACCATAACATTAAGGCCCTTATAATCCTCCTGCACATCAAGGAGCCGTTCCGAAACCATCAGAGGGATAACATCGCTGGAATCGCTTAATCTTGGCACATTTACATCCACCATATAAAAGCCTTCTCCAAAAATCTCATGACTGAACACAAAATCACTGACGATTTCCCCCATAACCACCACCTGGTTGTTTTCAATTACCTTATCTGTCATCTTTGTTCTCCCTTCTTACCTTTTTAAGAATTTTTTCCTGTCATATACTATTCATTATATAGAAAAATATTTGTATTAGAACGTTTAGTTATCGCGCTATATCGCGCGATTTTGTATTTACAAGGCATGCAGGTTAGTGCTATACTAAAACAGTTTGAAATTGTAACACCCTGTATTTTTATCAGTATTCACCTAATTAAAAAGGAAAACAAACGTTGTCAGGCTTCGCCGGCCATCCTTATGTGAAGAAAAGTGATATGGAAATGAGGTAACATTATGAAGCAACAAAGAGAAGACATCAGAAATATAGCAATTATTGCCCATGTTGACCACGGCAAAACCACTCTTGTGGACGAGCTTCTTAAGCAAAGCGGCGTGTTCCGGGAAGGTCAGGAGGTTGCCGAGCGCATCATGGACTCCAACGATATTGAGAGAGAGCGGGGCATCACCATCCTCTCCAAAAACACTGCCGTAACCTATAAAGGAACCAAAATCAACATCATTGACACCCCGGGCCATGCGGACTTTGGCGGCGAGGTGGAACGTGTCCTTAAGATGGTTAACGGCGTTATTTTAGTGGTGGATGCCTTTGAAGGCGCCATGCCCCAGACGAAATTTGTGCTGAAAAAAGCGCTGGAATTAAAGCTTCCCGTAATTGTATGCGTAAACAAAATTGACAGGCCGGAAGCCCGGGCCCTTGAGGTTGTGGATGAAGTGTTAGAACTGTTTCTGGATTTGGACGCAGATGAATCCCAGCTTGACTGTCCCTTTGTTTTTGCCTCTGCCAAGACAGGTACCGCCACTCTTGATTTAAAGGAGCCCGGCGTCAATATGATGCCGCTTTTTGACACCATCCTTTCTTACATCCCGGCTCCTGAAGGTGATCCCGCGGCCGGTACCCAGGTGCTGATCAGCACCATAGATTACAATGAATATGTAGGCCGGATTGGTGTGGGCAAGGTTGACAATGGTACTGTCAAAGTAAATCAGGAGGTTGTAATTGTAAATCATCACGCTCCTGATACATTAAGAAAAGTTAAAGTCAGCAAGCTTTATGAATTTGACGGTTTAAATAAGGTGGAGGTGGCAACGGCAGACATTGGCTCCATCGTGGCCATATCCGGTATTTCCGACATTCATATCGGAGATACCCTCTGCTCTCCTGACCATCCTGTGCCCATTCCCTTCCAGAAAATTTCGGAGCCTACCATTGCCATGCATTTTATGATCAATGATTCTCCCTTAGCCGGGCAGGAAGGCAAGTATGTTACCAGCCGCCATATAAGGGATCGTTTATTTAAAGAGCTTAACACGGATGTGTCCTTAAGAGTGGAGGAAACCGAAACCACCGAGGCCTTTAAGGTATCAGGCCGCGGAGAACTGCACCTTTCCGTACTCATCGAAAATATGAGACGGGAAGGCTATGAGTTTGCGGTCAGCAAGGCGGAGGTTCTCTACAAAACAGATGAAAACGGTAAAAAATTAGAGCCTATGGAGCTTTGCTACATTGACGTTCCCGAGGAATTTTCCGGCTCCGTCATTGAAAAGCTCAGCCAGCGCAAGGGGGAACTGCAGAATATGGGAACAGCTTCATCAGGCGGCTACATTCGTCTTACCTTTTCTATTCCTTCCAGAGGACTCATTGGCTACCGGGGCGAATTTATGACAGACACCAAAGGCAACGGCATCATGAACACTGTTTTTGACGGTTATGGCCCTTATAAAGGGGATATCCAGTACCGCAAGCAAGGGTCTTTAATTGCCTTTGAGGCCGGTGAAGCCATCACCTACGGCCTGTATAACGCTCAGGAGAGGGGGACTCTCTTTATTGGTCCCGGTGAAAAGGTTTATTCCGGAATGATTGTCGGCCAGAGCGGAAAAGGGGAAGATATTGAGCTGAATGTCTGCAAAAAGAAGCAGCTGACCAATACACGTTCTTCCAGTGCGGACGAAGCTCTGCGCCTTACCCCTCCTAAGATTCTCAGTTTAGAGCAGGCGCTTGAATTTATTGATACGGATGAGCTTTTGGAAGTAACACCAAAATCCCTGCGGATCCGCAAAAAAATTCTGGATCCAACCATGCGCAAACGTGCCGCCATGCGGGCTGCATCCCTTGCACAAAATCAGTAAACCTGCAAAACAAACGCCGATACGCTTCGCGAATCGGCTTATTGTAACAAACGCCGTCACGCTTTGAGAGCCGGCTTATTGTAACAAACGCCGTCACGCTTTGCGGGCCGGCTTATTGTAAAAAGAGCTGATGCATCATGATAAAAGTCAAAGATGCATCAGCTTTTTTATGCTATGTGCAAAAGATGGGTGGCGATCTGGAAATAAACCAGCAGAGACAATACGTCCACAATGGTTGTGATAAAAGGGCTTGCCATAACTGCCGGGTCAAACCCAATCTTTTTGGCCAGCATGGGAAGCATACATCCCACCACCTTGGCAATCAGCACTGCCGCCACCAATGTAAGGCACACCACAAGCGCCACCGGCAGACCTACCTTATCAAGCAAAAGGAGTTTCACAAAATTAGCCGCCGACAAGGTAATACCACACAGCAGGGCAACACGCATCTCCTTCCAAAGCACCCGAAAGCCGTCTTTAAATTCAATCTCATTTAACGATAGTCCGCGAATGATGGTAACACTGGCCTGTCCTCCGGCATTTCCGCCCGTATCCATCAGCATGGGAATATAAGCAATGAGCACGCCATATGCCATCAGCGCATCTTCAAACGTTGTGAGAATGCTTCCTGTAAAAGCTGCTGATATCATCAGCAAAAGAAGCCACGGCATACGTTTTTTCCATGTTTCTATTACACTGGTTTTCATATACGGCTTATCGGAAGGCACAATAGCTGCCATCTTCTCCATATCCTCCGTAGCTTCTTCCTGCAGAATATCCACAACATCATCTACGGTGATAATTCCTACCAGCCGGTTTTCATTGTCAACCACCGGCATGGCGGTAAAATCGTATTTCTGGAACTGCCTTGCAACCTCCTCCTGATCCATCATGGTATTGATAAAGATGACATTTTCATGCATGATATCACCAATCACCGCATCTCCGGGACTGATCAGCAGATAGCGCAGGGCCACTGTTCCCACCAGTGTTCTCTTGGCGTCTAAAACATAGCAGATATTAATGGTCTCGCTGTCCATCCCCACTTTCCTGATGCGGGAGATGGCGTCCTCCACCGTCATATTTTCCTTTAAATCCACATACTCTACCGTCATAATACTTCCGGCAGAGTCTTCCGGATATCTGAGCAGATGGTTAATATCCCTTCTGGTATCCGGGTTCGCATTTGCAAGTAATTTCTTTACCACATTAGCAGGCATTTCCTCCAGCAAATCCGTAGCATCATCGGCCATCAGATTATCAATTATGCCCGCAGCATCCTTCTCCGAAAGGCTGGTGATAATAAATTGCTGGCTGTCCACCTCCAGGTAAGAAAATACATCCGCTGCCATATTCTTGGGCAAAATGCGAAAAACCTTAAGCAGGTCTTCCTCATCCATCTCCTCCAGAACAACCGCAATATCGGCAGCATTCATCTCCGCCATCTTCTGACGAAGGCTGGTATACTGCTTTGTCTTAAGCAGTTCCTTCACTATGTCAAAGTCTCTGATTCCTTCCATAGCAATTCTCCTTATATGTGATTTTTATGTTTCGTTCATGAGGAGGCAGATCGCTGCTACTGCCAGATATACTCTTTTTCATAAAAACCACCACCTTTCCGAAAATTGCCAGGGCAACCTTTGCTTTATTTTTACTTTACCAAGTTTAGCTTAAGCTAACTTTTTTGTCAACGAGTTTCCATATAATACCCTTCACCGGTGACCCTTATTCCCGCCCGTGCGCAGGTACACTCTGTCAGAGCCTTTGTAAGGGACTGCTCCTGATCTGCCGGGATACGGATATCAAACTCTACCTTATCCGTATATCTCGAGTCGGAAATTGCTATCTGCCTGCTGCCAAGCAGATACTGTATCCTGCCTGCATCCGTATAGTCAATGGAAATTGTGATTTCCATGCCATAGCGCATAGTCGCAATTCCTGCATCCTCAAGTCCTCTCTTTGCAGCGTTCGTATATGCCCTTACCAGCCCTCCTGTTCCCAGCAAAGTGCCTCCAAAATATCTGGTTACCACCACCGCCACATTTGTAACATCAGCCCCGAGAAGTACTTCAAGGATTGGCTTGCCCGCTGTTCCGCCAGGCTCGCCGTCATCGCTGCACCTTGTAAGCTCCTTGTTTCTTCCTATTACAAAGGCCATGCAGTTGTGTCTGGCATCATAATATTTTTTTCTGATGCAGTCAATAAAAGCCAAAGCCTCCTGTTCCCCGGATGCAGGGGAAACACTGGCAATAAAACGTGATTTCTTTTCCTCATATTCCCCGGTTCCCTGTCCATATACCACCTTGTAGGGTGGAAATTCTTTTTTATTTTCTGCCATATGAGTGACCCTGCTCCCTTCTGAACCTGCGAATTCCTGCCAAAGAAAAGCGTAAGCTTTTTGTTGCAGTCAGCTGACAATTTTATTATATACAAGAAAAACCGCCTTCACAAGAAAAATTATATTTACTCCTATCAAAGTGCACGCCGCTCTCCGTGTATTTATGCATAAAATGTGCTAAAATTGTAAATAACTGTTACCGTTCGGTCAATAGGTTTTTGAGGAACTATAATTAAGAATCCTGACAGCAATTCTTAATAAACTATAAAATAACTTTATTTCGGTCCCACATTTTGGTATACTTTATGTACTGCAAATTTATAAATGACTTTAATCTGCATGAAAGCATGGTAAACCGTCTGCTATATTTGGCGGTAAGCTATGCCTGTTGTACATTCAGGAGGTATAAAATGAACTACAGTAAAAAGGGGATTCACAATAAACAAAAATCCCTGCATGCAACATCAGCCAAGCTGGGAAGGAAACTTCTTTTGGCTACTTTAAATCTTTCCCTGCTTCTTGTCCTGGCCGTGGGCATTATCGGCCTTTGTATGGGTCTTGGCATTTTTAAAGGCGTAATTGATTCCGCACCCAGCATTGAAAATGTGCAGGTCACGCCTACCGGCTTTTCCACCTTTGTTTATGATCTGGAGGGAAACCAGACTGCCAAGCTTATTTCCCAAAACTCCAACCGTATCCCTGTTACCCAGGATATGATTCCGGAGGATTTGGCACACGCTTTTGTGGCCATAGAAGACGAACGTTTCTATGAACATAACGGCATTGATATTAAGGGTATCTTCAGAGCCGCCTACACCGGCATCATGAATGGCTTTCATTTCACGGAAGGGGCCAGCACCATCACCCAGCAGCTTTTAAAAAACAACGTTTTCACCGACTGGACAAGCGAACAGGGATTCGCTGACAGTATGAAGCGAAAAATCCAGGAACAGTACCTGGCTATTGAACTTACTAAAACCATGTCCAAGGATGATGTTCTCCTTAACTACATGAATACCATCAACCTGGGGCAGAATACCTTAGGCGTACAGGCTGCCTCTCTGCGTTATTTTAACAAATCCGTTAACAGCCTTACCCTTTCCGAATGTGCGGTTATCGCGGGGATTACGCAGAATCCTTCCAGATTTAATCCAATTTCCCATCCTGACGACAACGCCACCAGGCGAAAGAAAGTTTTGGGAAATATGTTAGATCAGGGATATATTACCCAGACTGAATATGATGAGGCAATGGCGGATGATGTTTACTCCCGCATACAGGTTGTCAACGAAGATGCTGAGGAATCCATGGTTAATACATACTTTGTGGACGCATTAACCGATGATGTGATGAACGATCTTTTGGCGGCAGGTTATAACGAAACTCAGGCGTTTACCCTGCTCTACAGCGGCGGCCTTAAAATTTATTCCACACAGGATCCCCATATTCAGAGTATTTGTGACGAGGTATTTTCCAATGAAGAAAACTATCCCGCCAACACACGCTGGTATCTCAATTATGCCCTGACCATCAAAAAAGCAAACGGCGATTTTGAAAATCACAGCACCGAGATGTACCGCGCCCACTATAGAGAACTGGATCCTTCCTTTAACCTGATTTACGATTCCCAGGAAGATGCCTATGCGCAGATTGAGGATTATAAAAGTTTTGTTTTGGGAGATGGCGATGAAGTTTTTGACGAAAGCATCAACCTGACTCCCCAGCCCCAGGTTTCCATCACGGTAGAAGATCAAAGTACCGGATATGTGGTTGCCATGGTAGGAGGCCGCGGTGCCAAAGAAGGGAGCAAAACCTTAAACCGCGCTACCGATACCACACGTCAGCCGGGATCTACCTTTAAGATCGTTGCCGCATACGCCCCTGCTCTTGACAGTGCAGGTCTTACGCTTGCTACCGTTGTAAACGATGCTCCTTTTAATTATGCCAACGGAAGACCGGTCAGAAACTGGTGGGGGGACGGTTACAGGGGCCTGAATTCTCTCCGCAAGGGAATTATAGATTCCATGAACATTATTGCCGTTAAGACACTAACCATGATCACCCCTCAGCTCGGCTTTGATTATGTAAAGAATTTTGGGTTTACCACTGTTGTTGACCGGAAGGAAATCACCGTAAACGGAGAAACCCAGATTTTTTCCGATATCCAGCAGTCCCTTGCTCTTGGCGGAATCACGGAAGGAGTCACAAATGAAGAGCTGAATGCTGCTTACGCAGCAATTGCAAATGGCGGTACTTACATTAAGCCTAAGCTTTACACCAGAGTGGTTGATCATGATGGAAACGTTATATTAGACAATACGGAACCTGATTCCAGGCAGGTTATTAAGGAAACTACCGCATGGCTTCTTACCAGTGCCATGATGGATGTGGTGACACAAGGTACCGGAAGCTCGGTTAACTTTGGAAATATGGCAATCGCTGGTAAAACCGGTACCACCTCGGATTACAATGATATCTGGTTTTCCGGTTATACCCCTTATTACACGGCCACCACCTGGGCCGGTTATGACAACAACACCAAGCTTCGTAAAGGTGATGAAAGAAACGTTGCCAAAAAGCTCTGGCGTGCGGTCATGGCCAAAATACATGAAGATTTGCCAAGCGAGGCTTTTCAGATGCCTTCAAGCGGACTTGTACAGGCAACTGTGTGCGCCCGTTCCGGTAAACTTCCCATTGCAGGTCTGTGCGATGGAACCCTGCGGACCGAATATTTTGCCGAGGGAACTGTTCCCACGGAAAGCTGTGATGTGCATTATCAGGGTATGATCTGTCAGTACTGTAATCTGCCTGCCAGTGAGCAATGTCCCTTTAAAGTGGGAGGCGTGCTTGAACTCACACCTATAGAGCATCCCAATCTCCAGCAGGGCTCTGCTACCATGCAGCAAATAACAAATGCGGATGGTTCCGTTTCTACCGTAGCCGTTCCGCAAAATCAATCCGCTACCTGCCCGCACAATGCAGAATTTTATGCACAGCCTGATGCCCTTGCTATCGAAGAGCAGCAACGGAATGAAATTGCTGCCGCCCAGGCTGCACTACAGCAGCCGCCTGCGGATGCAGCGCCTGCGGAAGGCACAGCGCCTTTAGATGACAGCGATGGGGTCCCTACTGAGTAGGCTCCTGCAGGCTTTGCCAACCAGCTTATCGTAACAAACGCTGTCAGGCTTCGCCAGCCAGCTTATCGTAACAAACGCTGTCAGGCTTCGCCAGCCAGCTTATTGTAGGAATATGGCGGTACATTAAAATGTACCGCCATATTTTAATTTTCTACCTTAATCAATTTCTTTTTGCTCCATTTTCCGGTCAGATAACGCACAAAGGAAATCAGATAATTTACGCTCCATCCCATTGGCACTGCAATCCAAACCGCCTGTACGCCCCAATGGGACGCCATTGTAAATGCAATGGTCACACGAATTCCCAGATTAACCAGATTTGCCAGCGTAAAAACAACTACATCTCCCGATCCCCTCAGCACACCGTCCGTAATTGCTTTAAGGCCAATAAATACAAAGAAAAAGGCAATAAAGGATAAATATGCATTTCCTGTTTCAAAAGCCGCCGCATCGCTGCCAGATTCCAGGAAAGAACGGATAATCCCTTCATGGAACAAGGTAAGCGCCAGGCAGATAACAACCGCAAAGCCTGCCACCATCCTTACTGCCGCCAGATAGCCTTTTTTCACCCTGTCTGCATTTCCTGCCCCCAGGTTCTGGGCAGTAAAGGTTGAAACCGCATTTCCTGACGCAATCATAGGCACAATACAGACAGATTCAATTCTCGTGCCTGCCGTATAGCCTGCCAGAACCGAAGAGCCAAAACCATTTACCACAGACTGTACCAGCAGCATGCCGACAGATACAATAGACTGCTGCAGCATGGAGGGGATCGCAACCTTAATCATATTTCCAAGCATCCCGGCATCAAACAAAAGACTCTTTTGTAGATCTGATGTCTCTTTTTCTGCCCTTTCCTTCCCTTTTTCTTCCTCCCCATAACTTTTCAAAGAACGTAACAAAATGCAAAAGGAAATCACTGCCGAAAGCCCCTGGGCAAAGACAGTTGCCACCGCCGCCCCTGAAATGCCAAAGCCGAATCCCCCTACCAGGAGCAAGTCCATTACAATATTAAGCAGTGAAGAAAAAATAAGCAGATATAAAGGTGTCCTGGAATTTCCAAGAGCATTAAAGATGGATGACAAAATATTGTACATAAACAGAAACGGAAGGCCCACAAAATAGATATCCAGATACAATATAGCATCCGCCAAAATATTTTCCGGCGTATTTAAAGCGGACAGTATTTTGGAGCTGAACAAAAGCCCGAAAACTCCCAGTGTTATACTCACTGTCAGAAAGCTGATAAGCGCCGTATATACGGAAGTTTTCATCCTGCTATAGAGCTCAGCTCCCAAATACTGGGAAGTAATCACGGAAGCGCCAATACCTCCTCCAATTGCAATCATGATAAATACCGTAGTCAGGGAATACGATGCGCCTACTGCCGCAAGGGCATCCTCCCCCACAAACTGTCCTACAATAATAGAATCAACCGTGGAATAAAACTGCTGGAAAAGATTTCCCAAAATCATGGGAAGTGCAAAATAGAACAAAGATTTTCCCGGACTGTCCGTAAGCATATTATATTTTTTCATTGTAATAACCATGCTCCCTTCTTAACCTGCGGATTCCCTACGACCAAAAACGTAAGAATAAATTAATTCCATACTGCTTTTCGTCTTTTTACCTGATATATAAAATATTACCTAATATTGTTCGCAAAAAGTGCCTGTGGATAAATGTCTTATACTCCTGCCAGTTCACATAATATTTTTCACCCCAGGAGGAAATTCCAAAATAGATGCTGCCACTTTCTTCCACAACCTCCGTTATCACAACATAATGCGCAGATACTCTGCACATGGCATGGTATCCATCCTTTTTCTTTTGATAAAATGTGATTCCCTGCTCCTTGTTTTTCTTTCCAAGCAGCAATGGAATACATAAAATAACGGGAATTTCTCCCTCAAGCATCTCCGTAATCCGTCCATAAAGCCTTCTGCCGCTCATCCCCCACTTAGCTCTCAGTTTCCATCTCTCTCTTCGGGAAAGGCGGTTAAATCTGACTGAAAGCCGCAAACCGCTTAACCCCTTATTTCCCCTGGCGAAAACTTGTCCCAGTAAATTATAAATAGTATTATAATAAGCTTTATACTCTTCCTCCGACAGGATTCGATTAATATAATTTTCATTTTCCCTGATACAATAGGTCCGGCTGGCGCCTCCCAGATAAAGAAGCATATCGCCAAAGGCAGTGACTCCGCATCCCAACTTCTGTTTTCTGGCATCCGCCGTCCCTTCAGGCGCATCTGCAAAAAAGTTTTGATCCCCTCCGCAGGTAATTTTGCCATTTTTATTCCGTTTTACCTGTATATATTGCCTGTTTAATCCTGTAATCCGGGACATACGCGCCTCAAGACATCTGCCGGCATTATTTTTTGCCAACTTTATTTTTTACTTTAACCTGTTAGATCTATGTTTTTAATTATAGCAATTACAGTTGGAAATTTCCACCTCCTATTATTTATTTTCATACTGGCAGTAACCGTTCAATCTACAGCCATGCGGTTACGGAATATGCCATTTATTTTTACAATATCGTTGACAAAATAAATTACAGTGTGATATAGTATTATTCGGTGATGTGAAACACACATTGCAGGCTGCTGTGGCTCAGTCGGTAGAGCGTCGCATTGGTAGTGCGGAGGTCACGGGTCCGATTCCCGTCAGCAGCTTTGAAGTGATTGAATATAAAGGCTTTTCAAAGAAATTTCTCTTTGAAAAGTCTTTATATTTTTGATGATATTATTGACAAATTGCAAATTTATTGTTTTTCCAATATCAGTTTGTTATACTCTAATTGAGATAGTATAGAATTGGGAAATGAAAGAAAGAATACAGCTCTAGTATTGTCTCCATGTAGGAAATTGCAATTAAGTCAAGCATTGGAAAACTGAAAATTAAAAGTTCCATTTCTAAAATTGCAGAAATTTGTGAAATGGAGCAATTTGATATTCTTCCTATAAAACCGTTTCACCTTGACGAAATCAGACAGTTTCCCGCGATTCATGGAGATCCATTTGATCGATTGATTATTTCACAGGCTATAGCCGAAAACCTGATAATTATTACAAAAGACGCAATGCTCTGTCCTTTTACCTGTATCTTAACCAGCAGTTCGGGAATTGCCGTGATCTCATTGCTCTTTTCACCGACTGCTTTCTGGCCCAGGCAGAATCCATCCTCTCTGCTCCGTGCCGAAACGATATGGGATGGAATCCTGAGATGTAATGTATAAAGGGTGGTTTCACCAAGCCACTACATTACATTGACTGCGGTTCATTTGTGGCAGAATGGCACAGGTTGGAGGGGCGGTGATTGACCAGCAGAAGGGAACCAAAGCGGGAGCGTCTGGGGATGACCTGGGCGCTCCGTTCTCTTTGTCGGCCCTCTGCTAAGAGCGCACTTACTCACCACCCGCAAGCTGGCAGTGGTATGGCCTGCGGCCATCGTGCGCCCTCAGGGGACGGCTCCGCCGGGGGTGTCCCTCCCCTGCCGGTATATACCAGCCGACGCCAACGGCGGCTTGTGCATCGGACGAAGCTACGCCGATCGCCGGGGGTTTGGGGGCCTTCGGCCACCAACAAGCGGCGCCGGGTATATACCGGTGCATTGCTTGCCCGCTACTATCAGCACCTATAAATGAGGGTTGAAGGCCGCTTGCGATAGTGGTATACTCGTTTTGTGACAATTTGACAAACTTGAAGTTATCGATGGTACGATTGTAAAAAATTCAAAGGGGGATAGTGATGTATATATTTTTGTCAATTATTCTTGTAATCATGGGAGCCATTATGATTCTTAAACCAAGGCTCTTTTTTGATATTACAGAAAGCTGGAAAAATTACGCCAGCAGTGACCCATCAGACTTATACCTTTTTAGCACACGACTTGGTGGCGTTCTCTGCTTGCTGGTAGGTATTGGGGGAATCGTGATACTCGTTTTCTTGTCATGATATATACTTAATTCTCGTTTGTTTGGGGGATTTCATCGTTTGGGTGAAATCCCCCTTGACAAATGCTTTCTTGTTTTCTAATTCTATATATTTCCTCAGGTATTCCTGATGTACCTGTGCAAACATGGCAATCTCTACCCAGTCATCCGCATCAGCGAGTGTTGCAAAAAGAACAATGACGAGTATATCTTTTAATTTGTGGCACACCTTCCCCACCTGGCGCACATCTTCTATATATTCCATCCAATCCATCAATTCCTGCATTATGTAAACCATCTTTTTTATCTTATCAGAGAAATGGATTGTTTACAATTTGTTTACTCATGCGTTTGTCGTGAGTCAACACCGGCTCTGACGATACTTGCTGAACATGCTGAACACGTCATACAGCCACCGCTCGATTGCCAGGCGCACCACCTTTTCGTCCACACCTTCAGCCCTGGCAATGTCGGTCTTGCTCATGCCGAGTACGAAATGGACGTAGATGCGTTTCGCCTGTTTATCAGGCAGACTCGAAATAGCTGCGTGGAGTTTCTGCATGGTGACTTTGCGCTCGTAAATCTCACAAGGGGAGAGGGAAACGAACAAGGCCGAGTGCTCAATGCCGTCCTCCTGCTCAAAGGAATAATAGGCTTTGTGGCGGCATGTACGCAAACGGCAGGCCGCCTACTTGCGGTCGCCACTGCCTCCGCTCCCTCGTCAGGCACTTCAATAAAGGAATCCGCTGCATAGTACGGGTAAAAATCCCGCAGATTGATGATAGTCATGTTTACCTCCGTTTCTATGTTTGGTGAATGAGTTACAGATAATGATACCTTTTTTTCCCGTAGACGATCAGCAAAGGTATTACAATAATAAATGTTAAAAATTCTGCCGCAGGTACAGCAAGCCACAAGCCATCCACTCCAAATAATTTGGGTAAGATTAAAAGTGCGCCTACAATAAATACCAAGGTTCTTAGAAAAGAAATAGTTGCAGATACTTTTCCATTGGAAAATGCCGAAAATAGAGCAGAGGAAAAAATATTTATTCCGGCAAACAAAAAATTCCAAGCAAAAATCTGATAACCATGATAAGCCAAATCATATACAAATGTTCCGTATTCCACAAACATAACAATCATAGTCTTTGCTGTCAAAAAGGTAATGAGCAACATAACGGCAGAACTTACGCTGGTAAAGATTAAGCAATAGCAAAAAATCTTTTTTAAATATGGAATGTCTTTGCTTCCGTAATTATAACTGATAATAGGAGCGGCACTATTCGCAAATCCCAGATAGACGGCTGTATAGACAAATACGGTGTATAACACGATTGTCATGGCAGCAACGCCTTCCTCTCCTAATAACTCCATCATTGTTATGTTAAAAAGAAATGTGGTAACACTCGTTGCTAGGTTTGAAACCATTTCCGAGGAACCGTTAAACATTGCCGCTCCAATTACTGCCCAATCCAGTTTAGATCGGTTAAAGCATAGACCAGAACGATAAAATATGAAATAAAAAACAGGAAACAGACCACCGAATAAACGGCTTATAGCTGTTCCCCATGCAGCTCCGGCAATCCCCATATTCAAAGGGACAATAAACAGATAGTCTAAAACTAAATTCATTACTCCGGAAATAACCGTAACAATTAGAGCCAGCTTCGATTTTCCCGCGGTTACGAATAGTAAATTAAACATTACCTGCAAAATATATGGAATTGCAAAAAGGAATAATATTCTTCCGTAATCCATGCAATACGGCAATAGGCGATTACTTGCACCTAAAAAGCGCAGGACAGATTCCATAAATACCATTAGGAACACAGTCAAAATAAAGCCAAATACAGCCGCTGCTACAGTGATTAAAGAAAAATTTTCTTTCGCTTCTTTAATATTTCCCTCACCTAATTTTTTCCCGATAATTGCACTACCGCCTGTACCAAACATAATCGCTATTCCACACATGATACCGTCAATAGGTAAAATTATATTAACGGCAGATAACGCATCACTACCGACAAAGCGGGAAATAAAAACTCCATCAACCGCCGTGTAAAGAGAAGTCAGCAGGATCATAAAGATAGCGGGCAATGAAAATTTTATTAACCCAGTAAAAGTAAATTTTTCTGAAATACGAATGGACATAATATACTCCTTGTTTTTTGGTAACCTTGCTTTATTAACTCCTATGTGCTATCATAAAGTATCGGGTAACCCTAATGTCAATAGGGGAATTAAAAATGATACAAAAAATATACCAGATAAATGAATTTGCTGCTTTATGCGGAGTAACAAAACATACTTTATATCACTATGACGATATAGGGCTTCTAAAACCCTGTCTTATTCACGAAAACGGGTATCGTTACTATTCTATTGAGCAAGTATATAAATTTCAGATAATTTCTATTTTAAAAAAAGCGGGTACACCTCTGAAAGAAATTAAGACATATTTAAAACGTCAAAGCCCTGATATTTTTTTAGACGTACTCAACAATAAACTTCTCGATTTAGAAAAAGAGGCAATGGAAATCAACCGAATGTGCGGCCTGCTTTCAGATACAATAGAGGTAATCAAACAATCTGCCAATATTGAAATTGGTAAAATACAAATCTCTCATTGCGAAGAAGAATACTTAATCACAACCCCGATTGAGTCATCTTCAGCGGTATCTGCTGATGAAAAAGAGATGTTGAAAAGCATCTCAAAGCATATACAATACTGCGCTGAAAATAGCCTTTCCTCTAACCTTCACATTGGAGAGATTGTATTGCAGAAAAATATAGAAGCAGGCATATTCACAGAAAGCTATTACTATAACCGTATAAAACATAAAGCACATGACAAGCATCTTTTTATTAAGCCTGCAGGTCTATATGCTACGTTATTTCATAGGGGAAGTTATGAAAGTCTATATACCGCATATCAAAATGTGGTATCCTCTATTGAAGAATTAGGTTACTCCATATGCGGCAACATATATGAGGAAGATGTTATTAATTATTTCTCTGAACAGAACCCGGAGAGATTTATATTAAAAATTTCATTACATATAAAGCAAAAATAAAATACTACTAAAGTATAAAATTATATTTCGTTCTCATATCCCATCCCGAAATGTAAGATAATATAGGGGGCTGTGAAAATGTACCAATGCGAAAAACGCCTGGACTGTCATGCCCCAGGTCAGGAAAAACAGGCGGTCTATCAGCTCCCGCTCATCATCAGAAAGCAGGGAGAGCGCCTTATGCAGCTGTGCGTACCGGAGTTTCCGCAGCACGGTTTCCTCCACGCTCTCGGCCTCCCCGGCAGACTGCACCTCCTGTTCTGCCACCTGTTCCAGGGAATCCTCCCTGCTGGGTATGGTCATTATGGTCTGGCGCTCCTGGCTTATGATGGTCTGCTCCGTCTTGAGGTTGTATTCTGTATGCTCTTGCCATAGGCTTGTCCTTCCTTTTTTGAATTTCAAAAAAGGAAGGACAGGTAGCAGGCTGCCCAGACACATGATATCAGCATGCCCATGTAGTCTCCTTTCCTGGGATTTCCGACATGGCATTTCCGCTCCCCTGGCTTTTTATTTAGCACAGATTATACTAAAATGCCACATCTTTTCCATATTGCTTTCGCACATCTATTGCAAGGTGCTTCCTAAATAGCTTTGCAATCACACTTTTATTGAGGCTGACGGTTATTGTTGGATGATGAAGAATGTTCTCCAGCATTGACTTTCATAATATCATTATAGTTCTCACTCGGATAAACATAATCATCCGGCTTCATTGTTGTTTCATAGGTATCTCGAACAAGATCATCTGCCAGCTCATCCATCTGCTGTTCCACCAGCTCCACTGCTTCTTTATGAGGATTAACCGCTGTAGCTAAAGCCTCCATACTGCCTGAAACTATGCCAATTACCATTTTGCACACCTCCCTTCATCATATATTGTCTTCCAGAATATCCAGCAAGAGTTACTATTTCAATTCTATTCTCCACTGGCAGATCATATCTTCTGAGGATTTCATTTGCCAGAATTCAGCCATATTCTGCGTGGCGGGAACGGTTGATGGCATTTCCGACAGCATGCATAAACCCTGCCTCCTTCCCTAACATCTGTGTATGCTCATCATACCCAAATTCCTTTAATATCCATGCTGTCTTTTCTGTCACAAGAGCTGTGTGGGCTTCAGAATGGTCTGTATAACCCAAAACACCTAAGTTCGCATTGCCCCTGCGGATTAGTTCTCTTATCTCTGAGTCATTTTTCAGATTTTCATATAAGTTTTCCCACATGATTTTGTCTCCCATTTTTAAGCATTGCCCCTGCCCCAGACAATGACTATCTTCGTTCCGACTCCCGGCTTGCTCATCAGATTCACATCTGCATCCGTCAGGTTACAGATATGCTTTACAATCGCAAGTCCCAAACCCGTGCCTCCAAGTTCCTTCGATCTGCTTTTATCTACCCGGTAAAAGCGTTCAAAAATTCTCTGCTGATGCTCCAGCGGAATACCGATACCGGTATCCTCTACCGAAAAGATAATCTGCGCTCCCTCATTTTGCACTTTTACAGTCACTCTGCCGTTTGGTTTGTTATATCGGATAGCGTTTTCAACCAAATTGTAGGTAAGCTCCTGTGCAAGCTCCTTTCCGATATGGACATCCGCCCTGTCATCTCCCTCATACACAACATCAATGCCATTTTTCGCTGCTCCAAAAGAGAGCATTTCCACACTTTCTTTTGTAATTTCTGCCAGATTCACCACATCAAGAATATCTTTTGCATTTCCTGTATCTAATTGTGAGAGCTTAATTATGTCATTGATCAGAGTAAGCAGCCTTGCAGCGCTTTTACGGATTTCTCCCGAAAAGCGCTTCATCTCTTTATCATCTACAAGCCCTGCTTCCATCAGCTCTGCGTAGCCTGATATCGCCGCAAGAGGTGTTTTTAATTCGTGACTTACATTGGCGGTAAATTCCTGCCTTATATTTGCGGCAGACAGGATTTCCTCATGCTGTAAGCGGATTTTCCTTGTAAACGGAATTAGCTCCGGATAACTTTTCCCCTCATCAATATGTTCCATATCCCCTGCCATTTCATCAATCGGTTTCACAATGGCAGAAGTAAGGTAGTGCGACACCATCAGACAGATGGCTGCAAGAAGCAGCGCTGTCGTCAGTACCATTGGAAGGGCAGACAAGAAAACGGCCACAACGCTGTGCGCCTCCTTGCCTACTCTGAGTATCTGTCCATTATCCAGTTTTTTCGCATAATAAAATACGCTCTCCGACAGGGTATCCGACTTTCTTATTTCCATACCGCTTCCGGAAGAAACTGCCTCCGCAATTTCCAGCCTGTCCAGATGGTTGGCAAGCGACTGCTCATCTACCGTAGAATCAAACAAAACCTTACCGTCTGCATCTATCAATGTAATTCTCAAATTGTCTGTTTTTTGTACATAGGAGTCTTCATCAATCAGTAAATCTGCCACAACCGCCAGATCAGAAAAAACCTGTTTTTTTAATTGTGAATAAAACACCGCAGTCATAACAATCGTGGTAATCACAACGGAAAAAAGTGCAATGCCGGTGAACCGTCTGTTTATTTTTTGTCTCATTCCAGCTTATACCCCACATTCCTCACAGTAATAATCAGACTGCCCGCTTCTTTCAGCTTTTTGCGGAGTGTTTTGATATGCATGTCAACAGTCCTGCTTTCCCCCGCAAAATCCGTCCCCCATACAGTTTCCATGATTACTTCCCTTGTCAGCACAATACCCAGATTGGATAGGAACAGCCGGAGCAGCTCATATTCCTTGAATGTCAGTTCCACGTTTTCCTCATCCACACGGCAGATCCGTCTGTCCTGATCCAGATATATATTTTTATATTTTAAGATCATATCATCGCTCATCGGTTTGATACGCCGCATAATCGCCTTAATGCGTGACATAAGCTCCATCACGCCAAATGGTTTTGTAATGTAGTCATCAGCCCCCAGATCAAGTCCCCTGACAGTATCAATTTCTGAATCTTTCGCTGTAACAAGTATGATCGGCAGTTCTTTCGTATCATTATTTGAGCGGAGCCTTTTCAGTACAGACAGTCCGTCCTCCTCTGGCAGCATGATGTCGAGAAGCAATAAATCCGGCTTCATTTCCTGCATTCCCCTGTCAAAAGCCCGCGCGTCATCAAATGAACGTACATCATATCCGCTCCCCTTTATGGCATAACTTTCTATTTCCTGAATATTTTTATCATCTTCCAAAATATAGATTAATGGCATAAGCGCTAACTTCCTTTTTCTAAAATTTTTAAATCAAGCTCATTTTTAACAAAATTGTGTCCACGTACAATTATATTCCAAAATCGAAATGCAGAAAACTCCTTACAAAAGATACTAACTCATAATCCAGGCAATTATCTCGGCAAAAATTGGGTGTATAATCAGAGTTACCACCCATTTTTGTATCTGCACAGTTATATATGGATAACCTATGTTTCCTCAAGTTTTTCCAACGAATACTTTTCTGTATATCCTTCAAGCAGTTCCCTATACAACTCGTTCCTCTCTTTGACATTCCGTGCATTTTGATGTAATGCGTGCTGGTCTGTTTCGGATGCCATCTGCTCCTCCGCTATATTGGAACAATGCTTTGCAATGCGCTCCAGAGAAGTGACCATATCCGTAAGCGCCATGCCGAGTTCCACAGAACACTTCCCCTTTTCCAGTCTCCTTTTATGGTTCTTTTGGATTTCTTTTTTTACCCGGCTAATCACATCGGCAAGCGCATCAATACGAAACGCTATCTCTTTGTCCTCGTGTATAAAACCAGAAACCATGCATTCCACAATCTCAAGGGTTGCCTCATAGATCAGCCTTGCTTCGGCTGCCGCTTTCTTTGAAAATTTTTCTTTGCCCTTATACAGCTTCTTTTGTGCGAATGCGATGCCCTTTGTATAATCGGATATCCTTTCAAAATCCATAATACACCTACTATATTTATTGATGGATTTACTGTCCCGTTCAGAGAGCGGTTTTGTGGAAAGCTTTGCCAGATAGGACGATAACTCATCTTCCATGGCATCTACCTCCTGCTCAATTTCCATAATCTCCTGCACTGCATTTTCATCATATTTTTCCTGTATGAATACACATAAATTCATTGCCTTTAAGATAAGCTGCGCCATATCGTACACCGCATTTTTACATTGCGCAACCGCAAAAGCAGGCCTTTCCAGAAACCTTTCGTCCAGTACTTTTCCTGACGTTTCCAGTGTTTCGTCCTCTGACTGCGGAATGGTAAAATAAGCAAGTTTTACCAGCAGCCTGGAAGCAGGAAGCAGCACGATTGTCGAGACAATATTAAACACACTATGTATCATTGCAATGACCGCGCCGTTTGCCGTATCCGACATAAAATCAAACTGAACAAAATGATCCATGGCATAAAATATTGCCATAAACACAAATGTACCCACCAGGTTAAAATAAAGGTGTACCAAAGATGCCCTTCTTGCATTCTTATTTGCTCCGACACCAGAAAGTAAAGCTGTGACACAGGTTCCGATATTCTGCCCCATGATCACTGGAAGCGCCGCCCCCACCGATACGCTTCCGGTAGCGCACATCGCCTGCAAGATACCAACAGAAGCGGAAGAACTCTGGATTACTGCAGTTAAAATGGTTCCAACTATCATACCTAAAAAAGGGTTTTCAAATGCCGTAAAAAGCGAGGTAAATTCCGGTACGTCTGCAAGCGGCTTTACAGCGCTGCTCATGGTGTCCATTCCAAACATAAGCACTGCAAACCCAATCAGAATCGTTCCCACATCATTTTTTTTTGTATTTTTAATAAACATTACCAGTACCACACCGATCAATGCTAATACCGGGGAAAAGGACGAGGGTTTCAGAAGTTTTACAAAGAAATTTCCGCTTTCGATACCTGAAAGGCTAAGAATCCACGAAGTAGCTGTCGTACCGATATTGGCGCCCATAATCACGCCGACCGCCTGTGACAGCTTCATAATACCGGAATTGACAAACCCCACTACCATAACCGTTGTAGCAGAAGAAGACTGGATCACCGCTGTCACGCCTGCCCCAAGCAGAACGGCCTTCACAGGATTATTCGTCATACGCTCCAGTATCTGCTCCAACCTGCCGCCTGCCATCTTGGACAGGGAATCCCCCATCGTTTTCATCCCATATAAAAATAGCGCCAGCCCGCCAATCATTGTCAGCAATCCAAAAAAATCCATTTGACTATAATCCCCCTAAAGAATTTTCTTATAGCAAATGGTATCCGATTCATGTAAAATTTAAAAGATGATTTATGTAAAATCTATGTAAAATTCTGTAATTTTCTAACCATTCCAAATTTAAAAAGCCATGCCACTACCTGCATTTATTCCTGTTTTATCTCACTAAGCCTTTTCAAAATAATCGGTAACCCCTGGGAAATATCGCCCACCACTTCCAAATTCCCTCCCGATTGCAATAATATGATTCATCACCAAACCTCCTTGGAATTATTTTGAATACCATGCGCCTGCTGTCAGTTACAACAGTTTCTTTTTATTTAAAAACAAACGCTGCCGCGCGAAGCGAGACAGCGTTTGCTTTTCTTTTCTTATTCTATTTTGTCCGGCTTTGTGCCTGCTTTCTTACCTTTATGTGCGGCATTATTCCTCTTCTTCATCTTTCCGTTTTTTGCGGGGCCATAATGCAACAATACCCTGCATAGAAGTTAAACATAATCCTCCCCACAAAAGAATGGAAGAAGTATCCGCAGTTTCAGGTGCGCCTAAAGGCACTCCATCATCTAAGATATATACAAATTCATCCTCGTCTCCATCCGGATCAGCAACCTTAATATAAGTTTTCGGTACGCCTTCATCATCAATAATTGTAATCTTATCCGGGCTGTCCTGCTCGTTTGGATCAGGTAATGCAAGCGGCACATCCTCCTCCGGAATGTAATTCCAGTTCTCAGCTTCCGGATCCCACACCTTCACATAGGTACGTGGTACGCCTTCATCATCAATTGTTATAACATCCGGACTGTCCGGTATCCTCGGATCCGGTGTTGTAGTAGCTATCGGCGTAGCTGACGGGCCCGGTGATACTGATACATCCGGACTTGCTGACGCGCTGGCTGTAGGTGTTGCTGAGGCATCCGGACTTGCTGACGCACTGGCCGTAGGTGTGGCTGAGGCATCCGGACTTGCTGACGCATTGGCCGTAGGTGTGGCTGAAGCCGATGCGCTCGGACTCGCTGATGC
>RAYQ01000022.1 GCA_003612395.1 Parablautia intestinalis
CTCAAGCTTTTAAATACACTGGATTCGGGTGGCTCTCAAGCTTTAAATTAGTGGCTCCCAAGCTTTAGAATAATCAGTCACTGACACATTTATTGAGGTATCGGACGAAATAGCCGAGGCTCTGCTGCTTATGCGGAGGGAGGAAAACAACCGCACCCATAAAATCTGGTATCACAAGGCGTACTATTCCCTTGACTGTGAGGACGGGATTGAAAACTGTGCCTTTGATCTTACCGCCAAATCCCCGGAGGAGATTCTGCTGGAACAGGAGGAAGAACAGCTTTTCCTTGCCACACTGGAACATCTGTCCGGAGCTATGAATAGTCTGACCGATACCCAGGCAAGGCGTATCCATGCCCGCTATATACTTGGCAAAAAACTGATTGAGATTGCCGCAGAGGAAGGCGTGAGCGTATCCGTGGTACAGCAGACCGTTAAGAGCGGATTAAAGCGAATGCGGAACTATTTTGAGAAAGAGAAGTGGAAGGAATGAGGCAAATGAATTTTACCAAAAGCGAACTGGAAATGCTCTACCAGTATGCCGCACCAACGAAGGAAGAAACCCTTGCCGGGCTGAAAGAGATTGTGCCGGTTCTGGAAAGGAAGGACGATCTACTCTCAAAAGTGATTGTCTGGAATACCATACGGAAACTGGAAAAACTGGCGGAGCCGGAGTGCAGCCGGTTTATTGCGGATAACCGGGCTGCCTTTATCGAAAAGCGGAATAATTCTATCCGCCAGAGGCTTGCCGCCGCCAAAGCTGGGAAAGGGGAGCCGGTTCTGCAGGGGCATAACCTGGCAGGCATGGAGCGGTTCCTGCCGGAAACAAGGCACATGGTAACGGTGGATATTCTGAACAGTGACAGCCCGGTGGGATTCCCCGGAGAGCGATACCGCTTTTTCCTCTCTGACGAGGGCTACAAAAACGCCAGAGCCAGTGAGAAGCGGGGAGAAATCAAAATCAGGAACCATGCCGCTGTCATGGCCGGGAAACTCTACCCAGACAAGAAGCCCCAAGCGCAGGAACGGTGACAGACAACAGAATCTAAACCACAGCAGGACAACCGGAAACGGCTGTCTTTTTTTGCCATCTGAAAGGAGGTGATTACAAATGCCAGATATAGACAAGCTGAAAAACCAGCAGGAAAAAGTAAAGACGGAAATCCGCCAGTTGGAGAACCGCCAGAAGATTCTCCTGAACCGGAAAACGGACGCAGAGCGGAAAGCCAGGACACGCCGCCTGATTGAGCATGGGGCAATTCTGGAAAGTATCTTCCCTACCGCTACCGCCATGAACGGCGAGGAAGTCAAAGCATTTTTATCCGCTATTTCCCGCCTGCCAGAAGTCGTGCGGTTGCTGAAAAACGAGCCTGAAAGCCAAAGTATGCAACAGTCTTAAAAATCCAACGGCGCACTTATACACCGTTCCGGTGCGTGCGCCCTGCCGGGGGCGTGGCGTCCTCTGGACGCAATGGGGCGCTACACTCCCCAAACCCCTTGTGCACTCCGCCGGAAAGGACACCCGCTCTGCGTCTGACCTTTCCAGCGAAGCCAATTTATCCCAGCCGAAAGGAGGCGAACCGCCATAGCCATCTTCCATATGCCCGTCCAAATCATCAAGCGCAGCAAGGCCAAGTCTGCCGTAGGCGCTGCCGCATACCGGAGCGGAAGTAAAATGACCAACGAATGGGACGGGCTTACCCATGATTACACCCGGAAACGTGGCGTAGTCCACTCTGAAATCATATTGCCGTCCCATGCCCCGCCGGAATTTCAAGACCGAAACACTCTCTGGAACAGTGTGGAGATGGTTGAAAAGACCCGTGACGCACAGCTTGCCCGTGAGATAGAGATTTCCCTTCCGGTGGAACTGAACCGGGAGGAACAATTACAGCTTGCCCGCTCTTTCATCAGAGATACTTTTGTCGCTGCCGGTATGTGTGCGGATTTCTCTATCCATGACAAGAAGGATGGCAACCCCCACTTCCATGTCATGCTCACTATCAGGCCGCTAAAGGAGGACGGGCAGTGGGGAGCAAAATGCCGGAAGGTCTACGAACTGGACGAAAACGGCCAGAGAATCCCCAACGGCAAGTATAGAGAATAGAGAGGGGGATAAGACACACACCTATGGGAGATACCAGAATGTATTTCTATCTTCTGTAGAATTAGCAGAACTCCAAACGGAACTCCCCACCCTCTGGGAACAGTACATTGAGCGGCTGTCCGAGTATATGAAATCCAGCGGAAAAGAATATAAAAACCACGCCGCCACAATCCGGCGCTGGGCGAACGCCGACAAAAAGAAAGAGGAACCGCCTGCCCGGAACCGTGATTACAGCGTAGAAGAAGGAGAAACCATATGATAGAGATTACCGCAGAAGTCCGGGCGGCCATTGACAGAGCCGCCGGGGATATGGAGCCTGCCGGGGACGAATACATAGAACCGGCAGACGGGCTGATTCACTGTAAGAAATGTCGTGGCAGCCGCCAGACCGTTGTGCCGAGGTTCCGAGGCTCCGGCTATTTCATGCCCCGCTGCCTCTGCCCCTGCCAGCAGAAAGGGCAGGAAGAACGAAAAGCCATGGAGGAACAGAAGGAACGCATGGAGCGTATCAAACGCCGGAAGGCACAGGGGCTTCAGGACAGATACCTTTATGATTATACTTTCGCCAATGATAACGGTCAGAATCCTGTCATGGAGAAGGCACACGCCTATGTGGAGCATTGGAAGGAGGCGTACCGGGACAATACCGGCCTTCTGCTCTTTGGTGACGTGGGAACCGGGAAATCCTTTTTTGCAGGCTGTATCGCCAATGCCCTGCTTGACCGTGACGTGCCGGTTCTGATGACAAATTTCCCGTCTATCCTGAACCGGCTGACCGGCGTGTTTGCCGAGGACAGGGCGGCCTTTATCGCCAGCCTGGACGATTACAGCCTGCTTGTCATTGACGATCTAGGCGTGGAAAGGAATACCGAGTATGCCATGGAGCAGATGTTTACCGTCATTGACAGCCGGTATCGGAGTAAGAAGCCGCTGATTGTCACGACAAACCTGAAACTGGAAAAGATTAAGAACCCGCCAGACCTTGCCCACGCAAGGATTTATGACCGCATACTGGAACGGTGTGCGCCGGTTCTCTTTTCTGGTAAAAATTTCCGGGAGGAAGGAGCCAGGGCGACTAAAGCGGCGGCGAAGGAGATTGTGAGTAAAGGATAGCATAAACTGATTGCATGAAAAGGAGAATTTATGGGCAGCGAGAAAATTACAGAGAACACTACCACCACATCACCGGCTAAGGACGCTCCCGCACTGGTGAAGAAGATTGGCCGGACTACCTACATTGTGAGGGTGCATTTCAGCAAGACCAGCAAGGAAACCATGAGCGACAAAATTAAGCGTATGCTGAAAAATGAGATACAGCAGATGTAAAAACGATAATAGAAACAGGCCGGGAATCAGAAATGCGCTGGCTCCCGGCTTGTAAAATCAGGAGGTTTATGGTAGTATGGAGATACGAAAACGGAAGGGAAAGCAGATGGGAAGATTGACAGTGACGGAACAGATAGACCAGAAACATCAGGAAGATTTACAGAGATTAAGAGGTTTTCGCCTGCTTGATGATGACTTCCTCACAAAGTGTTTTGAGGGAGATACGGCAAGCATAGAACTGGTATTGCAGATTGTGCTGGAAAAGCCGGATTTAAAGGTGCTGGACGTTCGCACTCAGGTATTTGTGGAGAACCTGCTGAACCGTTCGGTAAGGCTGGATATTCTGGCTACGGACAGCACAGGGGCAAAACTGAATGTGGAGGTACAGCGCTCCGACAAAGGAGCCGGGAGAAAAAGGGCAAGGTACAACAGCAGCATGATGGACGCAAACCTTTTGAAGAAAGGCGAGGACTTCGACAAGCTGCCGGAAACGTGGGTAATCTTTATCACAGAGAATGACGTAATGGGAAAAGGGCTGCCGCTCTATCCGATTGAGCGGTGCTTTTTAGGAACCGGGGAAAGATTTGAGGACGGTTCGCATATACTGTATGTAAACGGCGCTTATCGTGGAGATACACCAATCGGAAAACTCATGCATGATTTTTCATGTACTAATGCGGCAGATATGTATTATACGACACTGGCAGACAGAGTTCGTTTTTTTAAGGAAAGTAAGGAGGGCATTTTAATCATGTGCAAAGTCATGGAGGATATGAGAAAAGAATCTTTACAAGAGGGCATAAAAGAAGGGGCAATAAATACTGCCAAAAGAATGTTGACAGATGGAATATTGACACTTGAAAAAATTGCGGAATATGCAGGACTTCCTCTTGACGAAGTAAAAAAATTGAAAGCAGAACGGACAGCATAGTAAGACCATAGGCCGGGAATCTAAAAACAGGTTCCCGGCCTTATTTTTTTGCCCTGAAATGTAAATTTTCTGTGAACTTGATTAAAAAGTCCTTTACAAAACGTTTCCGGAAATACCGCAAAATAACACTTCACCAGAAAAGAACTGCTGTTAATGACACTATGCAGCAATACACAGATCCAGATATTATGATATTTCCCGTATATATAACCAAGAGCCAGCCCCATCCCGAAAGCATAAATACCCTGAACCACATTTGCGTGAAATACCCCAAAGGCAAACGCCTGAATCAGATTGGCAACAAAAAAACACCCGCTTACCTTGCCCGCAAGCCTAAAGACAATTCCCCTGAACAGAAATTCTTCTCCCAGAGGCGCCAAAATCACTGTCACCGCAAAAGAAAGAAGGGTAAATTCCGAAAGCCCCGACGTCTCCATCAATTCCTCGTATCCCTGAAGCAGTCCGGGGCACACATAATAGACAAAGTTTAATCCGCTGGCGGTTAAAACCTGAAGGGCTGCGCCCAAAAGAACAATAAAGCCCACCTGGGAAATACCGGGACGCTCAAAATAAGCTTCACGTTTTTTTCTTCCATACGCCAGATAATACCATATGCCAAATACGACTATCTCTATGATGTGATATATTGCAGTACACAAAAGAAGATTGTCATAGCACCAGATTAAGGCCGCATTCAGAATATCCTGGAAGGAGCCCGCCCCTCCCTTCACCAGCATTTCCCGGATAATAAAGATAAAAACCGGGATAAATACACTTACAAAATTCAATAAAAAGGCAAGGGCCACCGGAAGCATGGATACGATAAACCAGCCGGTTTTTTTAATTCTTATCTTTTACCTCATTTCTGCGAGGTGAACAAACTTCACCTTTGCTTTGATTGCGCAAAGCCATATATAGCTTACAAGTTTGTGGATGCAGCGCAGACACAAACTTGTAGAGGAAAGATTTGAAAAATCTTTCACTCTTATTCCTCCTGGTAAACAATAGAAAATTTAGGGCGGCTTATTGTAATAAAGAGCTTTTATTGCGACCACTAAAAGCTCTTTATCATCATATGTTTTTTAAATTATTTTTTCCCTGTGAAATCCGGATACTTGTTGCGAGGCAGAATATCTGCATACTTAGGTAAAATCACAGAGGAAGTTTCCTTATCCACATATCTCATCGCCTCCACATATTCAGGCATCTCCATGTGATCTACAATTTCCCTTATCTTCTCTGCGCCTTTTTTGCATCTCTCATCCCGCTCCTCTATGCTCTTTAAAGCTCCTGTCATGCCCGCGTGATCCTCCGGCCGTGCAAAATAAAAGCCGATAGAGCCTGATGGATGGGCATATCTTCTGAAATAAGAAAGATGATCGATGGAAGTCTCCGAATCCTGTTTGGGCTCCGCGCAGATGCTATCGTCCACCACCAGCTCGTCTTTTCGTCCCAGAATTTCATATGCTCCGAAAAACAGGCTGTCATAATCTTGTATTTTTACCCCCTGCTTTGCCGCATATTGCGTTGCCTCCACAAGATCAATATATGTAATGGGAACCTTTGTCTCATCAAAGAAATCCACCACCAATGTCCCGGCTGTTAAAAAGGCAGGACCGTGAAGAGACACATAAATCTGTCTGCGGAACCCCTGATTTAAAAGAGAATGGGCAATCTCCTTCAGATAGCGGACTCCCGACTCAACGCTCATCTGTATGGTTCCCGGACTCATCGGCGATGCGCCGGGATAAAAGTAGGGAAGCTCACCTAATACCAGACCATCCACTTTCTCCGCCATACAAAGAGCAAAGGCCTCCGGCGCAGTCTGCTCCACATCCAGAGGAAATGTGCCATGTACCTCAACCGTCCCAAAAGGGACAAAAATAATATCATTTCTCTTTCTATATTCCACTACCTCGTCATGGGTCATTTTGGGTAAAAATCTTGTTCTCATTTCAGACATTTCCATTACCTCCTTTTGTCTCCTTTATAAGTTCCCAGAACCGCTCCATATCCTGAATTGCCCGGGTTTTGTCAATCTTTTTGTAAGCTTCAATTCTTCCTCCCAGTTCCTTTTTGTATGCTGCAAGGCGCTCCACGTCAATACCCGCAGGATCATTTTTCTGAATTCTGGTCCGGTATGTCTGCGCATAAATATTTTTCAGCGTTGTATCGTCCAAATCAAGTCCGTAACAGGTATAATCCTGCAGCGGGAACACATCATCCGTCTCAAAAACTCTTCTTAAGGGCTTAATCCGCTCCTCCAGATTGTTTCCTACGCCGCCGATATCCGTACCGTACATCAGACGGTCGGAATACTTTTTGATGTAAGACTTCCACTCTTTCTCCATTCTGTGGATATCCTGGAACATTTCCCATCCCGGCGTCAGGTCCATACAGAAATTCGGATAAGTTTCCATGAGTTCACAGGCCAGATCGTACTCGTCCGTATTAGGTAAAAAGAAGAAATGCGCTACCGTCAGATTCAAATCCGGATGCTTTTTCAAAATTCCTGCCGTTTCCTTCGTGATCTGATCCTTTGAGGGCTCCTTCCAGTCATAATAATAAATGTCCTTTGCCCATTCGGGAATCTTTTCGATATCCCAAAATTCAATGGGATCGTTGGAATGATAAAGCACAGGGATCTGATTTTCTTCCAGATAAGAAAACAGGGGATCATAACAAGCGTTATCAATGGGAACTCTCTCTTTTCTCAGGCTTGGTTTTCCGTCCAGCATTTTAATTCCATCAAAGCCAATGGCATGATACTCTTTCGCCTGCTTTAACAGATCCTCCCCGTCAGGGGTCCCCTCCAACTGCATATGAAAGGTAGCATATCCATATACCTTCCCCGGATGCTTTAACTTTGCCCATGCAACGGAAAGATTTCCCGGCGCCCTCTGAGGAAAAAGACTGCCTGAGAGTAAAGTATACTTGCTGTATCCGCCCTCCCTGGCTGCCGTCTCTATTGCTTCTAAATCCGCTTCCGAATACATATGAATGTGACTGTCAATAATAGGGTACTTAAACATTTTTATCTCCATTTCTGCGAGGTGAACTTTGTTCACCTTTGCTTTTATTTGCGCATAATGAGTTTGTGGCCAGCAACGCACAGTCACAAAACTCACGATTGAAAATTTTCAATTTTCAATCTTATACCTCCTGGTACATTATAATAACTTTTATCTATCGCAAGCATCCCTCTGCCGTACAGCTTAACACCCACAGACAGCAGGGCATCATTCTGCCGCCATATTATGCTTTTGACCCGCTCATGGCGATACCTTCCACAAACTGTTTCTGGAAGAAGAAGAACAAAATAATCATTGGCGCCGCGGCAAGCGTGCCTCCCGCCATCAGTTCCGGATAATTGGTGATGTTCTGTCCTGTCAGGTTCGCTAATCCGGCTGAAAGCACCATTTTGTCCATATCCACATTGATGATCAGCGGCCACATAAGGTCCTTCCAGGTCCCTAATCCGGTCAAAATACACAAAGCCACAATAGGGGATTTTAACAGTGGAAGGAGAATATTCCAGTAAATACGGAACTTGCTACAGCCGTCTAACTGGGCTGCCTCGTCCAAATCAATGGGGAGGGATGAAAAAAACTGACGCAGCATAAACAGTGCAAATATATTAAAGGTCTTAGGAAGCCACAGCGCTGTCAGCGTATTGCTTAAATTCCAGGAAACCATAATATCATAATGAGGCACCAAAAAGATTTGATAAGGAATCATCATCATACTAAGGCTTAACACAAACCAGAAATTTTTCCCGGGAAACGTAAGTCTGGCAAAGGCATATGCCGCCAGAGAGCAAATGAAAATCTGGATGACAATGGAAATTACCATGACAAAAAAGGTGTTGATATACAGCCGAAGAATCGGGAATTTATTCCACACAGAACTATAATTCACCCATTGGGGCTCTGCCGGAAAAATAACCAGAGGAACCTGCATACTCTCACCATAAGTTTTTAAGGATGTCAATATCATCCAGATAAAGGGAATCAACGTTGTAATTGCACATAAAACCAGAAAAGCATAAACCCACACATTCTTTTTCTTATTCAAAATAATTCCCCCTTTATCCGTAATAAACCCATTTTTTCTGCAGTTTCATCTGTATGATTGTAATGACAAGGATGATTAAGAACAAAATGTTTGCCATTGCCGCACCATATCCCTTGTTAAATTTGGTGAATGCCTCCTCGTAGAACAGCATTACAATGCTTCTTGCACCGGCCATACCGGAGCTGGTAGGCGGAATCATCAGGAAAATCATATCGAAAACCTGGAAAAAACCAATAATCTCCGTCACGATAAGCATAAAGGTGGTAGGAGAAAGCAGGGGAAATGTAATACTTAAAAATTTCTGTACACTGTTCGCCCCGTCAATATCTGCAGCCTCATAATATGTTTTTTCAATTCCCTGCAGGCCCGCCAGGAAAATAATCACCGCAGTTCCTATGCTGCACCATATCAGTACAATACAAACCGCAATCAGTGAAACATTCGGATCCGAAAGCCATGCCGGCCCCTGTATCCCGAATTTGCCCATCACCGCGTTGATCAGACCGAACTGATTATTAAAAAGCCATTTCCACACCATTCCCACCGCGGTAGGCAGGGTAATGATGGGCAGGTAAATCAACGTCCTGAAAATTCCTATCCCCTTCAATTTCACATTAAGCGCAAGGGCAATCAGCAAGGATAAGATAATGATTGCCGGTACACAAATCACGATATAACACAGCGTGTTAATGAGTGCCTGATAAAATTTCTCGTCACCAAATAAACGCACATAATTGTCCATCCCTATAAATTTAGCAGCGCCAAAGCTTTTTTTATTGGTGAAGCTGATAAATATATTTTTTAGAAAGGCATAGACATTAAAAATAAGAATTCCTGTAATGAATGGCAAAATAAAGGTATATGCTGCCAAAGCTTCCTTTCTTGCCCTCTTTGTTTTATATTTTTTCATCCGCAATCCCTCTTTATTTCCTACATACCAACTACTGCTGCCAATCCCCTGAAAAGCCCATCCTGAAGAACACACGCTGCCATATTTCGCGGGCTGGCTTATTAAACAACGGACACCACGCTTCGCGAGCTGTCCTTATGTTAATAAAAAGGCGGCACAGCTGCCAAATGGCTGTGCCGCCACCTTTTCTAATCTACAATCTGCAGACGAACTATTTATTTCCCACTCTCAATCTCTGCATTGATCTTTTCAGCCATCTTTTCCATGCCTTCTTTTACGCCAATCTGTTTAGTGAAAATAGCTATAATATCATCATTTGTAATGGAATTAATTGCATCCTCGGCATATCCCGGAGCGCTGGCGTAAGGTACTGCTTCTGTCAGACCTTCTACGAAAGCCGACCCGTCAAACTGCTTAAAGCTGGAAGCATAATAGGACTGGGAAGAAATTCTTGCGGGAAGGTCGATACCTCTTTGTCCCACAATGTCATTTGCCTCTTCGCTTGCAAGGTACTGCATAAATCTCCATGCTTCTTCCTTGTGCTCGCTGGCAGCATTCATCCCATAGTGCATACTTCCTGCAATGAATTCCTGGGACTTAGCTTTGGGAAGCTTGATAAGCTCTATGCCTTCCATCTTTGCCTGCTCAAGTTTCTGGGAACTGAAAGTGGGAAGGTAAAGCATACATGCCTGACCGGAAATGAAAAACTCCTCAGCGGATGTATCGCTGACCATCTGATAGTCAGGAATCAGTTTTTCGTCAATCATATCAACCAGAGCCTGGATCGCCGCAATGCTCTCCTCGCTGCTGTAACCGCTTGTCCCGTCCTCGTTAAATACACGGCCGCCAAACTGGTAAACAACAGGCTGCCAGCTGCCGTTATTAGAATTCAGCATAAATGCCATAGGATAAATAGAATCCCCTGCTTCCGCAATTTTCCCCTGCAGTTCCCGGCATACTGCCATCATGTCGTCCCATGTCCAGTCGCTGCCCGGAACGGTCACGCCGTATTTCTCAAAAAGAGTGGTATTAACCGCCACTGCCATAGAATCGGTTCCCTTTGGCACTGTGTAATGAACGCCGTTGTAAGTACCGGTGTCCACAATAGACTGGGTATAAAGACTGAAATCAAAGCCATCCCTCTCCATATAAGAATCTAACGGCTCCAGTACGCCTGCCTCCGCATACTTAGGTACCCATACATTCATAAAGAATACATCAGCGGCCTGATTTGCGCCGGCTGCAGCATCAAATTTGGTCCAGTACTGATCCCAGGGGGTTAACTGCATTTCCACATGGATATCCGGATTCTGCGCTTCGAAGTTGTCAATCAGCTCCTGATACACTACTGACTGGATCTCATCCCACAGGGAATATGTAATTGTCACCTGCTCTCCTGATGACGCCTGTGCGGGAGCGCTCTCCTCTCCCTGTGCTTCGGTCTGAGCATTTTCGCTCTGTGCAGCCTGTGAATCTTCGCTGGTTGTTTCACCGGATGTACTATTGGATGCTCCGGATTTGTCTGAGCCTCCGCAGGCAGTCAGCATGGTCGCGATCATCGTAAGGGCCAGGCCAAGAGCTGCAAACTTTTTCATCTTTCTCATAGATGTTCCTCCTTATTGTTTTCTGAAACGTTTCCGGTAACGTTTTTGGTAACGTTTCCGATATGAACTTAATTCTACATTTAAAAAAATCATATGTCAATAGTCTTTTTTCAGTTTTTATAATAATATTATTGCCATATCCAAATATTTATTGTGCTTTTTTATATTTTTCCATTATCTTCCGCTCTTGCTTTGTGCATTTTTCCATATTTAGACTTAACTTTTTTACCTGCTTATGTTACCGGATTTGTTTATTAGAACAAATGTTCCCATTTGTCGCTTCCGCCTTGCGGATCAGCCTATCAAGCCGTGTTTCGTACCTCGGCTTATCCTAACAAACGCCTCCCGCTGGTCGGCTTATTGTAATAATTTCAGGCCGGGTAAAATAACCCGGCCTGAAACATTTCTATTATACAACTCTATACGCTTCTATAAAACTTTCCTATGTCTGGTAGATTCCCTCTCTAACAGCTCACAGGAAAATATTCTCCTCACATTTTCACTTTTTTTATCTAAAATTTCAAACAGCATCGTAACCGATTCCATGGCAATCTCATGGATTGGCTGTTTGATAGTGGTCAGCTGGGGATTATAATAGTCTCCCATTTCAATTCCGTCAAAGCCCGCCACCGAATAATCATCCGGCACCTTTTTACCTGCATCTGCGATTGCCCTGCAGGCTCCAATCGCCATTGCATCCGAAAATGCGAAAATACAGGTAAACTCTTTTCTGCCTGTCAAAAGCTCCTGGGTCATCTGATAGCCGTTTTCCATGGAGTAAAATCTGATATCACGTTTCATATGCAGAATCAAGTCCTCATCCACTGCTATTCCATGCTCCTTAAGGGCTCTTTTATATCCTTTCAGACGAAGCTTTCCTATACTGGCATCATCAGGCATTCCGGAGAGCACAGCAATCTTTTTATGCCCTAATCTTATCAAATAATCCGTCATCCGATACCCTTCTTTTTCATCATCCACGCAAAAAACAGAATATTCTTCGGCAGAAATATTATCAACATTAGCCCCCGCTGTGGACAGTACAAAAGGAATGCGCAGCTTTTGCAGTTTCTTCTTTTCACGGACGAAATATCCCCCAAGAAAGACAACGCCTGCAAGTTTCTTTTCCTTGGCAAGCTCTATGGCAACATCCACTTCTTGCTCGTCAAAATTCACATAGCGGATCACCATAGAATATTTCCTTTTTTTGATCTCTTCCTCCATAATCTGGACGGCGTCTGCAAACAGGGGATTGGAAACGCCTTTCACCACCACTGCAATGCACTTTCCGTCAATTCTCCTTAAATTGCGTGCGCTGTTGTTAGGGATGTAGCCATATTCCTCAATAGCATCCGCAATCTTTTGTTTCGTCTTCGGGCTGATATCCGGATGATTGTTGATTGCCCTGGAAACCGTGCTGACGCCGACCCCGCACACTTTTGCAATATCTTTTATTGTAATTTCTTCCGTGTTAAGCGTTTCTATACCCAATACACCTCTTCTTTCTTAGCCGGGCGGGGAAGATTCTTTCCCTGTCCGCCGCGAAGCCCGAGCGCCGCTTTGACGGCTCATCTCCTCCGGGCGGGCCCGCGCAAAAAAATCCCAGATTTTAATATCATAATAAAATTGATTCCACTTTTCAATATCTTTCACAATTATAAATTTATTTTAAAAATTTTAACCAAACAAAAATAAATTCAACCATCCGTTTACAAAAACTGCATCGTTTTCAAGCACTGCTTGATTTTGGCACAGACTTATATATGCTATAATGATTTTACATGAAAGGGCGGCCGCCCCGAAATCTCAAACGAAAAAGACATAAGCAAAGGTGAACTTTATTCATCTCGAAGAAAGTGAGGAAAACTATGTTTGATATGATGAAAATAGCCAAAAATATTAAAGAGGCGAGGATTGCCCAAAATATGACCCAAATGAATCTGGCAGATGCCATAGAGGTGAGCTGCCAGGCGGTTTCCAACTGGGAAAGGGGAAATTCCATGCCTGACATAGCAAAGCTTGAACCACTTTGCCGCATACTGCAAATCAGCCTTGACCAGCTTTTAGGAACCGAAAAAGAATACGAAACGGTCACCAAAATCATATCTGCAGATGAGCGTTCTGCTGCCGCGCTCACCATAGAAGGTTTAAAAGAGCTTGCGCCGTATCTCCCTCCCCGGGAGATAAAAAAACTGTTAAACCTGAATGAAAAGTCCTTAGACTGTTCTGTCCTTACCAGTCTTGCGCCCTTTCTGAATCAGGAAGATTTGGATGAGCTTACCAGCCGTCTTGAAGGTGAAATGAGCTCCGAAGCTCTCATAAGCCTTGCGCCTTTCCTTAGCCGAACCGGTCTTAATAAGCTTACCCTGCATGTCACAGAGACTGCCAGCATGGAAACCATCATTGGACTTGCACCTTTTTTATCTGAAGATGAGATAGATAACCTGTTACAGCATTATACCGGAGTGCCCCAATGGGAACATATCATGTCTCTGGCGCCGTTTTTAGGCCGTGATTCCCTGCACAGCCTGCTTACGAAAACCCGGGACAAAGAATCAATAACCCCTCCGCAGGCAGCAGGGCATGAAATTTGATACGCCCCACTCATTGCCCGCGGAAATAAAATAGCGGGACTGGCGCCTGCGCCAGTCCGCTTAGTGTGCTGACCGTTGTCTTTTGCGTCCTATTACCACATAATAAGATACCGCCAAAAGCACCGCTGCTCCTGTCCATGCGAGGATTTCAGCATAAAAAATTCCTTCCTGCCCCAGAAAACGCGGAAAGATAATAGCCGCCGTAACGCGCATTATAAACTCCGCCAGTCCTGAAAGCATGGGAATTACCGTATTCCCCAGCCCTTGCAGCCCTGAACGGTAAACATACAGCGCATAAAGCACGATCAGAAAATAACTCATGATATTCAGATAATGACGCGCAATATCAAGTACCTGCTCCGTCTGTGCAGGTTCTCCCGACACAAACAAAGAAAGGATTGCTTTTCCAAAAATCAGCATAAGCGCTGAAATCGTAAGAGCCGTCACGGAAGAAATGATAATCCCGCTCCGGATCCCCTTCTCAATTCTCTCGTAATTTCCTGCTCCATAGTTCTGGGCCACATAAGTGGTAATCGCATAGCCAAAGGAAGTGGCCGCCACCTCAAGAAGCCCATATAGCTTGTTGGTCGCCGTAAACCCTGCCACAAAAAGGAAACCGAATCCGTTTACCACCGACTGCACCACCATGCCGCCAACACTGATAATTGTATTTTGGAACATAACAGGCACGCCTAAAATAAGCAGCCGTTTCAAAATATCCTTTTCAGGCGCCGCATGTTTCCTGCTTATATGTACACAGTCAAGCGATTTCATGGCCCAAAGACAGGCTAAAAGCGCGCACCCCTGGGCAAACAGCGTAGCCCCTGCCGCGCCGGCAATCCCCCAATGGAATCCCATCACAAACAAAAGGTCCAGGCCGATATTTACGAAGGCAGCAACCACCATAGCAATTAGCGGCGTTTTACTGTCCCCAAGGGCCCGTAAAAGCGCTGAGGCAAAGTTGTACAGCAGCGTGATGGGAATACCGGCCCACAAAATCCGCAGGTACAGCTCCGATCCTGCAAAAATATTCTCCGGCGTCTTTAAAAGTCTGAGAGCAGGTGCAATCATCAGCTGCCCGCAAAAGACCATCAGGCATACGGCTGCTGCCGAGAGTACCAGCGCATTCCCTATGGTCTTTTTTAAATCTTCATATTTCCCGGCCCCGTAATACTGGGAAAATAAAATCGAAAACCCCTGCGTAAGCCCTGTAGCCAGTCCAAAAAACAGCCAGCAAAGCCACTCTGATGCCCCTAAAGAAGCAAGCGCTTCCACGCCAACCCCCTGTCCCACAATGATAGTGTCCACCAGCGTGTACATCTGCTGGAAAAGATTTCCAACCATCAGCGGCAATGCAAAGAAAAGAAGAAGCTTCGCCGGATTTCCCTGTGTAAAATTTTTTGTTTTTTCCATAATTTATCTGAATTTTACAGCGGTCCCATATGCCATTACCTCTGCCGCGCCCTGCATAACAGCCGCAGATGCATAACGGATATTTACCACCGCATCAGCTCCCATCTTTTCTGCTTCTTCTACCATACGCTTTGTTGCAAGCGCTCTGGCGTCATTCATCATTTCCGTGTAGGCTTTTAACTCTCCGCCCACTAAAGTCTTAAAGCCTTGCGTAATATCATGCCCCACGTTTTTGGACTGGATTGTACTGCCCTTTACAAGTCCAATCATCTCCAACTCTTTTCCACTGATGTAATCAGTATTTACTAAGATCATCTTCTTCTCCTCCTTCGATTTCCCTGATTCGGCTTGCCAGAACGCCAACCATCACAGCTCCTGATAAAAGCGGTATCACCACCATCAAAGCTTTCACCTGTAAAGGAATACCCCTTATGATCAGAAAAGTAGCCGCTATTCCTATATAATACAGCAGCATGATAATTGTTACAATAATCGGCGCTATCATCTTTTTTCCATGCTTCATATTTACCTCCATACCGGAGCAATTTTTGCGAAGTTTTCCGAAGAAATACTCCTGGCCGCATGAGCCAAATTTCAGATTGGGCTCTGCGATTCCTGGTTTGCTGCCACGGCACAAACTCATGTTCGGAAGACTGCTTTGGCAAAGCCAACTCTGTCTACCGCATAGTATACCAGAAACTAACTTCACTATCAATCCTCGAAAAATGAATATTGAACGGGCAGATGCTATCAAAAATTTTCTCATTCCTTCAAAGAAACAGTCCTTACCTGCGCTCCCTCTATCCTTTCCGCCACATATTCCTGACTGCTTTTCTGCTCATACTCCGCAAGGGTCGTCTCCCTGTAAGAGCGGAAATAATTCCCGTCACAGCAAAAATCAAGCCGGTATCCGTTTCCATCCTCTTTTAAAAAGTAGTAGGCCAGATTGCTGCCAATGACCTTTCCATCCTTTACGGTATAGTAACAGGTAATATCCATAAAGGTATCGTGGATTCCGATTTTTTCCAAAATTCTCCCGGCCAGTTTGTAATTTTCCTCCAGCTGCTTTTTGGCGCTTATTTCCTCCATCCCTTCCTTATCCAAATCAGCTGCCAGAGAGCTGTCCGCTTTTACCAGTCTGCCGTCTGCCCCGGAGATATAAAAGTAATAATAGCACTGGCTTTGTATGCTGTAATTTACACAATACTGCTGCATACCATCCGCTTTATCATCCAAATAGGCGTTCTGTTCCATTCCGTCAACAGACAGATCAAACAGCTTATCCATCCACTTCTCCGCATTTTCTATGGCCTGCTGCAGGCTGATTCCCCCTTCCTGCAGCAAAAGCGCCTGCTGCTTTTGCTGCTCCTTTTCTCTCCCCGCAAGCTCCTTTTGTATTTCCGGGTTCTGCGCCAGCGCATACTCTCTCTTATAATTAAAATCAATCACTTCCAAAAGCTCCTCATCTGTCAGTTCACGGTCGGGAAAATAAAAACATCCTGTTTCCTCCACATAACAAAACACGTTTTCCTCCACCTGATCTTTACTGTCCACGCGTAGAATTTCTCCTTTGGGAAAATTACCGTTTTGATATTCCTTAAATAATTCTCCCATCCTTTTTTTCTCACTTGGGGAATAGTCCCTTGAAAAACCGTCCGCTGAAATTTCCTGGCTCCCCTGCATCTGTGAAAGATGTTCCACCTCCTTTGCCGGCAGATTATCCATCCTCTCCTGTATCAAATGCCGGATTGCCGCCTGCACCGGTACGGCGATCACGATAACTGCTGTCAGTGTAGCCGCCGCCAGTACGCCTGTTTTTTTGAAAAAATTTCTTTTCATCGGCCTGTAAAGATTTCTGATAATATCTTCCTGCATTTCATCCTGTATATGAATCTGGTCCATTGTTTCTTTTAAATCCTTCTGTTCCATTCCTCATCCCTCCTTATATAAAATCCGCAGCTGTTCCCTGCCCCTTTGCAGTCTCTTTTTTACCGCATATTGTGTAATGCCCAGAATATCTGCAATTTCTTTCACCTGATACCCTTCCACATAATGCAGGTAAATAACTGTTCTGTACTTTAACGGCAGTTCCAACAGCTCTGTCAGTGTCTTTCTGTACCCAGGCGCCACGAGGTAAGCCGACAGCTTTTCTATGGAAACCCCGGGATGGCGCGTTCGCAACCGCAGAGTATCCCTGCAAATATTGGCAGATACGCGAATCAGCCATGCCTTCGTATGTTCTTCACTTTCAAAACAGGGCCTTTTTTCTATAAGCCTGCAGAAAGTCTCCTGAATGGCATCCTGCACATCCTGTTCATTACAAAGTATCACAATACAAATCTTATAAAGCATGTTGCTGTACTTTCTTACAATTTCTTCTACCTCCATTGTCCTCCTTTCCGGAGCAGCCGGCTCTTTGCATCCCCAGGCACCCGGATTTTGCTCCTTTATACCCTGTCAAAGAGTAATTTGGAAATTTAGCTTGCAAGCTTTATATCAAATACGCAAAAAGCAGGTAAAAGGTGACATTCCCATTTCATCTTTTTGAAAAAGCAACGGCTTCCAGACTTTTACAGTATCCTTATGTTTATTTAAGGCCGGCAAGCTTATGCAAAAGCACAGCTTTCCGGCCTTTCCTGTAACTATGGCTGACAGCTCAATGTCATGAAATTTAGCGTCTAAGCCATCCATTCACTTCATGATATTGCTGGCAGCTCCCTCTTTATTGTTTACGGCTTATTTTATATCTCATCTTTTGAGAAGCAGTTGCTGCAGTTATGGCAGTATTCCCTTCCTTTTTCCCTGCAAAACTTTGCCTGATCCCGGCCGGATAATCCCATTTTCTTCCTGACCTCATATAGTTTCTCCACATTTTCCGGGTTGATGCACTTCGTATTGCCAAGCTGACTTGTTCTGTAAAGCAATTCCGCATAAAATTCAAGGGATTCCATCTTCATATATGCGGTCATCAGATCCCCTGCCCAGGTAAGAGCCCCGTGGCTCTCTAAAAGCACCCCGTTAAAATCCTCCAAAAAAGGCTCTATTGAATCCGGAATTTCCATGGTGGAAGGAGTTCCATAAGGCGCAACAGGCACGCATCCAAGGGTAAGAACCGCCTCCGACATAATCGGCTTAGACAGAGGAACACCTGCAATTGCAAAGCTGGTGGCAAAAACGGGATGGGCATGGACAACGGCTCCCACATCAGGTCTTTTTTCATAAACTCGCATATGCATTTTCATTTCTGAAGAGGGCTTAAATCCTTCATTCGCCTCAAGGACATTTCCCTTTGCATCTACTTTGCAGATATAGGCAGGTGTCATAAAGCCCTTTGATACTCCTGTAGGCGTACACAGAAATTCACTGTCATTTAACTTAACGGAAATATTCCCGTCATTTGCCGCAACCATTTTGCGGTTATATATTCTTCTGCCGATATCGCAGATCTGCTCCCTGATTTCGTATTCGCTCTGTGTCATTTTAATAACCCTGATTCCTTTCTAAACCTGCCTCTGTATGCAGGCCTTTGCAAAGTTCCTTGTTCCTTTTGGCGTACTCTTTTTTGCTGCCCTGCATGATAGAAAATCCGTTCTTTTATCGTAATCAGTGTACCATAATCAGAAAACAGAGTCTATTACAAATATAGTAAAATATCCTTATGGAATGGTTTTGTCACATAATCGTCAGCGTCCGGCTCGCAGCCTCTTAGCATATCGCTTTCCATATCGTTTGCAGTCAGAAAGATTACACCAATATCGGGGCGGCATTGTTTGGCCTCCCTGCAGGTTCACATCCGGCACAGTCAGGTCATAGTCCCGCTTCTTACTCAATCTTTTTTGAGTTAAGCATACCGTTTATTGCCTGAATAATCTGTGCTACTCCCAATCCAACAGCACCACCTGCTAAAATAATCATATAGCATTCATCAACACTCCTTTCTTTCATGGTGTAATTTTAGCAATATTATCAGTTGCATAGCCACCATTTAGATATGGAAATATGTCAACTGGCAGTTGCAATGCTGTTTTATTATTACAAATATCTATTAAACCTAAACAGTCAGGAGGTCATACAATAAATACCTTACCCAAAGAAGACATAAGTAAAACTTACCTTGCGCATTCAATGGTAATCCACAATTTTATCATTAAAGCAGGCGGCCAAATCAAAGACAGCCTTTGCCGTGTATTTGACGGTAGTGTTCAATACCAGTAGCGTGAAAACGATAATAAAGTAGTCATGCCCGATGTCTCTATCATCTGTAATATGCTTGACAGGAAAAATGTGTCATTTACAGGTATTCCCCGTTTTTCATGGAAGTCTTATCCGATTCTACAGAAGAATACGACCGGAATGAAAAAATGCAGATATACTGTAGAGCAGGCGTTTCTGAATACCGGATCGTTGACTGGCGCAAAAACAGGTTGAATTTTATATGTTTGACTTGAAAGATGATGATATAGCTTACCCTTATCTGTATAAGACCGTCACGGAACAAAATAAGGATGATTTACAACTTGATGTCAGATTACTTTTTTGATTACTTCCGAAATACAAAAAGCCCAAAACTCTTGATTTTCAAGGCTTCTGGACTTCTCTAAAATAGCGAGAGGGGGATTTGAACCCTCGACACTACGGGTATGAACCGTATGCTCTAGCCAACTGAGCTATCTCGCCATAAATCATAAATAAAAACTCCGGTTTCCCGAAGAATGGGACCTATAGGGCTCGAACCTATGACCCTCTGCTTGTAAGGCAGATGCTCTCCCAGCTGAGCTAAGATCCCATTATTCTGGTCAGCACTGTTCCCTGACCTGCTGTGTTAGTATACTATTTTTTGAGCGTACTTGTCAATACTTTTTTTAAAAAATTTTGTCAATATATAACTGTTTAGCCCGCAGATAAAGGCGCCCGTCCGGCAGTAACCGGCAGGCGCCTTAAAATACCTCGCTATTACCAAAAAAGTCATTCCTTCACAATATCAGTCCGCCAGTTTCACCCGGAGTGTCTTAATCTCAAAGGTTCTGAAAGGTAATTTTACCTCTCCATCCGTGATATCCACTTCCTCCAGAATGTTTTCCAGCATATCGCACAGATAAGCCTTCTGTGTCTGAAAGCCAAGCCTGATCTTCGCATCCACTGCAGCTTTTTTCGCCTCATACAGACGCAAAATCACATCGCCGCTTCCGTCCTCGGCAGGTTTCATGGTATCTAAAATGACATTCTCACGATCAATATTTACTGCGCTGAAAGGTTCCACAGCTCCTGTACTTACCGGAGGCTTCACATTAAGCTCATAGCCCTGACGAACCACATCGCAGCCAGCAAAGCTTCCCTCCCATGCCGTAAAAGCATAGGTAAATGTATGCACACCATTGTCTGCGCGCATCTGAGGGGTTGCCGCTGCCCGAAGCAGGGTCAGTTCCAGCGCATTGCCGTTCATGCTGATACCATATTTACAGTCATTGAGCACTGCCGCCCCATGAGCCCCGTCACAAAGAGCGCTGTAGCGGTGATTGCATACCTCGAAGCGATCCTTATCATACAGTTTTGAACGATGGGCAGGACGTTCCACATAACCGAACTGCATTTCGTTAATACCATTTTCTGTATATACATTTACAGGAAAAGCACTCTTTAAAAGACGGTGCAGCTCTTTCCAGTCAATTTCCGTCTCAAACACAATGCGTCTGCTCTCTGCTGCCAGACGGATATACTGCTTAAAGGAAGATTCCCCGATTTTACCGCTTACCTTCAGTACGCTCTCCAATCCTTCGGAGACAATTTCCACTTTTGCACCTTGAAGTCCTTCCACTTCCTGCTCAATATAATTAGAGTCAATATCCCATGCATCAAACAGACGGGGAACATCCTTATACATATGGAGACGGTTTAAAGGCTCTGCAGCAAATTCTCTTCCGGATTCCTTCAGTACAAAGGAAACTACCTCGCCTTTGGCGTTAACCTTAGCTGTCACTTTACTGTTTTCCAGCACAAAATCTTCTCCGTCCACTTTCACGGATGCTCCTTTGATATCCTCACATGAGTCTTTTCCCTTACCGGGAACTACTGAAACAGCGCCGCAGGAAGGAATAGAAACCAGAGCTTTCACGCGGTTTTCAGCCCACTGTACCGGAATTTCCTCTCCTGCTAATGTCTTCGCGCCCTCCTTAAAGCTCTCCGGCAGTTCAACAAGAGCCTTACGGTCAAAACTAAGAGAATTCCAAACTGTCACTGCCTCCGGCCTTGCACTGTCAGATAACTTTTCAAAGGCTTTTACCTGTAACTTAGCAGCGCCTGCCAGAATCTTACCGTGATCCTCTGCCGCTTTCTCATAAACCCGTCCGATACTGGAACCGGGAAGAATATCATGGAACTGATTTAATAAAAGCTCCTTCCACAAAGCGTCCGCCTCGGATAATTCATACCGGAGGCCACGACTAAGAGCCAGGCTGCTCCACATTTCAAGCTCTCTCATAGCCAGCTCGCAGCGGCGGTTATTCTTTTTCACCAGAGCCTGGGAAGTATAGGTACCTCTGTGTGCACTGAAATACAGCTCTCCCACATAAGTATTTACAGGACCACCCTGCTTTTCCATATCCTCAAAGAATTCCACAGGGCCTGCCATCTTCATTTTCACGCTGCCCTCTAAGTCTTCCTGACGTTTTGCATATTCCACATAATCTCTTGCAGGGCCGCCGCCGCCATCGCCATAGCCGTAAGGTAACAAAAATGCGTCAAGATCCTGCAGCTGTGTCCGTTCCTTCCAGACGCGGTTTGCCTCTGTGGGATCGGTACGGTACGTATAGCTGGTAGGAAGGAAGGAAACCACCTGGGATCCGTCCATTCCCTGCCAGGTAAAGTAATGATAAGGGAACTGATCGCCTTCATTATATGACCAGAAGATCTTTTGGGTAACCAGATAATCCACACCGCATCCCTTTAAAATCTGCGGCAGCGCTGCGGTGTACCCAAAGGTATCCGGAAGCCAGAGCACCCGGCTCTCTACGCCCAGGACATCCTTATAATATCTCTTTCCATGTACAAGCTGGCGAATCAGCGCTTCACCGCTTGCCATATTGGTGTCCGGTTCCACCCACATAGCGCCGTCTGCAATCCACTGGCCGCCTTTAATCGCTTCCCTGATTCTTTCAAAAAGCTCTGGATAATATTTTCTGCACATCTCATAGGAGGCAGGCTGACTCTGGATAAATTTATACTCAGGGTATTCCTCAATTAACCGCAGCTGCGCTGCAAAGGTTCTCTCTGTCTTGCGATAGGTCTCTTCCATAGGCCACAGCCATGCAAGATCCAGGTGCGCGTTGCCGATTGCATAAAATACAGGAGCCGTGGAACCATTTTTTGCCTCCATTACAGGGCGCAGTTCCTCCCGTGCTTTCAGGTATGAAGCAATTCTCCCTTCTTTCGGCTGCTCAAAGTCAACTGTCAGTGTAAACTGCTCCAATGCCCTGGCAATTTTTGCTGCCCTGAGAGACTTTTCATCCATAGTACCCAAAAGACGCCTTAAGGTATCTACATCCATGTACAACTGATAAGCGGCCTCATTCCAAATTCCATAGGTGGATTTTCCAAGCGTTCTTCTCTCACCTTCCTTAGCCGGATCGGTGTATGCTCCCGGCAGAACCGGCCCTGTGGCACACCCGCCTGAAGCTGCATCCGGGAAGTAATGTCCTGCATAGGTTTCCATCACCACCTCAAAGGATTCCCCGCCCTGCGCGCAGGTGGCAAGTACATTGTCCTCGATAAAATGATGAGGCTCGAACACCCATTCCGCACGGTAAGTACCAAAGGACTTTCCGTTTACGAACAAAGTGGATTCCCCGCCAGGCTGTAAATCCATCACAATACGCTGTCCCTTTGCCTCCTTTGGCAGACACACGGTACTTTTAAACCAGCAGTATTCCCAGATATTTCCCCATGTAAAACCAGGGCTTACCGGCTCAAAAGCTTTGGTCCTGGCTTCTTCCAGGGTAAGATAGTCCATGGTCCGAAATGCTTCCCAGGAGATTTCTCCTAAGGGTTCATAAAAGTCGTCCTTCAGGGTGCGCAGCCAGTGTTCCAGCCGCCCCTGCCATTCTGAATGCATTAATTTCATCTTTGCCTCCTTTTTTAATATAAGGATGTCTGGCAAGGCCCGGCATCCATTGTTTTTTAGCTGCGTCCTTAGACGCCATAGAAAATCTTCCTCTTTTAAGATGTAAAAAATTCCTCCGTCATCAGCTGATCAAGCAGCTCCGCAAAAAGGGTGTTGGCCCATGCAAACCATGATCTTGTATATTCTTCCGGTTTTGAAGGTTCAAAGGACTCGTGCATGTAATTGGTTCCTGCATGTGTCCTTGCAAGCATATCAAGGCATGAGAGAATTTCTTCCCGGCTGCCTGAGGTCAGCGCCTGCATCACAATGCCAATATGCCACACATAGCCTTCCGGCGTGTGGGGGCTTCCCATCCCCTTAGCAAGGCTTCCTTCATAGAAATAGGGATTGTCCAAAGATAATATAAATCTGCGGGTGTTCTGGTAAAGCGGATCTTCCCGGTCGCAGTATCCTAAATAAGGCATTGCCAGAAGGCTGGGTGAATTTGCATCATCCATCAGCTTATAATTACCGAATCCGTCTGTCTCATAAGCATAGATTTTTCCGTATTTGGGATGCTCTACAACCGCATACTCCATGATACCATCCTGAATTTCTTCTCCCAGCTTTTTACATTTATCCGCAAGTTCTTCATCCTTATAGCATTCCCGGCAAACTTCCGCGGCATATTCCATGGCCTTAACCGCCATCATGTTAGCCGGAACCAGATAGCCAAAGGTACAGCTGTCATCGGAAGGCCGGAATCCCGACCAGGTCATGCCTGTGACATTCACCGGACGGCCTTTTCCCCTGCAGGACAGTGTGTCTGTTTTAACACAGTCATAGCGCTGAAAGCTGTAATCCGACCGGCTGTGATCCTGCTCCACGGTGAAGGTTTCCACAACAGCCCTTAACATCTTGTGGTAGGTTTCGGTAAAAATACTGTCAATTCCTGTGGTTTTCCAGTAAAGATACCCCAGATAAACCGGTGCGCATAAAGAATCTACCTCGTACTTCCGCTCCCACACATGATCGTTTAAAAGCGTATCGTCCTTTGCCCCTGCTCCATTGGCGCTCTCGTTAAATGCATTGGCATAAGGGTCGATGCAGACAAGATATGCCTGCTTTTCGATAATACCCTCTAAAATCTTTTGCAGCTCCGCATCTTCTTTTGCATATTTCACATAAGGTCTCACCTGTGCCGCAGAATCCCGCAGCCACATAGCCGGAATATCCCCCGTGATAACAAAGTATGTGCCGTCTGCAAGCTCCTTTACCGTTGTCTCCATGGTATTCAAAAAGCACTGGGCTGCAAGCGGTGCCAACCCATGATAATGAACCTTGTAATAGTCTTCCAGAGCCTGCGCTCTTTTTACCAATATTTCAGGCATTTTCATATTAATCCATGCTCCTTTCCAAGCCTGCAAATTTGTGCCATTAAGCACAAATTTGTGGTTGATAAAATCAGCCGACAGACTGATTTTTCAATCTGACTCCCATCTGCCCGCTTTAGCGGGCGTACAAATCAGGATGTGTGTCCCGCGAACTTTTGACAATTTCATAGGGAACACAATATTTTTTTGGAACGTCCTTTCCCTCCATCCGATCCTTCAAATATTTGACTGCCATAACGCCAATCAAATATTCTCCCTGTACCACATGATGAAACATGGGGTTAGGGTCATAGCTTTCATCAATACCATCAAAAAATACCACTTCTTTTTCCTTTTCCAGGCCCATTCTGCACAGGATCTTATAAACGGTAATTCCCAAAGCCTGATCTACCGTAAAAAAACCGGTTACCTGGGGATGATCTCTGATAAAGGCCTCAATCCGCTTAATATCCTCGTATTCCTCCCCATCATCTGCATCCAGCCTGGGCAGAGTGGAACTAAGGTTTCTAAGCCACATATCTTCGCTTGTCCCTAACCCATGCTCCAACAGACTTTCCACATAACCGGAAAACCGTGCCGCTACCGTAGACGTCCCGGTAATCGGATGCGAGAAGAAGCTGATGCATTTATGGCCTTTTTCAATCAAAACCGTCACCAGCTCTTTTGCCGCCTTAAAATTGTCCGTAGTCACGCAAGGGATCGGCAGTCCTGCCAGTTCTCTGTCCACCAGCACCATGGGGAAATTCTTTAAGGACAGCTTAAGCACATTTTCATTATAGTGTTCTCCCTGCACGCACATCAGGATGATTCCCCGGACTCCAAGCGCAATCAGCTCGTCAAAGGCTTTCGTCTCCTCCTCCATGTTCCCATAGGTACACTTCAGAACCATATGAAAATTCTGTTTCCTGCATTCCCTCTCAATGCCGCCCACCACATCGCATCCATAAGCTGCGCCAAAGCTGTCCAGGACAACACCTATCAGTCTTCTCCCGCCGCAGTCTTTCTCTTCCGCTACAGTGCCCGCAGGTTCCTCTCCAGGCCTTTTTCCTTCCGCCATACTATAGTCCAGCACGTAAGAACCCTTTCCCGGTTTCCGGGTAATGAGATTCTGATCGGCCAGCATCTCCAGAGCCTTTTTGCTGGTGATACGACTCACATTATACTGCTCTGCCAGCTCCATCTCCGAAGGGAGCCTGCTCCCGGCCGGAAATCTTTTTTCCTGAATACCCTCTAAAAGGTCATTGTATATTTTCTGATATAAAAGCTCTCTCTCCATTCACCCTTTTCCATTTCAAATGATATATCAATTATATCATTTAATAATTGATATGTCAATTTGTTTTTAGAAAAAAAGAAAGCAAAAGGGAACCATCCACCGCATCCTCTCTGCATTGAGCAAAGCACATCCTTTCCGGATGCCACTGCACACCCCATATGGGAAGAAATCTGTGTCTTAGTCCCTCAGTCACTCCATCCTCTGCAAACTGCACATATTCAATTCCCTTTCCCGGACTGTCCACTCCCTGGTGATGGGCGCTGTTTACCGCAAAACGCTCTCCATACAGCCTATCCAAATAGGATCTCTTTTTTGCCACCGACATATGTACCTGATCTTTCTGCACATATGCATGGTTCTTGCTGGTCTTAAGATGCTGCAGCATATCTCCGCCGAAATAAATATTGATTAACTGCATCCCTTTGCATATGCCAAGAACCGGCTTATGGCTTATAACAAAAGCCTTCAAGATAGCAAGCTGAAGCCTGTCAAGGACCGGATCAAAAAAACCTGTTCCACAGGGCAGCTGTCCAAAAAGCTTTGGATCAATATCTCCCCCTCCCGGTAAAATCAACCCGTCATAAAATGATATATCAGGTACATGTAGAGACGTCTCCCCTAAAACCCCCAATTTCTTCATCGCACTTTCATAGTTTACCGTCTTATCTGCCTCACCGGCGATCAGCACCTTTCTCAAATTTATACCCTCCGCATACCCCAAGCTTTGCTTGCGATACTGCCACCGATAAAAAGTCCGGAAGTTTACTTCCAAACTTTCATCCCGGTGTTCTCTTAACTGTACAATTACTTTAGTATATGTGCACAGGGAAAAAACTTGAATCCATTTGCCAAAACCGGACCGCTTATAAGGACAGCGCGTCAAAGAAATCCGCCTGCTCCATATTCTGTGACTTATAGCGCATCAGAAATCCTTTCATCTCCGGATAATCCTCTCCCATATGCTGTAAAACTTCATCATAATTTTCTTCCGTAAGGCAGCCTGCTTTTGTGAAAATATCATAGTAAGCCTGCTCGTTTCCGTGTTCTTCAAATACCACCTCCCAGGCGGCCTGTGAGGCGCATCCCTTTGTGCGGCCTGCAAGATAAGCGCAAAGCTCCCCGGCAAATTCTCCGTCAAGTCCCACATCATTGATTAACCGCAGAAAACAAAGCCTTGCTTTTTCACGCCGCCTTTCTGCCAGATAATATTCCACATTGGCCACAATATCTTCTTCCCCGCAATAGACCATTTTCGTAAATCCGTCCTCATCCGGCAGAGCAAGAAATTCCCTGAGCTTATCGTCAAACCTTTGTAGCCACTTTTCCTCTCCCGCCTTAGCCGGTGTAAAGAGATAATCTGCCTCCAGCCTTACGGGCACAATCCCAAGAAGCCTTCCAACCTGCTTTTCTATAACGGTATCGGCGCCAAGGGGACAAATCTGCTTAAGCGCACTGCAGTCCTTAAAAATATCTTTACCAATTGCAAATTCCTCTTTGGGAATCCAGACACTCTCAAGCGCACTGCAATAGGCAAAGGCCCAGTCGCCAATCTCCTTAAGGCCTTTTGGGAGCCACACCTCTTTTAAAAGCTTACTGCTTAAAAATGCCTTCTTATGAAGTTTTGTCACAGGCAGATTTTCTATTTTATCCGGCACCTTTACCCTGCTGTCACACACTTTACAGGATATCACCGTAATTTCATCACCGGATATCTGAAAGTGCGCTCTGCCGCCTTCTATATCCACTTCCTTTTCCATATGAACAACCATACCTTTCCATAGCCTTTGTCACAGTCAGTCCTGCCAACTTGCTATTACACCCGCTTCTTAATTCTTACAGTTCTTACAGGTTCAGCGCTGCAATCTCCTGCTGCAGGCTGTTGTGCCTCTCTGAAAGCATCATTTCCTTATTATGATTGTCATAAGCCGCACATCCAAACTGGCTGATAAAGCGCGCACTGTCATTATTCACCGTAAGCTCCGTCACCAGAATCAGCATCTCATTCCCCTCTGCAAAGGCCTCCTCCACAAAAGCAAACAAGTTGGAAAGCCTCTCCCCTGTTTTTCCGGTCTTTTCCTTTAAGCTTACAGTCTCCCTGTCAAAGGCCCGCTTAAGATGAGAAAATTCCTCCTGCCCGTCAGCTCCCCTTTCCAGAAAAAGCTTTCTCTTTTCTTCCTCCAAAAAGCGCAGGATACGCTTTGCCCTTCGTCTGTCCCTGTCGGAAAGACTTCCTGCCATCCTGGCGGATTCCATCTGCTTTTTCCGTCCCTGTATCTGATTTTCCAGCATCTGTGTTATCTTAAGCTGTCCTTCCCCGTATCCTGCGGCTCCTTTTTCCACTGCCGCTTTCACTGCCTTTAAATTTTTAAGGAGCTCCATCAGGTAATCGCTGGCCTCCATCACATCGCGAATTTCGCTGAGTACTTTATCCGTAAGCATCCCAAGAAGAGAAAGTCTTTCATCAAAGGCCGCAATCCGGGCCCGCTCCGCTCCCTGCGCCTTCACCGTGCCGTTTAAGATTTCTTCCGTCTGATACTCTTTTTTATACTTATTAAACAGATCATAGTAAGCAGTAAATTCTTTCACCACCCGCTCATTGCGAATATACTGCTCCACCAGGGTCTCGTCCACCCTCATGGCTTCCTCCTCATATAAGCTTATGATCTCCGACAGGTCCTCCCAGCCTCTGGCTGTTACATAGCTTCTGCCATTTACTGTTGTTTCGATCCTGTAAAAGTACTCCTTTTTCAGCTCCAGGAAACTTACAATTGCCCCGTGGAGCCCCTTACTACGGGCGTATTCCCGCCAGGCCTTATAGTCAGCCTCCACCTCAAGCACCTTAAGGCGATCCATTGTAACCACATCAAACTCCCGCACTGACTTGTTATACTCAGGCGGATTGCCTGCCGTGACAATCACCCATCCATCCGGTACCCTGTGACGGCCAAATACCTTATATTGCAAAAACTGGAGCATGGAAGGAGCCAGCGTTTCCGACACACAGTTGATCTCATCCAGAAAGAGAATTCCCTCCTTTATGCCGCTGCCCTCCATCACCTCATAGACAGAGGCTATAATCTCGCTCATGGTGTACTCAGATACATCTATCTTTGTGCCCTCGTATTCCCTGTGGGCAATAAACGGAAGCCCCAAAGCTGACTGTCTGGTATGGTGGGTCATGGAATAAGAAACCAGTGCAATATTCAGTTCCTGTGCAATTTGTTCCATAACTGCTGTCTTTCCAATTCCCGGCGCTCCCAGCAAAAAGATAGGCCGCTGGCGCACTACCGGTATTCTGTATTCCCCAAACTCATCCTTTTTCAGATATAACCGAACTGTATTTTCAATATAATCCTTTGCCTGTTTTATGTTCATCCCGATGCCCTCCATGCTTCACACTAATAAACATGCTCCCTTTCTTAACCTGCAAATTTGGCATTAAGCACAAATTTGGGGTTGATAAAACCAGCCACCAGGCTGATTTTTCAATCTAACCCTTCATCATCCAAAAGTACTTTCACCGCCCAGGGCGGTACCTCCGGCCCGGTATCGCCATTGTCAGGAAATACAAACATGACATCATAAGGCGGCATTGCCTTAGGATAAACGCCATAGCCGTCCGTAAAATATAAAAGCCCTTTCAGATTTTCGAACTCGCCCTTTCTTAAAAGCTCATCCACATAAGTAAAAACCGGCCTGAAATCTGTGGAGCCAAACCCGGTAATCTTTTCAGCAGAAAGAAAATATTCCAGCTCATCCCTGCAGGTAATCTTTGTATCCTTCTGTACCTCATGATCGCACTGGATAATGTGCACATTCATTTTGCTGAAAAAACTGTCTTTTGCGCAAAGCATTCCATAGGTTCTGCGAAGAAAAGACTTAACCAGCTCTCCCCTGCAGGAAGCCGAGGTATCGATAGCTATGACAAACTCCCTGACCTTTTTGTTGTCTCTGTATTCCAGCGGCTCTACAAGTGGCATATTGCCATACCTGGAAAGTCCGTAGGTATAGTATATATAGTCAAATTCCTCGTCATTGATCTGCATATCCTCATTCATAACCATGAACTTTTGAAGCAGCTCCTTATAATTGTACCTATCCTTTACTGCTTCCAGAAGACTTTGTTCCATACTTTCGGATTTGCTCTTTTTAGCGGAGAAGGACTTTAAATCAGCGCGGACCCTTTCACTTAATTTTTTCCACTGCTCCTTCGTAATGGTTATCTCCTCTGCCGGTTTCCAAAGCCTGTGGGAATCCATAAAAAAGAGCCGTAAAAGTTCTCCCCGCTCCCCTGCACTTATCCCAAAATTTTTGAAATATCTGTAGATCCTTTCCGCAGTAAGAACGCCGATATCCTCACGCATAACCCGCAGTTTTCTTTTGGCCGCCTCATCCCTTAAAAGGGAGGCTCCCGGTATTTCCAGCTCCAAAATTGCCGCCTCTGTTGCTATATCAGCAGATAAACTCCAGATTTCCCCATCCAGCTTATCAAACTGAAAGCTGTGATAAAAAATCATGTGAAACAGGATATGCAGGTACATGCGCAGTGCAAATGCCGGTTCCTCCTTATACTTTTTTAAAAGAAAAACCGGATCATAAAAAATTTTGGCGCCATTGCACGCAAATGAGGCGCTTTCTCTTTCCGCCTCAGGTTCAAGGGCCGACAACGCCACATCCAAAAAACGCATATTCACTAAAAGATTATCTCTTGCAAAACTCATAACCTTACCGGCAAGAGGCTTTGCTTTTTCATACAAATCACTCATATCTTACAAAGAATCCACATCCAGAAAAACTTTTGAACCAGTTGCCCCTTTTTGCTTTTGATACTTACCGTTGTAAGGGTTTAAGGCATTTTCATCCAGCTGGGCAAACACCAGCTGTCCAACCCGCCGTCCTGCCTGCAGCTCAATTGCGTAGCGGTTCGCATTATACAGCTCAAGGGTAATCTCTCCCTCAAATCCCGGATCCACCCACCCTGCATTCTGTATAAAAAGCCCCAGTCTGCCAAGGGAACTTCTTCCCTCCACAAATGCAGTCATATTGTTGGGAAGTGCAAAATATTCCATGGTAGTGGCCAGCACAAACTGGCCAGGCAGCAACAGATATTTATCCGTTCTGATTGTACTGTAATGGATTTCATGATCCAGCGATATGATGCCCACCGCCATATCCTCGATAATGCTAAAGGTATTCCCCAGCCTGATATCAACACTGGCTGATTGGATCTGCCCCTCCTTAATGGGTGTAACCGTAAGGCTCCCTTCCTTCAGCATTTTGGAAATTGTTTTATCTGATAAAATCATACCCTCTCTCCTTTTCCCATTTCACAGATATCGTAAACCGCCTTGCCCCCTGCGCCAATTGAATCATATGTTCCATATAGCAGCTGTTTTCGGCGCGCAAATGCGCCAGCTGTACCTGCAGACACTCTCACGCTTCGCCGGCAACCCTGTTGCAGCAGCAGTTGCCAGGCTTCACAAGCCAGCTTATATTAATAATAGATATACCACCGCCATGGAAACTACAATCTGTATGATTGCATAGCGGAAAACTGTCTGGGTATTGGACCACCCCAGCGCCTTTCGCACATGATCGTGGAGCGGTGTCCGCACATTTTTTAAAATGTGAATTTTGAAAACACGGATTAGTCCCACCTTCAAAAGCCCCAGACCGCCGTCAAATATAAATACAATTGCTGCGGGAATATACATAAGGGGGCTTTTGCTTTTAAGGGCCACAATACTTATAAAAATTCCCATAGCCCGGCTCCCGGCATCTCCCATCAAAAGCCGGCTGGGCGCTGCATTATACCAGAGATAACCCAATATGCAGATAATAAACATCAGGATCAAAAAGGTAAATTCGTCATGGTTCCCCTTTATATGGTCAATCAGATAGAAGGTTCCCAGCGTTACTATTGCCAGTGTACCCGACAGTCCGTCCACCCCGTCAGAACAATTTGTCACATTGATAGATCCCCACACCAGAGCAATTGTTAAAATTCCAAATAAAACCTCCGGAATTGCCACACTGATTCCAAGTGTGACAATCTCTATGGTGCTGGAATTAAAATTTAAAAAGGTAAACGTGAGAATGACAGCCACCATTAAATCCAGCAGTCCTTTTTTCAGTTCCCCCCATGGGCGCTGTGATGCATCATCCATATATCCGGTAAGCATCTCCACCACAGTTAAAATCAAATAAATAATAATTTCCAGATTCAGTGGTGCAAATAAAAGCGCCGATAAAACAAAAACCAGTATAAAAATGATCCCTGCCCCTCTTGGCTTTCCTGCAGAGAGCTTTCCGTCATGAGCAAACTCCCTTCCTGCGTCTCTTGGCAGCAGGTTAATGCATTTTGCCGTAAAAAAACAGGTTCCTGCAAACGCTGCAAGCAGTCCAATTGATGCTATTACCGGATAATTCCCTTTTAATAAGTAGTGAAGCACTTTTTTTCCTCCCAACATCCATCAGCCGCGAGCCCGGATAAGCCGGCAGGAAGGCCTTTTCTCCCTGCTCTCCCGACCGCCCGTGCGCCGCCTTAGCGGCTTTTTCTCAAAGTATTCCCAAAGCTTCTTTCGCCAATTCATCTGCCATATCGTTATATTTATCGCCGGAATGGCCTGCCACCTTCTCAAACCGGATGTCCACCTTTTTACTTGCCATAATATAGAATTCCCTGTAGGCAATGGTTCCTTTCCTGTTCGCCTTCCACTCTCCTAAAGGCCATCTGGCAATTCCCTCATAATCGTGATAAATTGTAATGGCGTGAATCTCATGATCCAGCGCATACTGCATGGCTGCCTGGGCGCCTTTTATTTCCCCCGCCACATTGCGCATGGATGCCAGCTCTTCATCCGCAAACTTACATCTGTATTTTTCTTCTTCCCCGCCTCTTAACACCACCATGCCATAGGAAAACTCTCTGGATGCGGTGTTATAACTTCCGTCTACATATATTTTAACACGGGCCTGTCCACCCCGGTCAGTCTCTTCTCTAACAGCCGGCAAACCTGCCCCTGTAGTATGACTACTTTTGATTTTGTCACTTTCCAGCCCATTTTCCATGTAAGTAAGAGCTTCCTCCCTGGTGCGAAAACTTTTATAAACTGCGCCCGAAAAACCGTTCACACTACTTTTGCATTCTTCCCAGGTTCTGAATATTCCTGTCCGTAGCCCTGCCTTTACCGCATAGTATTTTCCCGCCATAAGATACCTCCGTCTGTCAATCATACCATATCCTTCCATTCTTTCCCATAGGGTTTGAAAAATTATTTTGCCAATTATTGTCACTAAAGTGCAATTTATTCGCAATATTGAATGAATTTGCGCGGTAACTGACGCTTTACAGCAACCTGAATATCCGGTATACTTAAGATGTAAAAGGGGTTTACGGTGGCGGCCATTTTGGCTGCTGCCGTTTTCGTTACAACAGGCCAGCCGGTAGTATGACAGCGATTGCTGCTATAAGCTGCCCCTTAAAGCCCTGCAGTTATTATTTTCATAAAGGCAGTTTCCGGGCGCGCTGTCCTCTATCTTTATCCCTAGTCTGTTTGACGTATTTTCGTATCTTATTCTAAAAAAAGAAACGGTTGTAAATTGCCGGTTATATACAAAATAAAGATAATTTCTATGTATAAAACTATATTTTGTATACAGCGGCTTCTTTGTAACCGTCTCTTTTCAATAATTATTCTGCTTCTAGATAAATCTTATATTTTTTAGCGGCGTTTCCTAACGCCTAAGAAAGTCTCTTTGTCTTTTTCAGCTCACCAAAACACCCTACGATTTTAATTGGAAACGGTTAGTCTGCTCCTGTAAAACACGTACCTGCTCAAACAGTTCCGTGCTCACCGTTGCCGACTCCTCACTGCTTGCAGTGTTTGTCTCCACCACTGCCGAAATCTGTCCAAGTCCTTCCGTTACCTGTGAAATTGCTATAGCCTCTGCATGTACCGCATCTGTGATCACACTGATCGCATCATTTGATTCCTGTACCAGCTCGAGGGTCTTTTGCAGAGTTTCAGAAACACGCTCCACAATCTGATTGCCTTTTTCGGCAGCCCGTACAGAATTTCCAATCAGCTCCCTTGTGGCCTGGGCTGCTTCATTTGAACGGGCGGCAAGGTTGCGGACTTCGCTGGAAACCACAGTAAAGCCTCTTCCGGCCTCACCTGCTCTGGTTGCTTCCACTGCCGCATTTAGTGAAAGAATATTTGTCTTAAACGCTATGTCCTCAATAGTGGAAATAATTCTTCCTATTTCTTTGGAAGCATCGCTGATATCTGCCATGGCGGCAACAAGCTGCTCCATTTCCCGGCTGCTAAGGCTAACCTGTTCTCTGGTAAGCTGAGCGCTTTCTTTTACGTTGGCAGCTGTTTCAATGTTCTGCTTTGCACTGTTGGAAAGCTCATCTAAAGTAGCATACAGTTCTTCCACAGCCGCGGCCTGATCAATCGCCCCCTGGGCAAGCAGCTGAGCGCCTCCTGAAAGATGCTCCGCATGACCGAACACGTTATCTTCCGCCCGGTTAATATTGGCAATAGCCTCTGAAAGGGAGCGCGTAAAGCTCTCCATAGATTTCTCAATGGAATAAAAATCCCCTATAAAAGGAACCGAGCAGACTACATTAAAGTCACCTGTTGACACCTGGTACATCATGCGATTAATTTCTTCCACATACTGACGTATCTTCTCCATGGAGTCCCTGAGCGTTCTTGCCAAATCACCAATTTCATCATTGGCATCATAATCCAAATCCAGTTTTAAGGTTCCTTCCTGTAAAGGACGGGCTTTTTCCGTAATCGTAAGAATCGGCCTTACCACCTGCTTTAGCACATAAAGCACAAGACTTATGAGAGAAATAAGCGCTAAGCTCAGGCCCACAATCGATGTACAGTGCATAATCACCAGCGTAATCTGCATACTTCGCTGGCTCTCCTGCCGGAGCACACTTCCCCGTTCCACCACTTTATCCAAAAGTCCTACCAAAACTCCCAGATTGCTTTGAATAGTTTCCTGATAATAATTCTGTGCCTGCTCCTTATCTGTTTCAAGCAGCTCCAGCACATAGACAGCTGACTGATGGAGTTCTTCATGAAGGGGCTGTAGCTGGGATCTCAGATCCAGAATCTCCTCGTCATCAGTTCCCGCTTCACCATAGATCCACTGTCCAAGCACACAGCCGGTTGGATCTGTACTGCCGGTAAATTCCGTGCCCGCATACAGTGCATTGCTCAAATTAGATGCCCACTTATAATGCGCTACCTCTGCCTTCTGAGCCCGCTCCAGCAAAGCGTTTACCCCGGCATTCAGTTTCTCAGAACGTTCGATACTCAGGATGTTTATCGTCATCACCACGCTAAATAGCAGCACAGATGCAAGCGCCGCTGCGACACGGATCCCAACCATTTTGTTTACACTTTTCCTCATAATCCTATCCCTTTCTTTTCCGCTTTCATTGACTGGCTTCATCCCGTCATAACACTTTACCCTTAACCGGAATTTCCATTCCGCCCATAATCCGGTTTAAAAAAATCAGGCTTATTTAAGAGTTATAACGCTATTTCGGCTTTACCTTCACAGGAAATCACTGTCACAATTGTGGTTATCCTGCATATAAGTAAAGCCGGAATCGTTACAAGAGTTTTTATTTTTTTATCGAAGAATTGAAGCCATAATACTGTAACGTTATAGAAAAATTGTAGCATAACCCAAATGCCTTTGCAACCATTATTCTCAAACATTCTGAAAGGTAAGATTTTACACTGTTACTGCAGGCGGTCCCGCCAGTCCGGAAGTCATACTTATTACCATATAATAGTAACCGCTCAGCCATGCCATTCATAAGTCACCAGAAGATACATTATACCTAACCCTGTAATGAACCTGCTGGTGACTTATTTCATGTGGAGCGCCCGCCCTATAGAAATGCTGAACTATTACGCATAATAGTCAAAAGCAGGTTTTGTCAGGTTGCATACATAGTCTGCGGTGTGATATAATTTTTTAAAAAGGAAAAGGAGTAAAACAGCATGAAAAAAATTCTTATAACAGCTTTAATTCTTACTGCCATGCTTGGCACTTCCCTTACGGCTTCTGCCGCACCTAAGACTATGTCTGACGGCACTGTATTTGACGCTGAATACTATGCAGCCACCTACCCTGATGTAGCCCAGGCTCTCGGCACGGATGAAGCTGCCCTTTATCAGCATTATGTTTCATTTGGCAAAGCAGAAGGAAGAAAGCCCCATGCTGATAACTATGTAAGCCAGGATACAATAGATGCTGCCAACGCCAAGCATAAATATTACAAAAATATCACCGCCGAACAGGCTGCCGCCGCTGATGCCGTTGCAAAGCAAATTGCTGATTCCATCATGGCAAATAAGGCATACACAACGGATCTCCAACGGGTCAACGCCGCTGCTGTAACCGTTGCCTCATACTGCAGTCAAATCCCATACGGCTCTGACGCGGCAAAATGGTACCGCTCTCCCTACGGTGTATTTGTAGGAGGCGTTTATACCTGTGCAGGCTCTACAAGAGCGCTGGGAAGAATCCTTGATTATATGGGCTACTCATGGGAACACACAAATGAAAATAAAAATTCACATCAATGGTGTATTGTTACAATGGATGGACAAAAGGGATTTGCTGACGGAATGGGCGGCTTTGCCGGATACGGCGATATGGTAAGCGGCATGACAATTAATGGCATGACAATCTATTTCCCCTCATAATGCACATGAGGTCCCAACGCACAAAACCCCCCCATAAATTGTCTGCTCATACTGTATATTTGAACAAATTATGAATGGCCGGCTGAACTGTTACGCGAATTTTAAAATACAATAAAAAAAGTATTGACTTATCTGCTAACAAATGATATTATACTTTTCGTGGCGTAAGTCAAGCGGAAGTGTCGGAACTGGCAGACGAGCAAGACTAAGGATCTTGTGAGCAATGCGCTCGTGTGGGTTCAAGTCCCATCTTCCGCAGTTTTCTTAGAGAGCTGAAAGCATTGATTTTTCAAGGCTTTTAGCTCTTTTTATTTTTGTAAATGGGATAATGTTTTGGTCACTTTGGTCACTTTTTGCATAATTTTGTGGGTCTAACGCATTCAAAACTTTATTGTCCCTCCTGGTGCCGTCCTCAATATTATAGATGTTATGCTTTAAAGTTATCGTATGGCACCTTAACACGAAGTTTTAAGTTTTCATACTTGTATTGCTATTTGATATACCATACCATATAATATCAAGGCAAAAAGAAAAGCGGTATAACCATTGCTGCAAAAAGCGCACATCACCAATGAATAAGAAATTACAAATTTTTGTTTCATCATTAAATAGGGTTTGAATATATGCCTAGGAATTTCTCTTTTTTTCATAAAATGTTAATGTAAGTCTTTCGTTAACAACTTCCATTCTTCCTGTCTGCCGGTACCCCATTTTTTCATACAAATGACAGTTTCTCTGTTCCTGCAAAATTGTGTCCAGCTCCCAATTCTCGCTTCCGTGCATTTCTTCACATAGCCGGATTGCTTCCTGGGCAATGCCCCTACCCTGAAATTCCGGCAATATAAATATTGGAGAAATTCTCTTATTTTTTCCGGTTTCCTTTTTATCAATGATGCGAACAGCTCCGACTTTTTGCTGCCCGATACAGATAAAATAGTAAAATGTAAAGTCTTGTTTCAACCGCGCTTCTACTTTTTCCACGCCCTCATTTGCGGGGCTGGTATCAAAATCCTGATATTTTTCCAGCAGCTCTTTAAATGCCTCTACCTGCATGGCGTGCAATTCTTTTGCATTGTCTATACCCGCCCTTAATAAGTTTAATCTCATATAAATCCTTTCTACCGGCACTTTCCCCGCACTGATGGATAAGGTGCCGCCATTGTGATGATATTTCCAGCCTCCAAGCATCGCTGCAGACTCCTGCGCATCTTTTTTATCCCTTACTTTTCCATTATTTCCATTATATCCGGTGAATTTTGAAAAAACAAGTAAGATGCACTCATTCATGCAGGCATGCTTCTCACCCGCTCAGCAGCTTTTTGGAGTTGCTGAAATAGTTACTCTCCCCGCTGATTGCCCGCGGGAATAAATTGATTACTTATAAAAATAATGGTATTATAAAAACACTGGCACGATTTATAAGTCAGTTGATTATAAGCAGAAGGGGGATTTCTATATGAAAAGATATGTTATGTCTGCATAGCACTGGCTATTGCAGAAATTTGTTATAGCCAATGCTATTCCTGAAAAATAATGATTTTAGGGAGGCGGACATGGGCTATATAAGAGCGGAAGAAATTCTGCCCATTGAAATAATTGAGCTGATACAGCAGTATGTTGACGGAGAAAATATTTATATTCCACGCAAGGTAGCCAACAGGCAGGCATGGGGTACAGGCACGCAGATTAAGCAGGAGCTTATGACTCGCAACCAGCAAATTTACAGAGATTATCTTGCAGGAAGCAAGGCTTCGGAATTAGCCGGTAAATATTATCTGTCAGAAAAGAGCATACAGCGTATTCTGCGGGAAATAAGCAGACAGCGGTCAGCACACTTCACAAACTGACTTTATGCTGGCTAAACGGGTCTGCTGCAAAACAAACGCCGATACGCTTCGCGAATCGGCTTATTGTAATAGCTATATGAGCTGATACTCTTGTATTGGCTCATATTTTTTTATAAGAATGTATGAGGTGGAATACCGCACCGGACAAGTTATAATTATCCTGACAGATTACTTTAAAATGTGAAAATACATAAATGAGAGGAGAAAGATTTTATGACCACACCCTTTTACTTTGCATAGCATGGCTATTGCAGACAAATGATACCCGGTTCTCCGCCGGCAGATATAAAATGATATATGTAATAGCCCATGCATCATGAAATAAACTAAAAAGGAGATGCAAATGAGCTATTTAAAGAAAACTGAATATGAGATTATCCTGAAAGAATCTTTTGGGATTATTCACAGCTGTCCCAGGTGCAGTAAAAAGACACACTTTAAAAACACAGAAAAATTTCGTATTAATGCAAACAGCAATAAGCTGGATATCTGGCTGATTTATCAATGTGAGGAGTGTAAGCATACTCTCAATCTTGCAATTTATGAAAGAATAAAGGTTTCTTCCACATCCAAGGAAGAATATCAGCGTTTTTTAGATAATGACACGCAGCTTGCAAGAACGTATGGAAAAAGCACACAACTATTTTTTAAAAACAAAGCGGACATTGATTTTGACAGATTACATTATGAATTTGTTAAACGCCATGAAGCCATAGAAAGCAGTCATTTCGGCGGCCGGCGCATAGTTACAATCACAAATCCTCATCAGCTGAAAATCCGCCCCGAAAAACAAATTGCCGGAGTTTTAGGATTATCCAGAAGCCAGGTAAGGGGGCTTTTGCTAAAAGGTAATATAGAATTAAAAGCAGCCCTGCCGCAATTAATCAGCATAGAGATAACCGGCGAAGTCTGACATCCATTGTTTCTTTCAGTATCCAAATTTTATCTATCTACGCTCGGTAAGAGTCCCTGATAAACGGATAATTAATTTGGGATTCCGTTAAAATTCCATACTTTTTCGGATGTCGGTAGCAGTTTCCGTGTACTTCTTTTTGGCGGTAATTGCGAAGCTGATCCAGATCAAGCCCGGCAATATAAATTCCTTCTTTCCCGTCTGCCTGCAAAATGCAGGTGTCCCGTGAATGGTCCAATTCAGGAAGATAGGCTACACCGTCAAAGACGCTTGAGCCCCCGTTGCAGTCAGGCACTGCTTCGGGGTAATTGCAGGTGGCAATTGCCGTCATATTTTCAAATGCCCTGGCTCTTAGCTGTGAAAGGCGGTTTATTTCCATCGGGCAGGCATTGGGCACAAGGATAAGTTCTGCACCTTTCAGCATTAAAATTCTGGCGCTTTCAGGAAATTCCCTGTCATAACAGATCATTGCACCAACCTTTACTTCTCCAACGGCAGTACTCAGTGTGGCAACATCAAAGCCTTCGCCTGGTGTTAAATTCCGTTCCACGTCAAAGTCACAGGTATGTACTTTAGCATAGATTAATTTTTGTTCCCCAAATCTGTCGAAAAGAATCAGCGAATTGCGGGGAGCTTCCTCATATTTTTCGAGCAGCGTTATGCCAATAGCCATCCGAAGCCTTTTTGCAAGGTTGCCAAAGGCATGGATAAAATCATCATCAGCCGATATCGCCTCCGCTTTCCATTCACTGACAGGGCGGTTATATATGTTATATCCGTTGCTCCACATTTCGGGAAACAGCACAATATCAGCCCCCTTTTCTTGTGCTTTGACACAACTCTCCAAGCCCTTCTCAAGGTTTTCCTGCAGCGTTTTGCAGGGGGCAATCTGTAATAAAGCAATTTTTAACAAATTCATATTTCAAAGTCCTCTTTTCCAAAAATATTTCCGTGCTGCCTTTTGCAGACATTGGGAACCGTTCCAACTCTTACATGGGCTATACCCTTCCAGCAGTCCTGATAAGAGGACGTTCTGCTCCTGTGTAACTGCCATGGGTTGGGGCCCTTCTGAATATTTTTGCGGTTTTTCATTTATAACTGCTGCTATTTGTCACAGGAAAGCCGCCTTTCATTCCTCTCCTTTTCCTGTATTGCTTTCCGCAATGCATTCAGCACTCTCTTTTTATCCATACTCCATTTTGGAGCAATCAGATTCTTTTTGTCTCCATCCCCTGTCATGCGGTGGATGACCATCCTCTCAGGAAGCAGGGCGATGCACTCTGCTACCAGACAGACATACTCCTCCATGCTCATCACTCTGCATTTCCCCTCCCTGTATTCTTTCTCTAAATCTGTCCCTCTCATTACATGAAGCAGCTGCAATTTTATCCCGTCTGCGCCACTTACCCCCACATAGGATACCGTTTCTTTCATGTCTTCCTTTGTTTCTCCTGGAAGTCCCAGGATCACGTGAACAATTACCTGTACCCCAGTCTCTTTCAGCTTTCTTACCGCCTCATCATAAACCGGCAGAGAATATCCTCTCCGAATATATCTGGCAGTTTTCTCATGGATTGTCTGCAGCCCCAGCTCCACCCACACCGGCTTTCTTTTGTTCATCTCCCCAAGCAGCGCTATCACCTCTTTGGGAAGACAGTCCGGTCTTGTGGCAATAGAGAGGGCGGCAATATCAGGATGGGATACCGCCTCCTCATAAAGTTCCCTCAGCCTTTGAACCGGAGCATAGGTATTGGTAAATGCCTGAAAATACGCAATATACTTTCCATCTTTCATTTTTTGCTTTACCCGCTCTTTCCCTTTTTCTATCTGAGCAGTAATTGAATCCTCCGCCCTCCCGGAAAATTCCCCGGAACCGGCATCCGAGCAGAAGATACACCCTCCTGTGCCCAATGTCCCATCTCTGTTTGGACAGGTAAAGCCGCCGTTTAATGCAATTTTATATACCTTTTCTCCAAAGGTATCCTGTAAATAGTTGTTTAACGAATAGTATTCCATTTATTGATTTATGAAATTACCCTTTGCCTGGATTGTTGTCATTTCCTAATAAGTATAAAACGCTGCCACGCTTCGCGAGGCAGCTTATTATACCAAAAAAACTGCATGTTTACAATGCAGTTTTTCCTGCTAAGCTTTTCGGACATCTTTCAAGTAAACTTTGGGAAACTTACTTTTCGTTATATGGATTTACATAGCAAAAGCGTACCGACTGTGCTGCGGACTCTCCCGCGCCCCTTTCCGGAAATGCCTTTACAAACAAGACTCTGCCGTCCGCAAGGCTCATGCACATGGCATCCTCCCATTCAAGCGGCGCCTCATAGAGCTCCATCACCTTTTTAGCCCCGTCATCGCCAAGACTGTACGTAAACAGTCCTTCATAATTCCAAAGAATAAAATCCGCATCTTTTCCCTTTGCAATCGTATGGAAATGCGGCGGTCCGTCCGGAAGGGGATTTGCTGCCGCCATGCCGTACTCTCCCGTTTCCGGTCCCAGCTGTAAAATGATACTGTGAAAAGGCGCATCCTCGCAAAGGGCATACACTTTGCCATCCTTTCCCCGGCACAGGCTGTCTCTTGCTGTAAAATCATATGGAATCTCGATGGAACTGCTCTCCTTCCCCTCACCGTCATAAATAAAAACAGCTCTGTCCGTCTGGGCATAAAGCCTTCCTTTCTCATCCACTGCCAGCGCATAAAAAATCCTGCTGCCCGTATCCTTTTCGTAAAGCAATTCTCCTTCCTTGTTTATATGAAGAATTTTTCCCCCTTCATAGTTATCCTCACCCATGAAAAGTAAAAGCACATATAAGCCCTGATGCCCATCTTCCTCCATGGCATAAACAATGGCATTTTCTCCAAAATCCCTCTGGTAAAAAGGCTTTGAGGTACTTCCGCCAATCTCCATGCGTTCAATGCTATTTGTGCCTGCCAGATACAGATACTCCTCCCCTTCTGTAACGCAAGTTACATCTACACTGCCCTCATAAGCAATCACGCTCTCCGCCTGTGCTTCAGGCGCCGTATTCATAAATTTCTGTCCGTTTTCCTTTTCTCCTTCCACAATTTCCAAACCGATTTTCTCTATACTGTAATTTACTTTATGTTGAAAATCTATAATCTGCAGCAGTTCTTCATCACTTATTTTATCAGGAAGAAACAGGGTGCATCTCTCAGCATACAGCCCTACACCTTTTCCCGTATAATCCCTGTAATCCTCCAGGTACTGCACCTCACCCTCCGGAAATCTTCCTTCCTCCTCATACGCTCTGTTCAGTTTTTCAAAACGCGCCTCCTCTTCTTTTGTAAGCGGCCTGTTATAATGAAAGGTGTCCCCCGCAAAAGCCTGGGCATAAAATATCTCCAGCATTTCCCGGTTCATATTTTCCATGCGCTGCTGATAAAGGTTAACCGCCGCAAATGTACAGCCGCCTATCACCAGGCAAAGGGCAGCTGCCAGAGGAAGAATCATTTTCTTTCCTGACGGCCTCCTTCGTCTGCCGTATTTTTGGTCTGACGCAGCCCCGGTAATGGCATAAAGCGTTTCCGTGACAGTATTATGAAAGCCTTCCGGCACAGTTTCCAGCTCAGGAATATAAATCTTATCTTTTCTGTTTTTATTACCGTAAGTATTTTGCACCTTCCATCTCTCCTTTCAATATTTCTTTCAACTGGCTCCTGGCCCGCAAAAGTCTTTGCTTCGCATTGGTTTCCGAAATTTTTAAAATACGGGCGGTTTCTTTCACAGAGTACCCTTCTATATAATGCAAAACAAAAGCCAGACGGTAAGGCTCCTTTAGTGTCATAAGCGCTTCATAAACCTCTGAATATTCATTTTCCCATTCCGTGGATTTGTTCTCTGCTTCCTCATATGGCACCAGATGCCTTTCCTTTTTCAATATGCGGTAGCACTCATTGATCAGGATTCTTGTGAGCCATGTTCTGAAAAATTTATCATTCCGCAGGGTCTTCAAATTTGCATAGGCGCGCAGCAGCGTATTCTGAATTGCGTCTTCACAATCCACTTCTCTTTTCAGCATACTTCTGGCTATACCGTACAATTGCTTTTCAGCAGCGAGTACTTCCGTTACAAATTGTTGCTGTTTCATCTATAACCATATCCTTTCCGTAGTCTGCAGTGCTTTCTCTAAAGCTTTTCTGGCAATTTACTGCTTTTATTCATTAGAACTTTGACGGCCATCAAAAGTTACAAAAACCTGCAAATTATATAACAGACTACTATGCATTGCGGGCCGGCTTATCATAACAAACACCGCCTCGCTTCGCGGCCGGCTTATCATAACAAACGCCGTCTCGCTTCGCGGCCGGCTTATTGTAATAAAAAGTCTCTGTTTAGAAAATTTCTCTTCCTAAACAAAGACTTCCCGATGTCCAACTTTATTTTTCTGCTATTCCTATGCCGCCTCCGGATTTATATATGCTCCTATGCCGGCATTATGATTTTCCTTTCCCCTTTTTCCTTTGATTCCGCTAATCCAACACAGAAAAATTGTAGTCGGATACATATATTGAATACTCCCCGATTTTCTGCAATAAATCCACCTCATTTTTGTGTTCCGTAAGAAAATCTTTAAATTTTTCCTCCTGGGATTCCGGAATAATGTATGCCGTTCTTTCTTTAAAAGGTACATTGGGGACATACCACTGTGTGCTGGTCATCCATTTACAGATATCCATCTTATCTACCGAAGAGACGGCAGATACCTGAACCCTTCCATTAGTTAACACTGTAATAAGATTTGCATTGTCAAAAGTTGAATAGGCAGTCCGGTATTGATTCTCCTCCAGATATTTTCCAACAATATATTCATCTGTTTGGGGTGGTTCCGCAGACTTCAGGATCGGTAAATATACCGTATAAACATTGATTATCACAAAAATTGCAATCAATATTTCTCCCGCGCTCTTCCACCTGCCGCTTATTCTGCGTCCCACTAAAACAACAGCAAACGCCATGGCGTAAATCAGCAGGAAATAATATCTTTCACTGTCACCAAATGTGGTAAAAGATATTATAAGCGCGGTCACCACAGGTGATGCGCAAATCACAAGAAAAGCCCAGTTTACGGCCTCAATTGGCTCTTTTTTCCACATGCGGCATATTAATTCTACTAACAAGCAACATGTAATAGCCACCAGAATAATCAAAATTATTTTGCCATAAATACCAGCCTGTTCAAATCCGATTGCCCTTTTTGTATTGGGCAATACCACTGTTGCCAGCTTAAACAGCCCTTTCCTGATATTTCGCGAAAATTCCTGTCCCTCAGAAAATGGAAAACAGGTTCCGATAAAACTTACCACCAATAAAGTGCATACCCACAGGCTGATTATAAAGTCTGCTTTCTTACTTTTTTCCTTGCAGCCAAAACCCCCGCTGCTGGCCGCAGAGTCTTTGTCCCCCGCGGCAGCCGCCAAACGCCGGCATGCCTGCCTTTCCTGCTGTCCGCGGGAATAAAAGCGGTAAAGTGTTCGGATTGCTTCTATGCCAAACAAAGGACCGTATAAAATTAATATGCCTCTCATTCCCTGCATCCCCAGGCACAATGCAAATATAAGGGACAGTCCTGCCGATACCGGTTTCATTTTTTCTTTTTTTATGCTTTCGGCATACACACCCAATGTAAAAAATAAAATGGCAGTGTGAACCGCATAGTAGCTGGCAAACAAATACAAAAGCTCAAGAATTACCTTATTGACGGGAAGGGCCAGCCCCAACAGTACAAGAAGATCTATTTCCAGTCTCTTTAGATCTGCTTTTTTTCCAAAAAATACTATGGAAATCACTATAAACACTGTCATCAGACAACAGGCCATTCCTTCGGCAAATACCATATTTCCTGTCATCCCATAAAATAGTGCTGCAATATTAGGCGTACCGATTATTCTTGTTTCCGCTGCTATATACCATGTGCTGGGAATAATTTCTTTACTGGTCCAAATCAGTCTTGCTAAAACAGCATCCGATGCAAGATCCGCATTCATCATATAATTAAAATGCAGCAGATTGGTTAAAAAGATTAAACCCAAAAATAACACTATTCCTGCTTCCACCAGTATTTGTCCGGCTTTCGATATTTTTGTCTGATTCATATGCCGCATTCATCTCCATGTCTTACCATAGCCTGCAAACTTTCGTACATACTGTATATATTGCGCAGGCGCAAAAACACACATAAAATGATTTTCCGATTCTGTAAATTAAGCTGTTCTACCTCATATTCTTGTAAAGAAGATAAAAATCAGCTTCCAGATTATCCATTTGCATTTTAAAAAAACGCTGGGCATCATCCAGTGCCCTGTTGTAAACAATAGGCGCCATGTATTCACAAAATAAATCTATTATCTGTTGTTCTTCAATGATTCCTATTTCTTCTCCGCGGACATCCAGATAAAACGCCCTGACTTCCTGCGCCAGCTGCTTTTTCTGCTCATCGCTTAACTTAATTATTTCATTTAAACTTTTTCTTATCACTGTGATCTCCCTGCCGAAACATTTCTGTGCAAAGTCCACAGACCAAATCCGGGATTTTAGTCTGCGGCATAAGCCATACATAAATAATTTTTCAGATTTTATTATACCGCACAACTTCCAAAAGTACAAACACAACAGCAAGCAGCAGCCGGGAATTAGGTTGAGAAACCACAAATTTGTGCTTAATGGCACAAATTTGCAGGTTAAGAAAGGGAGCATGTTTATTAGTGTGAAGAAAAGCTTTCTCTCTTGCCAACATCATCGCAAAATGTTATCCTCTATTATATCCCAAAACCGTTTCAAACTATTCAAACACACTCCGTCAGGAACGCTAACAAACGCTGCCGCGCTTCGCAAGCCGGCTGTTTATAACCAAAATCAGGGAGGCTGCTACACATGATTCAATATAGAACTTTATGTGCGGAAGAAATTTGTATGGAACTGTTTCAATATTTTATCCGGCATCAAACTGTCACCAATTGCTGGCGCAGGGAAAACGGTAAATGGATTATCCGGGACGCGCCATTTATTGATGACTGGACCATGGAAGATTATAAGGTCCTGGTTTCCTGCCTGAAAAATACTGTTCTTTCCGGCGGCTTTGTTTATGCGGCATTTTACGAAAATAAGTTAAAGGGCTTTGTATCGGTTGAGCCGGAAATCTTCGGCGGCAGTCAGCAGTACCTTGACTTATCAAGCATTCATGTATCTGAAGATATGCGAAATATGGGAATCGGCAAAGTACTTTTTCTTGCCGCCAAGGAGTGGGCCGGAAAAAAAGGCGCCAAAAAGCTATACATATCCGCCCACTCGGCTGTGGAAAGCCAGGCCTTTTATAAAGCAATGGGCTGTACCGAGGCAGAAGTGTACCATCAGGGACATGTGGAAAAGGAGCCCTTTGACTGCCAGCTGGAATGCCGCCTTTAGAGCATATCCCGTATTATTTTTATCAGCTCCTTAAGGCTCATTTCCCCCATATCTTGGTTTCCACAAGTTTCATCCCGCCCTCTGACCGATACCGTATGATTCTCCTGCTCCTTTTCCCCAACAATAACCATGTAAGGCACCTTGTCTAACCTGGCTTCACGGATTTTATAACCAAGTTTTTCATTTCTTGAATCCATCTCCACACGAATTCCTGCTGCTTTTAAAGCTTCGGATGCTTCATTGGCATATAAAATATATTTTTCGGAAACAGGCAGCAGTTTAACCTGAACCGGAGAGATCCATACCGGAAATTTCCCTGCATAATGCTCAATCAATATCCCTATAAACCGTTCAATAGATCCCAAAATAACACGATGTATCATAATTGGTCTGTGCTTTTCTCCGTCTGCCCCGGTATACTCAGCTTCGAACCTCTGGGGCAGCTGAAAATCCAGCTGGATTGTTCCGCACTGCCAGGTACGCCCAATAGAGTCCTTCAGATGAAAGTCCAGCTTAGGGCCATAAAACGCGCCGTCCCCCTCGTTTACAGAGTATGGGATCTTAAGGCTGTCCATGGCATCTTTGAGGGCCTTCGTTGCAAGCTCCCAGTCTTCATCGCTTCCCATACTGTTTTCCGGCCTTGTGGACAATTCAACGTGATATGCAAAACCAAACTTTGTATATACCTCGTCAATGAGTCTTACCACATTTTGAATTTCTTCAATAATCTGTTCCTGTGTCATAAAAATATGCGCATCATCCTGTGTAAAGGCCCGGACACGCATCAGGCCATGAAGCTGCCCTGATTTTTCATTTCTATGCACCAGTCCAAGTTCCGCTAAACGCAGCGGAAGATCCCGGTAAGAATGCGGTTCCATCTTATACACCAGCATACCGCCCGGACAGCTCATGGGCTTAACAGCATATTCCGTATCATCCACCACGGTTGTATACATATTTTCCCTGTAATGTTCCCAATGCCCTGATGTCTCCCACAGTCGTTTATCCAGCATAATCGGCGTGGAAATTTCCTGATATCCTTCTCTTATATGCAGGCCGCGCCAATAATCAAGCAAAAGATTTTTAAGCGCCATTCCCTTAGGAAGAAAAAATGGAAATCCTGCTCCCTCCTCCATGAGAGTAAATATTCCCAGCTCCTTGCCAAGCTTTCTGTGATCCCTTCGCCTTGCCTCTTCCATCCTGTCCATATATTCTTCCAATTGAGCACTCTCCGGAAAGGAAATTCCATAAATCCGTGTAAGCATTTTTTTCTTTTCATCACCTCTCCAATATGCTCCTGCAACAGATAAAAGCTTAAATGCCTTAACCTGACACGTGTTCGCAATATGGGGGCCTGCACAAAACTCAGAGTATTCACCCTGCCTGTAAAAACTGATTTCTTCATCAGTCGATAAACTCTGTATTAATTCCAGTTTATAATCCTCCCCCCGTTCCGCCATATACGTAAGGGCCTTCTCCCTGTCCATCCCATAAACCTGCAGGGAAAAAGATTTTTTTATAATCTTTTTCATTTCTTCCTCAATTGCGGGCAGAGATTCCTCTGAAAATGGGAACTCGAATTCAAAATCATAGTAAAATCCATTCTCTATTGCCGGGCCAATGGCACATTTGGTATCCGGGTACAGGCGCTTTACTGCCTGTGCTAATATGTGTGCGCTGGTGTGCCAAAATGCCTTTTTTCCCTCCTGCTCTTCAAAGCTGACTTCTCTTGTGTCTCCGTTTTTGAATAAGATCTTCATAGTTTACTGCTCCTTTCTCACTTACATGGGTTATGGGTAACAAACGTGCCAGCTTATTTATAAAAAAAGCACCCATAAGACCACTTATAATAGTCTTAAGGGTGCATCTGCACGGTTCCACCTTAACTTTTCACTTCAGATTCCAACAAATCCTATCCTTTAACGCAGGCATACGGCAACGCTTACATTACACTTTCAGCGTTACGGCTCAGGAATGGTTTTCGTCTACTCTCCTCATAAATGGCTTCCACCAAATGCCATTCTCTCTGTATGATTCTGCATAAACTACTGTTTCCTTCATCGCTTTTCTTATCTCAATTGCTATATGTACTCTACCAAATTTTTTTTACTTTGTCAATTGCACCAAAAATATAAATTTGTAAATGGCGCAGGCTGGCCGTCACTGCTATCCCGGCAGCGGGTTCTGACAGCGAAAGGACTAAGACAATGGGGTATCGGCACACGCATAGACATATAACGTATAAGGTGAGTTTTCCCCGGTATAAATTCCTGCCAGCATAAGTCCCACATCTTCAGCATTAGAAAGCTCAATTCTGGAAAAAATATATTTCCCGCCAAGGTCCTTAAAGGCATCTCCATCTATATAAATATCGTGATCTGACACCTGATAATCCCGCACCGCAGATACAATAGAAAGCTCTGAACCGGAATAAAGGTATGCTCTGGCACCCCAGGTATCGAAGTATTCCCTGGATTCGGGCACCCTGTCAAGGGCAGGCGCAATCACCCTTCGAAAATCCTCCTTATAAGCCTGCCCATAAAATCCAAGATATCCGTCCAGCGTAGCTATCCCGTTATATTCCAGTACCGCCGGGTGAAAACCATAGGCTGCCGACCATTCTCCGTCATACCCAAGATCTTCCTTTGCCATCTCAAAAAGAGCGGAAGAATAAAATTCCCCATAGCTTAAATCATTAGACTGTTTTCCTTTTAAAAGCTCGTAGGCTTTGGCTTTCCCGGTATGATAAAGGTCATTGTATCTGGTGCCGGAAAGAAGAATGAGCAAAACCGCAGCCACCGACAATGTATTGGCAGCCTGTCTTAGCAGCGCTCCTTCATTGTCATAAAGCCTTTTCAGTACCAAAAAGAAAGCAGCATACCAGACGAAAGGGCTAAAAAAGACGGTTCTGTTAAACTGCCATCCTGTAAGCGGAGGACAGATCGCCTCCACAATTCCCCTGAAAGGTTCACAATAATAAACGCCGTAAATAAAGCTGTTAAATAACAAAACCAGCAAAAGCAGATTAAAGGTATCGTGAAAAATGCCCCCGGGATTTCTCTCTTTCAGGTAAGAAATATTCAGACAGAAAAAGTACAAAAGACACACCGGCATTACCAGATAAGTATGCATGCTTTCCGCATGGAACATGCCTTTTGTAAACACATCGATGATGGTCTTACCTATTTGTGCGGCTCCAAAGCTCCCTGCCTCCATGGTAGAGCGAATGGTTTCTTCCCCTCCAAAGAGCATAACCCCAAAAAGCCTGTACTCAAAAACAATACATCCTGCAGCAAGAGCTGCGATTCCAATCAAAATGCCCACAGGACATTTTTTGTTCTTTGCCCACAGCCACAAAAAAGCAGCCGCCATATAGGCCAGAATAAAGAGTCCGAAATAAGAAAAATAGGAAAGCAGAGGGTAAAAAAATATCGCTGCATACCATTTTAAGGATGGATCCTTATAAATTCTCCGCACCAGGTAAACAATGAGCGGAATAGAAGCAAAAGGAATTCCGAAGGCCGGAAATACATTTAAAATTCCATAAGCCAGCCCCATCATCCAGGCAAGCGGACGGTACTTCTCATAACCATTCCCGCAAAAATCCCTGGCCAGGAGAAGGGATGAACCGAGGCCAATTACGATTTTCAGCAGATATCCCGTCACATACGCCTGATAAGAGGGCATTAGAAAATAAAGCAATGTATAAAGAGAAAATTCCGATGGCAGATTATCCCGGCTTATGCCTCCCAAAAACGGAACATCCACCCCGTGGGCAAAAAAGGAATTTGTATTCTTTAACATCTGAAATTGAGCAATAAATAGATCCAGATTATCGTGTACCGAGATAATGCTGCTCTCCCCGGCGCCAAAAAACACTATGGCCGACAAAAGGAAAATTCCTGCCGCAATAATCAGATACCAGTTTTTAATCAGCTTTTTCATTTGGCCTCCCGTGAAGCATGTCAGCGTTTGTTTCTCTTTTCATTAACTGTCCGTTTTAATTCCTCCAAAGCCTCCTCAAACCGTTTAGAGTACATAGAAGGATTTCCCTTAAGCTGTGATCTCTGATAATGTCCCCTGAGCCTTCTAAATTGCAGCCTGTGCTCCTTCTCCACCGAATACCTGCTGCGCAGCTCCATAATTTCTTCCCTGACTTCCTCCACAAACTCCGATGGATTGCCTTTGATCCGCTCCTTAAATGCGCTGAATTTTTCTTCAATGTTGTCCATCAGTTCGTCAATCCGCACACTTCTCTCCTGCTTACGGGCTGCAAAATCATCATTCGCAACAGCAATAAGAACATCCAGCCGCTTTTGGATGCGTACCATCTCCTCTTTTGCCTTCTCAAGCCCAATAAGGATATCCCTGAGGTCCATTGCAGCTTTGAAAGAAAGTGTGAAATCAACCACAATATATTCCGTTACGATAATCGTAACCACACTCACCACTATGGAGGGAATGGCAAACACTACTTTTTCAACACCCCTGTGGACGAATCCTGTCATCAGTATTGTCAGGAATCCCCATGCAATTGTGGAGGACAGACAAATATGCCCTTTATAATTAAAACGCTGGTTGGAATAATCCCAATACCGCACTTTAAAAAGAGACTCCATGGCTATTCCCGTTACCAGCTCTAATATAGTGGCCCCAATACATCCCGCTATATAGGTCAGAAAGATATTATCCTGAAAAGGCATGGAAACCAACAGCATCATAATAGCCCCGCTTCCATAAATGGGTAAAAAAGGCCCTCTCATGAACCCCCTGTTTACAAACCGCCTGCTCTTTACAGAAACAAATGTGGATTCAAAAACCCAGCCAAAAAAGCAATAGAAATAAAAGAAAAACAACCACTCACTCACTGAATATTGGTACATTTATATCCTCCCAGCTCTCTCCCGTACTTTTACATAAAGCTGATAATTTCCTCTTTCGGCGCTCTCGTATGCTCCACACTTATGGCCTTAAGCACTGGCCCCTCGCCCCTATAATCGGCAAAATATTCCCGGGCAACTTTGGCCGTTACCTTCACCCACTGTTTATCCGTAAGTTTATCAGCCTTATCATATTCACAGGCAAAGCCTAAAAATGCCATATCCTCCGCACAACAGGTCATTGCCATTCTTCCAGGTACAAAATACCCTCTGGGAAATTCCTTTGGTTTTAGCACCATAGCTGTAAACCGGACTGTTTTGTCAATGTACCTGTCCAGATTATCCAGACTGTCCAGGTACCATATTCCATAGCCTTCATTGTCCAGCTCAATAATTGGCGCATCCAGACTATAAGGAAGATCATCCTCAAAAATCTGGTTCACTTCTCCCTCAGAATCCTCAAAAACAATTTCCGCCTGCTGATTGATTGCCTTTACATTTCTCTTATAAAGGCTAAGGTCCTCCACATCATCACAGCGGTTAAATATAATCAGCTCTGACCCGCGTAGCATTTCCGCCAAAAGAGATTTCATGTTGGTAAAATACATGGGAAAAGTGGATGCGTCAATGGTGGTGATCTGCTGCTCTACCCTCCAGTGAAAAGGCAGTCTCAGATTCTTAAAATTCCACATACCATTATATTCAATAATAATGCGTTCAGGCTTATACTTTTTTTCCAGCTCTATTAAATGAGAGGTATTAAAATCTTCTTCCCTCTCAATAAGCACCAGGTTCGTGCGGCTTTTTTTCAAAAGTTCTTCTTCGTACTCTATCTCCCCCTCCTCGCAGACAAGCAAAAGCGTCTTTCCTCTTATCTGAAAATAAGGCTGCTCCAGTGTATAACAAATAAACTCTGTCTTTCCACTTTCCAAAAAGCCATTGATGATATAAACCGGTTTCATCGTAATACCATACCCTCCTGTTTCGAACACACTGTGACATTTATTTTGCAAAAAGTGATTTCAGCCTGTCCTCTTTTAGCTTCGAACCAATCACACAAAACTTACCTGTTACATCCGGCTTCCCGTCACGGACGTTACTCTCACCTGGCACATAATCAAAGTATACCCAGCCTCCTGCTTCTCCGGGAACCATTCCTTTTGCCCGGAGCACAAAACCGTACTCTCCCTCATTTTCAAGTTCTTCCAGAATATGCTCTATTTCCGTCTTGCTGTAGGCTGAAGGGGTCTCCATTCCCCAGCTGGTAAAGACCTCATCCGCATGGTGGTGGCCGTGGTGGTGATCGTGGTCATGATCATGACAGCCGCAGGTGCAATCCGGTCCATGATCATGTCCGTGATGATCATGATGATGTTCATCTTCCTCATGGTGATGATGGTGTTCATGGCTGTCTTCTCCATGATGATGGTGAGCGTGCTCGTCTTCTCCATGATGATGATCATGTCCGTCTTCTGCATGGTGATGGTGAGCATGATGTGCATTTACATCTTCTCTGCCTGCTTTAAGCTCTGCCATCAGTTCCGCTTCCAGATCCTTAGCTCCTTCAATGGTTGCCAGCATATCCTTTCCATTCAAATCCTCCCAGGGGGTTGTTACGATGGTTGCCTTCTCGTTATGCTCTCTAATAAGCTCTATACATTTATCCAGCTTTTCTTTGGAAATGCTGCCTGTTCTGCTTAAAATAATGGTGCCTGCATGGGCAATTTGATTAATAAAAAATTCCCCAAAATTTTTAATGTACATTTTACATTTAGAAGCGTCAACCACAGCAACGGCACTGTTTAATGTAACCTTACTGGTATCAATCACATTTTGGACCGCATTCATAACATCTGAGAGTTTGCCAACACCTGAAGGCTCAATCAGAATCCTTTCCGGATCATAGGTTTTCATCACTTCCTTAAGAGATGTACCAAAATCGCCTACCAGAGAACAGCAGATACAGCCTGAATTCATTTCCTTGATTTCAATACCGGCTTCCTTCAAAAACCCGCCGTCAATTCCAATTTCTCCAAACTCATTTTCAATCAGAACCACCCTGGTATCACCAAGAGCTTCCGCTAACAGCTTTTTAATCAATGTGGTTTTTCCTGCACCCAAAAAACCTGACACAATATCGATTTTCGTCATTTCAATCCTCCATTCTCATCTTTAAGCTTCCAAACCAAACACCATCTGGTGTAAACATTACTTTACTTCGTAAATCCGGATATTCTTTTAAAACATTAGTATTCTATCTGCTATCGTATTATTATAATAACTTCATTTCGAGAAGTCAAACCCTTAAACCAGTATATTTACCGGCGCATAGGACAGAAAATCTGCACCGGGTTGGAAGGAAAACAAATATCGGCATACTGCAGTTCTCTGGCCAGAGCCAGACAGACATTGCAGGAAATCCTCCGCTGCATCAGACAAAAGGATATCAAAATTACCGAATCTTCCTGCTTAAAGGAAATGGATTTAGGATTACTTGAAGGAATGTCCTGGACGGAACGCCGGGAGAAGTATCCGGAAATTGATTTGGATCAAAAATTGTCCTCCCTCAGGGCACCTGGCGGAGAGTCCTATCATGATGTTAAAGATCGCTGTCAGACATTTATAGATGAGCATCTGGCCCGGGAAGATGATGACCAAAATATCCTTATCGTATCTCATGGTATTACCTTACGGGTACTCACAAACCTGCTCTTAAACCGTCCGGATGAGGATGTAAACTTTTTAAACTGGATGGAAAATACGGCACTAACAGAGCTTATCCGGGAAAAGGACTTCCACACCTGTAAGGCAGTCCGATTGAATGATTACTCGCACCTTGGGGATCTTAAAACCCCCGGATATGAAATCTGGGGGTTGTTTGCAACACATAATTATCTGGAGGTGAAGAACAAACGCCGCCACGCTTCGCGAGCTGGCTTATTGTAACAAACGCTTTTAGCTTCGCGAACGAGCTGCCCTTATGTTAAATTTCAGGAGCCGGAGCGTGCTTTGGGCACGCTCTGAGGTCTTCCCCGCTGGCTCCTATAGAAGTGCTGTCTATAACATCTTTTTCATTTCATCAGCTACAAATTGCACCTTCGTACCAACAATAACCTGAACGGCATTCTTGCTGGGTCTTATGATACCTGCAACACCTGCTGACTTAATCTTTTTCTCATCCACCTGCGTATAATCCTTGATCTCAAGACGAAGTCTTGTAATACAGTTGTCAAGAGCAACGATATTGCCTTTGCCGCCAAGTCCTTCCAAAATAATGGATGCTACTTCGGTAAAGTCATTGTTGGAAAGAACTGCTTTTTTCTCTGCTTCCAAATCATCATCTTCCCTGCCGGGAGTCTTCAGATCAAATTTTACGATTGCAAAGCGGAATACCACATAGAATACTGCAAATGCTGCCAGACCAAGAGGAATGATCATCCATGTATTCTGAGCTGCCGGAAGCGATGCTGAGAAAACAAGATCCGTTGCGCCTGCCGAGAAGCTGAAGCCTGCCCGGAAGCCAAGCAGCGTTGTGATAACGGTAAAAATTCCATATAATAATGCATAAATCAGATACAATCCAGGTGCAAGGAACATAAATCCGAATTCAAAAGGCTCTGTAACACCACAGACGAACGCACAAACTGCTGCGGAAGCTACCAAACCAATGGCAACTTTCTTCTTGTTGTCTTTTGCTGTGTGGATCATAGCCAGTGCTGCACCCGGAATACCAAACATCATACAAGGGAAGAAACCTGACATGTACATACCAAGGCTCCATGTAACATCCGCGCTGGTTTCTCCGGCCCAGAAGTGCTTTAAGTCGCCAAGTCCAACCGTATCAAACCAGAATACGTTGTTCAGTGCGTGATGTAAACCTGTAGGGATTAACAGTCTGTTCAGGAAAGCATAAATACCTGCACCTACTGCATCCAGACTTACGATTCCCTGGCCGATTGCAAGCAGGATACCGTAAACGATAGGCCATACAACAAGCAGGATAGCTGCAACAACGATGGAAATTACACCTGAAATAATCGTTACACAGCGTTTGCCGCTAAAGAACGACAGCCAGTCCGGAAGCTTCGTGCTCTTGAACTTATTATAGCAGGTAGCACCGATAATACCGGAAAGAATACCAATAAACGGATTCGCAATCGCTGAAAATGCCAGCGTTCTGTTTGCATCCTCTGCTATAGAAGGAATTAAAGTGGTAACAACACCTACTGAAAGCAGGTTGGTAATCATCAGCCATGCTGCCAAAGACGCAAGTCCTGCAGTACCATCATGATCATCTGCCATTCCAACGCCTACACCGATTACAAACAGCAATGCCATGTTGTCAATCAGAGCGCCGCCAGCCTTCACGAGGAAAAATCCCAGCAAATTCACAAAACCGGTAATTTCACCGCCCTGCATTGTCTGCTTACAAAGCGCATATCCAAGTCCCATTAATATACCGCATATCGGCAGACATGCTACGGGAAGCATCAATGCCTTCCCTAATTTCTGTAAATATTTCATCATAAAAATTTACCCCCTAATTTTTCTCCTGTTGTAACAGTTCGTCTTTCGGTCAAACTGTTATTGTTCTCTAACAGAAATACCTGTTATAAATTATCTTTGAAAAAATTTATCATTGCCTCACAGGCAATATCTTCATCCTCCCCTTCTATCTGGCAGGTAATCTCCATTCCCTGTTTAATGCCAAGACTCATGAGCTTAATCAGTTTTTTTGCATCAGCGCTTTTTCCATTGCCGTTAATGGTTATATTGCTCTGAAACTCTGCTGCTTTTTTCACCAAAAGCCCTGCCGGTCTTGCATGGATTCCTACCGGATCATTGATAGTAAATTGAAATTCCTTCACCTCCGCACCCCCTGTCATATTTTGTTTGTTTTATATACAGCCCGCACTGCCGTCACCGGATTTTCCACAGTCCCACTTACCCGCTGCAAAATTCCTCCGGCAGATACATGGCCTAAAAACCCATATCTTATATATCTCTTACTGCCTTTCGCACCTTCAACACGGAAGATGCCGATACGCTTAGCTCATCCACTCCCATGTTAAGAAACGTCTCCGTCAGATCCGTATCCGCTGCCAGCTCTCCACAGATCCCAACCCATATTCCTTCCTTATGCCCATTTTTTACTGTCATTTCTATCAGCTTCAAAACAGCGGGATGATGTGTGTCGCATGTGCTCTCCAGTTTCTGGTTTTGTCTGTCCACAGCCAGCGTGTACTGGGTCAGATCATTGGTCCCAATGCTGAAGAAATCCACTTCTTTCGCCAGCTCATCAGAAATCAGCGCTGCTGCCGGGGTTTCTATCATAATTCCCAGCTCCACATCCTTCACCGGATACCCTTCCGTGGAAAGCTCCTCTTTTACCTGTTCCACAATTTCCTTTATCCGCCGTACCTCCGCTGTGGATACCACCATCGGAAACATAATGGCCGCCCTGCCATAAGCAGAAGCCCTGAAAATTGCCCGCAGCTGTGTAATAAATATCTCCGGCCTATCCAGACAAATCCGGATAGCACGATAACCCAAAGCAGGATTTTCTTCTTCATCAAGGTTGAAATAATCCACCTTTTTGTCCGCACCGATATCCAAAGTCCGGATTACTACTTTTTTCTCTCCCATTTTCTCAAGCACAGCCTTATAGCTTAAAAACTGTTCTTCCTCCGTTGGGAAATTTCCCCTTCCCAGATAAAGGAATTCACTCCTGAAAAGACCAATTCCTCCGGCATCCGCCTCCAAAGCTCCCTGAGCATCTTCTACTTTCCCGATATTGGCAAAGATATCAATCCGTCTGCCGTCACCGGTAACATTATCTTTTCCTTTTAACTGCTCAAGAGCTTCTAAGTCAGCTACCCACTGGTTTTTGCGGTGTATCATCTCATCAAGCACTTCTGTGTCCGGCTCTATGAGAAATTCCCCCGCAAATCCATCCACTACCCCGACTTTACCGTTTAATTCTTTCCCTGCTGCCATTCCCGTATTTACAAGTGCAGGAAGATTCATACTTCTGGCCAGTATGGCTGTGTGGGAATTGGAAGAACCCCGCACCGTCACAAATGCAAGAATTTTGTTCTTATCCATCTTAACAGTCTCGCTGGGTGTAAGATCATCTGCAACGACTATCACAGGTTCATCGGTAAGTATTCCGTCTTCAGCCACTCCTGCCAGAATCCGGATTACCCTTTTGGAAACATCTTTGATATCGGCTGCCCTTGCCTTCATATATTCATCATCCATAGCAGCAAACATCTCAGCGAATTGATTCTGGGCCATTTCCACAGCATATTCGGCGTTAAGACCTTCTTCCAGAACTTCATTTACCGCTTCCAGATAATCATCATCCTCCAGCATCATTTTATGTATATCAAAAATCATGGCGTGATCTTCGCCTACGCGCTCCAAAGTCTCCTCATAAAGACCGGTCAGCTGCTCTCTGGCAGTTTCTACAGCTTTGGCAAACCTCTTCTTTTCCGCCTCTTTGTCCTCTGCCTCCAGCCTGACTACCTGATAGTCCTGCTTCTCATACCAGTATATCCGGCCTATTGCAATTCCTTTCAATACGCTTTTTCCGGTATATTTCTCCATTAATATAACCATGCCCCTTCTCAACCTGCAAAATTGTGTCCTCAGGTACAAATTTGTGATTGATAAAATCTGCCGCCAGGCTGATTTTTAAATCTGTTTTCTTTTATTTTTTCAGGTTCAGGATATTATCACCTAAAGATACATCGCCCGGGCCCGCCATATGGAACTCGGAATACTCATCGGAATTGCAAATGACAATCGGAGTTGTGATATCATACCCTTCGGCCTTAATCTGCTCAATGTCCGCTTCCAGGAGTAAATCCCCTTTCTTTACCTCCTGCCCTTCGCTGGCATGGATCGTGAAATGCTTTCCTTCCAGCTTCACCGTATCAAGCCCCACATGAATCAGCACTTCCACTCCCTCTTTACTGGTCATGGCCGCTGCATGACCGGTAGGGAACACAGTGCTTACCGTGCCGTCCACAGGAGCACAGATCTGTGTGCCGGACGGTATTACAGCCACACCCTTCCCTAGTATTTCCCCGCTGAAAGTAGGATCGTTTACTTCCGTAATGCTTATCAGCGTTCCTGCCACCGGTGCCCCAATGTCTATGCCGCTGTCTTTTGCGAATATGTTCTGAAAAAGTTTCATCCGCTTCTCCCTTCCTGCTTTGCGCTGCCTCCCGCAGCATCTTAAAATCATCCTCTGCCGGATGCGCCACTAACATAAATACAAATCTTTCATCCGCTTAATATTTAGTGTAAGATAAATCTGCTCTTCCTCCGTCATGCTGCATTGGTATTCGCTTTCGATATAGCTGTTAATGCCAAAAATTAAATTATGCTCCTGAATATAATTGTCCTTTACGAACTCATACAGCTTTTTATCCCTCCTCCCCTTAATGGGTTCTTCCGAGACAAGACGGTTGGCGAGCTGCTTTAAATCAGAAATCAACCGATCCCTTGGATAATTTCTTCCATTGGGAATCGGGATATCCCGTTCTATGATCTCCATCATCTCACGCATCATTTTAATCATGAAAAACGTTGTCCCCATGGCAGTATTCAATTCCCCATTGATCAGGTGCAGTGCAATTGATGCTGCTTCATCCTCTTCCAGCCGGGTCCCTGTCTTTTCCTCAATCAGTTCAAGAGCGTAATGACCCACCGAATACTCCAACGGATAGAACAGTTTCACTTCATCATATAACACATTGTTGAACTTTAAGCCTTTCCGGTGTCTCTCCAGTGCATAACTGATATGGTCTGTCAAAGTCAGATACACATTCTGATTCAGGCTGATTTCCAAATTCTCCCGGGCATAAGAAATAATCTCCGTAGATAGCCTGATGAGTTCAATTGGCAGTGAGGCAAGCAGTTCTTTAAATTGCTCCTTGTCATCCATGTTTTCCAGCCTGAAAATTTTCTCGATTTTTTCTTCAGCAATTTCACTGCCCGGTTTTTTGCCGAATCCGATACCCCTACCCATGACCACCAACTCTATACCCTGATTATCCCTTGCGGAAATAATGTTATTGTTGATCACTTTTTCGATACGCAATCTTCATTCCTCGTTCACTTCTTTTTCGAAACAGGTATACTGGCATTTCCTTTTCGTGCAACAAAAAAACCAAATTTTATAAACCGGCCTTACTGCCGCCTTATAAAATTTGGTTTTGCCTGCCTGTGCAGTAACAACCCAAATACTGGCTGTTTTTACCTGTTATTAGAATTATAACAACACGCACAACGCAAGTCAAGCATTATTTTTCTCTCGTCTGGAACATTTCATAACTTTTGTACTCTAAACGTACTTTTTTATTGCATCTTGCACAAAATTCATTTTTAACTTCCACAGCTATTTTATGCAGATTAGAAGCAAAAAAATTACTTTGCTACACACCTGAAAATATTAGGTATGCCTTTTAAAGTTAAACACTCACCGGTTTTTATGATGTTTCCCTGTCCGAAATCTGCCGTCCCTGTACATTTATATGGTAATGCTCCCTATAAATCAGCTCCGAAACCGGAACAATTTCATACCCCTTCTCCTCCAGTTGGTTAATCAGCCCGTTCAATGCCTGCGCCGTATATTCTGCTCCGTTATGGCACAGAATGATGCTGCCGTTTCCAAGGCTTTTGTGTTCTGTCACCGTCCTAAGAATATCTTCCAGGCCTTTGTTCTGCCAGTCCAGGCTGTCAACGTCCCACTGAATGGGATAATATCCGCACCCTTTCACCGTCTCAATAACTTCATTATCATAATCCCCGTATGGCGGCCTGAACAAAAACATATCGTAACCGGTCAGCTCCTTGACCTTAGTATGTACCTTCATGATTTCTTCCTGCTTTTCCTCATCAGACAGCTGGCTCATATTCTTATGATTTTCACTGTGGTTTCCAAGATCATGCCCTGCTGCCAGGATTGCCCTTACATCCTCCGGATAGTTTTCCACCCATTCCCCTGTCATAAAAAAGGTAACGTGTATATCATGATTTTTTAATATTTCCAAAATCTGTTCCGTATCATCATTTCCCCAGGCCGCATCAAAAGAAAGCCCTACCTTTTTCTCCTTTGTGTCCACACAATAAATAGGCAATGCCCTTCCGCCCGCCATATGATCCGCCGTTGTAAAATCTACGGTCTGCACTGCAGCAGCATCAAACAGTTTTTCATCGACCACTGTCATTCCTCCTTTTACCACTTCCGTAAAGGACAAAACATTTTGCTCGTTTTTCTGTTGTCCGCCGGCCGCCATCACCTGTTGTACTTCCTGCTGACTAAGCGTCTGCGTCAGCACCTCCCCTGTACCGCCAACCTTATCTTTTTCACTTTTGCAACCGGCAAGTATTCCGCCGATTGTCATCGTAAGTATCAAAGAAGCTATCCATCTGTTTTTCATTCGTTACTCCATTTCTGCACTGTTTTACTGCACAAAGCCATAGGAAAATCAGCCCGCAGCCACAAGGGACTGTGAAGCAAGAATAATTGACACTCCAATCATCAGCACCCACAAAATAATTCCTCCCGTTTTCAGCAAGCGTTCCTTTTCCGTTCTTTTTTCTCTATCAATATACATTTCTGTCCGCATATTTTTTATCCTTTCCTGTGTAAAAGTCAGCGTTTGTCTTATATCATTTCTCATTTTCTTCCTTAATATACATAGCCGACAGTTTTTCCTTCCCATACTTTCTCAACCATAACTCCCCATATTTTATTACAAAATTGTGTTTTATCTGTGACCAGGCCATTTTCGTCACGATACAAGGCCAGACTGTTTATCCATATCTCTACTGTCAGGATATCCCGTACCTTTTCCATGCCATCCTTTCTCTTTTCGCTTTTTATATCACTTTTTAGTATATCATTTGACGTCCTTTTCGAATTATCTTTTTTTTGCGGGACATATTCCCGTTCGTTTATTTCTTCCGCTGTTTCCTGCATCTCAATCTGGTAAAGCATCTCACCGGCCGTATAAAAAAAGCCGCCCTCCCCTTTTTCGGTCAGGTAGAGTATAAAGAAGCCATCGCCCTCCTTTATAATTCCTCCTTCAAATATACGCCAGGTGTTTTGCCTGAGACTTTCTTTACTTTTTTCCATTAAAATATCCGTACACAAATCCCATATTGCGCTGCAATCCTTTTTTCCGTCAATTTCCATCTGATAACCGGACAGCCTTACATGCTGTTCCTTATGGTATTTATCATAAATCTCTACCGCAAATGCAGGCGCCTTTCTGCCATCATCTGTCTTTTCATCAATGTCATATGCCACCAGTCCTTTTTCCGTCCGGCTTACTCCCTCTAAAACAACACTTTCCCAGTTTATCCCTTTATATACGAGAATGCTCCAGATAAGTTCACAGACATTTGGGTCCAAAAGGGCTCTTCTTAAGGCATCCTGCTTTTCATCTATGCCAATCTCCTGCAGCATTTTGCGGCAAATTCCGCCTTCCGTACTTCTATTGGAATTTTGCTCTGCCTGCTTAAAACATGTCAAAGGACTTTTTGCCCCAAGATATATCGTATTCAAATCTTTGTCCAAAAATGCTGAAAGATACAGCTCCCATATGCCGTCTAAAGGTATGATCTGTCCATTGTAATAAGTTTTCCACCTCACATCCCCGCGTACAAAGCAGCATCTTTCTCCACGGTTGGAGATGGAATAATAAAAATCATTTTCTTTGTCAATGTTCTCCCATGTAAAATTGTAACAGTTGACAATTTCACCCCCATTCACCACGCTGACTGCGGCCTTTCTCCTGTGCTTCGACTGCCTTAAGGCCGTCATGCTTCCCCTGTATCCACATCTTTCAATCACACCTTTGTTTTCCAGGCTGATACCCGCCATTTTGCTGTAAACATCAGGCTCCGGTGCAAGACTTTTTAACTCTCCTCCAAATTCACAGTTACTGATTATTCCACTATTATACAGGCATACTCCTCCCAAATCCTTATCCCCTGTTATCAGAGAATTTTTAATGGAAACATCACGGATTATTCCCTCATTTTTTTCCGCCAGGCCATAGCCATTTTCGCTGTACAATCCGTAAACAGTATATCCGTTTCCATCAAACTCCCCGGAAAAAAGCATTACTTCCCTGCCTTTCCTCGTAAGCGCCTCATGCTCCCAATTATCATATTCTTCAACATCGTTTAAATAAATATCCTTCATCAGTCTGCCGCATATAAAAGGCATATTATGCGTTACCTTCTGCCAGAATCTTTCATAATCATATGCTGTATAAATTTCATAATACCCATCCGCAGATACCCTGAGGTCCACAGGCTTTGATGCCCTGTATGCAGCAGCAGCTCCTCCTGTAAGGACAATCACAATCCCCGCCATCATCAGTATATTATAGAGAATGTTTTTTAACATTCTGCCCAATTATCATCACCCTCCTGTATCAGAGCAGCACGCCTGTAAGTCAGGAATTATTTTATACTCTGCAACTGCAGAAAATATAATCTGTTAATCCAGCCGTCTCTCTCCACTATTTCCGTGAATACTTCCTTTTCTCCTGCATAGATATCTGTTTTTTCCGCATTTATCTCCTTATTTAAACTCAAAAAGTACTCATTGGATGCTCTTTTCCAGTTTTCCCGACTTTCCTGCCAGATTCCGGTAAGCCGTTTCCCTTCCTCATCTAATCCCTCATAAAATTCCATTGTCAGCCTGCAGAGTTCATTACTCCAGTTAATATCAAAGCTCTCTTCCCCGTCCTGCTGCATCTCATTTGAAAACTCTCCATACACCTCATAAGCTCCGGCAGGCATTTCCCTCACTTTTCCCTCTTTTTCATTTAAAGCCACTACCGCAAAATCATTCTCTGCAAATTCTCCCTTTATGTCCCTTATAAAAGCATGCCGGTAAATCTGCGCACTGTACCAGAGAATTTTTTCCTGCTCCGCTCCCATATATTCCATCAGATTTTTTTGAGCATAAACAGCATTTAAAATTGCTTTCATATACTCTCCCGCCGCTCTTTTATCAACAATATTTCCATTTTTCATTTCATGTTCCACATAGCCGGAAAGCTGCTCCCGCCATGCCGCTTCATAGCCCCTGAGTGTGTCATTTGCATTTGGCCCGCCGCCATAATAAAGCACAGACAAATAGCAGTCATCAATGGGATTGTTAAACCCTCCTGCTTCCCGGCACGCCGCCTGGTAATTTTTATCTTCCTTTATATCTCTGCCGGTTTCTTCTAACCCAAGCCCGGCTGCACAGGTCAAAGTAAATACATTCAGGGACAATAAAACAAGACAGGAAATCGATATTAAAAATCTTTTCCCTGTCTTTGTTCTTTTCCTGTTTTTTATACCTTCATGCATAAAATGATGCCCCTTTCTTTTGTGCAGCTTTATAGTAACAGCTTACACTTCCCTTGCATCAAATCAGCATCATTTTTGCATCAAAGTTGCATCATTTTATTTTGTTGTCCGGCCCTTCTATAGCTGTTGCCTATGACTTTTCTGAGGAAACAAGCTCTCCGTTTACATAAGTATCTGTTCTCTGCAGAACACTTTCATTCTTTTCCTCATCCCATTTATATACATTTTCTGTATAAGAATTGGTACTGTTGTCAACATCGGTAACGCTTGAGTATTCGGATAATTTATTGTTTTCATCATAGTACTCAACACGCCACAGGGTCTCTCCGTCATCATGATAAATAGATGTTGTGTGGTGATAATTTTTTTCACTGCTGGTATTGATATTTGCTGCTGCACTATTGTTAGCGGTAGTACTTGCAGTATTTACACTGGTATTAGCTGCACTGCTGCCAGCATTACTATTTACGGAGCTGTCACCTGACGCGCTGCTGTTTACCACAGTTCCCGCATTATTAGTTACAGCTGCGCTGCCACTATTATTTACTGCGCCCGGGGCATTATTACCGCCATTTACTTCGCCTTCATCCTCAGCGCTGTTTAAAATACTGCCATCGCTGCCTGAAGGATTTTCTGCATTAACGGCAGCACTGCCATTAACGGCATTACCGTTCACCTGACTGGTTACTCTCGGTACGCTTACCACTGCCCCGGCCTTTTCCGCCGCCGCTATATCAGCATAGCCGCCTGATGTCCCTATTGTACGATTCTCCGCCGCTCCAACCGTTACGTAATGATTAGCAATCGCAAGAATGTTGTCGCCATAAGCCGCTTTGATATCGCCATATGCCTCAGCATATGTTATGGGATCAAAAAGCGCTCCCTCCATTCTGCCTTCATAAACGCCAAAAGTTAAGTAATGTTCAATATAAGCTCCCCAATCATCGCCAAAAGCTGCTGCCAAATCGCTGTAGGCGGCTTTATACGCCTCCACATCAACAATAAGGCTTTCCTTTCCATCTTTTTTTAACGCATTCATGTAATCCTTAGTCGTCATTTCGGCCGCAGATACATTCAAAACTGAACCAACAAATGCTGCTGCCACTGTTCCTGTTACAATTGCTTTCTTAAACTTCATTCTTTCATCCTTTCGCAAAATTATTTTGAAACGTCTGGTTCTCTCTCATTATATGTGGCCCTGCTTACTTTGTCAATTATATCATTTTTCGGAAAATCAAATATCCCAATTCGAAATACTAATACTTCATCTTGTTGTATTGACGCAGCTCCTGACCGGATTATTGAGATTGTATTATCGAGCACGGAACGTATTGACTATGGTGTCCAACTTTTCAAATACCGTTCTGCGGGCGTGTGTGAATATTGGATTGCAAATCCCGGGACACGCATTATAAATGTTTATGACTTTGAAAGCAAAAAAGGAACATGTGCAGACTTTATCTTTTGGGGAAATATCCCTGCTCTTCTAATCACGCCCGTATATCTTCGCCTGAAACATTAGAGGGGAACTGTGCGCCCTCTTCCCACTCCCCGCTTCCTGCCAGTTCTTCCAGCAGTTCTCCGCTTTCATCTAATCCTGATGATGCGGATGTACAGAATGGAATCGCTGTTTTCCCTGTAAAGTCATTTGCCTCACCAAACCCCTTCACTGGCCATCCCCGCCATATAGGGTATTCTTCTGTCAAGTACGGACTAAAATTTTTTATTCTTGTTGCAATTATATCCAACCATTCTAACACAAAGAATGTCTCAAATAGCAATGCAGTATCGTCTCAAAAGCTTTGGTAAATCCCATTCCTTATTTTAATCTCATTTTACTTCCATCTTGTGCTTATGTCTAATACCCGTCTTAACTTCTTTAACTATGCACCTAAAGCATATTTCATTCATATACACACTGTCTCTTGAAAAGACAAGAGGATAAACGTTTCTACATTCATCCTCCCATAAATTTCCTTGTCGGTTTCAAACTTGGTCTGTTTGGGCGGCTCCCCTGTGGCGGCTTGGGAAGCGTTCTCTTTATCCAGTGCGGCTTGTCCTTTCTGCTTTGCCCAATACTCACGCTCGGTAATGCGGTTCTTGCTCCCGTTCAGCAAGTCAATCTGATAGCGGTTTTCCCTGTGGCACATCTCCATGACTTCCTCTCTGAAATATTCCATAGCTGCGTCCGTACAGCGGTGCTTGCAGCCCTCCCTTGTGTCGGCTGGCCTTTCATGTAGGGCAATAGCGGCACTTCCGCAATCCACAAAGAATTGATTACGATATGCACATGAATGTTGCCGCTGTGGTTATGCCCGTCCGGGTGGGTACAGACAAGGGCTTGGCTTCATGGTAAATTCGTCATGCTCAAAGGTTAGGTACTGTTCAGCCGTACCGTAGTCAGCATTTTTAGAACTGATATGTTTGAATGTTGTGGGCGGCTTCACCTACTTTCTGTACGACTTCAAACTTCAAGGCGGCAAGCTCCGCTATGGCGGCTCGTACCTCTTTTGAGAGGGCGTTATAAGGTGTGCCGTACTCGTTCAGACAGCAGGCAATCCGATTCAAGTTGCCGCCTATTTTCCCGTACCCGGCGGTTAGCTTCCCAACGGCAGACAGCAATTCATCATTAGCTGGGGAAACGGTGATAACCGGGCGTAGCAATATTGATATAAAAGAACAGTATACAGATATACAGCACCATAATCATGAAACACGGAAAGCTTTTACTGTAAAAATTAATACAGTAAAAGATTATTTTGATGCTTTTCGTTGTCTGACAGAGAAAGAACTGCAAGAGATTCCTTTGGATAACCATAAGGACGGAAAATAATTGGTAATTTCAAAACAAAATAGAAATACTTTATTGTAAAAAGTACAGAGGAGAAATTGCATGGCAATTATGCTTCTTATACGCACCAAATTGACAATAACTGGAATAAATACTATTTGAACACTCCAATTATTAAAACTCCTGTCAAAAAATTAACACCTTTGCAACTGGCAGAAAGTGATTTTCATGAAAGCGGATATACTGCTTGTCTTGCTGTGGCGTTATGTTTTCAGATAGGTGTCCAAATTGGCGAACCGGTCGCTTTAAAGTGGGCGGATATATCCGAAGGAAAAAAAGAATTATCTCCATATTCAGCGTATGGAAACAAAAAACATACGCAAATGGGGGATGGCTCTTGGAAGTGTGCCGGATATGAAAAAAGCGAATATATCTTTGTTGGTAAGGACGGGCAGAGAATACATAGCAAAGCCTTAGATACCCGTATCCGTAAATATTGCCGCTATATCGGTATCGGTGAAAAGAGCATGCATAAAATCAGAAAAACATATATCTCCACACTGATTGACAGCAGGACGGTCAATTTAAACACTATCAGAGATTTCGCAGGTCACGAAGACGAAAGAACAACCTTAAAATGCAACTGCTTTAACAGGCAGACCGATTCACAGACACAAGAAAGTATTGAACGGGCATTAAGCCTTTAAAGTATTGGCGTTAGCAGTGTAATCATGTGTAATCAGACTTTTTAAACAAAAAAACGGGAAGTCTTTTATTTAAGGCTTCCCAACTCTTAACAAAGAGCTCGAGACGGGACTCGAACCCTAAAGCGCCTGAAAAAGCCCATAAAATCAAGGAGGAATGCGCGTTGTCTTCAAACTGTCTTCAAAATGAAGACACCTTGAACAGGATAATAAGCCAACCGAGATTGTATGAATAAGACATAGCGTGTCAAGGGGCAAGCGAAACGATACGCCGTAGGGCAACCCTTGACACAGCGGACGGGGCAAATCAGAATGGAAAAAGAGGGAATGAAAAAACACACTATCTTTCATTCCCTCTTGATTATATTCACGCCGCTTTGTCATAATCAATAATCATAACTTCACTGATAATCTTTTCTGCCTGTTTGCTCAATTTCTCAATTTCTTTCATAGTTGCCATTGAAAAAAATTCCTCACCGCATTGGGAACATTTCTTGCATGGAACATTTTTTACAATCAAAATACCATTTTCTAACTTTTCAACATAGATTGTTGTTGATTCAATCATATGATTACTGCCACAAGTAAAACAATTCATATTTAACGCCCCTTTCTGGTTTTAAAATCTGGCTCCCATTCGTCAATGCTTGGATAGTATGCGGTTATTATATGCAGATTGATATTATCGCTTGCAACAACTACATGTAAGTATTTGTCGTTTATTGACATTCCCAATAATAAGCAACTGGGGAACGGTTTATCATCTTCATATTGTTTTATGATTTCACCTTGCATAATGACTTTTATAATACTGTCTGAATCAATATTTCTTTCTTTACATCGTTTTATAACATGTGCAGTCATTATAATAGTATCGTCTGTACACAGCTTTCTTAAATCGTTGATAAGCAGAGCCACTTTCTCACCTACTTTCTATAAAATATTATATCACATTTAAAATAGGAAAGTAAAAGAAAATTAAAGCCAGGATAAACGGTACAGTTTATCCTGCAGCGTGTATTTGTATTTGCGGTGCTGTATTTTCAGCGGTGTAGGAAAGAAAAATCCTGCACCGCTTTCTTATTGTTTATCTCGGCAGATTCACAGAGGGGCGTAAATATATGTCCCCTCTGCTGAACTGTTCGGGTATATGTCTGAAATAAAAACCAATCAGACTCATGCAAAGAATAAGGAGGAATAATGACATGAAAAGAAAAATGATGAAGGTAGCCGCTATGATGATGGCAATGACAATGATGTTCGCCAGCAACGCACTCACTGCCCATGCTGAAAACTGGGATGATGGGTGCTATCACGGTGACGGTGGCGTGTCTGGAGACAGCGGACTGAGCTGCGAAATCGAAGACAACAGTTCCAGCGATTCCAGCTACAGCTCTGACAGTGGCTCCAGCGAAAGCTACAGCGAGCCCAGCGAGTCCTACGACAACGGCTCCAGCGATTCTGGCAGCTACGACAGTGGTTCCAATAGTTCCAGCGACAACGGCAGCAGCTCCAGCGCAGGCGGCGGCGCGTCCTACAGCGCACCTGCAAGAAAGGCTCTCGGCTCCAACACCGGCGTGACCGGCAAAGAGCAGTTCAGGGTGCTTGCGAAGAGCGGCGCGGGCTCCTATAAGGTAACGCACAAGGGTCAGACCATCGCAACGTTCTGGCTGGTGGACGCCGAGGGCAAGTCCGTGAGCTGCACAGCAGTAGCTTTGAAGCAGAGAACTGACGGCAAGTGGGCTATCGACTTCCAGGTAACTGAGAAGATGGCAGAGGGCACGAAAGCCGCTGACACTACCGGCTTGACCATCGGCGCACCCACAGACAGGACCTACATGTACACCGTGCTCGGCGTAAGCTATGTGACAATCAATGACGCGGTAATCATCGACATCGAAGCAGAAGCGGCGCAACAATAAAAATGATAGAATAAAAAAGAGAAGACTTTCAACAAGGTCTTCTCTTTTTTATTCTATCATTTTCTTTTTGCATTGATTTAATCAACAACTCGATCCGCGACTTTATCCGCAAGTACATCAAGGATATTATCAAGTGTCTTGTTTTTTTCTGTCATAACATCAGTTTCAGATGGCATTATACCAATATAGGGTTCTGGTACAAATCCCGCTTCCCTTTGTGCATTTTGCCAATCCTCTTTAGCCTTGTCAATTTCTTTTTGTAACTGCTTCCTTTTTGGCATGTTCTTGATGTTTTCTGAAGTTGACCTTTCAATGAGATAATCATATATTTCAGCAGAAGACAGGATTTCATTTTTTTCTTTCTCCGTAAAGAAATGGAATGATTTCTTATTGGCTTTTTTATTCTTCCTGTCTTCCGATGCCTCCCATAGTGTTTTCCCCTCTTGGTTTCTTGTATGATGTACATATGTTTCAAATTGTTTTCTTATCGTATTAGGAATTTTTTCATCAGATGGGTTTTCAAAATGAAATATATCTTCATGAGAAACGGGGAACGAATCACAGCAAGGCAGATAGCCTATGTGTTGGAAAAGTTTGCAGAGCGTCAGGGAATGACGACAAAAAGCACTCATAAGATGCGCAAGACCTACGCAAGCAACCTGAACGCAAACGGAGTACCGCTTGACTGCATCCGTGAGATGCTCGGTCACAGCAGTCTTTCAACCACATTTGGATATATATAGAACCCGCTTACAGAATCAGAGACATACAACCTCATAACAAAGGCTTTATAGACTGTCTTCAACTGTCTTCAAATTTGCAGACACAAAAAATCGGGAAGTCTTTTGTTTAAGGCTTCCCAACTCTTAACGAAGCGCTCGAGACGGGACTCGAACTTTATTTTGCCCCGAAAAGCCCATAAAATCAAGGAGGAATGCACACTGTCTACAGTGTGTCTACAATTTTGGTTCATACGTCCGAACAGATTATGCCGCTTTGGAATAATCAATGACAGCAACTTCTTGCATAAGCTGTTTCGCTGTATTGACAAGGTATTCCAACTGTATTGCAACTTCATCTGAATAATATTTTTCACCGCATTGTTCACATTCTTCACAAGGTACATTTTTGATAATAATAATACAGTTTTTATAATTGACTACATGAGTTGTCAAAGATGAAATCGTGGTTTTACATTTACAATACATACACATGATTACTGCCCCTTTCTTGTTTTTAAATCTTTTTCAAATTTATCAGTGTTCGGAAAATAAGCTGTTATAAAAAACAAACTATTGTTATCTGAGCCGACAACAACATGCAATATATCATTTTCCTTTGTATGTCCATAAACAAGGCAACTGGGGTGAGGAAAATCGTCTGGATAGTCCTCTATGATTTCTCCTGTTTGCAGACATGATTTTACATCAGCAATACTGATATCTCTTTCCTGCATACGCTCTAAACAGTGTTTTGACCATTTTATATTGGAAGAATTGTTTAGTAGTTTTTGAAGCTGTTCTATATCCATATCCGCATTTCCTTTTCTGTTGTTTACAAATATTATACCCTATTCCAGTATGAAATAAAATAAGTTTTACGGACTTTATGAGGAATGGGGTATTTCAATTTGATGTTTGAAATTTCCCTTGATTTTATATTTTAGTAACTCAAACTTCCCACACTCCAAACCAGCTGAAAACCTTTAAATTTCTGGCTTTGGATGCAAATATATTTGTACAT
>RAYQ01000023.1 GCA_003612395.1 Parablautia intestinalis
ATGTACAAATATATTTGCATCCAAAGCCAGAAATTTAAAGGTTTTCAGCTGGTTTGGAGTGTGGGAAGTTTGAGTAATAATCTGAAAAAGACTGTTCAAACTGTCTTAAACTTTCTATATACCCATTACGAAACTCTTCATAATCACATACCAATTCAGCAAGAAAATTAAGTAATTTTTCTTCATTTTCTTGCATAAAAATATAATTTTGGGCAGTATCATAATTTATGATTTTTTCTTTGTTTTCACTTACTATTTTCAAAGCCTCTGAAAATTTGTGGACAGGCTTAAAATCATTTCCTATGTAAAATGCAAGTATATTTTCATGTAATTGGTCTGTTCCCTCCACCGCTCTTAAAACATTATATTCCCACTCTGCCATTGCCATAGCCGAATCATGCAAATATGCAGACATATAAATCAAAACTAATTCATAGAAAGTCAGCTCTGTTATTTTAGCTCCTAATATTTCTTCAATAATTTCAAGTACCTTTTCGCTGTGCGTTTCGTCATGCATATCATAATTGCTCATCTGCGCAATGATAAGTTTATTATGTGGTATCACTGCATCTATGATTTTCTTACACACTTCCCATAAATTCGTAGCCTTTTCATCTTCTAATAACTTAATAAGGTTTTCTATTTGCTCTTTAATCTTCATGTTTTTCCATTCCTAATTATTGAAATACAAATTATAATTACCCAATAATCATTAGCCACACGACCAGACCCTAACGGTCCTGCCATCCTCACGGTTCAGGAATGCGCTCAACCCCCGCATTCCGTGAAAACATAATACAGGCATTCGGGGCGATTTTTGCGCAGCAAAACTTTAAATATCGCCCCGGATTGTTACTTCTATATCTTTATTCCCTGTTCTCCTCCGCTCTGCGCGCCCGGATACCATCTAAGATAACCTGTTTCTTCTCCACTACCTTATCCTTGTCCATAGCCGGAACGCCAGCCAGTTTATAGGGCATCCCCAGCTTTTTATATTTGGTTTCACCCATCGTATGATACGGGAGCACATCAAGCGCCTTCAAATTGGTAAACTGTCCGATAAAATAGCCTAACTGATACAGATACTTATCATCATCCGTAATGCCGGGAACCACTACATGACGAATCCACATATCCACATGCCTCTCATTCAAGTAGGCGGCAAATGCTAAAATTCCGTCATTGGGCTGTGCTGTAAGCTCTTTATGCTTTTCCGGATCAATATGCTTGATATCCAGCATAACCAAATCTGTTAATTTCATCAGCCTGTCAAGTTTTTCAATAAAAGGCTGGTTGTCCGGTTTAAAAGCTATACCGGAAGAATCAATACAGGTGTGTACATTTTCGGCCTTGGCGATGGTAAATAAATCAATCAGGAAATCGACCTGCATCAGGGGCTCTCCGCCCGTTACGGTAATACCGCCATTTTTATAAAAAGCTACATTTCTCTTATACTGTTCAAATATTTCAGCAGGCTCCATCATGGTACCGCCTGTCATGGACCAGGTATCGGGATTATGGCAATAGGCACACCGCATGGGACATCCCTGTACAAATACAACAAAACGGGTTCCTGGCCCGTCTACCGTGCCAAAGCTCTCTAAAGAGTGAATTCTACCTTGCATCATTACATCTCCCTTCTTTATTTTTTATGGTAAACGCCATTCGAAAAGTGGCCTTCGGCTCTGCAAAAGCTTCCGCATATGGTTTTGGCAGAAGCAGAAAGTAAAAATCTGTTATATCGTTTACTATATATAATATACCAAAAAGCAGGTAAAAAGGGCAGCCAGCAGATAAAATAATATCCGCCGGCTGCCCATTTAAATTTTTGTTGAACGAATAAGTCCCTTAGATGGACTCATGGAATGTACGGGAAATAACGTCAGCCTGCTGTTCCGGTGTCAATTTGATGAAATTAACAGCATATCCGGAAACACGGATTGTAAGCTGAGGATAATTCTCGGGATGCTTCTGAGCATCTAAAAGCATATCTCTGTTTAATACGTTTACATTAAGATGATGTCCGCCCTTTGTTGCGTATCCATCTAACAATGATACTAAGTTATCTACCTGTGCTGTATTAGACATGGTAATTTTACCTCCTTATAAATAATTAATGGAAATCGTCCAAACCATCTTCCAGGGTAGGCACACTGCAGGCTAAGGGAGTTCTGGAGCAATCCGTACATCCCATGGTTTGCACATTTTTTGTTTTTTCACTGGCTTCATCATAGTCCACATTTACATGTCCTACGCCCATAGCCATGCCGGAATCCAGCATTTTAACAAGGTCATCCACCATTTTATTATTGTCCATTGCATTGTACCTCCTGAAATTAGGTTATTGTTCTATTTATTTGTTTAAATCAAGTTCGATATCTCCGGCAAATACCTGATCCTCTTTGCCAAGAGCGCCCGGAATGATGGTGAAGGTATTGGAAATACCATCCTGCGCATCATTGAAAGGAAGCTTGGATACAGAAGATAAGGATGCTACTGCACCGTGGGTATCACGTCCATGCATCGGGTTAGCACCAGGAGCGAAAGGCTGACCTTTCTTACGTCCGTCAGGTGTGTTACCTGTTGCCTTACCATAGGTTACATTAGAGGTAATGGTAAGAATAGATGTTGTAGGAACACCATTTCTGTAGGTATGATGTCTTCTGATTGCTGTCATGAATTTATGAACAACTTCCTGTGCAATGCTGTCTACACGGTCATCATCATTACCATATTTCGGGAAATCACCAGTGGTCTTGAAATCTACGATGATACCATCTTCGTCTCTTATAACTTCTACCTTAGCATACTTAATTGCTGATAAGGAGTCAGCCACGATAGAAAGTCCGGCAACACCTGTTGCAAAATAACGCTTAACGTCTCTGTCATGAAGAGCCATCTCAGCTCTCTCATAGCAGTATTTGTCATGCATATAATGAATGATATTTAAGGTATTTACATAAACGTCTGCCTGCCATTCCATCATATCGATGAATTTGCTGTAAACATCATCAAAATCAAGAACATCACCGGTAACAGGACGATATTTAGGACCAACCTGTTTCTTGGTAACTTCATCAACACCGCCGTTTAATGCATAAAGCAGACACTTAGCGAGGTTTGCTCTTGCACCGAAGAACTGCATTTCCTTACCAATAACCATGGAAGATACACAGCATGCAATACCATAGTCATCACCGTGGGTTACTCTCATAAGGTCATCATTCTCATACTGGATAGAAGAAGTCTGGATGGACATCTTTGCACAGTATTTCTTCCAGTTTTCAGGAAGTCTTGTAGACCAGAGAACTGTCAGGTTAGGCTCAGGGCTGGGTCCTAAGTTGGTGAGTGTATGCAGGTAACGGAAACTCATCTTTGTTACCATAGGACGACCATCAACGCCAACGCCGCCAAGAGACTCTGTTACCCATACGGGATCGCCGGCGAAAATCTGGTTGTATTCCGGTGTACGGGCAAATTTTACGCAGCGCAGTTTCATAATGAAGTGGTCAACAAATTCCTGAATCTGCTGCTCTGTGAAGGTTCCGTTTGCAAGGTCTCTTTCAGCATAGCAGTCAAGGAAAGTGGAAGTACGTCCAAGGCTCATTGCAGCGCCATTCTGCTCTTTAACGGAGCAAAGATATCCGAAGTAAGTTGCCTGGATAGCTTCCTGTACGTTAGTTGCAGGTCTGGAAATATCACAGCCGTAAGAAGCAGCCATCTGCTTCATCAATTTAAGAGCAACCATCTGCTCGGATAATTCTTCACGAAGGCGAATAACATCATCTGTCATTACACGTCCGGTAGAGTCCTTCTGTGCCTGCTTGTCTTCGATGAGTCTGTCAATACCATACAGAGCAACACGTCTGTAATCGCCAATGATACGTCCGCGTCCATAAGCATCCGGAAGACCTGTAATAATATGTGCGGAACGGCAGGCTCTCATTTCTGCATTATAAGCGTCAAAGCAACCTGCATTGTGTGTTTTTCTGTGAGTTGAAAAGAACTCACTGATTTCAGGATCTACTTCATAGCCATTATCAGCGCAGGCTTTCTCAGCCATTCTGATACCGCCGTAAGGCTGAAGGGAACGTTTGAAAGGCTTATCTGTCTGGAAACCTACAATTGTCTCCTTGGACTTGTCAAGGTAACCAGGGCCATGTGATGTGATTGTGGATACAACCTTGGTATCCATATCAAGAACGCCGCCTGCTTCACGCTCCTTTTTCTGCAGATCAAGTACCATCTGCCATAAATCCTTTGTGTTCTGCGTAGCTTCAGCTAAGAAGGATTCATCACCATCATAGGGATGATAGTTTTTCTGAATGAAGTCGCGAACATTAACCTCATTCTCCCACTTGCCGCCTACAAAATCTTTCCATTCTGGTCTCATTTTGCGTAAGCCTCCTAATCCTTATTTATTTGATTTATTTGTGCATAAAACTATGCTTTCGCCGTATCATTATTATATGTTATTCAGTTATTGCGAGTCAAGGCAAAGCGTGTACTTTTTTATGAACAAAGTACGTATTTTAGGGAAAATTTATAAATTTTTTGTAAATTATGTTTAACGTATCCAAATGTTTCATTCCCTTGATATTTTACTTGTATTTCCTATCATTATATATTAAAATGTACTAAGACGTTGATGAACAGGTTAGTATCCTGCTGTAAGCAGCGGACATGTGACCTTCGCAGCATCGGTTCATATATCTTTTGTATATACGGAATTACCGTCTGCGAAATCAGCAAACGCTGACACGCTTTGCGAGCCAGCTTATTGTAATAAAAATATTGATATATTTAAGGAGGATTTGATTATGGCATTCGTAATTGGTGACGCTTGTATTTCTTGTGGGGCTTGTGCAGGTCAGTGTCCTGTAGGCGCTATTGCTGAAGGAGATGGAAAGTTTGAAATTGATGCAGATAAGTGCATCAGCTGCGGTTCCTGCGCTGGTGGATGTCCTGTAGGCGCTATTTCTGAGGAATAAATCGAACATAACCAGGTTTATGCTTTCTTATGCGGATCAGTTTATCGGCCGGTGCACTTCGCGAATCGGCTGTTTGGGACAGATGCTGTTACGCTTTGTAAGCCAGCTAAATAGTAATAAAAGGCAGGTACTTTAAAGTATCTGTTTTTTATTATACGACATTTATGAAGGATTAAAATAAAAGAAAAAGCATATAATACCCTCATAATAGAATAAACTCTATCAACTACTATTCTCAATAAAAAGAGGGATCAATATGTGTACCAGCATTGCAAAAAGAACGCATGATTTTTACTTCGGACGTACCATGGATATCGAATACAATTTTGATGAATCTGTCATTTTTACCCCCAGAAACTATTCCCTGCCATTTCGGAAAATGAGCACACTGGACAGACATTATGCCATTTTAGGGATAGCAACGGTAAAAGAAGGGTATCCCCTGTATGCTGATGCCATGAATGAGAGAGGGCTCTGTATCGCAGGCTTAAACTTTCCTGACAATGCCTATTATCCCGATCCAAAGGACAGCGATACGAACAACATCTCACCCTTTGAGCTGATCCCCTGGATACTTGGCAAATGTGCTTCTGTGGCAGAGACGAAAAGACTCCTTTCCAGTGCCCATCTGGTAAACATCCCCTTCAGTAAGGATATACCTGTGGCGCCGCTGCACTGGCATATTGCAGACTCCGACAGTTCCATTGTACTGGAAAATACCCGGGATGGGATGAAGCTCTATGACAATCCGGTCGGGGTTCTGACCAACAATCCCGGCTTTCACTTTCAGACCACAAACCTCTGCCAGTACATGAACCTGGTCACAGGCAGTCCCAAAAACTGCTTTAGCTCCATATCAGGTCTGGTTCCCTTTGGCCAGGGCCTTGGCTGTGTTGGTCTGCCCGGAGATTTTTCCCCCGCTTCACGCTTTGTCAAGGCAGCATACCTGAATCTCAGTTCCATATGCAATGATGATGAAGCAAGCAGCATCTCCCAGGTTTTTCATATTCTGGACTCTGTATCTCTGGTAAAGGGCAGCGTCATTACTTCCGATGATCTCTGTGATGTCACCACCTATTCCTGCTGTATGAACGCCACAAAAGGAATTTACTATTACAAGACCTATAATAACAATCAGCTCACAGCGGTTGACATGCACCGTGAAAATCTGGAATCAAATCTGTTAAAATCCTATTCTTTAACTGTAACGCAGCAAATTGCATGGGCAAATTAAAAAACCTTATATTTTCCGGGGCTCCCAGTATTTCGATTACACTTTCTCGAAGCGTACTTGAAAATTGTTCCAGGGAACCCCGGCATATCTCAAACCGCAGAGCGTTTTTTCTTCTGAAAAAGCGATTTTAATCCCTTATTTTTCTCTTCGCTTCCATCTGTATTTTCTGCAGTTTCTTCTTCCTTCTTTTTCTCATAGTCCATTTTTTGCAATTCCTTCTCCCTACGCGTCTTTTTTATCTTTCTTCCCCGCTGGTTATAACTGCGCAGCAGCTCGTCTATCTTCTGATAATGCTCCTCCTGTTTTAAAACAATTTCTTCCTCTCTGGCATCTTCTCTTTCTTCCTGAAGCCTGAATTGATAATCCAGCTCCTTTAGCAGTGTCTCCTTAATTTCCTGGCAGATTTCCTGGTTGTTGCTTTGTATGGCATCAGCAATCATTTCCTTTAAAAGCTGCTGAAGCCGAAAGCTTTTCTGTTCCCTGCTCTCTTCCTGCAATGCCATTGTTTTTTCGTCTACCGGAAGAAATTCTCCCTTTTTTACCATAACCACATGGCGTTTTCCCATCTCCACTTCCTCCTTAGAATCTGCTGTCTGCAAACTGTCTGCTGCTGTCCCATCTCCTTTTTCCCTCTCATTCCCCGTATTCTCAAAAAGAAGCATGGGGCCCTGCAAATTTCCGTTTTTAAGCATCTGACGGATTGCCTTAAGCTGTAATCCCTGTTCCTTCAGCTCTTTCACACGGCGGAACTTGCTGATATCCTCTTCCGTGTAATAACGATGTCCCATCTCGTTTCGCTTTGCCGGTATTTTAAGCTCCTCCTCCCAGTACCTGAGCACATGAGCCTCCACTTGTATTTGCTTTGCTGCATCTGAAATCATGTAAATTTTTTCTGCCTGTTTCATACATCCTTCCCCTTTCTTTAAAATTAACAGATAACTATAAACAGTTTATTGTAACAAAAGGACAGGCTTTCTAAGCCTGTCCTCTTTCGTGTGTCGTAAACTTTATCATTTCCTGCTACGCTGCCTTGCAGACAATATGTAAATTATTTTTATTTCTGTAAGTTTGCAAATTTGGTATAATCCGGCAGCCAGACTAATTCCACGGTTCCTATAGGACCGTTTCTCTGCTTGGCAATAATAATCTCTGCTATACCCTTCTTCTCTGAATCTTTATTGTAATATTCATCTCTGTAGATAAACATAACCACATCCGCATCCTGCTCAATTGCACCGGATTCACGCAGGTCCGACAGCATGGGCCTGTGATCAGGGCGCTGTTCCACCGCACGGCTTAGCTGGGATAAGGCAATCACCGGCACATTCAACTCTCTTGCAAGAGCTTTCAGGGAGCGGGATATATCCGATATTTCCTGCTGACGGGAATCAGACCCCCGTCCACTGCCGGACATCAGCTGCAAATAATCAATGACAATCAGATTCAAATCATGTTCCAACTTGTACTTTCTGCACTTTGAGCGCAGCTCCGGTACACTAATACCCGGAGTATCATCTATAATTAAGCCTGACTTTCCAATTACCCCTGCCCCTTCTATCAGTTTTTCCCACTCTGCATCTGTCAGGTTTCCCGTACGCAGGTGCTGGGCATCTACTCTGGATTCCAGTGAAAAAAGACGGTTTACAAGCTGTTCTTTACTCATTTCCAGACTGAAAATAGCAATAGTCTGATTCAGCTTAAAAGCCACATGCTGGGCAATGTTCAGCACAAAAGCAGTTTTTCCCATGGACGGCCTTGCCGCAATGAGTATCAAATCGGAAGGCTGCATGCCGGCAGTCTTATAGTCCAAATCAATAAAGCCTGTGGCCACTCCGGTTACATTTCCATCGCTTTTGGAAGCCCTCTCTATCTTGTCCATAGCATTCATAACTACCTGACGGATTGGGACGAACTCACCTGTATTTCTCTTTTGAACCAGCTCAAAAACTCTTTTTTCCGTATCCTCCAAAATGGTCTCAAGACTTTCATTTCCCACATAACAGGTGTTGGCAATCTCCTCATTTAGACGTATCAGCTTTCGAAGGGTTGCCTTTTCAGCCACAATATTCGCATAATGCTTAATATTAGCCGAAGTATAATAGGCAGAAAGTAAATCTTTCATAAACTCAAGACTGCTTACCTCGGGCGGCACATCTTTTTCCTTAAGCCGCTCCTGGAGCACCACCAAATCCACCGGCTTGCCTTCATCATTTAATTCCACCATGGTATCAAACAGCATACCATACTGCTTACCATAGAAATCATCCCCATGAATGATTTCCGATGCAATGGTGATCGCCTCCCTGTCCATAAGCATGGAACAGATTACCGACTGCTCCGCCTCCATACTGTGGGGCAATACTCTCTTTAAAAGCGCTTCTTCCGTTCCTGCCATTTACAACTCTTTACCCCCGTATACAACAGAAAATATAATTTCTACTTCTCGGTTACTTTTACTTTAAGCTTGCCTGTCACGCTTGGATGGAGCTTTACACTCACCTCAAATACGCCAAAGCTTTTTATTGCTTCCGGAAGAATAATTTTTTTCTTATCAATCTCTTTTCCGCACTGCGCCTTATAGCCCTGGGCAATTTCTTTGGTTGACACGGATCCAAAAGTCCTGCCGCCCTCCCCGGCCTTAATGGATAAAACCACCTCGTCTGCTTCCATTTCTTTAGCAAAAGCCTGGGCCGCTTCAAGCTGCTCCTTTGCCAGCTTTGCTTCGTTGGATTTTTTCAGTTTCAAATCATTTAAATTACTTCTGGTAGCTTCAACTCCCAGCTTTTTAGGCAAAACAAAATTTCTTGCATATCCGTCATTTACTGTTACAATATCATCTTTTTTACCAAGGCTTTTTACGTCCTCTAATAATATCACTTTCATGGTTCATCCTCCGTTTTTTACTCTATTTCAAGCTCCCCTTCATTTATCATCTTATCCAGAATCGATTTCACCATGCCGATTCCTTCAAAGATAGAAGCATCCCTGAACTGACAGCCTGCTGCGCTTAAGTGGCCTCCGCCGCCCATCTTTTCCATGATTACCTGCACATTTACCTCATCAATGGAGCGGGCGCTGACAAAAATCTGATTCTGATATTCCGTCAGCACAAAGCTTGCTTTTACCCCTCTGATACCCAGCAGCTCATTGGCCGCCTGGGCGCCTACAATGGTAGGACTTTCCAGCCCTTCACTGGTGCAGGTGGATATGGCAAAAACATTTCTGTAAATTTCCGCCTGGCCTACCGCATCTGCCCTGGCCTTATACTCATTTGCATTTTCCCTGAATAATTTGCGGACTCTGGTCACATCCGCTCCGTTTCTTCGAAGGAAAGCTGCCGCCTCAAAAGTTCTGACACCTGTTTTCGTCATAAAGTTATCTGTATCAATCACGATACCGGAATACATGCAGTCTGCTTCCTCCGCCGTAATCCGTATGCTCTCCCCTATATACTGCAAAATTTCCGAAACCATCTCGCAGGCTGAGGACGCATATGCCTCCACGTAAGATAAAGTTGCATTTTCAATGCTTTCCGTTCCCTGCCTGTGATGGTCTAAAACTACAATGGACTTGCACATGCGCAGCAGCTCGGGGCACTCTGTAATGCTTGGCTTATTCACATCCACCACCACCAGCACCGTATTGCTTCCGGCATACTCCACCGCCTGCTGGCTGGGTATGATCGTATCTTCATCATACTCCTCATGATTCTTCATCAAATCGACCATGGGCTTAACCGATGTGCTCACATCATTCAGTACAATATGAGCCCTTCTCTGCAGTGTAGTGGCTATCCGGTGAATTCCCACAGCCGCGCCGAAGCTGTCTACATCCGCAAACCTGTGGCCCATAATCAGCACTCTCTCCTTACTGGTTATGATCTCCCGGAGAGCCTGGGCCTTTACCCTTGCCTTTACCCTTGTATTTTTTTCCACCTGCTGGCTCTTTCCGCCATAATAGGTTATATTTTCCGGAGTCTTCACAACCGCCTGATCGCCGCCCCGTCCAAGGGCAAGATCAATAGCATTGCGTGCAAATTCATAATTCTGGGCATAAGTATAACCATCCAGTCCCAGGCCAATGCTGATCGTTACGGCCATCTCGTTGCCAATATTAACCGTCTTCACATCCTCTAAAATGTCAAACCGGCTTTCCCTTAAGCTCTCTGTGGCCTTCTTGCGCAGGACAATCATATATTTGTCCTTCTCAATCTTTTTACAAATACCATCAAGAGCCGCAATATATTTGTTAATCTTTCGATCTATCAGCGCAGTGAGCAAAGAGCGCCGCACTTCCTCAATACTCTCAAGAGCCTCATCATAATTATCCAGATAAAGCAGACCAACCGCAAGACTCTGATCATCCACCTCCTGAAGGGCGATCCGCAGGGCAGTCTCATCAAACAGATAAAAAGCTATCAAAGAGCCTTCATATTCCCTGGCATTGACAATGTCGCTGCTCTCTAACATATCTCTCAGAGAAATTCTGCGCATTTTTGCTACATAGTTATTTTCCTCATAGGCAACATCAATCTCCGTATATTCTGTCCCCTCCGGAAGCTTCTCCCTTGTAATGGAAGGAAAAAGAGCGGTAATGGACTTTCTGTACCCTTTGCCTTTATGTACCACATCCTCAAAGGCTTCGTTTGTCCAGATAACGTGCCCCTCATCATCCAATATGGCATAAGGGATCTCAAGCTCCCGAAGGAGCACTTTCTGCACCTGTCCATATTGGGTGGCAAAGCTGACCATTTCATTCATTATGACCGGTCTGTTATAATACTGCAGCAGCAGAACCACAATAAAATAAATGAGCACAAAACCCGTTAATACAAGACCGGCTGGTACACTGAAAAGATATACCACCAAATTTACAAGTACTAACAAAAATCCTAAATATAAAGAAGTCTGCACATACCTTTTGAGCCTTCCCTTTAGCTTAATCTTGTTCTTTCTTGGAGCCATCTTAAAAAAATTCCTCTGTTGTTCATATAATTATAAAATACACTTTTTTAGTATAACATTTTTTTATAAAATTTTCCACCTTATTATTCAGAAGCTTTTAGACAGAATCCTCCCAAATCCCGCTTTTTTCATCACAGACCGGCTTAAGCCCGGCTGTGTCCGCTGCCGTGCGGCGTTTACTCTGCAGTGCTGTAAGCCTGATACCCTGCTCCTTAAGAGAGAGTGTCGCACTAAAAAAAGAATTCAAGATAATACGTGACAGGAAAGATTCTTGAAACCCACACTGCCGCCGGAAGATAATTTCCCATCCGGATAAAGACCGGGCAAAACAGGCAGCTCCCCAGCAAAAGCACCGGAATCAAACCATATAAAATACGGCTCTGCCTGATAAATATCCTTAAGATCCTCACGTAAACTTCCAGTAGAATGGCATATAGCAAAAGAGCAGCAATTTCCTTTCCCAAACCGGCATTTTGACCAGCCATTCCCCGCAGCAGCACGCAAAAGCCTCCTGTCAGAACACTTCCAAGCACGGCTCCATGGAGACAGCCCGATTTCATCCTTTTTCCCAGGGCCCCCGGCAGCGCTCCAAATACCCGCTCCTGTTCCAGGACATTTCCAAGCCCCAAAAGGCACATCAGGTACATCATAACCGCCATACATCCTCTGAAGCTGTTTAAATTTTCGGGCGCTTCGCTTTCCCTTTCCCCTGCCAGCTCATAAACAAAATGGAAGGTACTTCCGTCCCCTGCGTACCGGCTGTTTAAGGCTAACAGCCTGTCCGCGTCCTGTCCCCTTTCGTCTCCATAACCATTTTCCCTTAAATACCCCCGCAGAATATCCCCGGAAAGCATTTCAAACAAGTTCGCAAACACTGTCTCATAAGAAATTTCGTGGGCGGAGGAAGCCGGAGAATAGTAAAGAGTCACCTGCCCCCTGGCTTTTCCCTTCAAAAGTTCTTCATAAAAATTTTCAGACAGCTCATATCCGCATTCCAGGTTTCCGTTTTCCACTTCTCTGATCATTTCCGAAAGGTTCTCAAAGCCCTGAAACCTGAAAATTCCCTTTTCTTCCTCAAGCTTTGAAAGCAGTTCCCTGCCCATTTCGTCTGACCAGCAGACGCCTACTGCAATTCCCCTGTAATTCATTTCCCCACCCGCACTTCTTACCTGTGCCGCACCTGCTGCCAGCGAAAATAAAATCATGAAAAAGAACCACCATCTGTATTTCAGTAAATACTGTTTTCCAAGTATCCCGTATATCCGCAGCCTGCTTTTCACTTTCAACTCCATTTCCTTCCCTGCGCTCAAACTTTCTAATACCTCTAAACCACTTACCTCTCTTTCTTCCAAACTGCCACCCCGGCGCCTGCAGCCAGAAAAAGCAGCGCCATAGGGATAAATGCCGCTATGGTCTTTTCCGGGGCTTCCCCCTGCAGTATGACAGGCATACTTTCCATCCATATTTTATAGGGCACATATCTGCCCGCCTTCTCCATCCACACAGGCAGAAAGGCGGAGGGAATAAATACGCCGGCAGCTGCCATAAAGCCCATGAGCACCACAAAGCTGATACCAATCCCTCCTGCATGGCTGCCTGTAAGCTGAAGCAGCATTCTTAAAAAGGTTCCAACCACAAACCAGAAAGCCGGCAGCAAAAGCCACGCTATACCCGGTTTAAAAAAGCTGCTGCTTTTGTTTATAACCAGCATTAAGACCGGCACACAGACCACAGTGCCGAGCAGGGCAAACACTGTAGAAAAGGCCGCCGCCTCCATAAAATACCTCCCTCCGGCTCCCATCCCCCGGCTTTCAAAAAGCTTTTCCCTCTCTCCATTCTTAGTCTGCACATACCTTCCAAAAGAAAGCCCTCCAAAGGATAAAAAAGCTAAAAGCAATGCTATAGTATAATAGTCCGTAAGGTTAAGGCCCTTTACCGCCTCCACCTCCCTTTTATCTAACAGAGAAGTCCTGGAAAAAGCAGCGGAAAAGTACGCCTCATTCAGATAATCTTCCGTTAGCGGAATCCGGCTTTCCCAGCCCTTTTCCCTGCAAAAAGCATCCGCCGCATAAATTCCGGCCTGGGCTGTTGTAAGAAGCCTGGCCCCCGCCCGGGTAAACTCTGCAAAGACCTCCGTCTCCATCTCACTGTAGGAATTGTCAAGCCAAATCGTTGCGGGGATATTTTCTCCGGAGAGAACACTGTCTATCACACCCTCCGGAACCAGAATCGCCCCACAAATCTCCCCTGCTTCGAGCTTTTTTTCTGCTTCCTTCTCAGAGGAAAGGAGCGTAAAAGAAATGGTATCCTTAATGCTGTCCATAGAGCCTATAAACCGCACCAGCATTTTTGCTGCTCTTTCCTCCTCCCGGGCCACAACGCCTACCATAAACTTATTTACCACTTTGTCACTGTATATGGCTTTTGTGGCATATGCCCCGATGCCGAGCAGGAGAATGCCAAACAAAAATGTTTCCAGGATAATTGCCGGCAATAATCTTATAAATTTTTTTATATTCAGGCAAAAATACATCCATCTGCAATACATGCTTATCCCCCGCTTCAACCTGTCACGCGATATATTTTGAAGTAATTTCTTCTATTGACAGCCCTTCCGGAACTTTATGGGTTTCCCCTTCCTTAATAGCCCAGAGATTCTGACAAAGTGAGAGCTCCCCTTCGTCATGGCTGCTCAGCAAAATACTGCCGCCCTTTTGTATAAAATCCCTGATATACATCTTAAGCTCCTGCTTAAATACCAAATCCAGCGCAGCGCTGGGCTCATCCATCAACAAAATCTCCGGTTCATGAAGCAGTGCGCACACAATATTAACCCTTTTTTCCATACCGCCCGACAAATTTTTAACCCGCTCCTTATAAAAGTCCTTTATGCGGAACTGATCACTTAGGTCGGCAAGCCTCTTTAAGTTCTCTCTGTAATCTCCAAAGCTGGCCCAAAGCTTTAAATTATCCGCAACTGTCAGCTCCGGCATCAAAACGCTTTCCTGGGGAATATAGCCTGTATATCTGGCCATCTCACGGGATGGATTGCTGATCTTCCTGCCATCCAGAAAAATCCCGCCGCCATCTGCCTTTTCCGCTCCGGCAAGCACCCGCAGGAGTGTGGATTTTCCACACCCGTTTGCCCCTATAATTCCCGTACACTGACCCTTACCGGCTGTGAGGCCTGCTTTCTTTAAAACCTGTTTTTTTCCATAACGCTTTTGAATATCTCTGATTTCCAATTCCATAATTTTTCATTCTATTTGTTTATTTGCACATTTAAAGTTTTTATTCATATTCATTCTTTTAAAATAAGGCAGTGGATTGCCACCGCCTTATCATAAACAGTTCCGCTAATAATACAGATTATCGCTGATTTCCCACAGGATTTCGTACCAGTCATCTTCCGTTAAATCCATCACATTTACTTTTTCGCCCTCCGGCTTTAAAATTTCATCCTCGTGATCATTAGAAAACAAGATATCGCCGCGCAAAATTTCTTCTCCGTCTACCTCAAAGGTTTTGATAGTGAAAGTAAATTCAGATCCCGGTTTTGTTTCTTTTATTCCACCCTCTAACACCATCTCATAGTAATCATAAAGAAGGTTAAAACAAAAGTCACCGTCTCTTTTACTTTTCTCCACGGAAAACACAAGCTCGTCACCGTCCGTTTCCAATTCATAATCCGCCAGGTACATATCCCCTTCCACGCTGCCCGTTCTGGTAAACACAAAATCCGAACTGTCTGTGGAGAGAAAAAATTCCATATTCTCAAGCGGGAAATTTCCGCCTTCTATGTTCCACTCTAAAACCACATCTTTGTCTTTACAGTAAATCTGCGCCAGTACACCCTTGCAGACATAGAAATAAATTTCGGTATCTCCTTCTTCCATAAGCTCGTCTGCGCATCTTTGCAAAGTCCCGGCCGGATCCTCATACATTAGCATCTCATTTACACTGACGTAGCCTTCCATTCCTGTCAGTACCTGATTAATATAATTCTGAAATGCCGTATTACTTTCATAAATATCCCTGCAGGCAAGAATAACATCTGCCGCCTGACGGCCTGTAATAGTCATCACATAACCCTTACAGCTTCTTTTCTTTCCGTCTACCATTAGCTTCTTGCTGTCAGCTTTCTTTACCTCTGTCTTCTTTAATATGCCAAGAACCGCATCCTTAATCTGTTCTCCCGCCAGCTCCATCTCCTCATTATCAGTGACGAGCTCCCTGCTTTCCATGTTAAGGGTCTTTAAAGCCTCTGTCATTGTTTCATCCAGGCCATACTCCAGAGCCACTCTTTCAATGTCCTCATCGAAGGTGGTGCGGTCCACATAAAATACTTTCTCTAAAAGCCCTGGCATTCCCAGCAGAACTTCATATTCGTCTACATATAAGTCCGCTTCTAAAATAGAAAAACCATAGTAGCCGATATCCATATACGCACTGTACAGATCCTGATCCATATTTACTTCCATTTCCATCTGCATGGAATCCGCCAATGTCAGATCTGCCTCCATATAGGCCCGTTCCTCCGAAAACATATCTTCATAGCCGTCCATCTGCCATGTATCCCCTATGGCTTTTGCACTTTCGCTGAAGGTTTTGCCCAGAGCATCTAAAATCACGTCCCTTTTATTGCCAAAAACGCCGGTGGCAACTGTCACGCAAATGAGAATAAGCACAAGCACGGCGCAAACCACAGCCGGAATAATAAATTTAATCAGGTCTTTTGGCTTTTTATCCGCAGGTCTGTTTCCTCCGTTATCCATGCCGGACGGCATTGTATTTTCAGACAGCATTGCATCCTTTTTCATTTCATCCATATTTTCCCCCATTCCGAAGCATTCCTTTGCAAAGGCCTCAGCGAGCCGGCTTATTGTGAAAAAAGCGGCTGCCAGTAATTGGCAACCGCCTTATGCTTCATTTCAACAATGTCCAAGTTGCATTCCGCATATGTTTTAATCACAAGTGTAAGGCATCAGTGCAACATGGCGCGCTCTCTTAATTGCAACTGTAAGCGCTCTCTGATGCTTTGCACAGTTACCTGTAATTCTTCTGGGAAGAATTTTTCCTCTTTCAGATACATATCTTTTCAACTTGTTTACATCCTTGTAATCAATTACATTATCTTTACCACAAAATACGCATACTTTTTTTCTTCTGCGCATTCCAACTTTTTTTCTGGGAGAATCAGACTTCTCTGCTTTATTATATGCCATAATTATTGCCTCCTATCTAAAAATCCTTCTAATTAAACGGCAGCTCCTCATCTATTCCATCCGGAATATTCATGAAGCCATCGCCAACACCTGACGGTTCGGGAGTCCTGCTCATGCCGCCTGAAAAGCCCCCATCCATACCGGCATTGCTGTTACTTCCTTTGCTTTCAGCAAACTCCTGATCTTCTACTACTACATCAGTAGTATATACCTTAACCCCATCTTTATTGGTATAACTGCCTGTCTGGATGCGGCCCGTAACTACAACCTTGGTGCCTTTCCTTAAATACTTCTCAGCAAATTCACCGCTTTTTCCAAATGCCACGCATCCTATAAAATCCGCAGCGTTACCATCATTATTTCTGTTAAATCTGCGGTCTACGGCAAGTGTATATCTGGCTATCGCCATTGCGCTCTCCCCCTGTGAGTATCTCACTTCAGGATCCCTTGTCAAACGCCCCATAAGTATTACTTTATTCATACCTGCCTCTACTTTCCAGCATATCGTTCGTATACGCTTTATACTTCATGATTTATCCTGTCTGACGCATAAAAATCTGATAACGTTGTCCATAATGCGAATACGATTTTCAATTTCGATTGGTGCAGAGCTTTCAGCGTCAAACTGAATGAAATAATAGAATCCTTCTTTCATCTTCTGAATTTCATAAGCCAGTCTCTTTTTGCCCCAGTCATCAACATTTGTAATTGTACCACCGAATCTTTCAATCAGAGCCTTACATCTGTCAACCACTGCTGCTCTTTCCTCTTCTTCGATCCTCGCATTTACAACAACAGCTAATTCATATTTGTTCATGCTTAAGTTACCTCCTTTTGGTCTCTGGCCCCTTTTAGGGAGCAAGGAATGTGTTGTCTTCGCTGTATAAAACATACCACGGATTAATATCATAGCATGATTTTTTTTACTTTTCAAGAGTTTCTTTAATTAATTATTTAGCCCGCGCCATTCTGAAAGGATCTTTTTTGCCTTCGCCACAGTTTCACCGTCTGTTCTGAAAATACTGTACTCACTCATTGCCGGGATCCCCATGGGAACCCCTTCCTTCCGGTAGCACATACCGCTGTCCGCAAGCTTTTTTGCAGACATATGATAACACGTGATATCTGTCTGTATCAGAAACTGCCTGATAACTTCCGGCGTTATTCCTGCTCCGGCCATCAGCTTTGGCCCTCCCTTTTCCTTTCGGTACTTTCCAAGCTTCTTTAGTAGCTCAATCCCTTTCAGACAGGTTTCTTCCTGCCCGGAAGTCAATATAGTGTCAATTCCAAGTTCCCGGGCCTGTTCGTATGTTTCAAAGGGATTCGCACACACATCAAAAGCCCTGTGCAGTGTTACCTTCATGTCACCGGCTGCTTCCATGAGAGCTTTCATCTGCGGTATATGAAGGCTTCCTTCTTTTGTAAGACATCCGATTACAATTCCCTGCGCACCGGCCTTGCGAAACAGCTCCGCTTCCCTTTTTAGTATTTCAAACTCATGCTCCGTATAAAGAAAGTCTCCAAACCGCGGACGCAGCAGTACCCGGATGGGAATGCTGCTGTAACGTCTTATCTGTTCAAACAGGGCAATGCCGGGCGTAATCCCTCCAATAATGAGCCCTGCACACAGCTCCAGCCGATCCGCACCTTTCTCTGCCGCTGTCAGCGCGGACTCTGCGCTGTCCACACAGCATTCCAGAATATAGTTGTCCATAAGCACCTTCCTCCAATTTCAAGCTCTCTCCGACATTTATTCTCTGCTTTCTATATTTTAATACCACTTTCTCTTTAACGCAATAGTCCCACAGGCACGCCAGCCTGACTTATTATCCGCAGAAACAAAAATTTAGTGAATGCTTCTTGATTGCCCCGGCACCGGCATGTTATGCTAGAGCGTGTTTGCAATATGCTTTTTTTAATGAAACTCTTCTGCAGAAAGAAAAGAGGGAGCGTTATGCTGCAAATCGCCATATGTGATGATGAATGTTATTATCGGGGAAAAATCCAAAGGCTTCTTGAAAATTATCTTAAAAGCCATCAGCTCATTTATAACATCTGTTTTTTTACATCCGGAGAAGAATTTTTATCCCAAAGTAAAAACAGTGTAAAGTACGACATTGTATTTATGGACATCAGTATGGAAGATCTAAACGGTATCGAAACCGCCATGCGGATGCGCGCTTTTCATTCGGAAACCTTTCTTGTGTTTGTAACAGCGTTTATGGATTATGCTTTGGAGGGCTATAAGGCAAACGCCATCCGCTATATCATGAAAGATACTCTTGACGTAGCTGTGAGCGAATGTATGGATGCTATTTTGCAGAAAATGCGCGTGTCACAGGTAACTTTCTCTTTTACGGAGGGGCGGCGCAAACTATTTACCGACAATATTCTCTATATAGAAAGCAGCAGGCACAAATCCATCTTTCACTGCATGGAAACGGATTTAACCCGTTATCAGCTGTACACCAAACTGGATACTGTCCAGCAAACACTGTCAGAGTGCAGCTTTCTGCGCATCCATCAAAGCTTCCTTGTCAACATGAAGCATATCCGTAAAATCAATAATTACACAGCTTATCTGGATATTGGATTGGAACTGCCCATTTCCCGCCCCCGTTTCCAGTCCGCCCGGGAAGCGTTTGTTGCATATAAAGGAGCCATATAAAAGTAATGGTAAAGCAGTAATTCTAAAGAAGCAATATAAAGGAGTGATACAATGGAGATTATCATAAGGTCTGTTATTTTATCCTTTCTGATGGCTGTGGGCTGCAATCTGTTCTTTGAAACGCTGCTGCCGAAACGCACCTTCCGTTTTAAATGGCTCCGCCATACGGCAATCCCCGCGTTTACAGCCGGTTTTCTGCTAATTTCCTTTACCCCGATTCCGCCTTTTATCCTTCAGCCGGTTCGCTTTGTTCTGGTAGTCATGTTGGTAACACTGCTTTATTTTAGGACAGGCATCGTACAGTGTGTAATATTTTCCCTGCTGCTTTGCAGTATTTATTGGATAACATCTGCTTTTCTTCTTTCTGCCGCTTATCTTTTCCCCTCATTATGGGAACAGAGCCGCGCCAGCGCCGCGGAATACATAACGGAAAGCATATTTATATGTCTGATATTCATCTTTCACCACAGATTTAAGAATCATTCCGACAGCTGGCACACTTTAAGCCGGACATTTGCAAGCTTCTTTCCTCTCCTTAGTATCATCGTTATCCTGTCAATCAGCATGATGAATACAAGCAAAGCCATCACCGAAAGCAGGGCCAGATTTGCCGCTGTCTGCAGCTTTGCTGTCATTAACGTATGCTATTTTTACTTTATCAGTAAAACATTGGGAAAAGAAGAAGAAATGCAGCGGCTCCGTCTGCTTCATGAACAGACCCGGAATCAGATGGCCCTTTACCGCGATATGCACAAAAGCTATGACCTGCAAAGGAGGCAACTTCATGATTATAAGAATCAGCTTGGATGTATCCAGGGAATGCTGGAAAGCGGGCAGATCTCAAATGCCCTTTCCTATATTTCCAATCTCACAGGAACCCTCTCAAAGAGCGTCAGCCTTATTAGCACAGGCCATGATGTGGTAAATATTATTCTAAACAGAAAGTATCAGGAGGCTTTCGAAAAAGGAATTACAATGCCCCTTTCCATAAACGGCTTATCAGAACTTACCATGGGAGAGGAAGACATCGTTATACTGTTAGGGAATCTCCTTGACAATGCAATTGCCGCCTGCGAAAAGCTGGAAGCAGACAGAATCATTCAGTTTAAAATGACATTTGAAAACGGTCAGCTCATCCTCTCCGTCCGTAATCCTGTAAAAGAGCCGGTGATTATAAAAGAAAATAAAGTCATCACCGGCAGGCGGGGCGCCTCCCGCCATGGGATTGGTCTCTTAAACGTAGATTCCGTTATCAAAAAGCACGGAGGTACCAGTGTTATTAAATGCGATAACGGATGGTTTTATTTCTCTGCCATAATTCCTTAATATCTTTACATTTATTGCCTTTATTACCTTCTTGCGTATAATCCGGCGTCTTTTTTTGCTCTTTCACCGTCTGTTTGTGCCACAGTCGTTGATTTTATGCTCCTGCAAAATATAATAAAAGTAAAAAAAGCAGGAGGAATGATTATGGCAAAAGAGAAAACACTGTTACCTTTATTTATTATCGGGAGCATATTTTTGTGCGCCTGTTCCGGGAAAGTTTTGTCAAAAACGGATGGAACGAGCGCAGCCGTTTCCTATGCCGATGATGCAAAAAGTAAACCGGAATATGAAACTAATTCACCGGAACATGCCGCAGAATGTGTGATGAGCAGTCTGAAAGCCCTGGATTTAGATACTTTTAATGAATATACGGATAATTATGTATCTACCACCCGAAACTGGATTGGCATCCCCATCGCAAAGCAGTACCGGGTCTTTAATGAACTGCTCCAGCCCTCCCTTATAAAGGGAAAACACTACAGGCGAAATTTCCGGCTTTCCCAAAAGCTCACCCAAAATCTTTCATGGGAAATAACGGATGTCCGGGGTTCCGGCAAAAAAGCTGAAATTGACATGAATATTACCAATATTGATCTGTCGATGGCCACAGCTAACTATACTGTTTTCCTCCTTGAAAATATGGCGCAAAGTAACGGTACCGGTCTTGGTGCCCTGATGAAAGATATGTCGGATTTGAATCGGGATATGGAAGGCTTTCTATCCATTATAGATTCTATGGATTCCGATAATACCTGTACTCTCAGCGTTACTCTTTCCGCATTTCAGGAAGATGGAAAGTGGAAGCTTCACATCAGTGATGAATTTATCAATGCCTTTATGGGAAATATTGATTCACAGGAATATCCGGAAGAAATAATGTTGAAAATTAAAGCTCTGGAAAAAGAAATTGAAAAGAATGCCGAAGAATGGGCGGAGGGGCTTTTTGACTAAGCCCCTCCGCGTACTACTTTCTTAATCCGTTTTTCAATCTGGCTGCGCGGAATCATAATCTGATGACCGCAGCCCGCACACTTTAATCTAAAGTCCGCCCCAATGCGAAGTACATCCCATTCATAGCTTCCACATGGATGGGCTTTTTTTAAAGTCAGCCTGTCTCCTGTCTGAATATCCATAGCCTGATACCTTTCCTTCCATCCACAGCATAATTTTCGGAATTTTTTATAAAAAATGGCAAATCCCCAAAGCCTGCCAAAAATGTGCGCAACAGTCCATCCCCCTGCGGTAACGGACTGTTTAAGAGATGTTAAGTCTGCCAGACTATAAGGCCCCGAATATTTCTCCGATACTTCCCTGTACCACCAAATCTGCGGCTCCGTCTCTTGCCGTAGGGGTTTTGTTTACCAGAATCAGCTTATTTCCATTATAATAGTCAATCAGACCTGCTGCCGGATAAACTACCAGTGATGTGCCGCCAATTATGAGCACATCTGCCTTTTGAATATAGGAAATTGCATCCCTTAAGGTCTTATCATTAAGCCCTTCTTCATACAAAACCACATCCGGCTTAACTGCTCCCCCGCATTCATCACACTTAGGCACACCATCTGCATGCAGCATATATTCTGCATCAAAAAATTTCCCGCATCTCTCACAGTAATTGCGCAGTACACTTCCGTGAAGCTCCAATACCCTTTTACTTCCCGCTGCCTGGTGAAGCCCGTCAATATTCTGGGTAATCACCGCCTTAAGCTTTCCCTCCTGCTCCCACCGGGCAAGCTTTAAATGGGCGGCATTGGGTTTTGCCCCAAGGCACAGCATTTTGTCCTTGTAAAAACGGAAAAATTCATCGGGTTTCCTTCTGTAAAAGGTATGACTTAATATCGTCTCCGGCGGATAATCATATTTCTGATTATACAGTCCGTCCACACTTCTGAAATCGGGAATGCCGCTTTCTGTGGAAACCCCTGCCCCTCCAAAAAAAACAATATTGTCTGTACCCTCAATAATCTCTTTTAATTTTTCCACCTGATTCATCTTAATAACCACGCTCCCTTCCTTTATTCTTTTTTCTTTACATATTTCCCACAAAAAAGTCTTTCAGCACACCAAAAAACTCCCTCACCATATTATTGCACTGCAAAAATGCATCTCCCCTTGCTGCAATTCCAAACACATTGGCATAACCTGCCTTTTTGGCAATTTTTTCAGCCCTGAATATGTGAAAATTATTGCTGACTACTCCTACGCTGTCGTTTTCCCTGTCAAGAAATTCTGCCGAAAACGACAGATTTTGAAAGGTGTTTTTGGACTGATCTTCCATAAAAATTCTATCCGGTCCAATTCCCTTTGCCGTCAGATACTCGCACATTCCTCTGGCTGCCGGCCGCCGGCACACCGTTAAAACGCGCTCCGCAGCAGCCCCCTGACAGCACAGGTTTTCAACACTTCCCTGCATGCCGCTTTGCGGCACTAAAAATACATAAATTATTTTTCCAGCATCCACACCTTCATCTGATTAACGCCTCTGTTCCCCCATGCAAAATAAGGAATTGCCGTAAGTGTTACAGGTTTAGCGAAAGGCGCAGTCTCTGAGTAGAGCTGCCTGCTGCCCTCCATCCTCATGCCGGGTACTTTCAGCAGTGTCATTCCCTTAAAGAGCCCTTCCCCGCAAGCGCTTTCTTCCGCCTTCCTGTCTGTACTAATTCTTAAGGAATGCAGCTGACCATTGTCTACGCCTTCAAAGCAATATACAAAGGGTCCTCTCATAAAGGCCGCACACCCTGCGTCCTCACGGACCTCGGTATTGGCATAGATCCTTCTTATTCTCATATCAAAGGAAATTTCCAGTGTATCACTTTTTCCCCATACCCTTTCAAGATAACAGTACCCGTCCTTCCTGCAGGAATCTGTATCAATTTTTTCTCCGTTCAGCAATACATTAAGATTTTGAGCCCATGCCGGTATCCGAATAGCTATTTTAAAAGCAGACTTTTGTTTTCCCTCCACATGATATACAGCCTGTCCCTTCCATGGATAACTGCTTTCAACACGGATAAATGCTTTGTCCAAATCAAATTCTCCGCCCAGGAACAAATGGGAATAAACAGCATCCTCCCCCTCGCTCCAAGCATACTGGCCAAGAGAAGTAAGCAGTCTTGCCAGATTCGGAGGGCAGCATGCACAAGTGTACCAGCCCTGCCGCTTCGGCAAAACATGCTTATAACCAAATAATTCTCCTGAAATTCCGGGATTGACCTCCAGCGGGTTTACATAAAAGAATTTCTTTCCATCCATCTGCATCCCGCTGAGCACTCCATTATACAGCGCCTGCTCCAAAACATCCGCATATTTCCCGGAAGGCTCTATATCCAGCATCTTTTTTGCAAAGAAAATCAGCCCGATAGATGCACAGGTTTCCGCATATGCCATATCATTGGGAAGATCATAGTCCTTTGTAAACGCTTCTCCGTCCACAGTTGAGCCAATCCCTCCTGTAAGGTACATCCGCTTCCCGGTTATATTATCCCAAAGGTGTACACAGGCGTCATATAGTTCTCTGTCATCTGTCTGCCCTGCAATATCCGCCATTGCGGTATACATGTACACCGCACGTACGCTGTGCCCCTCTGCTGTCTCCTGCAGCCTTACAGGAGCAAAACTCTGATTATAAAAGGTGTTTTCCGGGTCCATATTGAAATGAACCCAGTCTCTTTTTTGCCTTTCTTCTTTAAAATAATCAGGATTCTGCCCTCTCTCATCTATAAAATATTTTGCCAGTTTCAAATACTTTTCTTTTCCTGTGGCATAGTAAAGACGCATCAGTCCCAGCTCTATTTCCTGATGCCCGGGAATGCCTCTTTCTTTATCTGTGCCAAAGCGTCCCCCTATATGGTCTGCCATTCTCTCCATCGCACGCAGAAATTTATCTTTTCCTGTGGCTTCATAATAAGCGGCAGCTGCCTCCATCATATGACCTGCGCAGTACAGTTCATGACACTCAAGCAGATTCTGCCAGCGGTGCTCCGGCTCCTTAATGGTAAAATATGTATTTAAATATCCGTCCGGCTGTTGAGCCTTTTCGATGATGTCAATAACAGCATCCGCCCGCTGCTCCAGATCCTTATCGGGCCTTATAACCAAAGAATATGCCACTCCTTCCAGCCACTTTGCCAAATCGCTGTCCTGAAACACCATCCCGTAGAATTCTCCCTGCTCCATTCCCGCTGCAATCCGTAAATTAGCCAGTACATGACTTTTCTCCACATCAGGGATCTCATCCTTAAATACTTTTTCCTGATAGGGAATCATTTCATCTATCACCAATTCCTGCACAGGACTCCAAAAGCTGTCTTTTACCTTAATCTGATTTAAATTTACTTTTTTTAACTGCTTCATTTTCTTCCTCCATCCCATGCCCAGGCATAGTAATCCCTTTGCGCATAGTATGCCTTTTTTCTACAGATAAATCAAGTACAATTTTGCTGTAACGGTTCAACTATTCTCTTTAAAATGCGCAAATCATAATTGGAGTTAAATGAAAAATTATTTTCAAATTGGCTGTTGTATCCCACTATATTTTGTGGTATACTATCCAGACATCACAAATATTTGAATAATGACATCTGGAGAGAAATAAATGTGCACATTTATAGGAATTGAAAGTGTAACAGCAAATGCTTTTATAGAACTTCTTGAAAAGCAAAATAAAATGGAAGTTTCTTTTGACACACTTGTCCGGTATGGTATGCAGGTTGGCCGTATTTTACAGGAAAAATCAAACGATGAGCCCGTATTGCTTTTTTCCAGAAAGTATCAAATTAATATGCTTGAAAATTACTCTGACTTTTTTGAAGCAGATTTATCCTATGGAAGCCAGCGAATGTTCAGGCTGAAATGTAAGAACAAACAAAAAACACTACACGCCCTGACAACAAATTTTCGCTGGACTATGGGTATGCCCCTTCTGGAAGCTTTTATGTCTATAGATGCCCTGCACGAACTTGGTATCAATCCTTGACAAAATCTGAAAATTCTAAAATAGAAAAGATGAAAGCATATGGAAAAACTAAAGAAATTTCGTGACCCTGTTTATGGATATATAGAAATTGAAGATAGTATTGTTCACAATATAGTAGACACCGCAGTTTTTCAACGTCTCAGAAATATCCGCCAGACCAGTTATGCCCCTCTTTATCCTTCTTCCTTACATAATCGTTTTGTTCATTCCCTTGGAGTATATCATTTAGGCTGTCTTGCATTCAACGCGATCTCCCGTTCACTGCAGGAAAGCAAAGAACAGGAAATACGAATTTTAGAAGATCTGAACAGCCTTTGTAAAGATAAATTTTCACGATATGAAGCCCTCTTTAAACTGGCATGCCTCTTACATGACGTAGGACATTCCCCCTTTTCCCATACAGGAGAAAATTTTTATATAAACAGTAAAAGCAAAGCCCGCATTATATCCGAAGAAGAAATCGAAAAATACCAAAAGAAAATTGCTGAAACTACAAATCCTGAGGAGAAAGAAAAATTAGAAATTAATTTTGAAGAAGCAAAAAAATACAGCATCTACAAGCATCTGGTATATCTCACAAACGATCCTGTTTTTCGTACCGCAGCTTCCTACGATGCGGCTGCCCATGAGATTATGAGCTGTATTGTTGCATTGGAAAATTGGGGACATGACGAACAATATTTTCAAAATGATGCGGAACGCTCTTTTTTTGCAAGGTGCATTACTGGCATTCTATATGAGGAAGCTGCAAATCTTCCCAAAACAGCACATATGAAGATGTGCGATGAAGATTCTGATAAAATAAGAGAAAAAATGCTGTTAAACTGTATGATACAATTGCTGCATTCTTCTGTTATAGATGTGGACCGTCTGGATTATATCATTCGCGATTCCAGTACTATGGGCTACCAGAGTGTATCTGTAGATTATAAGCGGCTTTTGTCCGGCCTTGAAATCGTTTTAGTGGACGAATATAATTTTACGGTAGGTTTTCATAAGAATGCCATCAGCGTAATTGAAAATGCGGTTTACGCCCATGACAATGAGAAAAAGTGGGTTCAAAATCATCCCTCCATTCTTTATGACAGCTTTCTGCTGCAACAGGCTATTTTTCATATTGAGAACGAAATGAAATTGAACTATCCTGAATCACAATCCACATTGTTTAGCTATGATTCCCTCACCAGTGAGGGAAGTAATTTTTCTTTACCCTATTCAAATGCTTCTCAGATGCATATCAGGTATTTGGGTGATGCTGATTTGATTTATCTGATGAAAAATCAATTTCCCAGTATATACTCTGAAGAATATTTCAGCAGAAATACCCGGAGGCTTCCTGTTTGGAAATCAGAAGCAGAATTTATGAACCTCTTTGATGAAGGTGAGCGTAAAACAATTCTTCATGCCCTGGAAGAAATTTTAGGTACCGAAGACAGCCTTGAAATTGAAGATAAAACAATTGAATCCATTTATACTGATATAGAATCTTCAAGGCACGGGTATTCCAACCGTGTAGAAGTATATCGGAAAAAACTGTCTTATGTGAAAGAATTACTGAATCTGTGTGATAAATATGGTATTAAGAGGAATATAGCTTTATTATCAAAATCCTTTTTTAAAAGTAACTTTTCTAAGGAAGATATGAGGAACTATCCAATACTGTTTCCCGGGAATAAAGCAACAAGCCTGTTAAAAGACGTATCTCCAACTTTATTCAGTGAACAAATCGGTGAAGGAAAGCTAGTATATTTGTTTTATTATCCGGGTGAAAACAGAGAAAAAATAAACACACCTCGGTTTGCACATGATCTTTTACCTTTATTGAAAAAGGTCAGCAGACCATAGACTCAAACAAATCCTGAAAACAAGGCAGGGTTATATCCCTGCCTGTGCTTTGTGTGATAATGCGCGGTTTATTTTTCTTTCACCGGAATCCAAACCTCCGAATAATATTCAGGATCCTGCGTACCGTTTTGGTAATCAGCCGGATCACTGTAATACTCAATGTTATAGCCTTCCGCTATCTCATACCGGCTTGCTGGAAGCCATTCGGAAAAAATTCTTCGGTTAACCTCCTGCAAAGGAAGGGGCATAGGGCCTTTGCAGGGAAATACCGCCCACGTATGCTTTGGAATTTCGTATATTTCCAGATTTTTGGCTTCTGCTTCCTCCACCTTAAAATCATCCGCTATCATATACCGGAACCGGTTACCGGCCATCTCCTCATCAAAACAAATTCCGTACATCCCCATAACAGGTTTTTCCTCTGCCTGAACGTAAATCTCATCCCAGTATTCCGGGATCTTAGTGTTTGCATCTTCGTAAGCAAACATCCTTGATACACCCATCACCTTAAATGCTTCTTTTTCCCTGATTTTATATTCCATTACTGTACCTCCATCTAATGACAATTTAATGTGTAACGGTGCAAATGCTTTGAGCAGCGCTCCGTTTTTTCTTACCTCGCTGGGCGTGCTCCCATGGAACCGTGTAAATGCCTTTGTAAAGCTGTCGGGCGAGTCATAACCGTATTTCATTGCAAGGTCAATTACCTTAACATCCGATGCCAGCAATTCACTGCCCGCCAGAGACAGCCTTCTCATGCGAATATACTCGGTCACAGTATATCCGCATAACATGGAAAATCCCTTATGAAAGTAAAAGGCAGACAAATTCACTTCGGCTGCAATCTGGCTCACCGTCAGGTCTTCGGCAATATTTTTCTCGATAAATACAATCGAATCTTCTATGGCTTTCGTCCAGTCCATGAAACATGCTCCTTCCTTTAATAACTCCCATCTGCCCGCTTTGGCGGGCGTACAAATCAGGATGTGTGAAATCTTTGATTTCATTCTATCTGCTTTTTACATTTTACAGCTTTTCTTCACATCATGTGGGTTTAAAAACTCAGTCCCGTGAGCATTCGGCCCCACAAGAGGACTATTTAAGATCCTATATTTCCTTTCCTGTTCCCAAATCTTACAGAGCATCTCGAAATGTCTGTCCGGCTTAAGGAGAAGCTCTGCCAGATTGTCCAGCTCCTGCAGTTCATCCTCCGTAAGCTTATCAAGCCTCTCATCCAGATAATCCGGCAAAAAGCTGTATGTCAGTTCGTTATTCATAAGCGCATGAAAATCATATATCAGATAACGGACAAGCGCAGGAATACCGCAGGTTCCCACCCCGTCCGCATATAAATACTGCTTTCCGGACTTTTTCCCCCTGCGTACATCCAGATAAGCTTTTGCGGTCCAATCAAAACGTTCAAACGGTATATCATATTGGGACAGGGGCATGCCGCCTTCCTCGTAAAAACCATCCGCATCAAAAGTAATCCATCTGTTTTCCTCTTTGCTGTAATATTGATTAATCCAGTGATCCATGCTGACGCCCTCCTTAAAATAAGGGGCAAACCCGGCGCGGCTCCTTGCAGGAATTCCTTTCGCTTTTAAAATCGCACTCATAAGCACCGATACATAACGGCAGGTCACCACCAGCTTGTCTTCCACCCTCCTGTCCTTTACAAAACCTCTCTCATCCAGTCGAAACAGCTCCGCCGTAAGCGCCGGCGCCGTTAAAAAGACATCGTCCTCACACCGCATCCGGTGCCATGGGTAACAGTTCATATCACCGTACAAAAGCGTTTCGTTGGCATTCGTGTTCCCCTCTTTTAAGGTTACCCTGTGTATCACCTGACTGCAGACCAGCCTGCCCAGCACAGGAATCTCATCCGGCAGGGAACGGAAATAATCCCCATATGGCCCTGCATAGGTATAAGTTCCCGTCTTTTTATAATGCTCCAAAATATTTTTCTCCATAAGCCTGCACCTCCAAAACCATACAAAATATTTTTTGTGTTACGCAGCTTTTTCCTGACGCCGGTTTCAATATAACATTTTAGGAAACGGTTTTCCCGATAATAACTGTTCTCTTTTGTCCGTTTTGTAAAGTATATGCATTCTTACGAATTTTACAGTAAAGATGAACTTCCACGCACATTCATTATTCCGGTTCTGCTATACTTATTGCTTATTTTCCTTGCTCTTAATATGATCCCTGACAATTTTATCAATGGCTTCCCGGGAAAGAGGGTAATGATATTCCTTTATAATTCTGTCCGTATCATATCCCAGATCCACCAGATGCCTTATGGCCCCTCCGTAAGCAAAATCCTGTACGAAATTATGAAGCGCCTCGTTAAAATATTGATTTTCCAAACTTATACCTCCTGCATATATTTTGTTATCATGGCGTTATCGCAAATGCACCTCCCACATTTTCTCATATATGCTAAATCCTGCTTTTAATTTAGTTCAACTTATTCAAAAAAACCAACTCAAATATTATGCGCCTTAAAAGCGTTTTAACTCAATAACGCATTTAAGACGCATTAAAAACTCATTTATGATACCTTACGACACGGCCTTTTCCTTTCAATTGCACTGTCCTTTCAGCCCAAACCGTAAATAACGAACTAGCCTTCCAATCCCGCTTTAACAACTAGCATATCCTGTTTTAAAATATTAAAGCTGTTTAAGCACCCATCCGAAGTCTGATTGCTTTGATCAGAAATATACATTAACTTATGGGCAATCAACTTACATGTCTCTGATAATTGATTATCGTTTTCACAATCAGCATACCTGACAGTATGATTTAATACTCTCTCCAGCCTTGTTCTAAATACATATGGCGATGCTTTTTCTAACAGCAAAACCCTATCCCATTCCTGATACAACTTTTTTTTCATATTCTTTAACACCTCTCTTTGCAACTTCTAACAAATCGCTTTCTATCTTAATCCATTTTTTTAAACATCCTATTTCACCATCCGGAACATCATTCACTTTCCCAGTGTGGTACAATCTATATCGATATAGCTCCTTATATTCTTCGGGGCTTACATTGAAATTATACTCTGAAAAACAATACAATACTACAGAATTTCTTCCAAAATCTAACCTTCCATTTAAATATGAAATTGCAATACATGTATTTCTGACCAGAGAAGCCAGTACAGCCAATTCATAATTTATACTTATACATTCATTATCCAATTCACATTTGATATCCGCTAATATTTCATCATACTCTTTTAAATCGCTCCCAACGTTTGTATATCGTGGTAATGTTAATAGCAAATTTGCCAGTTCACCGTCTCTGCTATATAATACTTTACCCTCCTTTTTTATATGCCACAGAAAATAGGAACCGTTTGCGTACATTTTCATGATTTTGTTGTTTCTATAAACGGAAAGCCAGGAAACCGGAACATTTAAGGAATAAGCATATCTATCTTTCAACTTAAAGTATTCTTCCTCTGAGCAATCATCAATAACAATCAAAATATCTATATCACTATATTCATCCTGTTCTTCTCTTGCTACGGAACCAAATAAATATATTTCCCTTACACTTTTTTCTTTCGTCAATTTTTCAATATCCCTCAGCAGGTTTATATCCAAATCTACCCTCTCCTATTGATATATCTGAACAATGCCGCAACAAAAAAGCCCATCAGAACAATTCCTATGCCGCCTTCTGCTACAGATAATATCTTATACATCAATCCATCCGGAGTATAATCGCAAGTAACGGTAAAAAAATTGCTTAAACTCATATAGCTTGCAATTCCCCAGGTCATTTCCACTTCTTCAGACACGTTCCTGATACTAAAATAGTATCCTATTATAAAAACTATATGCACAAGCACAACATTAAATAAAAGTCTAGTCAGCTTTTCACCATATCCCCACAGGAACTTATTTGCTTTGCTCAATATAAAATTCCATAATCCTGACAGTTGATCCATTGCATTATATTTTTTATAGTATTTATCGTTGCCTTTGTGCCAAAATTTTTTCCAATAATATTCTTCGCTCGCTTTTTTTTCTTCAAAAAAGTAATTTCTATACTCCTTTTCATTTCCTAAATTCAAACACTCTATGGATAAATTTTTGCATAACTCCCATCTTATATTGGGTCGCTTTGAAAGAGACGGCAGCAAATCACTATACTCTATAAAACATCCTTCAAACCGGCAATAATCAAACGTACAATTAATCAAAGTTATTTCATCGAAATTGCAATTAATAAATATCGATGATGTAAAATTCACATTATCAAAACATGCTTTTTTAAAATAGCAATCTATAAATACATTAAACCGCAAATCATCGTTTGAAAATTTTGCCCCGCGAAGCCCCATCTTGGCAAAAGTACTATTATTAATCTTATAATTTTCACTATTCCAATTTTTATCAATCCGCTCATTTGCCAATATTATGTTTTCGTGTCTCTTATTTTTGTTTTGTTCTCCCGTAATATTCTCAACCTTAATAAATTCTCTGTTTTCAAAATATTGCTGCATCCTTTGTATCGCCCCCACTTCTATGGTAACTAAATTATACCATGCAGTTATACTAAGATCCAGATTAATCGTTGTGCCGTTTACTGTTTGCAGATACCATACGGCCTGCAATAGGTTGCCTCCCTTAACACGCTTAATCAGCCGTTTATTTTTCGTCAAATATCAATTTTACTTTAAATTTTGCCGCGAAACATAGGCATTTTACAGAATTGCAACTTAAATAAACATAAAAATACTAATTTTTATTGCGTTTTGTATGAGAAGAAAATATAATAAATTTATTGCAACTATTAAATTTTTATAAAGAATGGAGAAACAGCAAATGAAAAGACTGGAGGAATACGTGCGGAGTATACCGGATTTTCCTGAAGAAGGTATTATATTCCGTGACGTAACAAGTGTACTGCAAGATCCAGACGGGCTGGCGCTGGCCATTGATTCCCTGAAAGAAAAGCTAAAGGATATCGATTTTGATATCATTGCAGGGACCGAGTCAAGAGGCTTTATCTTTGGCGTACCAGTGGCATATGCGCTTCACAAGGCCTTTGTTCCTATCCGCAAAAAAGGAAAACTGCCCTGTGATACTATTTCCGAGAGCTATGATCTGGAATATGGCAGCGCAACCATTGAGATGCACCGGGATGCCGTAAGTCCCGGAGACAGGGTTGTACTGATTGATGATCTGATTGCAACAGGCGGCACCATTAAGGCCTGCATTCATATGATCGAAGCCCTTGGAGGAAAGGTGGAAAAAATTGTCTTTCTGATGGAGCTTGCCGGATTAAACGGCCGGGAACAGCTAAAGGGCTATGATGTAGACAGCGTCATCATTTACGGTGGCAAGTAATACGACACTACACAACAAACCGGATAACATAACGCATTCCCGTAGGAGGAGATAGACATGTTAGAAAAATATTTTAAACTAAAAGAAAACAACACAACCGTCAGGGCAGAGGTCATGGGCGGTCTTACCACCTTCATGACCATGGCGTACATATTAGCGGTAAATCCTTCTTTGCTGTCCGCTGCAGGCATGGACAAGACAGCCGTTTTGATGGCCACAGCTCTGGCATCCTTTGTAGGAACTCTCTTAATGGCACTGCTTGCAAATTATCCCTTTGCACTTGCTCCCGGCATGGGGCTTAATGCATACTTTGCTTTCACCGTATGCGGGGCGATGGGATATTCCTGGCAGGTAGCGCTGGCCGCTGTCTTTGCAGAAGGAATTATTTTTATTATTTTGTCCCTTACCAATGTACGCGAGGCAATTTTTAATGCCATCCCGCTCTCTCTGAAAAAGGGGGTAAGTGCAGGTATCGGACTCTTTATTGCTTTTATCGGTCTTCAGGGTGCACACCTTGTTGTAGCAAATTCCTCCACGCTGGTAAGCTATGTGGATTTTACCGGCGAATTTCATACCAAAGGAATCTGTGCTATTCTTGCTCTGATTGGGTTATTTATCACCGCTGTTCTCTATGTAAAAAATATAAAAGGCTCTATTTTAATAGGTATACTTGCCACATGGGTACTCGGCATGCTCTGCCAGGCAGTCGGCATATATACAATAGATGCTGAAAACGGCTTTTATTCCCTGTATCCTGCTTTAGGCATGACAGATCTGTCCGCACTTTCTTTAACCTTTGGACAGGTCATCAAGGCAGATTTTTCAGGCGTAAATATTCTTAATTTCATTGTTGTACTCTTTGCATTCCTTTTTGTAGATATGTTTGATACTCTGGGCACTTTAATCGGTGTTGCCACGAAAGCCAATATGTTGGACAAAAATGGTAAACTTCCCCGGATTAAACAGGCTCTTTTAGCAGACGCTATTGCAACCAGCGCAGGCGCTGTATTCGGCACTTCCACCACCACTACCTTCGTGGAAAGTTCTTCCGGCGTAGCTGCAGGCGCAAGAACCGGTCTCGCATCTGTGGTAACGGGTCTGCTGTTTTTGGTATCCATTTTCCTGTCTCCGATTTTCTGTGCCATTCCCGGATTTGCAACTGCTCCGGCGCTGATTTTTGTAGGCTTCTTAATGGTAACTGTTGTTGCGGATATCAACTTTAATGACCTTACCGAGGCTGTTCCCACTTATCTGTGCCTCCTCACCATGCCATTGATGTACAGCATATCAGAAGGTATTGCAATTGGCGTTATCTCCTATGTAGTTATCAATGTGGTTTGCGGTAAGTCCAAAAAAATCACGCCTCTTATGTACGTGCTTGCAGTACTGTTTGTCTGCAAATATATTTTCCTATAGAAGATTCCTGTAGGATATTTTAAAGAATATCAAATACCGGCTTATTATAAAAAGCAGGCGCTGCTTTGCATATTTCCGATTTTAAATGGAAATATGGCAGACAGCCCCTGCTTTTTCTTTATTAGACACTCCGCTTACAATAGGGTATATGCCCCTTTCAATTATAACTATTTTTTCATTTCTTCAATCAGCCTGCCTGCCGAAGTTCCTAATTCATTTATTATTTTTTTTGGCTCTTCACAATATGCCTTTACCTGCCTGGTAGCGGTATCCACTAATGGAAGAAATCTTTCAAGAAGCATTTCCGGCGCATATTGTTTTATATCAGGGAAATGCATTAACAGCCACAATTCAAAATTATCTCATTTACAGTTTTCCACCCATTTATCCTTTGAAATAGAATTCCCTTCCAAATCAATTCGCCCCATTTGAAACAGACAGGCTTTTACTAATTGCATTGGATGACTCAGTGTTTCCTGCCCTTCCTGTTTTTCTATTACTTCAATATATACGTCATTCTTTATGTTCAGTTCCGTTTTGTTATTTCTGACACTGTAAAAATATGACTCCTCTGTAGCGCCTTCAGAAATACAGTAAAAATGGAATCTATTCCTTCCCCCACACATACTCAAAATCTTTAAATGCCGGAACCGCACCGTATCTGCCGGCAAGATAATCTTTTGACACCACTTTATCGTATCTGATTTTAAATTTTTCTAATGTATATAACTTTGTGTTATTATCCTGATCCTTTTCCGCAAACCATATTTCATCTCTTCGCAGAATATTTAAGTCCATCAAATTTGATTCATGTGTAGTAATGATCATTTGTGTGGTTTTTTCTACCGAAAATTTCAAAAAAGTCTCTACAAACCTAATTGTCATCTGTGGATGCAGGCTGCGATCCAGTTCATCCACAACAAACACTTTATCCTCATCATCATTTAAAATCACATCTAACAATTCTATCACTCTCTGCGTCCCGTCAGATTCCTCACCATATTCATATTTGCTCTCATCCGCTCCATGCTGAAACATTAACTTTGCAATCTTTTCAACCCCCTCTTTGCCATAGTCCAGCTCAAATAATGTATTTCCAAAATTAAGAATACCTTTTGACGGGACCTGGTCATGGCGACTAGGTTTGCGAAGAAATTTTTCCGCTAATGATTCATCAGGAAAATATTCTTTAAATGCCGCCTCATTCATTGTCCTCATGTTATAATCCGTTATGCCTGTATCCAAATACTTTAAAATATTCACTAACTTTTTATTATCGCTGTTAAATAAAAAAAAGCTTGCACCTATTTTGGTCTCCGGATAAATCACAATCAGCTTATATTGAAACCAATCATATACTTTTCTAAAGACATCAAAATCTGTTTCTTCCATTTTTCTTCTTTTTATTTCATGTAAAAGTAATGTAGTACTGATACGATTAGCATCTTTTATAAAAAAGTGAAACTGTTCCCTGCTTTCCTTACTTTGAAACAAATTCTCATCAAAATAGTACTGATCATTTTCTACTATTCTTTCAAAAATAACATCTTCCTTCCCGGATTTTAACTCGTAAAGCCATTCCGAAAGACCAATACTGCCTCAATAGAATTTGTATATTTATAAGTCATTATCCAATGTGTACACAATTCTGAAAAGAGAAAATAATTGATTTATAGCATCTATGCACGTTTTTTTCTCTGATTAATACTATTTTATGGTGTAATAAATCTAATTATACTACTATTTGCATAAATAACAAGAGATTTTTTCACATCTTATGTCTCAACCGTAATATTCTTTATCCACTTTCCGCTCTTTAATCTTGATACACACCAGATGGATTTAATGGCAAAATCAATCCGAAGGCAGATCACGGCCACCCAGCCCGGCGCGTGAAGCACCAGCCCGGCTAAGATTCCCAGCGGTATGCTGACCAGCCACATAAATAGTACATCTGCTTTCAGCAAAAACTTTGTATCGCCGCCTCCCCGCAGCACGCCTTTGGTCATAATACTCTGGACAGCGCTGAAGAACATCACAACCGCGTAAGCATACATCATGCTTTTCGTTACCGTAATTGTTTCCGGCTGAAGATTATACAGCCGGATAGTCAAAGGCCCGCCTATGGAAACCAGAATCGTGCTCAAAATTCCGCACAAAATACTCAACAGGTAGAAGGTCTCCCCCTGTTCCTGGGCCTTGTCCGGTTTTCCTTCCCCTATGGTGTTTCCGGTAATAATGCCCGATGCATTGGAAATGCCCTGTACCACCACCGTGAAAAGCCTGTCCACTACCATGCAAATGGAATTGGCCGCCACAACATCGGATCCCATACGCCCCAATACCATACTGATGGCTGTACTCCCAAGCCCAAGAAGTCCGTCACTGACCAGCGCAGGGGCCCCCACCTGAAAATACTTTCTATAAAGGCTTCTCTCCGGATTGTGCAGAAAGTCTGACACCTTCAGCTTTAACTTTTGATCGATTTTCAAAACATATAGAAAGGTAACGAGAAATTCCACGCACCTTGCAATCAATGTCCCAAGAGCCGCACCGGCAATTTCCATTCTGGGCGCTCCCAGCTTTCCAAATATGAAAACCCAATTGGCAAATATATTGGCAAAAAAGGAAATGATAGAAACGTAAAGTCCCAGCTGCGCCTGCCTGACCGACCGCATTAAAAAGGCCACTACCTGACTGGTGCCGTGAATCATATAAATAAACGCCGTAATTTTCAAATAGCGGACGCCTGCCTCTATCACCTCCGGATCAGAAGTAAACAGCTGCATAATTGTCCCGGGGATCAGCCAGGTAACAATCGCGAAGGCAAACCCTAAAACGGCTGCCAGACGGAAAGCCAGGCTGAAAACCTCCCTGGCTTTTTCCAGGTTACCTGCCCCCCAATACTGGGATACCAGAACGCTGCATCCTCCTATAATACCCATACATAAAATGCCATATAGCATATAAAAGGAATTTGCAAGGGAGGAAGCCGACAGCTGCACCTCTCCAAAATTCCCCAGCATAATGGTATCCATCATGTTTACGCCCATGTTAATTGCCTGCTGGGCCGCCACCGGAAGCATAATCAAAAACACCCGGCGGTAAAACTCTTTTTCCTTTGTTATCCTGAATTTCATTCTAATCCTCCATGCTTTCAACAGCCAGTAAATCCAGCCTCCACATTTTCCCGACATGTCCACAAACATCGTGCGAAGAATTTTTTAATTCTATACACATTCTTTACCTTGACTGATCCATCATCCAGGACATAATACCATACTCATTATGATAGGTCGGCACCCAGCAAATATGATTCCATCCGGCTTTTGCTTCAAGGGGCATATCTTCAATCGTACCAATATCGTATTTCGCCAAATCCTCCGGCGGGTAAATCGTCAGCTTAGCGTCCCTGTTCCCTTCATCCCGCAGCTTCATAATACCATCCACAATATATTTATGTCGATAATAAGAATGATCCAGATACGAGCACGCAACCCATATTTTCGTATGGGTAAGTCCGCAAAGAATCTGATAGGTCTCCGGCGTCATGGAGGGGCAAATGCACACTGCGGCGGCAAATAAATCCGGTCCCACGGAAAGCGCCCGCAGCGTTCCCGCCCCTCCCATGGAAAATCCGGTGACATATATTCTCTTTGGCTCCACCAGCCCTTCCTTTACCATCTTGCGGATAATGTCCATAATGGAGGCCAGGTATTCCCTGTTCCATCCTGTCGTGCGGCTATCCAGCGCGCCCCCGTTTGCAAAAGTCTGGTGCTTAAGCATCTCTTTCATGTCCGGTGTAATTCCAAGGCCCCTTGCCTGAGGCGCCATAATATAGCAGTCGGGATAAGCCTCGGCCAGCGCGGTGGGTCCATAGCACCCTACTAACTGCCTCCAGTTATCAGTTCCCGCTTCTCCTCCTCCATGCAGAAACAAAATCAAAGGTCTTGCCCCCTTTGCCGAAGGCCGGTAAAGACGGTAATTCACTTCCTCCTCTTTTATTCCTTCAAATTCATCCGCCCAAAGCGTTTTTACTTCCGTCACATCCTTCGCGGTGTAAGTTTCCTCTCCCACATGAAGAATATAATTGCTTTCGATAGAAAACGGCGCGCAGTCAATTGTTAAAACTCCGTCTTTTACTTCCGCTCCCTCAATCCCTTTGGATTTTCTTCCTGTTTTCATGGCAAGAAAACAGTCGATTGCCGTATCCTTATAATTGTTTTCAATGGATATAGCGGGCACACAATCTCTGCCGCTAAGCGTAAATCTGTATATCTCCTGTCCACTATCATTTACTTTACTGTATACAATAAAATTGCTCATTCTAAAAACCATGCTCCTTTCCCTATTTCTCAGGCGGCATCTTTTGATGCCTCAGAGAATCTTTTCGCCATTTTCTCCTTCCGGTAAATAAATACAAGTCCAATCATCGCCAGGGCCAGCAAAACCGCCGTCATATTGAAGCTTACAATATAGCCCTTAAGAGGTGTCAGCGCACTGCCCACTATAACTCCTGCAATCATAGGCGCTAATCCCTGTCCAATATCCCCTCCTAAATAGTAAGTGCTGGTTGCGGAACCGCTTCGCTCCTTTCCTACTTTCTTGATACACGCCGCCTGTAAAGAGGGCTGCGCCGCGCCCTGTCCTAATGCCTTCAAAACGGAACTCACCATCACCGCCGCAAAAGCGCCGCCTGTGAATCTTCCGGCAGATGCAAGCAGCAGCATGGAAACAATGGTAAGCGCCATCCCCGGAAACGCCACTATATACATGCCCTTTTTGTCCATCAGCTTTCCTGAAACCGGCCGGACTAAAAACATTGCCAATGCATTGATTGTAAAATACAGACTGATGTTTCCAATTCCAAGTTCCCTTCCGTAAAGTACCAGATAAGATGTCACGATACCGTTTGAAAAAGAAAACATACTGGATACGCAGGTATACCCCAGTACTTCCACGGCTATAATGTCTTTGATTCCGATTGATGCCGCCTTTTGCACAGCTGTCCGTTTTGCGCCGGGATACTTTACCACAATCAGCAGCAAAATTTCTCCTACGCACATAATCCCAGCTATCCAGAAAACCTTTCCCGTCCCCATCAACTCGGCTACCATAACGCCAAATCCCGGCGCAGTGGCCGATGCGATTACATTTGCCAGTCCAAAATATCCCAGACCCTCGCCAAGCTTATTTTGAGGCACATACTGTGTTACCAGCGAAATCAGCGTTGTACTGTTAATTGCAAATCCGATTCCGTGAAGTATCCGGGCAAACACAATAAACGGTAACGCCTTTGAAAGCCCATATCCAAAAGCCCCTGCCACCATAAACAATGTGGCGGCCCTGAGCATCCATACTTTGTTGAAACGATCCGCCATAATGCCGCAAAAAGGCCTGCTAATTAACGCCGTAATGGAAAACATTCCCGCAATAATGCCGGCGGCTTCGCTGCTAAGCCCCACCTCATTGCCTGTAAGATAAGATACTAACATGGTATTTACCATGTAAAATCCACAAGAAGCAAATATATTTGCTGTCATCAGGGCTACATATTGCGGATTCCAAAGCCTCTCCTTCTCCATATTTTAATCATACTCCTTTCTAACACATATCCTTCCCGTGCCGCCTTTCACACGTCCCCCCATGCCGGCTCTGGCGGCATAAGCAATACAGGGATTTCCTCGGAAGAATCGTTTTAGCGGTAGATAATTTTTTTGAGGAAAACTTCTCCCTGCGTGCATGTAATTCTGATCGCAGCCGTATCCGCTTCTCTTTCCAGAGGAAGATGCAATACCCCATATTCGTTTTCATCCGCCGAATTTAAGCTTCCGTTATAGAGAACTTTATTTTCATCTCTCATATTTTCAGTGATAAAAAGACTTGACAATGAATTGCTTCTGCAGACCACATCTATGTAGGAATTTTCAGATACATTACGCAACGTATATTCCGCATAGTCTTTTGGGTAGAGCTTTAATTCATAATGCTGCCATTCTCCCCGGATGCTGTTAAGAGCTCCGTATCTGGAAACAAATCCCGGCTCCGTCACAATATGCATACCGTCATCTATGCGGTAGTTAAAAGCATTTCCATAAAAATAACTTCCGGCAAATGCCTTCTCGCCGTCTTCATGTTTTCTGTCGTAAGCCACGGCAGGAATCGTACACCCCGGCCTGCGCAGAGCGCTGTTGGCGCCTATATCATAAACCTCACAGTTTTCAAATTTTAAATTATTCAGATATTCGTCAAATATAGCCTGCGCGTGCGTATAAGAGGGTCTCCTGCTGCCCTTAAAGGCATAATCCAAAATCATCTGCCACTCCCCGGGCAGGCGGTGCTTCACATAAGGACTAAAGACCTTTGCATCATCCGTAGCCGCCATTTTATAACACCATGTGTTAAATCCAATATGGTACTCCACCGAAATCTCATAAATTGCGCTCATCCACAAATCATTTCCGCCGCCTTCCGAAAACCACAGCGGAACCTCCAGCTGCGCCTGTTTTTCCAGATAGGGGACAAAAAACTGCTTCTGGGGGATAGCTCCATAGTTGTGAAATGCAATTCCCCAGTTATGGCACTGAGGATCAAAATCCTCATCGAAAATATCAACCCTTTCGGATTTTTCATGCCCGTTTAAGAAAATAATATGATTTCTATCATATTTCCTCATCCGTTCAATCATTTCTTTGTAAAAAAACTTTAGCTTCGGAAGATATTCTTCCCACACTACTCTGGACAAAGGCTCGTTTATCATATCGTAGCCTCCCATGAAGGGATTGTCCTTATAGCGCTTCGCCAGCTCCTCGCACAGGCACAGCGTGCGCTCCCGGCTCTCCTCGTCAAAAAACAGATGTGGCATACTGTCCACGCCATTATCGCATGCCATAGCAGTCTGTCCCCCTACCGCCCCGTGCAGATCGATGATGCCGTAAATCCGATATTTCTCACACCACTTAAGCACTCTGTCCAGCATGGCGAAGGACGCCTCATTGAAGGTAATACCCGGCTCCTCATAAAGAAAAAACATTGCGTCAATGGGCAGTCTTACCGAATTATACCCCCACTGCGCTATCTGCCTGATATCCGCCTCTCCTAAATGGTTGTCAAACCACTTGGGCCAAAATTCTCTTTCATACTTTGTCCCGCACAGCTCCCTGATAAGAGCTGAGAAGTTACGTCCCCGGTCAAGCCTTGGGTTCACTACATTTTCTTTACTTGCCGACATATGGGGTTTCACAGGCACGCCAATCATAAATCCTTCCGGATTATTCCAGTTTCCTGCGCCAAGTCCCCGTAATATAATTTCTTCTTCATCTCCATTAACCATAATTTTGCCCCTGGCGTGGAGAAATCCTTTTACTCTTGCTTTATCAAAAAAATATGTATTCACGTATACGAGTATCTCCTTCCTCTTATATAAGCGGCTGCAAAACCCGGTATGAATTCTGCAGCCGCCTGTTCTTTTCTTTAATGCAAAGCAATATCGTCAGGATTACGTTTCTTCATTCTCAAAAACGGATTGGGAATAAAAGGCTTTACTGCCTTTATCACTTCCTCGTCAAAGTTAACCCTGACTTCACACTTCTCGTCCAGAATCATGGTATTAACATTTTCCTGTGTACTTGGTTCCCACCTGGGAAGGCCGCTATGGTTAGGGTCTCCATACTTGGCAAAGGAGGTTAAAAGGGAGGAAACCCTCTTTTCAAGCAAATCTGAAACACCGGGTTTATTACAAATCATTACTTTGTCCGTGTTGTTAAAGAAAAAGGGTAAATCGGAGCAATGCCATGCCACCTTCCCGTCATCATAGGGGAACTCATAGTTAAACAAATAATTGTAAACAGGCGCTTTATTATAAGAAGCTTTTTTCCTGACATAATTAATTGCAGGCATACGGGTAAAGCAATCTATGCTGAGTACGTCAATTAAATTCTGGCCCGGGTAAGCGGCTTCGAATTTTGCCACAATATCATCGGTGGCATTGCCAAAAGTTTCCCTTAAAACAGCGATCTGTTCTTCACGCGTCTTTTCATGTTTTTTGGGAATGCCGGGATTAAATGACATTTCCCCAAATACGCTTCCCACCACCATGGGTATCTCCCGGGCGTGTTCCCTGAAGCCTACTTCTTCCGGCTCTCCCACATAATAATCATTGGGTACCGGCGTTCCGCCCACATAACCGCCTGCTGCCTCTATGGGTCCTTTCACCTTCAGATAGGCTGCTGATAAATCTTCATAGGATACCTTTTCGATTTCCTCAATATTCTCAGGACTGATTTTAAGCTCTGAGAGCATGGCGTCTATAATCGGATGCGCATCATAGCTGTTCGGTGTCATCATGCCTCCTTCCGGTTTTACGCCGCTGATAATCACAGCTTTGTGGAACAATCCGTCTGCGCTCGGCATCTGTATAAGCGTACTGACTTTCATACCTCCGCCGGATTGCCCGAAAATCGTAACATTTTCCGGATCGCCGCCAAAATTTTCAATATTTTCATGCACCCATCTGAGCGCATATTCAATATCCGCCATACCTGCATTGCCGGAATTTTTATATTTTTCGCTGTAATCCTCCAGATTTAAATAGCCTAAAATATTCAGCCTGTGGTTAACCGTAACCACCACTACATCGTGGTGCATGGCGAGATTTGTTCCGTCATAGCAAACCTGCTCGATAGATGAGCCGTCTGAAAATCCGCCTCCGTGAAGCCATACTAAAACTGCCTTTTTGGCTCCCGGATCCGCACACGGGCTCCACACGTTCAGATACTGGCAGTCCTCGCTTTTTACCCAGTAACGATGGGGGACCATAATCTCGCCTTTGGTTGTCTCGGGATTATACATAGGGCATACCTCACCATAGCTTAAAGCGTCCTTCACTCCTTCCCAGGACTTTACCTCCACAGGCATCTGAAACCGCTTTGCATCCGCATATTTTATTCCATGGAAAGTGTAAATCCCATCCATGATATATCCCCTGATTTTTCCTTTTTTTGTCTCAATAACAGGTTCCGTTGTGGTGCATATAAATTTATGTGCCATAATATTCTCCATTCTTAATTTGTCTTATCTTTTCCCTTTACGGTTTTATCTATTATTTGCTTTCCCTCCAGGGAACGATTCTTCTCCGTATAAAAAGTAATTTTGTTGTATCTGCGGTAAATCATGAAAGCAATCGACCCGCAGCCCAGATACCCTGCCGTTACCAGCAAAGAAAGCATATCCATCCCGCCTGTTACAGCATATACAAAAGCAACGAAAGCCACACCGCACAGCAAAATTCCCCGCAGACCGGTAGCAGCCCCAAGAATTCTGTCTACCTCCTGGTAAGTCATTTTCGTTGTCCTGTATCCTGCGCAGATAAATTTGATCAGCGCGAAAATCTCCAGCACATGGATGCATAAGGCCAGAACAGCCAAAATAACGCCGAGTTTACTGGTATTTACCGGAGTATTGGCGGCTCCTGTAAATAAATACAGGAAAATACCCGTAAGGCTGAGTCCCAATTCCATCCACTTTTCTCTTTTCAGCTTATCCTTCGGCATATCCCAGATATACCACGGGCCGCTGTAGAGGTATTCAATTTTATAACCCTTTTTATTTTGGGCAGGCACCTCCACCGCCGTATAATTTTCTTCAAACAAATCCTTTAAAGATTTTCCTTTTTGCATCAAACCTGTCTCTTTCCACCTGCCGCATAAATATCGGTTCTGGGAATCCATTCCATAAATTTCTCGATTTCGATATCCCAGAAACGCCACTCATGTCCATAGCGGTCTATCTCATCCCATGTCACATCCGCTCCCAGCGCAATCAGTTTATCGCAAAATTTTTTATTCATCTCAAACAGCGCATCTTTACCACCGCAGGCCATGTATATTTTAGGGAATTTCCCGCCCTCTTTGACAATTCGTTCCGCCAGTACGGAGGGCTGACGATCCGGCATATCCACATTCGGATCCCCGTCCTTTGGAAGTTCTGCTTCCGCCTCCTTTTTTATATCCTCCATCCTGATACCGCCTTCCGGATTTTTGCGAATCACAGCTGCCGATAACGCTCCCACTGCCGCAAAGCGTTCGGGATGGCTTAACGCATGGGTAAGAGTGCCGTATCCTCCCATAGACAGTCCCGCAATATAGGTGCTTTCCGGTTTGTCGGAAACAGGGAAAAGTCCGCATACCATTTCAGGCAGTTCCTCCGACACAAAGGTGTAGAAATCATCCATACCGTTTTCTATGTAAGCCTTATTCTCCGCCGAAAGATTTACCACCGCAATCTGGTTTTCTTCCGCGTACAGCTCTACGTTTGTATAGCCGGACCAGGTAGCGTGATCGTTTCCGAATCCATGCAGGAGATAAATAACCGGATATTTTTCAGGCGGGATATACGATACCCGTTTTCCATCCGGTGAAAGAGCGTCCGGAATGGTGGGTGTGGGAATAATAACGGTGATGTCAATTGCTCTTTTTAACACCTGAGATATAATGTTGCAAGTTATTTTAGCCATAAGTACCTCCTCATTGATTGATTTCCTGCACATGACAGCAGGATACGAAATGCCCCGGCCGCACCTCCTGCAACGCTAAAGGTCTGGAACATTCCTCCGTAGCGTACGGGCAGCGCTGTGCAAACCGGCATCCGGGCCTAGGGTTAATCGGCGATGTAATCTCGCCTTTTAGTTGAATTCTCTGACTTTTATTATGTATATCCGTTGACGGAATTGCCGAAAGCAGTGCTTTCGTATAAGGATGCATGGGATGATCGAATAATTCCTGCGTGGGACAGGTCTCCACCATCTGCCCTAAATACATGACGCAAATATGGGTGGAAATATGACGCACCACCGATAAGTCATGGGTAATAAATACATAAGTAAGCTTGTATTCCTCCTGAAGGTCCATCAGCAGGTTCAGTATCTGCGCCTGAATGGATACGTCCAGTGCCGAAACCGGCTCATCGCAGACAACAAACTTGGGCATCAGCGCGATTGCTCTGGCAATCCCCACGCGCTGCCTGCGTCCGCCGTCCAACTCGTGAGGATAAGAATCCCTGAAACGTTTTTCAATCCCTGCCAGATCCATCAGTTTCACACATTCCTCCTCAAGCACTTCCTTTGCAAATCTTCCGGACAGCTTAAGCGGCTCCATAATGGTATCCTGAATCGTCATACGGGGATTTAAAGAGGAATAAGGATCCTGGAAAATGATCTGCATATCCTCCCGGAGCCTGCGAAGCTTCTTTTTGTCAGGATGTGTGACATCTTCCCCTCTGAAACGGATAACGCCTTCCGTACTGTCTAACAGGTGAATCATCGTCCGACCCAAAGTAGATTTGCCGCAGCCGGATTCTCCTACAAGTCCCATTGTGGTCCCTTCCTCAATGGAAAAGGTTACATCATCTACCGCGTGTACCATACCACGGGCAGTGGGAAAATATTTTTTTAAATGTTCTACTTCAAATAAAGCCATTTGTATACCTCCTGCATATTGCAAGCTATGCTTGCGATACTGCTATCAATAAATAGTTTGAAATTTTACTTCCAAATTTTAACCCTCCTGCTCTTTCTTTATGCAGCGCACATAATGAGAGCCGCTGACTTTCTCAAGGTCAAAATGCTTTTCTCTGCACGCGTCCGTTGCGTAAGGGCAGCGGGGTGCAAAATAGCAGCCTTCCGGAAGGCTGGTAGGATCCGGCGGAAGTCCCGGCACAGGCGACAGCCTGTCCACATCTTTGGAAAGCTCCGGAATTGCGCCGAAAAGTCCCTCCGTATAGGGATGCATGGGATGATCGTAAATTTCTTCCAAAGTACCCTTTTCCACAATTTCACCTGCATAGACGATTGCAACGTCATCGCAGATCTGCGCAACAACTCCCAAATCATGGGTGATCAGAATCATGGATGTGCCTCTCTCAGCCTGCAGCTTCTTAATCAGCTCCAGAACCTGCGCCTGAATCGTCACGTCAAGAGCCGTGGTAGGCTCGTCAGCAATAATAAGCTCCGGATTGCAGGCAAGGGCAATTGCAATCACTACTCTCTGCTTCATTCCTCCTGAAAACTGATGAGGATATTCGTCCACACGGTCCTCTGAAATTCCTACCGTATTTAACATTTCAATTGCCTTGGCCCTGGCCTTAACCTTATCAAGCCCCTGGTGAACCTTAAGCCCCTCTGCTATCTGCTCGCCAACCGTCTTTACCGGATTAAGAGCGGTCATGGGATCCTGGAAAATCATGGATATTTTTCCGCCGCGGACCTTCTGCATTTCCGCCTCGCTGATCTTCAAAATATCTGTTCCGTCATATTCAATCACGCCTTCCACCTTCTGAGTTGCATGGTCGGGCAATATTCGCATAATAGATTTTGCTGTCGTTGTCTTTCCGGCGCCTGTTTCCCCTACAAGTCCCAGGGAACGTCCGCCGGGAAGCTCAAAAGATATATGATTTACAGCCTGTACAGTCTCCCCTCCGGACCGGTACTCTACCACCAGATCCTGCACAGACAAGTATCCTTTTTTGTCCGTATTACTCACCATAATCCTCCATTCCTGCCAACGCCGTAAATTTTTAGGCGCTGGCACAAATTTGTATATAAAAAATCTTTTTAACCTCCGATTTTACGCTGTTCCCCATGTTTCCAATAGCCCACAAATTTGGGCGAAAGCGCAAATTTGTGGTTGATAAAATCAGCCGTCAGGCTGATTTTTCAACTTAACTCCCATCTGTCCGCTTTGGCGGGCGTACAAATCAGGATGTGTGAAATTTTAATTTCACACTAGTCCCTGAGCTTGGGATCAAGCGCGTCACGGATTGCATCACCCACAAGGTTGAAGCTTAAAACCGTCAGCATAATAAAGATACCGGGGATGACGCACATATGGGGATAGTCTCTGATAAAGGAACGCGCTGACGAGAGCATGGAACCCCATTCCGGCGTAGGCGCCTGTACGCCAAATCCAAGGAAGCTTAAAGCGGACGCCTGCAAACCTGCGGATGCAATCCCCATTGCCATCTGTACAATCAGCGGAGAAATCGCGTTGGGAATAATGTGGCGCAAAATAATTCTGCCTGTGGTGCAGTTAATAGAAGTTGCCGCTTCCACATATTCCGAACTGCGAATCGAAAGAATATTCGCACGCATCATTCTCGCATAGCCTGCAAGTCCGCTGATACCCATAGCGATAATGACCTTTGTAAAACCGGGTCCTAACACCGCCGAAATGGCAATTGCAAGCAGGATACCCGGGAAAGCCTGAAATACATCCAGACACCGCATGATCAGGTTATCAACTTTTCCTCCAAAATAACCTGCAATCGATCCAATGATAATTCCCAGAATTGCGGAAACGCCGGTTGAAATAAAACCAATACTGATGGTATACTTGGCTCCGTAGAGAATACGCGCCAGCTCGTCTCTTCCCAGCTCATCCGTTCCCAGCAGATGCGTTAAGCTTGGCGTCTGATATCTTGCTTTCATCTCAATGGTTTCCCAGCTATATTTCAAAATATAGGGGGAGATAAAAGAAAGAACAAATATTGCTAAAACGAAAATCAACCCTGTCATTGCCAGAGGTCTCTGGCGAATCCGGCTCCACACATAAGGCAGTGAGCCGGGCTTATTACTTTTTGGCTTCTTAGCCGCTTTATCTATTTTCTTATTTTTCATGATTACCTCCATGTCAGAGCAGTTTAATTGCCATTATTTTTTCTTGCCGGAAATATATTGCGCTTTAATCCGGGGATCCACAAATGCATATACAAGATCCGTTATCAGCATCATGATTGCAAATGCAAACGCTATGTAAATGATACCGCCCTGTACTACGGGATAATCACGGTTATTGATACCTGTCAGCATATAATTACCAATGCCAGGAATAGAAAATACGGATTCAATAACGGTTGTGCCTCCCAGCATAAATCCAAAATGGCCGCCGGCAATGGTAATGATGGGAATCAAAGCGTTTGGCAGCGCATGCTTTAAAATGACCGCTTTCTCGCTAAGGCCCTTTGACCTTGCCGTTGTCACAAAGTCGGAACGGATCGTCTCAAGCATACTGGATCTGGTCTGACGGGCAATACCGGCCACCGACCCGATTGAGTTGGCTATAATCGGCAGTACAAAATATTTCCATCCGCCAATACCGTTAGAAGGAAGCCACCCCAAACGCAGTGAAAACAACAAAACCAGCATCAGTGCCAGCCAGAAGTTTGGCATGGAGCTGCACAGCATCGTAACGAACAGCCAGACACGGTCCGGAAGCTTGTCCGCCCTGAGGGCACAGTGAATACCGATTGGAATACCAAAAACCAGAGACACTGCCACACAAAACAGCGCCAGAATCAGCGTGTTGGGGAATCTGGTTATTAGCTCACGCCCTACATTGGTACCGGTCATATAGGATTCTCCAAAATCAAAATGGCATAAATCAACTACAAAATCTTTTAATCTCACAACGTAAGGCTCATCCAGCCCTAATCTTGCTCTCGCTTCTTCAATCTGTACCGGTGTCGCGGAATCTCCTAATAAGATCTGAATGGGATCACCCGGTACGAAATACATAAGTGTAAAAATCAGGATTGCAACCACCACCAGAATGGGAATCATCTGAAGCAGCCGCTTTCCAACATACTTCCACATACGTTATACCACCTCTCTGAAAATTCTAAATTTTTTATCGACAAGCATATCCTGCTTACCCCCTGTCGGAAAATGCCGGAAGATACATCTTCCCGACTGCGATTTATCCACCCTTCTCTCCTTTCCTTAATTTCCCCCGATTTTCCATAGCAAGCTGCCCCTTAAAGCGCGACAGCGTTTTAGTTTATGGTTTTGATGTTATCATACCGACACATTTCTTCAATATTTAACATTTCCCCCGGCGTTTATTTTGAGGCAGAACCAAAAAATGAACCTTACGCAAAATTTGACTGTAATTCTGCTGTAAAGATTTCCTGACCTCCTGCCTGATTGATATATTTCCTCCGGGCACCCGTATACATAAAAAACAGCACTTAAACCATTTATGGCTTAAATGCTGTAATCACCGCCCTTACTATTTTGAATTTACGATTCAGGCAGCTCTTTTATCCTTTTTTCTTTTTAAGCGTTTTTGAACGGTACCGCTCATTTTTTGAATATCCTTCGGGTCTTTAAGCTTACTCATACCCTTTAATTTTTTTAAATTCTCCCGGCGTAACGCCCTCATACTTTTTCATGGCCCGCGTAAGCGCCTGGGTATCCCAGAACCCTGACATGCTCACTACCTCCTTCACATTGTACCCTGCAAGCAGTTCCTTGGCCTTTTCTACACGCAGTCTTTGAATATATTCCGAAATATTAATCCCAACCGCATCCTTAAATAAATGGGACAAATGAGACTTGCTTTTTCCAAAATAATTGGCAATGGATGAAGCGTTTAATGTATTATCCGTATAGTTTTCCAGAATATACTTCTTTATCTCATCTATTTTATCATTTCCCGGCACGGCCGTATCTCCGCTTACCGACATGAATTCCTCTATCAGATTTTCACACTCCTCACGGAACTCATTGATATTGCCAATATGGTACATCCTGTCCACTATCCTCCAGCCATCGCCTTTAAACTCTTCCTGACCGGACTGTTCATACACCGCAGTTATAATAATCCCTGCAAGGGCGTAAATCTGGTATCTGTCAGTCCTCCAGCTGTGCTGTCCGCATGGCATATACTCATCGATTACCTTGCTAAAGAGCTCCGTGGCTTCCTCGTAATTTTTTGATTCCAGCTTATTCACCAGATTCCTTACGATCTTAAAATAGGGAACCCTTTCGGCAGCGTTTCTTTCATTATCGCTGACCGTATAGGCATCCTTCTGCCAGAATTCAAGGTAGCCGATTTCCTCCTGAGTTCTTCTGTAAGCATCCTGCAGTTCCAGAGAAGTTTCCATCAAAACAGGACGTGAAACAGCCAGTTTAACGTGAAAGAATTCCTCCATAAAAGCCTTGCACTCATCCAACCCCTTTACCAGAGATTCATATGTTATCTGCTCGTTTTTCTGTACCAACGCCGGCATGAAATTCAGATTAATGCCCAGAAATCCCTTGCTTTTATCAAATATTTTTTCTGATAAAATATTGTTCATCACATTATATGGCGAAATTGGAATATAATCATCCTCGCTGTGCTGAAACACCCCGTCCGAATCGTCTAAAATGTGGATGGCAAACATAAAGCAGGGCCTGTCCGGATTCAGGCCAAGCATTTTAATTGCGTTAAAGCTGGTTTTCGGTATGTAGCTTCCTTTAGTCGCCAATACCCTGTTAAGCTTTTCTCCCATAGCCAGAGGCAGAAAGTAGCGCTTATCCTTCACCATACTGTTTATTTTTTCTTCCAGCATACGAATCTTTCGTCCGGCACCGAACATAATGCTTTCCACATCGTTTGCTTTTTCTTCCGGTATCGCTGTCTCTTTCAGTTTCCGTGCCGGCACAGACAAATGAAAATAAAAATAAACTGCCAGAGGAATACTCATTAGAATACATAATGCAATCCCTCCCCAATGCCAGAAGTCGAATATACCGGCTCCTGCATGCAAAAGCTTTTGGGGCACCACCACACGGATGGCTGTGTTCAGCTTGGAATAAATCATGGTGGGGATATAACATTTCTCCCCGTTTACACTGACGCTGCTTTTGGCATTGGCTCCCGAAACAATTTTCTGGTAATCCTCCGCCTCACACGAAGGCCGTGCATACAGATAATCATCATTGTTTCCAATATAAAGCTGCATTGTATCCGTAGAAATATCCTCGATTCCCTTTAAATTATATTCTAAAATCAAACAGCCTATAATACCTGATGAATCATACAGTTTCCGAAGGAGAAGCTGAAAATTCTCCCCCCGTACGTTCCGGTACACGGCCCCTGCACTCTCACACAAATATCCGCTTGAAATTAATCGGTCATACTGATCATAAAAATTCTGTACCTGAGAGTCTTTGTAAACCTGTCCGTTGGTAATAATTATATTGCTGCCGACAATGTAAATACCGATCTGCCTGATTCCCAGCTCTGCCAGTTTTTCACTGTCATAGACTTTCTGTACTTTTTTAATCTCTTCCTCTGAAAGCTGTGATCCTCTTAGCCCTGCTATATCCCTGTCTTCAGCAATGCTTTCGCACAACTGATAATAGGGTTCCAGCAAGCTGACGGTTGTCAGCATAATATTGTCAACATGCTCCTGCACATACTGTTCCTGCCTGTTCACATACACCTTTCTTCCCTGCCGCATTCCGATGGAAAAAAGAAGCGCCATACAGCAAATCATTGCAATATATAAATATAAGTATCTGGTTCGAAGTAAAGACATAATTATCTTCCTTTCCGCCTGTGCTAATCATACTTACTCATTATTCTATTACAAAAAAAATAAAAGTTAAAGTTAAATATTATAAAAAATATAATTATAAATTATTTTGCGATAAACCAAATAAAATGCTGCCAATCTTCGGTGCAAAGCTTTTCTTTCTCCCTTTGGCAACCTTTGTACAACCGGACAGGGAAGATTTTTCTCTCTTCCGCCGCACGGCCCGTGATCGGGCAGGGGGGAAGGTTTTTTCCCTTCCCGCGCGCCGGGCGCCATCAGCTATGCTGACAGTCTTCTTTTGGGTGCCCGTGCATGAAAAGGCGCCAGATACTTCTGGCGCCTGACTATGTGAATATTATACGGATAACTGATAATACAGCAATACCCACTTACTTCCCTGATCCTTGTTTAGTTTCCTACAACACTCTGATAATCGCTTGCAAAATTACATGGTCCATACAGTGGAAGCAAAACGCCCATAGGAATATCTGTGATACCGCTCTGAGTTACAAAAATCTTACTTGATGCGTACAGACCTTTGGCTATGGCATTTTCACTGATATAGTCATTAAATGCTTTCAGGTTTTCGGTACTGGAATCCTTCTTTGCCGCCTCTAAAAGCTCTATCAGTTTATCATCATGGGTAAAGCATACAGAACCATTCTGATAATTATCCGGATTAAACAAGCCATCCCAGAGACTGACTACATGCCCTGTACCGGAACCTTTCGTATCAATAATCAAATCCCATTGTGTAGAGTCATTTTTATATGTGTTAAAAAGTGCCTGGTCAACTGCCAGAGAGTTTACCGTAAATCCTACTGACTCCAGCTGCGCAATAATAACGGAACGAACCGCATCTGTGTACAGAGACTGGCTGGATAAAAGTGTAATTTCCGTTCCCTGAGGCTGTCCTGATGCTTCAAAAAAGGCTTTTGCCGCCTCTAAATCGGAAGGCAGATACCCATCATCTGCAATTTCAGCGTAACCTCCCATAGAAGGCGCTGCAAGCGCTGTTGCCTTAATTGCGGTAACCTCATCAAAACCTGCGCCATAATAAATTTCTTCTGCGTCAAGCGCTGCGAAAATTGCCTGTCTTAATTCCAGATTGTCCGCCAGAATGGATACGCCTGAGTCCATGTTGCAGAACAGACAGTTTACCATTGTAGCAGGGCTGAAGAAAACATTCCATCCATCTAACGCTGTCCTTGCATTTATGTCATAGAATTTAGCAAGGTCAGTAGCTGAAATATCTGAATTATCAAGCTCTCTATTTTCCAGGCCGATTGTTCTCATGGAGCTTTCTGTGATAACCTTATAGTAAAGTGTCTTAACATTGGCAATCTGCGGTGAACAGGTAGGCTCCTTCTGCCATGGATCTTCGTTTCTTACAAGGGTAACGGAAGAACCCTGGGCCACATCCTGAACAGTGTAAGCCCCTGTTGTTGCCGGGTTGCTCTGACGCTCATCCCCTGAGGTACTTTCATACCATTCTTTACTGACAATGCAGAGGTTATTATGGGAAAGTACTTCTTCGATAATGCCTGTCATGGATGATTTCAATTTGAATTCCACATTATAGTCGTCAATCTTAGTGACAGAATCCAAAATACTTGAGAGATCTTCAAAGGCAGCGGTCTCGGCACACATAGTATAGCTAAATATGATATCATCTGCCGTAATATGGTTGCCCTGGCTGTCATAGACATTGTCAAAGATTAAAACATCATACGTAAGATCGTCAACCTTGGTTACTTCCTTCCCAATCCAGGGCTGCATGCCGCCGTTGTCTAAGGTTGCAGCTGCATTGGTCTGAAAGAACATCTTTGCCCAAAGCATATAGATGATGGGCCCAACTCCGGGCGTGGGAGGTGAAAATGGCGCAGTATCAAAAGAGGCAGAGGTCATTGCAATGGTCATACTTTCAACCGGCGTATCCAATGCGGCCGCCAGTTCTGTCTGTACAGTTTCTGTCACTGTATCAAGGGTAGGCTTTGTGGCATCATCTACATCCGCTGCCCCTGCATCGGCTTCATTACCTGTGTCAGCTTCTGATGCCGCATTTTCCTGTGAATTATCTCCTGCCCCGGAAGCTGAATCTGCGTTACCGCATCCGGCAAGCAATGATACTGCCATCGCAACAGCAAGCGCTGTTGAAATTAATTTGTGGAACTTTCTCATACTTAATTCCCTCCTTCGTAGAATTAAAATAATATTTGCCGGGGACTGCCCCGGTCCTTTTGTGTGAGACTACTTAATCAAATTTTGACTTGTTCTTCAAGGGTCACTTTCGCTTATGTATGCTTGTTTTTCACAAATCGCAAAAAATGATATCTCTCAATTTTTGACTTTCTTTTAAATAATGCTGACCTCATGCTTCTCAATCTGAAAATAATCCAGTGCTTTTTCCAGAGCCTGATCCCAGAATCTCCATTCGTGTTTAAGCCCTTCTATCTCCAGAAATTCTGCATCTAATCCAATCTCCTTTGCATGGGCTTTGAAGTTCGTATAATTCTGATACAGCATGTCCTCTTTCCCACAGGCAAAAAACAGCTTTGGCAGCTTTCCTGTCCCGGCAAGCATATCAACAATTTTCCAGGTGTTTTCCTCTGAATTTACATACTTTTCCAACCCTCCTGCGTTGATAACCGATGTACGCAGCCTGCTTGCAAAAGGATCATCCCCCTGAAAATCTTCCTCTGTCATATTACTTAAGTTTGTGGGTATCTGGGAAAGCGCCGCTGCCCCTGCAAACTTTTCCGGGAAATTAACCGCATATTTGATACACCCTCTTGCTCCCATGGATAAACCGGCAATAAAATTATCTTCCTTCTTATCAGAAGCCGGCAGCCATCCGTACACGATTGGCATCAGCTCCTCCATCAGATAATCGTACATGGAATATCCCATCATATAATTGTCCCAGTTAGAATAATTACTGTTTAAAGCGGAGGGCATAACCACAATCAAATCTCTTTCCACCGCATATAGTTCTACATTGGATTTGCGTACCCAGTCGCTGGCATCTCCAAAAGTTCCATGCAGAAGCCAGAGCACCCTATATTTTTTTCCACTGCCGTAAAATTCCTCCGGCGTTTTATTTTTTGCCAAATCGGGAAGAATTATCCATACCTGTTGGTTTCCCTTTAAATAGCGGCTTTCATGATAAAACTGTACCAAAGACATATCTTCCTGTTTCCTCCTTTTTCGTATCAATTTTCACTAAATTCAAATGTCTACGAGACGCTTTGCGTCTCTATGAGCAGCCGCCCCACTCATTGCCCGCGGAAATCAATATAACCACGCCCGGCCGCCTTCCTCATCGTCATCGTCTTTAGGCACCGTCTCTGTCATACCCATTCTCCTTGGCGGCGTAAGATCATTTACAACCTTCACTAATTCCTCGTCAAAGTCCTCTTTTACTTCCGTCTTTTCGTCATAGACAATCGTATATACCTTATCGGCTGTACTCGGTTTCAGCTCCGGAACTGCTTCACAGTTAGGATTTCCCGTCTTTGCAAAGCTTAAAAAGGATGAGAACACTTCCTTCTCCAGCCTTTCCGTTACCCCTTCTATCTGGCAGACCGGAACAAGGTCAGTATTGTGGAATACAAAAGGAATATCGCTGCAGTGCCATGCCGCCACGCCGCCGTGCACGTCAAATATCTGGGCAAACAGATAGGAGTAAACAGGCTCCGGTGATTCCTTTGCCTTTGCTTTAATATAGTCAAGGGCTGCATGACGGAACATACCATCTATGTCGCGTGCATATACCTGATTTTTGCCGGGGTATGCTTTAGCAAACAAATCCATGATTCTATCCGCATTTGCATCGCCAAACTTATCGGCAACTGCCGCTCTCTTTTCCTCCCAGGTATAAGTTTCCTTATCTTTCGTGGGCTCTCCGGCGCTGAACTCTGCAATAACTGTCCCGACAAAAGTAGGCACCTTAGAAGCCTCGCCAAATCCTACGTTCATAGGATCACCTGTATAAAAATCATTAGGGGTTGGCCGCCAGTTAATTCTCTTACCCTGAGCAGCATATTGGGCAATCGCCGCGTTTGTGGCGTCAATAAGAGCCTGCGTTGGTACCTTCTCCATCTTTTCCACTTCATCTTCCTTCAGCCCCAGTTCGCTTAAAATTGCCATGGCAAATTCCTTTGCAGGCACATCCTGATCCGTCATCCCTTTTGCCAGCACGCCGCTCATTACAATTGCTTTCTGGAAGAGCCCCTTGGCCGCCGGAACCTGCCCTAAAGAAGTAACCTTTCCGCCGCCGCCGGATTGCCCAAAAATCGTAACATTTTCGGGATCGCCGCCGAACTGCATGATATTTTCCTTTACCCACTTAAGGGACGCCACCAGGTCAGCAAGACCCGCGTTCCTTGAATTGGCATATCTTTCTCCGAAATCCGATAAATCCAGGAATCCAAACACATTTAATCTGTGGTTAACCGTCACTACCACCACATCTCCGTATCTTGCAAGGTTTGTTCCGTCATACGCTACCTGCTCAATGGAAGAACCGTCCGCAAATCCGCCGCCATGGAACCATACCATAACCGCTTTCTTTGCATTTGTGTCAAGAGAATTAGTCCATACATTCAAATATTGACAATTTTCGCTGGCCGGCCAGAATCTGTGAGGAATCTTCACCTCTCCGGAAGGAGTAGGATTTCTCAATATAGGGCTGATTGGTCCATAATTCGTTGCATCCTTTATTCCCTCCCACGGAGTTACCTTCCGGGGATCCCCGAACCTTTTCGCCTTTGCATAACGAATACCTTCAAAATGATAAATATCATCCATCTTGTAACCGCGAAGTTTTCCCGCCACCGTAGTCACTACCGGCTCATCCATTGTGCATATAAATCTTTTTGCCATGTTTCCTTTACCTCCTGTAAAATATGATAATTAGCGAAACAGCTAAATTTAATAACATACTAACAAGGCCGTGTATTAACTTCTATATTCAAAAAATGAATATCGCAATAAATGAGGTTTCGGGCAAAAAATAAGGAAGACTATCCCAAAAGATACTCTCCCAGCATTTCCTGTACACAATCCTTTATTTGAATGGCCGTTGCTTCGGCTTTTGCTTTTTTTATTCCGATATTCTGCGCCACCTCCAAAAGCTCCCGTAATCCCGGATTCCGGCCTTCTCCATTTATAGTCGTTGCGTGTTCGCCGTTTAAAGAATAGCTGTATGTCAGATCATACGCAGGCGCAAGCACCCAGCCTCCTTTCTCTTCATTATACAAATAACTGAAATTCTTCGAATGATCGTCTCTGTTGTGGGCAAACACATTAAAGCACATAAGCCGGTACAGTTTTTCAACCTCCGCAAAGCTTTTGGTTATCTCCAGTGTAAGCCTCATCAGAAGATGATAATCCAGATTTGGCACTCTGTGCGAAGTCTCAAGAAGTGCGCCTGCGGATATCATATGAATTTTTTCCTTTCCGCCTTCCCGATCCTTTTTCCGGTCAAATCTCTTTGTCCCGAAATACCCCTGACAATGCGCCGATGGAAAAATCCTTGTCTCGGCCATCGGAATTCCGCAGGCTTTCGCACACACAGAATAATCATATTCCTGCTTTCCAATATTTTCACTGTCGCCGGAAGATGGAAATTTGATAATCCAGTCCTCATCCTCTATGCTGGTAAGAATTTTGGGCCGGGCTCCTCCTGAGAATCCTCCAAGACGAAACAGCTGATCTAAATTCTCGCAGAAATTTGTTTTCAATATCTTGCTACACTGCGCGGCAATCGTGTCTAAATCCGGGTTTTGCTCTTTCGTTTGCATCGCTATATCCGGCTTGTAAGTAAGCGCTCCCATCCCTGAACTCCCTACGATCGCCAGTCTGCTTAAGTTCCCTGTTTCCATAGGATTTACATTATTTTGAAGTAAAAAACGATCCACCAGAAGACGGCCAAATCCATCCGGAAGACTGTCCGCAAATATGCCGAATATTCCTTCGAAGGGTTCCGACTTTGCAATAAAAACTCCTTTTTTTAAAGGAAGTGAAAACGGACTGATAGAAAAGCCTCTTTGCATCCATTCCCTGTCATACTCAAAAGCGGTCAAATGCTTTTTATAAACTGCCAGCCGCCCCACCTTTTTATCATGATAAAATACGGTAAGCTGCTCAATCCTGTTCATTTACTATCTCCTCAATCGACAGAGGCGGTATATCTCCAAAAAGCTGCTCCAGTTCACTGCTTAAATCAAGCGCCATAGCAATTTTAATCAATGATATAAGCGAGATTTCTCCGGACTGTTCGAACCGCTTCACGCTCCCCAGACTTACCCCGGAAATTTCGGCGAGCTTTTGCTGCGATATTTTCCGTCTCTTTCGAATACTGCGTATTCGTTTTGCTATCTGTTTTTCTATTTCTTTAGGTGTCTTTTGTAAAAAAGGAAATATTGTATTCATGAATAATATTTTATCCTAAATCAATTTAAAATACAAGTTTCAGCTAATATTTTATCTAATAAAAATTTCTTGCTTTTTACCATTCTGCAAACTATACTGATACTATGAACGCACAAGATAGCTGAATCGTTATATAGAAAGGCATGGAAAAACAAATGCAGACCATCAAAAACAACTTTCACACTCACTGCCAGCGCTGCAAACATGCTCTTGGCTCCGAAGAAGAATACGTAAAATCCGCTCTTGCAGGCGGACTTTCCCAGCTTGGTTTCTCCGACCACGCTCCTTATCCCGACCCTGACGCCGATTTTGGCAGACGCATGGAATTTGATGAGCTAAGGGATTATCTGGAAACAGTAGATATGCTTTCGAAGAAATATCGCGACAGCATCACAATACGGAAAGGACTGGAAATAGAATATTTCCCTAAGTTCCGTAGTTACTACGAAGAATTGCTTACCACATGGGGGGTGGAATATCTGCTGCTTGGCGAACACTTTTACCTGAATGAAAAGGGAGAGTATGCCAACACCTATGACATATCTTCCACAGATGAATATATTTTCTATGCCCGCACAGTGATCGAAGGTATGAAAACGGGCCTTTTTAAAGTGCTCGCCCACCCGGATCTCTACCTGCTTAATCCATGTGCCTGGGATGATAACTGTAAGAAGGCCGCTGACCTGATTATAGATACGGCAGTTGCCACCGGAATCATTCTTGAGTACAATGCCAACGGCATAAGGCGCGGCCTGTGGTCTTATCCTGATGGAACCCGCTACCCCTATCCTGATGAACGTTTCTGGTCGCTGGCCGCTAACGCGCCCATTCAGGTCATTGTAAGCTCAGACTGCCATGAGCCGAAATATGTGTGGGATGATGCCGTAGAATTGGCATATGAACAATTACAGACCCTGGGCATCCGCCCGGTTATGGATTTGGAAATCTGAAATTTGAAAATTTTAGATTTGAAAAATCTTAGATTGAGAAAATCTTAGGAAAGGCATGGGAATTAAAATGGAATTACACGCAAATATCTTTTTTCCCATAGAAATTGTTGGCACCATAGCTTTTGCATCTTCAGGCGCTATGGTTGCCGTTCGTAAGAAACTGGATTTGTTTGGCATCATTGTGCTTGGCGTTATCACCGCTGTTGGTGGAGGGATGCTTCGTGATCTGATGATTGGAAGCATCCCTCCTAATATGTTCCGCAATCCGGTCTATGTGTTCACAGCCTTTTTAACAGTGCTCGTCCTGTTCTTTTTGTTCCGCCGCTGGCCCTTTTTGTTGGGGAGCAAATATATAGAAAGCTATGAAAAGGTTATGAATATCCTGGACGCCATCGGCCTTGGGGCGTTCACGGTTATCGGAATTGATACCGGCGTGGATGCCGGTTATGGGGAATATCATTTCCTGATTATTTTTCTCGGTGTGATCACCGGCATCGGCGGCGGCATACTGCGGGATATCATGGCAGGCGAAACTCCTTACGTCCTGAAAAAGCATGTTTACGCATGCGCCTCTATCTCCGGCGCATGCCTGTACGTGCTGCTTTTACAGTTCACCCGGTCGGATTACGCCATGCTCCTTAGCGCCCTTTTGGTAATCGCCATCCGCATTTTAGCCAGTCATTACCGCTGGAACCTTCCCGGTATACCGGACAGCTGACTTTAGTCAGGGATATTTCTGTTCTTATTCCACGATCCATGGATATACACATCCTCACAGCCTTCTAAAGGGGCCCAAAAGATCAGCGTTTCATCCTCCGTATATTTCAGCCTTCCCCTGTGCTCCCGCAGCGCCAGATTTGCCTCACATCCTCTGTGCGCTTCCACTGGCGGCTGGTCAATGCAGCGTACCCCTGTGACAAATCCTTCCTTTGCCGCAATCTTATTGACTGCCAGCACATGTCTGTCCTTTCTTATCAGCCGGGCTCTTGTGGGAAAATTATCCCACATAACATGAAACATTTCTATGATTTTTTCTTCATTCATTTTAATAACCATGCTCCCTTCTCAACCTGCAAATTTGCGACAGGTATGTTATTCTTCATAAGCTTCCACTTTAAATACCACCGGGCGAAGGCCGTCCAGACAGCATATTATTTGTTCTTTCGGGTCTTTCACCCAATCCCCGTAAAGTACTATGCCTAACACGGGGACATCTCTCCGCCTTTTGCGTATTCTTTGATTAAATCCGGAAATACACATCTTCTTAAAACAGTTACTCTACACTTTTTCACAGCTATTCTCCTTTGTCCAAAATTAATTTTGCAGTGCCCCAGATACCCGCGTCATTCCCAAGACCGGCTTTTATAATCTTTGTATCTTTACAGGGAAGGTAAGCATATTTTTGATAACTGTGTCTGAGTCTTTCAAACAATAGTCCGCCTCCCTCCGCAAGTCCGCCCCCGATAACAAATACTTCAGGATCCAGCTTTGTTTTCGGCGGCGGCTTTCCGGTCCGCAATCCACATCAGTCCTTCTGTTGAAGCATATTGATTCAGACATCCCTTTCTGCCCAAACACAGCGTTCTGTTTCCTGTGCCCGCTTTCCCGATATCCAGATCCAGTTTCCCCGCCATCCGGATTGTTTCTTTCCGGATATCCGTCAGGATATTCCTGCCCTTTTCACTTCTGTCCGTAACGCTCCCAGACTTTTCATTTAAAATTCCCTCCGCCGAAAAAATACCCGTTTTTATGGAGCTTCCCCCTATATCTATTCCAAATAAATATTCCATCATTTCAGGCATCCTCCGTCAATACTCTGACCACGGGATCCTGCGACTGCCAGCCTTCTTCCTTTAATTTTGGGATTTCGCTGCCAAAACGCGGCAGATATTTTTCGTGCGCTATCAAAAGCTCCTTTAGAACCTTATCTCCTTCCCCTCCATTTTCAATCAAAGGATTCAGCATAAAGGCTTCCTTCAAAGCGCCGGGATCTCCATACATAGCGGCCTGAATGACGCACTCCTCCATTGCCTTCATAAGCTGCAGCTGACCGCGCATAGCTCCTGACATCTCTCCCCATACCATCGGCCATGCGCCCGCCGCCGATATAACCGCGGATACCTCCACAATACAGTCGGACGGCAGACAGGGAATCGCTCCGTTGTTTTCCGTGCTCACCACCATGGGGATTTTTTTGTCATTGTAAATGGCATTGATGCATTCGCAGGCGGCATCACTGTAATATGCCCCGCCCCGCCTGGAGAGCTGCTCCGGCTTCTTTGAAAGCTCCGGATTCCGGTAAAGCGCAAACAGCTCCCTCTCCGTCTCTTTCATCTGCTCCGCGCGGGTTCCCCGCTCCGTATGAAATTCTTCCAGACTGTGCGCAAGCATTTCCTTCTGCGCTATATAATATCTGTGATACCCGCATGGTATTGCTTTCATGGAACGCAGGATATCCATGGGAAACGGCGCATGGTAAATATTCACCGGCGTACCGCCATTTTTTTCATTGATATGCTCTAAAATCCGGCCGGTCACTTCCTTTCCGCTCTCATCAAAAACACGATGCCAGTGAAAATGATTCAATCCTGCGAAACGATAATTCAGTTCTCCGGGCTTTTTTCCGATCAGGCCCGGCTCGCTCATCATGGAAATTACCGGCACGTTGCACAGACCAATACAGCGTTTCCATCCCATCCTGCGGATAACCGCCTCGGTAATTATCCCACTGGGATTGGTAAAATTAATCAGCCAGGCATTTGGGCATAACCTGCGCATATCCTCCACAATGCCTTCCATGACCGGTATTGTCCTCAACGCCTTAAAAATCCCCCCTGCCCCGTTTGTCTCCTGCCCTAACATGCCATGAAGCAGCGGTATTCTCTCGTCCTTGATCCGCGCATCCAAAAACCCAACCCGAAACTGCGTGGTCACAAAGTCAGCGTCCTTTAATGCCTCCTGCCTGTTTAATGTGGTATGTATTTCCACCGGATAACCGGCTGCCTTCCACATCCTCTTTGTCAAGCCGCCAATAATGGAAAGCTTTTCTTTCCCTTCCTCAACATCCACAAGCCAAATCTCCCTGATCGGAAGCTCCTGATAACGCTTAATAAAGCCTTCCATCAGTTCCGGCGTATAACTGCTTCCGCCTCCTATTGTGGCAATTTTTATTCCCTTTTTCATCTGCCGTCCCTGTCTCCTTTCCCTGCCAGCCGCTTTATCCTGAATCTTTGTAAAGCTGATCAGAATATACATTTTTATTTTTTTCAAAACATATCCGGATAATTGTGAAACTTGTAAACTTACTGAAATTTATTTTTGCAATTGCACATAAACCCTATCATGTGTCTTTACAAAATACAATAAGACACATTCATTCAGGAAAAGATTTCCCAAAGTTCTTTTCTAATCAAAGAAATCAGAGGATTTTCTGACACTTTTTGATACAAAATACATCTTTTTATTGCACGTCTTTTGTACCTTTTATATACTGGTTTTGTATACCACAATGTTCTATTCTAATAGTGAGGGGGAAAAGCCATGACACTGCAGAAGCGGATAACAGCGTGTGATAATCTGACACCCACAGAACAAAAGCTTGCTGAATATATCTTGAAAAACGCCTATTATCTCACAGACGCAACTATCCTGTCTCTCGCAAAAGAAAATTATTTGTCTATATCCAGTATTCACCGGTTCTGCAAAAAAATCGGGCTGGCCGGATTTAAAGATTTGAAGGTGGAAATGCTCCGCTATGCGGAGCACCCTTCTGACACAACTGTCAATATTAACTTCCCCTTTCTGGCTGATGATACCTGTATGACTGTCGCAACTAACTTAAGAAATATATATGAATCCACCATTTTAGATACGATAGACTATCTTGATGAAAAACAGCTCTTTTCTGTTTCCACGATCTTATCTGGTGCAAATATGATCGATATTTATACCCATGCACATAACATTTATCCGGCCGGCGCATTTGCAGACCGTATGCTTTCTATTGGCAAAAAAGTACGGTGCCCAGAAGGTTTCTATAACCAGCGGGCAACCGCACTTTCTGCAGACTCACAACACATTTCTATATTAATTTCTTATTCAGGCCGGGCTTTTTTCCTGCCATCCATATTAGAAATTCTGCGAAGGAAACACAGTACTCCTATCTTTATTGGAAAAGCAGGCATAGAAAACGAATATCCTCAGATAAAGCATATCCTCGCTATTAGTGATCGTGAGGATATGCAAAACCGTATCTCACAGTTTTCCTCACATATTTCCCTGCAATATGTTTTGGATATTTTATACTGCTGCGTGTTCAAACTGAATTATAGCAAGAACCTCAGGCTCCTTTCTGAAAATCTCTCCCTGTTAGATGATCGGAAAATATAAAGTCATTTATTATCAAGCTTACCGCCGCCTGCCTTCAAAATAAGGAAACCGCTCCAGCGCTGTAAAAATATCCGCAAAATCCTCTGGCGGCGCCAGCTCGATATACCGCTCCAGCAGTTCATTTTCCTTCTCTTTATATTTCCCGTAAAAAATATCAAACAGATTATGCCCCCGCAGATAAATACGAATTTCTTCCATATGCTGTTTTATGTCCCTGGTCGTTTCCAAATCATGGCCTATAATTTCCATCAAATGCTGACCGCTTTTCATGCGGTAAAGATATTCCTTCCACTTTTCCAAAAGCGTTTGATAAAAAGCATCCTCTGATTCCACAACACCCACCTGTACCATGACTTTGGGATTCAGAAAATAATTCTCAAAAGAATAATATTTTAATATCAATACATTTTCCGGCCTCACACGGGGAAGCTTATCCATATCCTCCCGGTTGCGCTCCTCATAATAACGGCAAAGCTGACTTCTAAGAACATCCGGCTCTTTGCCATCGCTGTCACGGATCATAAGAAACTGATCCCGCAGATAAATCTGATTCATGTATTTCAAGTTGGCATAGGTTTTAATATTGGTGCAGCTATTGGTAGTGATTATCGCAATCCGTGACAGATTTCCCGCATCATCCACCGTCTCCGCGTAATATTTCCCCAGCAGAAGAGGCAGGCGGGATTTATCCTGCTTACCCTCCACAATAAACACAAAATTTACATTCATCAAATCGCCGGCTGTATAGCCTAAATCATCCAGGATGGCACTGATATCTGTTTCCTTTCGGATATCGCTGGAGCCGTCTTTCCCGTGGACAACCTGTCTAATCTGCCTGCTGTTAAAATTGGGCAGCAAATTAGGCGAATGCGTGGTAAAAATCACCTGATTTTTGGCCGCAAGGCGGTAAAGAATCCTGCCGCAGACCTTCTGCAGGCTGGGGTGCAGGAAAATCTCAGGGTCCTCAATCATAATAATACTGGACAGATTTTCTTCAATCTGTGTATACGCTTCCAACAGGGAAAACAGATAAATGGAACGCATCCCCTTTCCCATATGGGAAATCGGCCGGGGTACATTCTGGGCCGGATGCAGAATTTGTGTTGTAACCTCCAAAATCTTTTCCACATCTCTGTTCATGGAGTACAGAATATGCTCGCGGCCTCCGTTTTTGTGGAAACAATCGTTAACCTTACATGCAAAGGTATCTAAATTCAGCTGATACAGCTTATAATCCAGCAGTTTGGAGGTTTCCAGCGCATCAAGCTGCGCCGGGCTCTTTTGCTCAATCAGTCCAATGCAATGAAAGCAGTAGTTACAATCCTTTGCCTGATTGAACATACAGCAGCCGGATCGCATTTTCTTTAAAATCTCATCCTCCTGCAGCAAAAGCAAATCCCTCTGCAGCTGTTCTAACCGGCGCTCCGTATCCACATGATATATCTTGGGAAATACTTCTTTGATATAAGGATTATGCTTATTGACACCGTCACGATAGCGGATTCTGCCATCCTTATTCGCTGTCATGGTAAAGGTGAGCACGTTATCGGAAAAAGAGGGGAGCCTGCGGCAAAAATCCTGCAGCCATGCCTCCTCTTTCCTGTACTGGCTGACCACACCCCTTCGCCGCAGCAAAGCAAGGTCATCTTCCGTAAAAGACAAGGAAACATGAATACGAATTTTAGCTCCCGCTTCCCCAAAGTCCTCCGGGGTAATCTGATATTCACCACCCACTGCCCTGACAGCGTCAAGAACAGTTGTTTTCCCGGTATTGTTCTGCCCCACTAAAATCAGGGCATTTTCAATATCAGGAATATACATATCATGAATCGATTTGAAATTTTGAATATGAAGATTCGTAATTTTCATAGGCGGCTCCGTTTCGTATAACCCATAAGTACTATACAGTATATTCACATAATCTTTTGCTTAACTGCTTTTCTATATTATAATCTATCTTTTCCCCATCAGCAATTGCCGAAAGCAACAAATGCCGATACGCTTCGCGAATCGGCTTATTGTACAAAAATAAGTCCTGCATAAATTCTGCGCAAAACTTATTTAAACTCAGTTCTTCTTTCTGCCAATAAAAGAAAACAGTTCATTCAGCTGTCTGTTTCTGCGTTCGCTCTCCTCATCCCCCTTATCTGATTCCGTCAATGCTGCCCGCTATGGAATATAAGTCCGGATAGCGCAATGACAGCCGCATCGCCGCATACCCTCCCATTGAAATTTCTTTTTCCACCCGGGTAATTCATCTGTATTCTTGCCACTTTAATCCTCCATACCGGAGCAATTTTGTGCAGGTGCGCCAGCCAAATGTCAGATTCGTCCCTGCGACTCAAATTTGTGGCTCCGGCACAAATTTGCGATTGATAAAATCAGCTGCCAGGCTGATTTTTCAATATAAATACTCCAAAATCCCCTGCAATGTATTCCGGTCTCCTGTTCCCAGGTTAAATCCATATTTTTGGCATAAAAGAAGTCTCGCATTTTCTCATTAATATCCCAGGTAAAATTCTTCGTTCCGCAGGCCTGAAACATGCGGGGCATTTCCTTTTTCCGCCAGATTTTTTCTACAAGGGCATAAATATCTTTGTCCGTTCCGATAAGCGAATCCGCGGTTCTTAACGCTTTGCTCCCTGCATGGCGCACACGGTAATCCTCCACGATATCAAGAGGGCTGGGTTTTAGCAGTGACCTGAATCCGGCTCAAATCATTTAAGAAAAATACATTGGACTCAAAAATTGCCAGCTCCAGGGTCAGATCGTCTATCACCTTTGTGTTTTCAAAATCTATATTTGTGGTATGGCGGCTGTATTCTGCAGATTCAGCTGCCCACTGAATGCTCCAAAGCGCATCCTCTGCCTTTACAGGGTCTCCCACATGTGTGACAATATTGTCATAAGGGTATCATCCGTTCTATGCAACATTGTCAAGTGAAGAATTCATTCTTTTTGCTTTTTCATACACGGAATCTTGTAGATGTTCTATAAATGTGCTAAACTGAACGCAATAGCAAGCTGGAGTTTAAAGGAAAAAATTATGAATATAGAACAATTTTGGAAAGCCGTTCTTGCTCAAGATGAAAGAGAAATTAGAAAATACTTTCATGCAGAAGCCTATATAAATTGGCATTGCACCAACGAGCATTTTACGGTGGATGAATATATTATTGCGAATTGTGAGCACCCCGGAGAATGGGATGGAATCGTTGAGAGAGTAGAAATTGTGAATAATTTAATTATTACAGTTGTTCGTATCTATCCCAAAGATAGAAGTGTTTCTTTTCATGTGACTTCGTTTATTCAAACAAAAAACAATAAAATTACAGCAATGGACGAATACTATGCCGATGACGGGATTGCACCGCAATGGAGATTGGATAAACACATTGGAACATCTATCAAATAAATTAAATTTGCGTGGAAAATGTATGATTAGAATAAAGCCATATAGAGCTTCGGATGTAGATACAATATTATCGTGGTGTCAAGACGAAAAATCATTTTATCAATGGACAGCAGGCATACTCGGTAATTGTCCGATAACACAAAAGGAATTTTGTTTTGTTGAATCTCTAATGCCGTTTACTGCATTTGATGAAACAGGAATTGTTGGCTTTTTTACGCTAAGGAATCCTGATGAATCATTGGATGAATTACGTTTTGGATTTGTTATTGTAAATCCTCACAGGAGAGGAAAAGGCTATGGAAAAGCTATGCTCCAGTTAGGGTTAAAATTTGTATTTGAGATATATGGAGCAAAAAAAGTATCACTGGGCGTTTTTGAGAATAATCTTCCAGCTTATTACTGTTATAAAGCAGTCGGTTTTAACGATGTAGTTCTTGATACAACAGAAACATACTGTGTTCTAGGTGAAGAATGGAAGTGCAAAGAAATGATTATGGAAAATAGATAAAATTCCAGCTTGTCAGCAACCCCAAAAAAGGCAGCCGCCCCGTCAAAGCGTCTGCCTTTTCCTGTCCCAGTCCTTCTACCTGAAAACCTCTGCCATCATCTTTGCCCCCAGCTTAAAACCGTCAATGAACATTTCCGAGAACTCAAACGGGATTACGTCAAGCTGTTCGTCCATGATTTTAATAAATCGCTTGTCAAGGGGCGGCTCTAGCTTCGCCAGTAACTCAACAAAGTCCTCGCAGTGGTTGTAATTCCCCTGATGGATTTTCCGGTATTCCTCACTTTTAGGGGCATACTGTTCCGCCGGGAAGATTTCACCATTATAGAATTGTTCCAGCACGTTTTTCACTTCCATGACCCCCTTTTCATTTTTGTAATACTATTAAGTATTACATATTTGTATTTATTATGTGTTGTATAAAAGTCAAGCAGAATCGTTTATAATGCTTTCAGGAATGTAATACAGAGGTGTAACATGGCAGACAAGTTTGTGGTGCGTCAGAAGAAGCCCGACAAGAAGGAAGATAAGTCGGAAGTCATGGCGCTGCGGATAGACCGGGAATTGCAGGAGGAATTTGACGCTCTGGCGGCGAAAAGCGACCGTTACCGGAATGAATTGATGTGCATGGCTCTGCGCTATGCCTTAGACCATTTAGAGTTTATCCCGGAAGCCGGAGAGTAGGGAACCCGGCTGCTTTTGTAACTATGATAACAGGAAAGGGAGAGGCTGTAAAAAATTTTGTGTCTATGGGTAAAAATCTTTTTTGATAAGAATTAGATATGTAGACATTTGCTGTC
>RAYQ01000024.1 GCA_003612395.1 Parablautia intestinalis
CCATCTTGTAGCGTCCGACATTTTCTGATAAAATATTCATACGGGTACTGCCATAACGGTAGGCGGCTAGTTCTTCTACGGAGGGACTGTGACCCTCCGATTACATAGAAACCTGCTTGCAGGAATCTGGGAAAGGAGGGCTAAGTGGATGTTGACGATTGAAGGATTGATTTCAGTGCTTGGCTTATGCCTGACCTGCTTCGGTCTCGGATACGCCATCGGAAGCAAGGATAATAATAAACCACAAAAATAGCCGCCCTTAGTCTGGAAAACTTTGCGGCTATTTTTGCAAGTTATAAAACGGACTAGCCGTCTATCGGCAGTACCTTTATGTAAGTATATCTTAGCAGATTTATGCGGAATTGTCAAACGCTGCGGAGCTTTCCGCTGAAATCATTTTATGTCGGATTCTGCATAAAAGCAAGGGGATTTTGTCGAATCCCGTTTGTCGAATGTCGAATTGGGTGGGGTAAATGGGGTAAAAAGGGGTAAATCACTTACCCCTGGGGTAAAAGTCATCAAAATCTCACAGCGGCACAGGCGGTTATTACGGAGAAACAGGTATAGCTTAAGGCAGGCCGGAATATTTTTGCTAAAAAGTGCTTGACGTAAAAATCTTACTCATGTAGTATTTTTAATATATTATGCAAATCAGATGTATTGTACTCTTAAATCTTACCTTTGTAATATTTTTTGACATAAACAGGCAATATACCACAGGAGAAGCTTTTAGGCATCCAATACCGGAAATAGAGCTGTATTTATAATCATCATTAAAATGAAAGGAAAAGTGAATTTTATGATAAAAAAGTTTTTGCAGGGAAAAACTTTTTTTATAAAGATAATAAGTAGTGTAATGACCTGTACTATTTTTTTAACAGGTTGTACCGGCAAGTATGGTATGGGGCAAGAACAGGAGGAAACAATCAAAGATCAGGAGATTCCTGAGAATATAGAAATAAATGAACGGGAAGAGGATACAGGAGATTATCCAAATGAGATAATGTCAGAACCGGAAGTATCGGAACCGGAAATAAAACAAACAGACTGGTCGGAGTATTTTGACGGATTAAATGGGGCGGCAGTCATATATGATGCTTCTGCTCTCAGATTGAACATATATAATAATGCACTTGCCGAAACAAGGCGGTCGCCATGTTCTACATTTAAAATCATTTCCTCTCTGATTGCTTTAGAAAATGGGATCATTGATCCTGATGATTCCATGCGAAAGTGGAGTGGCGAGGTATTTTGGAATGAAAAGTGGAATAATAATATTGATTTTAGCGAGGCCTTTCATGAGTCATGTGTCTGGTATTTCAGGGAAGTCACAGACGAGATTGGAAAGGAACTTATGCAGGAAGAATTAGACAGGCTTTCGTATGGTAATTGTGATATTTCTGATTGGGAAGGAAGATGGAATGCAAATAACAATAACCGTGCCCTGACGGGATTTTGGATTGAGTCATCTCTGGCAATTTCTCCGAGGGAACAGACTGAAGTGATGGAACGTATTTTTGGGGAGGCTTCCGCCTATTCAGAAACAGTACGGAATGAATTAAAGGAAGTTATGCTGGTGGATGCGCACGGGCAGGCGGATATTTCTGTTTACGGAAAGACCGGAATGGGTAAGGCGGAGGGGATCACAGTGGATGCGTGGTTTACCGGATTTGCAGAAAATGCCGGGAGAAATATTTATTTCTGTGTTTATCTTGGAAGGACAGATGATAAAAATGCAACCAGCATGGCGGCGAAAGAAATTGCTCTCCGGCTGGTGTCGGATTATTGTGATACTTCCCCAGATGAGATGGAGTGAGATTAGTGTGAAATTACAAATTTGTGCCGGAGCCACAAATTTGAATCACAGAGCCGAATCTGATATTCGGCTCGCGTGCCTACGCAAAACGCTCCGGCATGGAGAATTTTTATGAAGAAACGGTGGAAACGGATTCTGTCAGCGTTAGCGGCATTTATTTTTCTGTCTTTTTGTTACGCACGGTATGTAGAGCCTAATCTGTTGGTTGTAAAAGAAATTGCAGTGGAAACAGATAAGGATATGGAGGAATGTAAGATTGTATTTTTTACAGACACGCATTTTGGCAGTCTGTATGATGAAGGGCATGCCGGGGAAATCGCAGACAAAATAAATGAGCTGGAAGCGGATATTGTGGTTTTTGGCGGCGATCTGTTTGATAATTATACAAGAGACAGGGAAATGCTGGACTTAGAATACCTGCAGAAGGAATTGGGCAGAATATACGCAAAAAGCGGAAAGTATGCTGTATTTGGTAATCATGATTATGGAGGCGGTGCATCACGGATTTACCGGGAATTTATGGAAGAATGCGGATTTTGCGTATTGGTAAATGAATCTGCCTTTCTTGAAGAATACGGGATTGAGATTGTTGGGTTTGACGATTATTTGCTGGGAGGGACGGAGCCGGATTCCTACCTTTTACAAAGTGAAAACTTTCATCTTATCATAACCCATGAACCCGCTGGTTCAAAAATTGTGGAAGGATCAGGTGGGAATCTTATCCTATCCGGACATACCCATGGAGGGCAGGTATCAATCCCTTATTTTACAAGAAAGCGGCTTCCGGCAGGTTCGGACCAATTTGTAAAAGGGTTTTACAAAGAGCCGGTTCCTGTGTATGTGAGCAGCGGCATTGGCCTGACAAGGTATCCTTTCAGAATGTTTAACATTCCGGAAATTATTGAAATAAGAATCTTAGCCCGGAATATTTAAATCAGAAAGAATGGAATGCGTCAGTTCGGCGGCGATAGAACCGGTGGCAAGATTATCGTTTTGGATGCTTGTGGCAAAGAAATAGGTATGGTCTTCCTGCTCTATGTATCCAATGAACCAGCCTAGCGCATTTGTTCCATTTACTTCTCCTGTTCCGGTTTTGCCATAAATCTTACTGTTACCTTCTGAATACAGGTATATGGAATCTTTTACAGCATTGATGTTTTCCGGTGAAAAATCAAACTGATTGTAATATAATTTCTGAAGCATTTCAATTTGTTCAATGGGGGATATGCTCAGAGAGGAATCTGCCCAATAAGAGGATAAGTCTCCGTGGACGATTTGATTTCCATAACCTGTTTTTTTGATATAGTCCCTTATGGCAGGGAATCCTGCCTGCCTGTCAATAGCCTGAAAATACCACGTAACGGAATTTAGCATGGCGGACTGTAATGTCTGGTTACTGTTCCATGCTTCATAGACATGGTATTGCCCGTCCCATTCCAATAAAGACTGTTCAGGGGAGATGATCCCGGCTTCAAGCGCGAACAGAGCGCTATATATTTTATATGTGGAAACAGGGGTAACGCGTGTAGCGGCACACTCCTTGTTGTAAATCTGCCATGCGTCATTTTCAGCATCGTACAAGACAAAGCTGCCTTTGCTTTTTCCAAAAGAAGCATCCAGATCAAGGTATGTAATATTTTTGCCCTGCTCATGGAACACATAGCGGTCATGGTCAGCAGCAAGTATAGACAGCACGGGGATAAAACCGGCCAAAAAAGCGGCAATGAGGCCATAGACTAAAAACCCGGAAAGGATTTTATAAGTGGATGCCTTTTGATAATTTGCAATATTTAAAATCCGTTTTTGCATTTGCGCCATACTTCCGCTAATGCCTGTGGCAAAGGGAAAAGGTGAGCGTGATATTTTTTCGGCAAAATTGATCAGGGTATTCCCATATTCTTTATGAGTGCCTGTTTCCAGCATTTTAAGGACGGAGGTGTCGCAGGCAATCTCACGGTCCGTTTTCATTTCCCGGCAGGCATGCCACACAAATGGGTTAAACCAGTACAGCACACTGGCGATATTCATAAGATGATTCATAAGTACATCCTTGTGCTTGTAATGGGAAAGCTCATGAAGCAGCATATACCGTATGTCTTTTGCGTTATAATCCGAAATTAAATGGATGGGCACATAAATACAGGGCCTGAACATGCCTGCAATGACAGGGGATTTCAAAAATGCTGTGCTGTAAACAGGTATGCTTTTCGTTATGTTCATTTCCCGAAGACAGCCTTGATATATCCTGTACACATTGGGACTTTGCAAGGGCAGGGAGGTTTTTTTCAGGGCATGGAACCGGACCATGGATCTGAATGTTAGAAATATCATTCCTGCCATACCCGCAACCCATAAAACAAACAGCGCAAATCCGATGCCGGAGGGCGTTTTCTGACCGATGGCTATGCCAAAATCATTCATCCAGTTCAAGGGTCCGGACTGGTGGAGAGCAGCATTTCCATGGAAGATAGCTCCCTTATGAGGTGCAGCTATGGTCAGAAGGCTTTCTAACCATGAAAAGAGGGGGACTGACCGGACAGGCAGGAAAGGAATTGCCAGAAGTCCCAGCAGAGGAAACCATAAGTTATACTGCATCCGGCTGGTCAGCTTATTTCGGAATATATGTTTGGAAGCCAAAAAAAGACAGATGACGATACTGATAAAAATATTACATATCAGAAACCGGAGTGCAAAATTTCCCATGTCAGGCGCCTCCTTTTTTGGGATCTTTGGTCAGAAGGGAGCGGAGCGTATTAATCTCGCTGTCTGATAATTTATCGTGATCAATATAAGCAGAAAGCATAGCGGAAATATCACCATCATAAAAGCGGTTTAGAAAAGAACTGCTTTCCTGGCCAATATACTCGTCTTTATCCACTAACGGAGTATAAACAAATACCCGGCTGTGCTTTTCATAGGTAAGGGCCCCTTTCGTGACCAGACGCTTGATCAGAGTCTGTATCGTCTTTGGATTCCAGGAAGTTGTTTTGACCAGATAATCCGTTATTTCATTTGTACTAATTGGTGCATATTTCCAGACAACCTTCATCACTTCAAATTCGGCCTCTGAAATTTGGGGCAAAGTTTTCAAAACAGATACCTCCTGACTTAAATATTACGGTTGTAATAAAATTATTATAAAACAGCCAGAGAATAGTGTCAATGTCGTAAGCAGCCATTACGTTTCGAACAGTCTGTGAAAAGCAAAGGTCTTTAAAAATTTATAAAAAATATCTGCTGCAAGGCTTTTGCCGCGTCCTTTATCAGAAACGAGCTGTATGGAGCGCTTTGGCGCTTCGCAGTTAAGGGGTATCTGCACCAGCTTTTTTGCTTTTAATAAGGGCAAAGCAAGGGTTTTGGGCACAAAGCCGATTCCAAGATTATTTTCAATCATTGGCAGCATAAGGTCAGAGGTTGCCACCTCCATATCAAGCTCCAAATCTACCCCCTGTGCTATAAAAAAGTCTTTATAAAATTGATAAGTTGTGGTTCCCTGTCCTAATCCAATCCAGGGATACTTTTTTAAATCTTTCAGTTCCAGGGAAGTTTTACACAAATCCGAAAACTGATTTCCGCCTGCCGGTATTTCTTCAAAATCCAGTACCTTTATGACGGAAAATGACCTGGGAACCTCAAAAGGTGTGGTGACCACTGCAAAGTCAAACTTACCGCCTGTAAGATGCTTTAGGGTTTCCAGAGTAGCATGATTATGGATTTTTATTTTAATTGCCGGATGAGCCAGCTTAAAATCATGCAGTGCGCTTAGAAGAAAAAGGTGCAGGGCGGTTTCCGTTGCCCCGATTTCTACGGTGCCGGAGCCCTGAGAATTCTGGCGGCATATTTCTTCCTGAACATCCAGCAAATGCCGGTATGCAATCTCCACGTGGGAATAAAGGAGCTTTCCTTCCTCCGTCAGGGTGATGCCTCTTGCTTCGCGGATAAACAATCTGCAGTTTAGCTGTGATTGAAGCAACTTCATAATTCTTGTTACATTGGGCTGGCTACTGCCAAGGGCGGTTGCCGCTTTTGTAATATTCCCGTATTTCGCCACAAAGTAAAAGAATTTGTAGTATTCAAAATTGATATCCATATAATTTTTATATTCCTTATATATATAATATATATTTTTCGTATTGCCATAAATGTATTATAATACATCTTCGGAAAGAGGTAAAGCATTGTAGCGAGAGCTTTGATCGGGAAAGGATTTGATTTTATGAATAAAGATTTGACAGTGGGAAAACCGGAGACAGTATTATGGAGGTTTTGCCTGCCTTTGTTTGGCAGCATTATCTTTCAGCAGCTTTACAATATAGCAGACAGTCTGGTGGCAGGCAAATTCATCGGAGAAAATGCGCTGGCAGCCGTGGGAAACAGTTATGAAATCACTTTGATTTTTATTGCCTTTGCTTTTGGATGCAATATGGGGTGCTCTGTGATCACTTCGCAGCTGTTTGGGTCGAAGGATTACGGCAGATTAAAAACCGCGGTATCCACTGCCTGTATTTTCAGCTCTGTTCTTTGCGCGGCACTGATGGCGGCAGGTATTTTGGGGTGCAGCCCTTTACTTGAATTGATTAAAACGCCGGGAGAAGTATTTTCTGATTCAAAGCTGTATCTGGATATTTATATATGGGGCCTTCCCTTTGTCTTTTTTTATAATATTGCCACCGGAATTTTTTCGGCGTTAGGGGATTCAAAGACGCCTTTCTACTTTCTGGCGGCATCTTCCACATCCAATATAGCGGTGGATATTTTGTTTGTAAAGGCGTTTCACATGGGGGTGGCAGGTGTAGCCTGGGCTACCTTTTTGTGCCAGGGCATCAGCTGCCTGATGGCGGTTTTCAGTGTATGGAAAAGGCTTAACAAAATTGAGATTAAAGGCAGGGCGCCTTTATTTGACATAGAGCTTTTGAAAAAAATTTTGATCGTTGCTGTCCCGAGCATTCTGCAGCAGAGCTTTATTTCCGTGGGGAATATTCTCATTCAAAGTGTAATCAACGGGTTTGGCGCTTCCGTTATGGCGGGGTATTCGGCGGCTGTTAAACTGAACAATATGGTGATTACTTCATACACCACAATCGGCAATGGAATTTCCAACTTTGCGGCGCAGAACATGGGGGCCAGTAAGTATGGCCGGATAAAAGAGGGCTTCCGGGCAGGGATTAAGATGGTCTGGTGTCTGTGTGTTCCGTTCTGTATTCTTTACATATTTTTTGGAAGGTACCTTCTTTTACTGTTTATGGAAAAGGGATCTGCTGCAGCGATGATGACGGGCAGAGAATTTTTGGGTATCCTGGCTCCCTTTTATTTTGTGGTATCGGCCAAATTGGTTGCAGATGGTATTCTGCGGGGAATCAGCGCCATGGGACAGTTCATGGCCGCTACCTTTACGGACCTGATTTTGCGCGTGGTTTTGGCCTTTGCTTTTTCCGGCTGGTTAAATTCGGCAACAGGCATATGGTGTGCATGGCCTGTTGGGTGGACGGTGTCCATGACACTTTCCGTTTTCTTTTATAGACAAAAATGTAATAAGCTTGTAAAATGTAAAAAACTCGTGCAGGGGGTGAGCGAAGCAAAGGAGGACAGCTAAGTGGAAGTGAAAAGATGCGTGAAGGAATCTTTCTGTGTAATAGGGAAAGAAGGTTCTACAAAGGACGGAGAGGGATTTATACAAAGACTTTGGGAGGAGGCAAACGCCTGCTTTGGCGAGGTGGCTCATCTTGCCAGGAAAGATGAGAATGGAAATATCGCAGGGATATGGGGCGCCATGTCCGATTTTTCCCGTTCCTTTAAGCCTTGGGGAAACCGGTTTACGGAAGGCTTATATTTGGCAGGCATCGAGGCGGCAGACGGGGCCGAAGCGCCCCGCGGATGGGTAAAGTGGATCATTCCCGGATACGAATATGTTTATGTGAAATGTACGGAAGATAATCTTTTTGAAAAAATGCTGAAATATCTGGAAGAACAGGGATTAACGCTGGCAGGAGCCGTTCACGATTTTAACTGTCCGGCTGAAAACGGACAGGGATATATGTTTTTCCCCGTTCGCAGGCTGTAGAATTTCTCCCCGAACCTTTTATATCCTCAGAAAAACGCCCTGAAAGCCGGGCTTTCTTCTGAGGAATTTAAGCGTTAGGGTAAGCGGTTTACCGTAACGCCTTCCTGGCAATCAGAATTGTCGCATTGTCAGGGTTTTCAATCACATTTTCAACCACAAATCCAACGTCCTGTAAAAGCCCTTTTTCATGCGCCAAAGTCAGCGGAATATCAAAATGCACGAAACAATTTTCCGGTATTGCGGACTGCTCCCTTTTTTTCAGATAAACACTGCGCAAAAGTTCTTCCTCATCCTCGCAGCAGGCAATATAATCCCCTAAAATGAAAACGCTGTCACCCTTAAGGCATTGAAAAATTTTCTGATACAGCTCCTTTTTGGGATCCGGGAAAAAATGATGCAGGCTTTCAAAGGAAATGACGGCGTCCCATCTGTCAATGCCAAAATCATATTGAAAGTAATCCTGGCATACCGCGGTAAACGGCTTATCAGGGTGCTTTTCCAGCAGTTTATCCAGCATACTTTGGCATAAATCTACGCCCGTGACCTTTATATCCGGATCTCTTTGCCAGATTTTATCCAGTTCCAAACCGCTGCCACACCCCAAATCCAGAATTTCCTGGCAGTTTGAAGGCAGAAGGCCGGCGAATATCTGATAGGATTTTTCCCAAACCGACATATGTTCCTCATAATCATCCAGCCGTTTTGTAAAAAAGGAGGACATTTCCTCCAGTGAGGAATCCGATGTATTCTGAAGCCATTTCTTTAACTCCTGCATATAGGTTTCTTTTGATTTCATAATAATACCCCCTGTCACCTGATAAATTTTCTCCCGGTATTTTGTCTGCGGGAAAGAAACTGTTTTCTTCGTAAATTAGTATAGCATTGTTGGGACTGCCCTTCTACCTTATGTTTTATTATGAAAAAAGTATGAGTGTTACTTTTCACAGTAATGTACGAGTTAGCGGTATAGTTCCAATTATGAAAGAAGGACTTGACAGAAAGAGAGGCACCTGATAAAATTACTTCAAAATTGAAATATACAAAAATGAATTTTATTTTACTGTATAGATTTTCAGCAGACGGAGGCCATGATGAATGCAAGTATGGAGTATGCGTTAAAATTTTCTCTGGCATACAATAAAAAATGTAAGCCCTTATGCCAGGAGCTGGGACTGCCTCAGACGGCATTCGATATTTTGATGTTTCTTGCAAACAATCCGGATTACAAAACGGCAAGCGATATTGTTGAAATAAGAAAGATCAAGGCCAATCTTGTTTCCGTGAATGTTGAAAAGCTGGTGCAGGAAGGATACTTAAGGCGTGAAGCCGTGAAGGGAGACAGAAGAAAAACGAAGCTTCTCTGTACAGATAAAGCCCGGCCAATAATCGAAAGAGGAAGGCAGGTACAGAAAGCATTTTTTGAGTTTTTGTTTGACAATGTCAGTGAGGACACAAAAAGGATTTTTGGGGAAGTATTGGAACTGATCGGCCGGAATCTGGATGAAATGTTGGAAAAACAGGATTAAATAAAAATCAATGATATTTAATCAATAAGCCGGTTGGAGAAGGGTGACAGGATTGGGAATGGAGGTATATATATGGAATTACTGATAACGGTTGTGGTAACTTTTTTTGCAGGTATGGGCGCCGGATTAGGTACGGGGTTTGCGGGAATGAGCGCGGCGGCAGTCATCAGTCCTATGCTGATTTCCTTTTTGGATATCCAGCCCTACATGGCGGTGGGAATTGCTCTTTCATCAGATGTGCTTGCCAGTGCCATATCCGCGTACACATATGGCAAAAACAAAAACCTTGATATTAAAAACGGCCTTATTATGATGGCCAGCGTGCTGGCTTTTACCGTGGTGGGAAGTTATGTTTCCAGTCTGGTCCCTTCTTCCACAATGGGAAATTTTTCTGTTTTTATGACCTTTTTGCTGGGGATAAAATTTATTGTGAGGCCGGTTATGACAACAAAGGAATCCATGGCGAAGGTTTCAGCGAAGAAAAGGGCGGTCCAGTCTGTGATCTGCGGTATAATGATAGGCTTTATCTGCGGATTCATCGGAGCGGGCGGCGGTATGATGATGCTGTTAATCCTGACCTCCGTTTTGGGGTATGAACTTAAAACCGCCGTGGGTACCAGTGTCTTTATTATGGCATTTACCGCTTTTACGGGCGCAGTCTCTCACTTTGTAATAGGCGGTGTCCCTAACCTGCTTGTCTGGGTTTTGTGCGTAGTGTTCACTCTTGTGTGGGCCAGAATTGCCGCTGGGTTTGCAAATAAAGCGCAGCCGAAAACCCTGAACAGGGCAACCGGAATCGTCCTGGTAATATTGGGAATTGCCGTTTTTCTGTTTTCGTAATGCTCTGGTCATATCCATCTGACTTCCTGCATCACTGTTTTGTATGCTGAATATTTGATGACTGATAATCCGTTTTCTACCGTAAACCTGTCAACTCATCATCTTCTTTTTCCATTAAGTCTACCCATAGCACATCTACTGTGATATCAAAGAGACTCTTTATATATTCCATGATATCAACCCGCATGGAATCACCATCTATCACAATTTTACCCCTATTTATATTAATTATAGAAATGACTGGCGAAACATGGCAGTATTTATTTCCGCGAGCAACGAGCCAAGCGGACATGCTTGCATGTCCATTTGGCGACTGCCGCGAGGGTCAAATACCCCGCAGCTTGCTGCGTTGCAAGTTTGATGCCCCGTCAGCTTGCTGCGGGGTCTTTGACTTTATTACAATAAGCTGGCACGTGAAGTGTGCCAGCGTTTATTGCAAATAAGCTGACTCGCGAAGCGTGTCAGAGTTTGTTACAAATATCTGATGGAAATAGTTACATATTGTGTAACAGACAGCCATGCCATTCATAAGTCACCAGAAGATACCTTATGCCTGACTCTGTAATGGACCTGCTGGCGACTTATTTCATGTGGGGCGTCCGCTCATAGAAATGATGATACAAATTGTCCTTAGGAAGCAGACTCCCACGTACAATTTGTATCATCATTTCTGCATGGCTGAACGGTTAGCACTTTGTTAAAATCAGGGGAAAGATTTTGGACGAAGAAAAAATAAAATGATATAATAAACACGACATACAGATGTCGTGTTTGCTTTGTTATGATAGTTCATGTAAGGAGTGCATATGAAGATAGACAGACTTATCGGAATACTTTCCGTTTTACTTCAGGAAGAAAAAGTGACGGCCCCTGAGCTGGCGGAGAAATTTGAGGTGTCGCGCAGAACCATTAACAGGGATATTGAGGATTTGTGTAAAGCGGGAATACCGCTATGCACGTCCCAGGGAGCGGGCGGCGGAATCAGTATCATGGATGGATACCGGATGGACAGGACGCTTCTTTCCTCAAAAGATATGCGTATGATTCTGGCAGGGCTCCGGAGCCTGGACAGTGTAAGCGGAAGCCATTATTACGGCCAGCTTATGGAAAAGATAAAATCCGGTTCCTCAGACTTTGTAAGCGGCAGGGATTCCATCCTGATCGACCTGTCCTCCTGGTATAAAGAAACGATTGCGCCTAAGATAGAGCTGATACAGGATGCGGTGGAAGAAAGAAAGCTTGTGACATTTCACTATTATGCACCGGGGGGAGACGGCATGCGTGAGATTGAGCCATATTATCTGGTGTTTAAGTGGTCCTCCTGGTATGTGTGGGGATGGTGTACGGCGCGAAAGGATTTTCGGATGTTCAAGCTAAACCGGATGGAAGAACTGCTTAAGACAAAGGAAGGGTTTACACCAAGACAGGTGCCGGTGCCGGATTTAAGAACGGAAAAAATATTCCCGGGACAAATAAGGGTGAAGGCAGTGTTTACAAAAGATGTGAAGTGGCGTCTGGTGGAAGAATTCGGAATAAATTGCTTTACGGAAAGAGAGGACGGAACTTTGCTTTTTACGGCGGATTATACAGATAAGGAAAGTCTGTTGGGGTGGCTGCTCACTTTTGGCGATGAGGCGAAGGTTTTAGAACCTTTGGAGGTGAGGGACGAACTGCTTCGAATTGCCCAAGATATAGTAAAAAGCTACTGATGGATGTACTGCCTGGCAAATAACAAACGCTGTTACGCTTCGCGGGCCAGCTTATTGTAAGCAAAGGTGAACTTTGTTCACCTCGCAGAAATGGAGGAAAAATGGCAAGACCAAGGAACAAAGAAGATCTACTGAAGGCAGCAGAAGAAAAAAGGGAGCTGCTAACGGATTCTCACAGGGAAGTGGTAAAGAGAATAGAACAATTCACAAATGAGCAATTGTTTTTGGAAAAGGTGTTTCCGGCTGTTGGCGGGTCAGTGCTGGGTTCTTATTTTGTAAGCAGCACTTCCGGCCATTATAACTGGGCAATGAAAAAGCTAAAAGCGCACCAAAAGAACTGTAAATGACTGGATCCTGCAAAGATAATATCCTAAAGAGACAGCGGCAGAAGCAAAAGGAAATATGCGGAGGGAAGATATGGCATTTGACTATAAAAAGGAATATAAGGAATTTTATATGCCCAAAAATAAACCGGAGATCGTAGATGTCCCCGAAATGAAATTTATAGCGGTGAGAGGAAAGGGGGATCCAAATGAAGAAGGGGGAGCCTATAAGGCATCTATCGGTATGCTTTATGGAATTGCTTTCACAATCAAGATGAGCAAAAAGGGAACACATAAGATAGATGGATATTTTGATTATGTGGTACCGCCCTTAGAGGGGTTTTGGTGGCAGGAAGGTACTTTTGGGGTAGACTATGGAAGGAAAGAGGATTTTGGCTGGATATCTGTGATCAGGCTGCCGGACTTTGTGACGGAAGAAGATTACAGATGGGCGCTGGAGGAAGCCGGACGCAAAAAACAGCAGGATTTTTCCAAAGTGGAATTTTGGACTATCTGCGAGGGCCTTTGTGTCCAGTGCATGCATATAGGGGCTTATGACGATGAGCCTGCCACGATAGCGGTTATGGATGCCTTTCTTAAGGAAAACGGATATGTGAATGACTTTTCAAAGGAAAGAATGCACCATGAAATTTACTTATCGGATGCAAGGCGCGTGGCCCCGGGAAAGTTAAAGACAGTTATCAGACACCCAATCAAAAAGGAGGCAGAGTAAATGGCAACTTCAACGGAATTTCATGATTATATTGTGGAAAATCTGCAAAAGGCAGGGGAGATTTCCACCAGAAAAATGATGGGAGAATATCTTGTCTATTATCAGAAGAAGCTGGTGGGGGATATCTGCGATAACTGTCTGTTTTTAAAACCAACGGAATCTGTGAGAAGGCTTTTGCCGGACGCGGAAAGAGCCTATCCGTATGAAGGCTCCAAAACACTGATGGTGGTGGCGGAGGATGTGGAAAATACAAAGCTTATGACGGAGGTTTTAAGTGAAATGTACCGGGAGCTGCCGGAACCGAAGAAAAAGCCCGGGAAAAAGAAGCTTCCAAAAGATGATGACTAATTTGCAGCGGCGAGGTATAATATACGTGGAAAAATATGTGTCTGCGCATTGCCTGCCACAAAACTGTAAGGCCGTATATGGCTTTGCGCAAATAACAAACGCTGTCACAGTTCGCGGGACAGCTTATTGTAAGCAAAGATGAACTTTGTTCACCTCGCTTGGAAAGGGAAAAAATGAGTTATAGTGTCATAGGGGGCGCGGACGGCCCCACCTCTGTCTTTCTGGCAGGAAACTTTGGCTGGCTGAACGGAGCCGGGCTGATTATCGTAATACTGCTGCTTATTCCCAACATTATTTATGCATTGAAATGCCGGAATCAGTCTGGCAGAAACAGCGGCAATAAGGTTATGTGTGTTCTGGAACAAACCGGCAGATATGCATCCATGTTTTTTATGGTTTTTCATATTGGAATCGGGGAATCCGGCTTTTCTTCAGCAGGAGCGATCCTTTTATACAGCATTGGCAATATTGTTCTTTTGCTGTTATACTGGATTGCCTGGATGCTGTATTTTTGCGAACATACCTTTAGAAAGGAAGTGGCGCTTACCATTATCCCTGTCTGCATTTTTGTGCTAAGCGGCGCCACCTCAGGGAATATTCTGCTGGTGGCAGGCGGTGTGATTTTTGGCATTGGCCATCTATATGTTATCTGTCAGAATGCAAAGGCATAGCGGCAGTTCATTTCGAAGCGGTGGGAAAAGGTTCATAAACAAACGGAGAAAAAGCGGATGAAAAACCAGAGCTTTGCAATACTAATAAAATCAGAATTCCGATTGCGATGATAAGCAGTTTGCTGACAGTACTGACTTTTATATTAAGAGCTGCAATTACCGAAATTACATATGACGAAGCCTTTACCCATCTGGCCTATGCAAGGCCTCTTATGGACAGCCTACACTTTGCATGGTGGAGAGCATTTTCTGGGGGTGCGTGTATTTTTGTCTGCTTATGCAAATTCGGTTACACTGGTGTGCTGTTTTTGTATGGGCGTTGTGATGGCATGGCATTTGATGTGGGAAAGAAAGCTGCTGCGAGCCAGGGACTGGTATGATGATTACAATATTAAAGCTGACTTTTATTGCAATCCGGACTTTTTTCAGAAGGAGAGCACGCCGGCGTCATTTTTTATCAGGAAAAAATAGGATAAGGATAATCTGTTTCAGGAATATCTTGGACAGGAGAAAAATAGTTATATGCTGGAATAAATTTTTTTAAAAAGGAGTAAAGGGGAATTATGAGTACATTCATAACGATAGCAATATTTCTTGCTGCGGGACTTTTTTTGAACCGTGTAATTGACTTGACTTTCAGGTTTATAGCGAAGAAAAGAAACAGTAGCCACCTGCATTTTTTCAAAAGTATGGCCAACGCTGTTGTGATTGTGATCGTTATTTATACATTAGCCCAGCAGTTTTCTGTCACAAAGGATTTAAGTACGGCTCTTTTGCAAAGTGGCTCTTTGATAGTGGCAATTGCCACCTTTGCCGCTCAGCAGGCTCTGTCAAATGTGATAAGCGGTATCTCTCTATCCGCTACGAGGCCCTATGATGTGGACGACAAAATAAAGGTTGTGCAGGGGGGAAGCGTTGTTGCAGAGGGAATTGTAAAGGATATTACGCTGCGGCATACCATCATCCGGCAGTACAATGGAGAAAGCTGTATTGTCCCCAATTCGGTTATGGATCTGGCGGTTATCACCAATACCAATTTTACCAATAATATAGGAAATTTCATGGAAGTAACCATCAGCTACGGAACAAATATTCACGAAGCAATGGAAGTGATGCAGAAAATCTGTGCAGACCACGAAATGACATTAAATACAATGGAGAACAAAGTCTTTGTAAAGGGATATGCGGAAAATGGCGTGACTTTAAAAACAACAATCTGGACCAATACCCTTGACGAAAGCTTTCAGGCGTGCAGTGATATCAGGATAAGTATTGTGGAACAGTTCCGGGAGAGAAATATCGAAATACCTCTGCAGACAATTACGATTAAGCCTTACATGCAAAGGGAATAGGGGATACTTTGATACTGTTACGAAAGGTACGGGATTGAAATGGAAAAGACAGATGCTTTTTTAAAGAAATTAAAAGAAGATTCTCCTGAATACGGCAGTCTTAATACAAAGGAATGCTCTTTTGGGGAAAAGAAAAGGAAAATCCGTTCTCTTATGAATATCCGTATGCCGGGAGGACTTTCTGATGAACTGACCGGTCTGCAGGATGCGTACCTGCAGGAAGAATTAAAGGCAAAGGGCGTTGTGCCGTTATCGGATATTCCAACCATAAGAGAACAGTATGGCAACAGTTCTTTTTATGGGGAAAAGATATCGCTCTGGCAGGGAGATATCACAAGGCTTAAGGTTGGCGCTATTGTAAACGCAGCCAATTCCCGGATGCTTGGGTGCTTCATCCCCTGCCACAAATGTATTGACAATGCCATCCACAGCGGAGCCGGCATGCAGCTTCGCGAGGAATGCAGCCGGATTATGAAGCACAGGCAGAGCCTGCATGGCAGGAATTATGAAGAACCTGCGGGCACGGCTACGCTGACGAAAGGCTACAATCTTCCCTGCGATTACGTGATTCACACGGTGGGTCCGATTGTATATGACGGCCTTAATGATAAGCACTGCGAGGAACTTTGCAGCTGTTATGAAAATGTTTTGAAATGTGCGCTGGCGCATGGGATTAAGTCAGTGGCTTTGTGCTGTATTTCAACGGGAGAGTTTCACTTTCCTAATGATAAAGCAGCGCAAATCGCGTGGAAAACAGTCATTGGTTTTCTTAGAAAACATGGAGAAAATATGGATAGGATTGTCTTTAATGTGTTTAAGGACAGCGACAGAAAGCTTTATGAGGGAGAGATTCAGCGTAAGGAGCCGGCGAAAAAGGAATCTTATGTATGACAGTTCAATTTATGATTGCGATTCTATTCCGTTATATGAGATAATTAGAGGAAGGAAAGAAAAACAGAAATTTAAAAATTTTGTCAGGTGTCTTAGTTTAGGGCACAGGGCAGGAACGGGGGCTTAAGATGAACAGAGAAGAAGCAAAAAAGTGCGCCCAGGAGCTGGTTGCAAAAATGACTTTGGAGGAGAAGGCATCACAGCTTAAATACGATGCGCCTGCCATCCCGCGTTTAGGTATACCGGCTTACAACTGGTGGAATGAAGCGCTCCATGGAGTGGCAAGGGCCGGACAGGCAACGGTATTTCCCCAGGCGATTGGCCTTGGAGCAACATTTGATGAAGAACTGCTCCATGAGATTGGCGGGGTGATTGCCGAGGAAGGGCGTGCAAAATACAATGCATATTCGAAACAGGGAGACAGGGATATTTATAAGGGCCTGACATTTTGGGCGCCCAACATTAACATTTTCAGAGATCCCAGATGGGGAAGGGGACATGAAACCTACGGTGAGGACCCCTATCTGACCGGCAGGATGGGCGTTAACTTTGTAAAAGGCCTGCAGGGAGACGGTCCGGTTATGAAGGCCGCCGCCTGTGCTAAGCATTTTGCGGTACATTCCGGTCCGGAAGAACTGCGCCATGGATTTAACGCCGTAGCTACCCCGAAGGATATGGAGGAAACATACCTTCCCGCCTTCGAGGCACTGGTAAAGGAAGGGGAAGTGGAAGCGGTAATGGGGGCATACAACCGCACCAACGATGAACCCTGCTGTGGAAGCAAAACACTGATTGAAGATACTCTCCGCAAAAAATGGGGATTTCAAGGGCATTTTGTGTCTGACTGTGGAGCAATTGCCGACTTCCATATGAACCATGGCATAACGGCTTCTCCGGGAGAGTCTGCGGCTATGGCGCTAAATGCGGGATGCGATGTGAACTGTGGTAATACTTATCTTCATATATTAAGCGCATATCAGGACGGACTGGTAACGGAGGAAGCGATCACCAGTGCGGCTGTCAGACTTTTTACCACCAGATACATGCTGGGACTTTTTGAGGAAACGGAATACGATAAAATTCCCTATGACAGGGTGGAGTGTGGGGCGCATTTGAGTCTTGCCGAAAAGGCGGCGTCAGAGAGCTTTGTGCTTCTTAAAAATGACGGCATTCTTCCCCTCCAAAAGGATAAGATTAAGACAATAGGGGTGATTGGCCCTAACGCGGACAGCCGTTTGTCCCTGATTGGAAATTATCATGGTACGGCAGCGGAATATGTGACAGTTTTAGATGGAATCCGGGAATATGTGGGGGAGGATGTGAGGATCTTTTACTCTGTGGGAGCCGGACTGTTCAAGGACAGGACGGAGCAGCTTGCATACCCCGGCGACAGACTTTCCGAGGCAAAAATCGTGGCACAGCACAGCGATGTGGTGATTTTGTGCGTGGGGCTTGACGAGACCTTAGAGGGAGAGGAAGGAGATTCCAATAACAGCTATGCTTCAGGGGATAAAATATCGCTGAAGCTGCCGGATTCACAGCTGGCCCTTATGGAAGCCGTGGCGCAAACCGGAAAGCCGGTGGTTCTTTGCCTTTGCGCAGGAAGCGATATTGATTTGGGTTATGCTGACAGGCACTTTAACGCAGTGGTTCAGCTTTGGTATTCAGGGGCCCGGGGCGGCAGGGCAGCGGCAAAGATGCTCTTTGGCGAGACATCCTCCTTTGGAAAGCTGCCGGTAACCTTCTATGAAACCTTAGAGGAGCTGCCTGAATTTACGGATTATTCCATGAAAGGAAGGACATACCGCTATATGGAAGGAAAGGCCCAGTATCCTTTCGGCTATGGATTAAATTACGGCAAGGCAGTTATAAATAAGGCCCGCCTTCTGGATAACCGGGTGGTAGCAACGGTGGAAAATCAAGGAAAATTCGATACGCAGGAAGTATTCCAGGTGTACATTAAATGTGAGGATTCTGATCTTGCGCCCCTTAATCCGCAGTTATGCGCCTTTAAGAGATTTTTTGTAAAGGCCGGGGAGCGGGTGGAGGTGGAGCTTACAATTCCGCCCCGGGCATTTACGGTGGTGGATGAGGCCGGAAACAGATTTACCCCGGGCGGTCTTTATAAACTGTATGCAGGTTTTGGGCAGCCGGACGAAAGAACGAAGGAACTGACCAAAATGGAGCCGGTGGAACTGGAAATGCATGTGGATAAAGAAGTATGACGAAGTCAAAGACTCCGCAGCAAGCTAACAAGGCATCAAACTTGTGGCGCAGCAAGATGCGGGGTCTTTGACTTTCGCGGCATTCGCCAAATGTCTATGAGATGATTTGCATCTCTATGAGCAGCCGCTTGGCTCATTGTCCGCGGGAATATAAACCGTAGAGCTATGCCGCTAAGCGGTGAAAAAATTTATTTTTCAATAAAAATACATCTCCCATAATGGCTGTCGTAAAATGAAGCCATATACAAGATATAGATAACGCCTATGCGGCCAAGAGACAATATCTTGTGTGTGGCTCTATTTTATGGCAGCCATGTTTGTTGAAAACATGCGGTTTGAAGAGCCAAAAGCAGATTTGCCTCTTATTGACAAAAAGTCAGTAACGAATATAATAAGATTAGTACTTCAGGGAAAAGGCTTCCTGCAGAATAAGCTTTCGCGTTTCATTGCAGGAAATTCGCAGGCCGGGAAGGGAGCATGGACATTCATATGCCAAAAAGAATCAATGACACAAAATTACGCAGGCAGCAGATTTTAAAATCTGCAAGAAAGGTCTTTTTGGAGAAGGGGGTTCAGGGAGCAACCATTGACGATATCGCCAGAGAAGAAGGGGTGGTCCGCGGAACTATTTTATATCATTACAAGAGCAAGGAGCTTTTGCTGGAGGCAGTGCTGGAGGAAGACAGCCGGAAATGGGAGCCTATGGTGGAGGCTTTGGTGGAAAGACACGAGGTACCTGTGGAGGAACGTATTGACAAAATTTTTGCATTATGTGAGGATTGTTTTGTCAGTGAAAAAGTGCAAATCCGGCAGCTGACCGGGAAAGAGAGCGGAGCAGACGGAGATATTAGGCCGCAGCAGAGAGATAATAAGGAGTTTGCGAAGATACGTTTTTTCCTGGACCAGATGCGGCTTAAGAATTATTATCAGCAGACGGAAGGTCTGGCAGCGCTCTTAGAGGAAGGAGCGGCAAAGGGTGAGATAACCCTGGATAATCCCAGAATGCGGGCGGCGTCCATTATGTTTGCCGTTTTTGGAATGACAGGTGCGGATATTTCGTCAGAAGAATTGAAAATACAATTACGGTCCCTTAAAAAACAACTGTTTGCAGCCTGTGGAAAAAACAAGGCTTCATAAATTAAAGTTTGTTACTTTAAGGTGCCAGAGAGAAAAGGAGAAAATATATGAAACGAATGATGACATGGATAATGGTATTTTGTCTAATGGCAGCATGGGTTCTTCCGGTTCAGGCGCAGGAGGTAAATGGAATTAATGCGCTTACACAGGCATCATCTTCCGAACCTTCAAAGCAGCCCTCAGAAGATTCCAAAACATCGCAGATACCGGAAGAGTCGCCGGAGGCATCGTCACCGGTAACACCAAAGGAGCCGCCGGAGGCGTCTTCAACAGTAACGCCAAAAGAGACACCAGTGGCATCGTCACCGGTAACGCCAAAGGAGACACCTGAGGCATCGCCATCGGAGGCACCTAATGGGAACTTTGAGACATTGCCCTCGGAGAAACCGACAAAGGCGCCGGAAGTAACGCCCGGCGAATCTCCGGCTAAGACGCCGGATATCCAGGCATCAGGGACGCCGTCAGCATCAGCATCAGCATCAGGGACGCCGTCAGCAAGTCCCACAGCAACGCCGTCCGTCTCTCCATCGGCAACACCCACACCTTCCGAATCTCCTGCGGTTATGAAAAATGGAGACTGGAATGACCGTCAGGCGTCATCGGACATAACAGGCGGCGTTGAGGTGATTTTAATGAATGCCCTGCCTATTCATAAGGACAGCAGAATTGTTTTTAATGTGTCATTGGTAAATGAGGGCAGTAAAGAGGTGGAGCTTCAAAATAACTCGGAGAAGCATTCGGTTATGTTTGGAAAACTGCCGGCAGGAACCTATCGTTTAAGAATAACGGAAAAAGATACCGGCAGCTCCGGCTTTGGATTTCTCCCATATGAACAGGATATTGTTGTTGAGGAGGATACAAAGGTTGCGGAAATTTACACTGGATTTGTGGAATTAGATGGAATTGCATATGTGCAGGGTGCACCCCATCCGGGCGCAATGCTTATAGGGGATGTGAACAGGGACGGCACACTGGATGACGGGGATAAGAATGCTATCATGGAGGCCATCAGCCAGGGAACAAACAATGTGCTTAAGGGAAATGCAAGTGAAAACCCTACGGATTTAAACAAAGACGGGCAGACAGACCTTGTAGATTTGCAGTATTATGCCAATAGTAAAGAAAAGCTTGATGGAAATGCGGACACTACCGCAACTTTGTACAGCAGGCTTTCTTCTGATGCCGTACAGGTAAATTTTGAAAGCAATACCCAGGTTGCGGAGGGCGATGCAGGGAGCCTTTTAGAAAGCAACGGCGGGGGAGTGATCTTAAAGCCCCAGGGAGCGGATTCGATTTCGGTAAATACGCCGGTAGAGATAGGCTTTAATCTGGAGAGGGATGGGCATTCCTTCCAGAAGGCGGAGGCAATCACATTTGATATGCGGGAAACCCCCATTGAAAGCGGAGAGCTGTCTGTTAATGACGGAGAAATATTTTTTAATATCGTAAACGGCGAGGCGGTAAGAGCTGAAAGCCCGGGGGGTTTTGCCTTATACGCGGGTTCGGGAGAACAAAAGGGCGTCCTGACCATTGATCTGGGCGGAAAGATTACCGTAAAGAAAGTGACCCTGCAGATTACCGGAATAAAGTCCGGAGGAACCTTAAATCTGGCGAAGATATCCAAAGTGGAATTTTTAAACAATATGGAAAACAGAATTCCCGCTCCGGAAATGAATGTGCCCACAGGGCTTGACGGAACGGGCGGAAATAAGTCGCTCCATATTATCTGGAATAAGCAGGTAAACGTGACCGGCTACGAGGTGAAAATCAGCTATCAGGGACAGGAGCAGGTAATACGTGCAGCTTCCAATGAGTTAGAGATTAAATCCTTTATGGGAGGCCGACTGAAAAATGGAGAAGTCTATGAGGTAAGCGTTCAGTCTGTAAACGGCACATGGGTAAGCGGCTATTGCGCATCTAAGGGAATGAGCCCGATTATTACAGGCCGTCCGGATCCTCCGGATAATCTGAAGGCAGTGGGAGGATACTGCCGCATCTCTCTTACCTGGAAGAATATGGAGGATACGGATTCTTACAATGTCTACTATAAGGCGGAAGACGAGAGTGCTTACACGCAGATTACGGGTATTGATCAGAACCGCCATGTGATAAACGGACTTAAAGACGAAACCAGATATGAAATATATGTAACTGGTGTAAACGGGCTGGGGGAAAGTAACCCTTCCATCCATTCCGAGGCCCGCACAATCACCATTAAACCGGCACAGATGCCGAACTACAAGCTGATCAATGAATCTAATGGGAAAGGCAAGGTAAGCGCCCATATTAAAAACGTTACCCACGGCAGGGGCTCTATGACAGGAAGCTTACTGGATACGGATAAAAACAGTGCCCTTGGCACAGTGGATAAGGACGCGGCGTCCTATTATCAGATACTTGACTGGGACGATGGGGCACAGTATCCTTCGCCTGATAAAGGACTGCTTTTTACATTGGATGACTACTATGAGATGAGCTATATAGCATTTGCGGAGGCTGAGGATATCGGCTGGTACAGCGGCGCATATGTATATTATTATGATGAGGAGCATCAGAATGAGGGAGTTGCCGCCCGGAATGTATCTCTATTGCAGAAAACAGATGAAAACGGGCGGAAATACTATATGATTAAGCTGGCGCAGCCTATTAAGGCAAATAAGATAAGGCTGGGCTTTACAAGAGGAAATAACCTGTACAATATTATTATTTCAGAAGTGAATTTTTACTATTACGACAGTCTGGAAAATGATATTCTTGCTCTGTATGCGGACGATCTGCATACAACCCTTAAATCAGATGTGACGGAGGAAACCATAAAGGAACTGCAGACGCGCTTAGATACAAAGGATGCAAAAAGCGGGGAATATCACCCTGAAAGAGCGATGCTGCAAAGAGAGTTAGATAACGCCAAGGGGCTTTTGTCATCGGATTTTCAGGAAATAGTGGAAATAAGCCCTCAAATTACCGCATCGAAAGACGGGCATCTGGGATTTGGAGGACTAAACGCATGGCAGCCTCTGGGTGTTACGGCATATGAAGGAGAGCAGATTGTCGTATATGTAGGACATAACCAGCTGAAAGCAGGTTCTAACTCGGCTCTTAAGCTGATTGCCACCCAATATCATGCGGAGGCAGGGGCCTTTGCCAAAGAAGTGGCGGCTCTTAAAGTAGGACGCAATGAGATTACGGTACCCTCGATTCAAAGTCTTGCCTGTGAAGGGGGAGGCGCACTGTATGTTCAATATACAGGTAATAATGAAAATGACAGATATGCTGTGCGTGTAAGCGGCGGCGCTAAGGAGCCTGTTTTAAATCTGTACGGCGTTACGGATGCTGCTAAAAGAAAGGAGCGCATCACATCCTACGTGGAAGAGTTAGATGACCATGTGGCAGCTTTGGAAGAAAATCATCAAAAGATCCACGAAACAGCCGGACAAAACAATAAAGTAAACCGCAGCTATGAAGAAACCAACTGTATTTTAGGAGCTACGGACATTGTGCTGGATCAGATGATGCTGTCCGTATCCGCAAAGCAGATTCTCACCGGGCTTGGAAAAGGCACCGTTTCAGAGCGGGCTGATAAGCTGGATAACTCTCTTCAGGCTATGGAAAAGATGATGGAGTTCTTTTACCAGCACAAAGGTCTTAGCAATGAAGCCGGTGCACCGGCTTCGGACAGACTGCCGGCCCAGCATTTAAATATCCGCTATATGAGGATGTTTGCGGGTGCCTTTATGTATGCATCCGGAAATCATATCGGAATTGAATGGGGGTCCGTGCCCGGATTAGCCAGTGCAGTGCCGGTTCAAAGTGATGAAAAGGGCAGATATCAGAGCGGAAATTATTTTGGATGGGGAATCAGCCACGAAATTGGCCATAACATTAATCAGGGCAGTTATGCCATAGCGGAAGTAACCAACAATTACTTTGCCCAGCTGACCAGATCAAAAGACAGCAATGATACCGTCCGCTTTACCTATGACAATGTTTATAAGAAGGTAACCTCCAATACAGTAGGCATACCTTCCAATGTATTTACCCACCTTGCTATGTACTGGCAGCTTCATCTGGCCTACGACAGAGATTATAATTACAAAACCTATGACAGCTATAAGGAGCAGCAGGCCGGTCTGTTTTATGCAAGGGTGGATTCCTACAGCAGGGATACATCCCGGGCAAAAGGAAATTTAAGGCTTGACGGCGACAAGAACCAGAATTTTATGCGCCTTGCCTGCGCTGCGGCAGAAAAAGATTTGACGGAATTTTTCATGCGGTGGGGTCTTGTCCCTGATGAGGAAACAACCCGCTATGCAGAACAGTTTGAGAAAGAAGAACGGGCCTTATATTATCTGACGGATGATGCCAGAGTATTTGAAATAGAAAACGGCACGGAAAGAACCATTAAGGAAAGAGATATCGTAAGCTCGGACAGCAAGGCATCGGTCAGCAAAAATGTGCCTAATGAGGTAACCATTTCTATTGAAACCACGGCAAATCAGGAAGTAATTTTAGGGTACGAAATTGCCAGATACTCATATGAAAACGGATTGCCAATGCGTCAGGTGGTTGGATTTTCTACGGGAAATACTTATGTAGATCATGTGGCGACTATAAATAACAGAGTGCTGACCTATGAAATCACGGCAGTGGACAAATTTGGGTACCGCTCCAAAGCCCGGAAAATCGGGGATGTGAGAATATCCCATGACGGCAGTCAGGATAAGTCTATGTGGGATGTGACCACCAATATGACTTCAACAGGAGATAAAGCCGGCGAGGCAGTGGAGGATGACCCCTGCGCACCCGAAACAGTTTCGGATATTTACAGGGTTATTGACAACGAATATGGTAAAGACTATGAAGGGCAGACCCCGGGAGGGGATGCGGAAATTACTATCAGAATGAATCGGATTCTGGAAGTATGCGGACTGAAAATCACCTCAAAGTCCGGCGCGCCTGCAGGTAATTATACAATCGAAGTAAGCCTGGATGGCAGCAGCTGGACAACCGTAAAGACGGGAAGCTTTGAAAGCAGAAGCGGAAGTCAGAGTGTTTATTTTGAAAACGCGAATAAGGATCCATGGGTATGTACCTATGATGCTGCCTATGTAAGACTTAAAGCGTCGGGACAGACAAATATGTCTGTTGCAGAGGTGGATTTACTTGGGCCTTCAGGGGACAGTATATCCTTTGGAGCAAAGGAGGACAGCACCCAGGGAGCAGTAGGAATTTTAAATACGGATTACACTTATGAAAAGGGTAAGAAAATTCCGAAAGGATCTTTGATTTTTACCGGAAGCTATAAAGGAAATCCTGCCTACAATGTAGTGGTTCTTTACGATGGAGAAGGGAATGTTGTAGGCGGTGTGGATGAGAACAATGTGCTGAAATCCGAGCAGATTATTCTGGCGGATGTGCCTGAAAACGGAATGCTGGGCGAGGTAAGCGATGGTATTTGGATTTACTGGATTGAACCTGATTTCATACCGGAAGATTTGAAAGGAAAAGTCGTGCGCGCACAGCTGTACAGAGTAGACCATGCTCTGACCAATGAGGGACAGAGACTTGTAAGCGATACCCTTCCGCTCAGGATACCGGATACGCTGGAAAGCATTACCCTTCAAAGCAGTACGGGACAGGCTGCTGCAAAAGACAGCGGTACAAAAGGAGCTATAAGCACTCCGTTGCAATAGATTCCGATGAAAATGATTTGATATAGCCTATTGTATGCAGAGGGTATAGATTGAAAAATCAAAGATTTTTCAACCTTCTATTTAAGCAGTATCGCAGGCGGGCTTGCGATATGCATGGGGATTAGTGTGAAATTAAAATTTCACACATCCTGATTTATATGCCCGCTGAAGCGGGCAGATGGGAGTTAGTGTGAATTGGATTCGAAATAAATTATGTCTGGGAATGGCAATATTTGGAATTTTGGCTCCGCTGCAGGTACATGCGGCGGGCCGGGATGCGGTGGCTCTTACACAGGATGGAAATGAGGTGGGCGTTTCTCTGGGGATGAGCAATGCTTCGGAGGAAAAAATTACTACGGTAGCCGTATCTTTAGAGGTTAAGACGCAGGATTTGAGCCAGGTGAAAGTGGAGTTTGCGTTTTCCCAGGATCTTGGAGGAACGGAGCACGGCTTTATCTACCACGAGGATACCGGCAGGCTGGACATTTATGCGGCCTCCGGTAAAAGCGAAAGTCTGTTTAACGGGGAAGAATTAAATCTTGGAAATGTGCAGTTACGGCCGGTCAATCCGGATCAAAGCATATCTGCGGATATTGGCTATTGCAAAAATTCCTTTCAAACGGCTAACAGCTCTTATGGAGATAAGACACCGGTGGTGGAAGATGAGGTTATGCCTGTCACCATTCAGATTGGCAACGGAAGCCTTACCCCGCCGGATACTGGTCCCGAAAATCCGGTTAACCCGGACAATGGGAATTCTGCAAATCCGGGAACAGACTCAGGCGGGAGCGGCGGAAATTCCCACGGGAGCGGACGGGATGAAGGATTGTACGATGAGACTACCCGTTTTACAAATGATCCTGCCAGCGCACAGCTGATTTCAAACTCTGTTGTAAATCGTGAAGGGAAAGAAACAGCGCCCATCAACCTGACCACAGGAGCGGCGGCTGCAATAGCAGGCAAAAATAATGCAGGCTCCGGGAAGGTGGCGCTTTCCGGGACAAAGGGAAAGGTGTCTGTCATTTCTCCTAAGAACGGGCCTGGAAGCATTCTTGTATCCAAAGAAAACAAAGGAGTCTCAGGTGAAAATATGCCTGACGGGCTTTTGGCAGGAGCAGATAAGGAGAGTTTTGGCGAAAAAGCAGGCGGGCTTTTTGGAGGAGGCAGCTCAGAGGAAGATGATTCGGGAGAGATTTTATTAGACCAGGAAAAGGGCGGTGCAGTGGATAAGGCAAAGAGCAAAATGCGCAGCCGGATTATCCTTATTTGCGCAGTTTCAGCAGGGGTTGTGATTGCGGCTGGAACCGCGGTAATTCTTTTAAGAAAGAACAAAGACCCAATGCCGGTAAGGGGCAGACGGAAAAAGAAAAGAAAGAAACGCAGAAGGAAGAAAAGACGTGAGAAATAGAATATTTTTACTTTGCTTTGCTTTTGCTCTCCTGTTTGGCTGTGCCCCAAAAGAAAGACCCAAAGAACAGGGGGCGTATATAGAGCAGGACGCTGCATCTGACGGGGAAATACAAGAGCAGGATTGTCTGGTTAAAGTGACATTCTTTGATGTGGGAAAAGGGGATGCCATTTTAATTGAAACCTCCGGGCACAGGGTGATGATTGATGCCGGTTATGATGATACATCAGAAATTATATTAAGCTATTTTAAGGATAACGGCATTGAGAAACTGGATTATTTGCTGATAACCCATTTTGACAAAGACCATGTTGGGGGCGCTGATCATATTTTGAGAGAAGTTGAGACAAAGAATGTTCTGCAGCCTGACTATGAATCGGACAGTGAGCAGTATCAGGAATATATTATGTCTATGGAAGAACAGGATATTATTCCCAATAAGATAACGGAAACGATGAATCTGTCATTAGACGGCATTGATTTTTTGGTTTATCCCCCTCAAAAAGCAGATTATAAGGAAAAGGATAATGACTTTTCCCTTGTAGTGAGTATGACTTGCGGAGAAAAGCATTTTCTATTTACAGGAGATTGTGAAAAAGAGCGGTTAACAGAGCTTTTGACGCAAAAAGAATTTGACCTTACGCATGATGTTTTAAAGATCCCCCACCACGGGAGAAAGGAGAAAAATTCGGGAGAATTTTTGAAAGCTGTTTCGCCAGAGGCAGCGGTAATTACCAGCTCGGATGACAAGCCGGCAGACGATGAAATTCGAAAGATGCTGAAAAAGCTGGGAACAGAGGTGTATTTTACCAATGACGGGACAGTCACCTGTTTATGCGATGGCGTTAGGGTGAGTGTTAAGACATAGCATTCGTTGAAGACGATACTGCAAAAGGAAATCATCCTGTGGAAATTCAGAACTGTTAAAAATTTTGAATTCTGCAGGATGATTTCTTTCATAACAAAAAAATTCTTGAAATCCGCATAAATGCTGAATCTCAAGAACCTTTTGGGTTGGGCTGTTCAAAAAACAGTCGCAGCTCGTAGGGGAATCGAACCCCTGTTTCCGCCGTGAGAGGGCGGCGTCTTAACCGCTTGACCAACGAGCCATTCTTCTTGTGCATCGTACCTTGTTAGTATATTATAAACTGACAAAAAAATCAAGTATAATTTTTAATTTTTTTAAATTGTTGTAACAGAGCAGCCATGCCATTCATAAGTCACCAGAAGATACATTATGCCTAACCCTATAATGAACCTGCTGGTGACTTATTTCCTGCCCGATTATATTAAATCAACCAGCGCATGTGCCAGCCCGTCATGATCATTGTCATAAGCCGTAATAGTGGTTGCAGCCATCTTAACATCGTTGCAGCCGTTTATCATGGCAATTCCCATACCCGCCGCTTCAATCATGGAAAGATCGTTCTGGGCATCACCGGCAGCCACCGAAAAGTGCGGATCAATGCCAAGAAGGCGGCAGAGAGTTTTTACGGCTGCGCCTTTTCCGGAAGCAGCAGGAAAAAATTCTAAATAGTATGAGCTGGAATAGAGCATGGAAACGCCTTCTTCCTGAGCCCAGGGTAAAAGAGAAAGCCGGAAATTTTCCATTTTTTCCGGGTCTTTCAGCTCAATACCAATGCACTTGCAGGGGCCCTGCGTCAGAACATCCATTACATTTGGATTTATGATGACAGGGGTTTTGATGACCCGTCTGTAGTAAACCAGTTCTTCGTCCTGCCTGGGAGAGACAATATTGGTTTCCGTGTAGGTATGGACATGAATACCGTGTTTTTCTGCTTCTTCCAGAATATGGGCGGTCTGCGTAAGGGTTAAGGCTGTCCGGTGTATGGTTTTACCTTTCGTGCAGTCATAAATTTGTCCGCCATTATAGCCTATTACATACATATTTGGAAGATCAAGGTGAAGGTAGCTCTTTACGTCCTTTACACTGTTCACATCTCTGCCGGAGCACAGCGCAAGCTTATGACCGGCCTGAACCCATTTTTCTAAGACCTCTCTTGTATAGGGGCTGATTTGCTTCCCGCTGTCAAGCAGGGTTCCGTCTAAATCCGTAAAAAGAATTTTTGTGGGCAGTAACTTCCCGGGATGTGCGTTCATCCATTTTCTCCGTTCTTTAATTTTATCCAGAATTTCCTGGGGAATAAAAAGTTTCCCATAGCCTGTGGCCAAATCCAGACCGGGTTTGGCATTGCCGTGAAAGTCAGAGCCTCCGCTTATACATAAGTCATATTTTGCTGCAAGGGCGCGCATTTCCCGTTCATCGGAGCCATCATGGGTGGAATAAACCGCTTCAAGACCCTGAAGCCCCATCTTTTTAAGGAGACAGACAAGTTCATCCAGCTTAGCGCTGCTTAAATGATAGAGCAGTGGGTGGGCAAGGACAGGAAAGCCATCGGCCTTTAAGATGATTTCCACAGCCCGCATAGGAGTAATTTTTTTACGGGGGACAAAGCAGGGACAGCCGTCACCGATGTAGCGGTCAAAAGCTTCTTTAAGGGTTTTTGTGTAACCGTGATTTAGCATAAATTTTGCATAATGAGAGCGGGTGATAACGCAGTTTGGAAATTCGGACTGTAATTCCTCGTAAGTAACGGGAAAGCCGTAATCCGTCAGTCGCCTGCACATTTCCCTGTTGCGGATAGTGCGTCCATTCACAAAATTCTGCAGACGGCGCCTGAAAAAATCGCTTTTGTAGTCGATATAAAGCCCTACGACATGAATATCTTTTCCTTCGTATTCGGAGGAAAATTCTATGCCGGGTATCACTTCAATGGTCCGGACTGAAGCATTTTTGTTTTGGGCGTTTATGCATCTGGCAGCTTCTAACGCTTCTTCAATGCCGTCTGTGGTGTCGTGATCCGTAAGGGCAAAAGCACTGAGCCCTTTTTGAAGGGCATACGTAACCAGCTCTGTTGGGGATAAGCTGCCGTCAGATTTATTGGAATGTACATGTAAATCCACAATGTTCATAGTCTAGTTTTCACCTTCCTCCACCTGCTTGGTGTAGACAGTACGTTTCCTTGCCATTTCATCATTGGCAAGGTAATCATCATAGGTGGTAATCTTATCGATTAAGCTGCCGTCCGGTAGGATTTCCATAATGCGGTTGGCCGTGGTCTGTACAAACTGGTGGTCATGGCAGGCAAAAAGCGCTACGCCGGGAAATTTGATTAAACCATTGTTGAGAGCGGTAATGGATTCCATGTCCAAATGGTTGGTTGGCTCGTCTAAAATCAGACAGTTGGCGCCGCTGATCATCATTTTGGAGAGAAGGCAGCGCACCTTTTCACCACCGGAGAGTACCCTGACTTTTTTAACGCCATCGTCCCCGGCAAAGAGCATGCGGCCAAGGAATCCGCGGACATAAGTGGCATCCTTGATTTCGGAATAACCGGTAAGCCAGTCGGCAATCGTGTAGTCATTGTCAAATTCGGCAGTATTATCCTTGGGAAAATATGCCTGGGATGTGGTGATACCCCATTTGTAATTCCCCTCATCAGGCTCCATTTCACCCGTCAATATCTGGAATAATGTGGTTTTTGCCAGTTCATTGCTTCCCACAAAGGCTATTTTATCATCATGGCCCACGATAAAAGATATGTTATTTAAAACCTTTTCGCCGTTTATGGTTTTGGAAATGCCTTCTACAGTGAGCACCTCATTGCCGATCTCCCGGTTGGGGCGGAAATCAATATAAGGGTATTTACGGCTTGAGGGCTTGATTTCCTCCAGCTCAATTTTTTCAAGAGCACGTTTCCTTGAGGTAGCCTGCTTGGATTTGGAAGCGTTGGCGGAAAAGCGGGAAATAAATTCCTGCAGTTCCTTGATTTTTTCTTCCTTTTTCTTGTTTGCTTCTTTCATTTGCTTGATGAGAAGCTGGCTGGACTCATACCAGAAATCATAATTGCCGGCATAAAGCTGGATTTTGCCGTAGTCGATATCCGCAGTGTGGGTGCAGACTTTGTTTAAAAAATACCGGTCATGGGACACTACGATAACAGTATTTTCAAAATTAATTAAAAATTCTTCCAGCCATGCAATGGCATCTAAATCCAAATGGTTAGTGGGCTCATCCAAAAGAAGAATATCAGGATTCCCAAAAAGGGCTTTGGCAAGGAGAGCCTTCACCTTTTCGTTACCGTTTAAATCTTTCATCTCGCTGTAATGAAGGGAAGTGTCAATGCCAAGGCCGTTTAATAAAGACGCGGCGCCTGATTCTGCTTCCCAGCCGTCCATTTCCGCAAATTCCGCCTCCAGCTCGCTGGCGAGTATGCCGTCTTCATCTGTGAAATCTTCTTTGGCATAAATGGCTTCCTTTTCCTTCATGATCTGATACAGGCGCTCATTGCCCATAATGACAACATCCATAACGGGATAGGCATCATATTTAAAGTGATCCTGCTCTAACACGGAAAGGCGCTGGCCGGGTGTTACGGCAATATCGCCGTTTGTGGTCTCAAGCTCGCCGGAAAGAATTTTTAAAAAAGTAGATTTGCCGGCGCCGTTAGCGCCAATAAGTCCATAGCAGTTGCCTTCCGTAAATTTAATATTAACGTCTTCAAATAAGGCTTTCTTGCCTACTCTGTAGGTTACATTGTTTGCACTAATCATGTTAAAACCTCTGTTTTCCTATATTTTGCCCCATGCGGAGCACATTCTTTATTATACATAAAAGAGGAAATATTTCAATAAAAATCGGAGATTGGCACCAATTTTACACCATATCAAAGAACAAACTTTAATAAAAAAACGGCCTCTGAATTTGAAGGGCTGTTTTCGCATCTATCCTTGGAGAGGCCGCTGTTTCGGCACTTTCGGGGATTTCTTTTGTTTAAGAAAGCTTTAGAATAATTCATTATTGCTGTTTGGTATAAAAAATGAGCCTGTCTGTGAAATTTCGGATTAGATCCTGCTTTTTCATTGTGTATGCTTGCGGCTTGTGATAATGCAGGTATTGGAAAAAGCAAATATTCAGGGAAAGAAACAGCCGCCACTACTGGTAAGTGACGGCCAAATTTACAATAAGCTGCCTTGCGAAGAGCGGCAGCGCCTTTACAATAAGCACACCAACGAAGGACGGCGGCGTTTGTTACACCGCCGGAAAAGAACCTTCATGAGGAAAAAGAATATGACTCAGGAAAGATCGTCAATAACAGGCGTGATCTGGGACAGCATGTTATCCACGTCCTCAAACATGGCACTCTTAGTGGTGCCCAGGCTGCTGGCCTTGTCAATGTGTTCTAACACGGTTTGATACTGGTCTTTGGTCCGTTCAAAGAAGTGGAACAGCTCTTCAAGAGAAGCTTTGGAATCTTCAATGACGTCTGCTATTTCAGATTGTACGGAGGTAGCACTTTCGGCGGCCTCGGTTATATGCAGGAATACATCTGAAGTATTCTGCATCTTTTGAATGTTTTGATTCAGGGCGTTCTGGGAGGAAAGAATGCTTTCGTTTAATTTGGAAGTACCATCCTCCACATCGCGGATGCTTGCATCCACCTCAGCAACCAGATCCTTGATTCCATTTGCAAGATTTTTCACTTCAGTTGCCACAACGGCAAATCCTCTGCCGCTCTCGCCGGCCCTTGCCGCCTCAATGGAGGCATTCAGGGCAAGAATATTTGTCTGCTCTGCAATAGATATAATTTTGATTGTACAGTCCTTTATTTTTTTCAGTTCCGTTTGAAAAACAGCAAAGGTATTTTCCATTTCTGCAAAATAGGTTTCCACCTGCATGGAACTGTTTTTTAATTCATCAACTTTTGCCTGCGCCGTAAAAGCAGACTGGTTGATTTCATCTTTTACGGACACAAATTGTCCGGCAACCTGATTAATACTTGAAAAAGTCTGCCCAAAATCCTGAAGTTTATCCTGGAAGGTGTCGGATTCATCCAATACATCATGAAAAGAGCGCTTTACCATGCCAAGCTCTAAGAGAGAAGCCACTTCTTTTTCCGTAATTTCCTTCTGATAATCTTTGATGCTGTGTGCGACATGCCGCACAGGATACAGGCGTTCTTTGACCGGTATTTCCTGTGGTATTTCTTTTGGTTTATTTTTCTTAAATAACATATATGTCCCCTTTACTCAAATACAACACAGGTCATGGATTGGTTGACAAACTGGTTGTTGTAATGTTCGCCATAGCCTACAAAACCGGCGTGGCTGCCTAAAGAGCCCATTTCCCGGAGATATTGCTGCATGTAATGATTTTCTGTAAACAGCAAATAGCGGAATAAGCAGTTTACGGAAAATACGGCTGAGATTTTTGGAAAGTCCTTTTGGATTGTCTGAATGGTCTGCTGCACGATATCTTTGATTTCGCCCAGCTCCAGAAGGAACAGCACATCCGAATCATTTACCTGCCTGAAACAGGTCAGCGCATTTCCGGTTACATCCTTGATGGAAATGATACAGATATCACTGCCGTTAATCTTCCCGAAGGGATTTTTGAATGTCTGCGTTAAGATTTCTTTTTCTGTTATGTGAAGAATATCCTGATAAACTGTTTTGGCAGGTCTGCCGTTTAATTCTCCGATTATGTATTTTGCTTTGTCTGTTTTGGAAGCTATGAAACGATATTCTTCCATCGGATGATAAATATTTTCTTTGTAAGCTTTTACCCTGCCGTTAAGATTTTTTACCAGCGCGTAAGCCACTGCATCCTCGTATACTCTGCCGTTTGCAGACACCTTGCCTGCATCTCCGGTTCCACCTACAAGCGAGATGTTTCTTCGTTTCAGAACACTAAAGACAGTGGTCAGAACACAGGCGTCATTTCCTGAACAGAAGTCAATGCATACGGTATCCTTCTGGGAGCCGTTTACTTTTCCCATATCGTCTTCCAGCCGTTTGATGTATTTGACGGGCATAGTGGATACGTTTTCCAGCACATTGGCGACAGCAAAAACACCGTCAGAAAAAGCGATAATGCCAACCCCCTTTTCTACAATGCGGGTGTCATAGCTCATGCCAATACAGCCGATGCTTGGTACGCCAGGATAAAGCTCCTCTAATTTTTTTACATGTTCTTCAAACTGATCATGGTTGGACAGCAGCATGATCAATTGAGGTTTGCCCATGCCGCGGACTGCTTCCAGTAAATTCCCGGCGGGGCTCATACCAAAAAATTGTTTCACTTTGATATACCCTTATCCTTTCGAGCCTTATTTTCAAAATACGAATTTTTTTTATTATACTTTAAAATATTAAGAATGGTCAACCTAATTGTGGAATTTAGCATATAACAGCGTAACTGCCCGGCCCTTTGATGTCCTGTCAGCCTTAAGGGGGGATGGGAGTCAGGCTCTGGAAAGTAACTAATAATTTATTAATATTGAAAAATGCTTTAAATCGATATGGTTTAAAAGAACTTTCAATGGTAAAATGATTCTGTAGGAGACTGGCAAAGAATTTGCAATAAACTTTAAAAAAAATTCTTTGGAAGGGAGACTGTCTGCAGGAGGTACAAACAGATATGAAATTAAACTATAAAAGAACTTTTTTAATCGGGCTGGCTTTTTTGTCCATCAGCGCTTTCTGGCAGATGTATGATAACATTATCCCGCTTATCCTGCAGGGGACGTTTCACCTGGGGGAGACGGTTACAGGAGTGATTATGGCCGCCGACAATGTTCTTGCACTGGTTCTTCTGCCGGTTTTTGGCGCCTTGTCTGACCGGGTGGATACAAAGATAGGAAAGAGAATGCCGTTTATTGTGGGAGGAACTGTATTAGCGGTGGTTTTCCTCATGTTTTTGTCCGCAGCAGAACGAAAAGTGAATTTGGTGCTTTTTGTGATTACTCTGCTTGCACTGCTTATATCCATGGGGCTTTACCGCTCTCCGGCAGTAGCGCTTATGCCTGATTTGACGCCTAATAAGCTGCGCAGCAAAGGAAATGCCATTATTAATCTGATGGGAGCCGTGGGCGGTGTTTACACCCTGATTATGATCAGGTTTTTAACAGGGAAAGGGGAACATCCTGATTATTTTCCACTATTTGCAAGTGTGGCCGTGCTGATGATGGGATCGGTGTGCATTTTGTTCCTCACAATCAATGAAAAGAAGATCAGGGCAGGAATGGAGGAGGAGATAAGTGCCTGTGGGGAAAAGGTAAGGGAGCAGGAAAATGCTGCAGGTAATGCGAATCCGGAAGAAATGCCGCCAAAGAGAGAAACTTCCCGGGAAAGAATCTTCGAAGGGGATGCATCAAAGGAAAAGGAGGAGAAGAAAGAGGAGGCTATGCCTCCCCCTGTGAAAAAAAGCATGTACTTTCTCCTTCTGTCCATCTTTTTGTGGTTTACGGCGTATAATGCAGTTACAACCGCCTTTTCAAGGTATACAAAGGTGGTCTGGAGGCTGGAGGGCGGCGGATTTGCGGACTGTCTGATGGTTGCCACTGTGGCAGCAATTATCAGCTATGTACCTATTGGAAATATTTCAAGCAGGATAGGAAGAAAGAAAACCATACTGGGCGGAATTATCTTAATGAGTATCTGCTATTTTGCAGCAATCTTTGCCAATGTTTATCATCCGGTTATCAATATTGCATTTGCAGCAATCGGAATCGGCTGGGCGGCAATTAATGTGAATTCCTACCCGATGATAGTGGAGATGGGGAAAGGTAGCGATATCGGTAAATTTACGGGAACCTATTACACCTTTTCCATGACAGCACAGATTGTGACGCCAATTTTGTCAGGCTTTCTTCTGGAAAAGATTTCTTACAGAACGCTTTTTCCTTATGCGCTCTTGTTTTCGGCAGCGGCTTTTGTTACCATGTGCCAGGTGCACCATGGAGATACCAGACCGGATAAGAAAAAAAGCGTGCTGGAAAATTTTGATGTGGATGATTAGTACGTGGTACTGGTACCGGAAAATATAACAAATTGCTGCTTTCAGGCTTCTGATAAAGCCATCCATATGAGGAAGCTTGTACGGAGCCGAAAGCACAATTTTTAATAGCTTTTAATGTAAATTTTTAACTACGGGATTTGTGCCTGCACATTGCCTGCTAAAAACTTGTAAACCTTATATGGCTTTGGGCAATAAAACAGTGCAGAAATGGGGATAAGATTGAATAAATTGTCTGATGGCAATTAATTCAACCAGGAATTTGTGCCGAAGCGTCACAAATTCCATGATGACAGAGTGAAATCTGACATTTCGCTCACCTCCTCAGCGCAAAGCGCTTCGGAATGGAGGATAAGGATGATAATTTTGTACATAATTCTTATATTGGCAGCGCTTGTGATTCTTTACTTTTTAGCGATTATGCCGGCGCTGGGTAACAGAAAAGGAAAAGAGGACTTTTTTGGCGTATATTACGCCCACAGGGGCCTTCACGATAATGCCTCTGAAGCGCCGGAAAACTCAATGGCCGCATTTCGCAGGGCGGCAAAGGCAGGATACGGGATGGAAATGGACGTTCAGCTTACAAAGGATGAGGTTCCGGTGGTATTTCATGATTTTACGCTTAAAAGAGTATGCGGAAAAGAAGGAAAGGTCAGTGATTATACGTGGCAGGAATTAAAAGAGCTTCGGATTTGCGGCAGCACAGAGACGATTCCGCGGTTTGAGGAAGTGCTTAAGGCAGTGGACGGTAAGACGCCTCTTATCATAGAGCTTAAGGTGGAAAGGACGGATCTGAAAACATGCAGAGTGGTGGATGCGTTGCTGAAGGATTATCCGGGGCTTTACTGTATTGAATCTTTTAATCCTCTGGTGCTTATGTGGTATAAGAGGCACCACAGGGATGTGGTAAGAGGACAGCTTTCTGACGGATTTATAAAATCCGGGGAATTTCGGGGTATTTTATACTATGTGCTTCAAAACCTGATGCTGAACTGGCTGACAAAGCCTGATTTCGTTGCTTATAATCATAAATACGCAAACATTTTATCAAGAAAATTGTGTCATGGACTGTACAGGAATCTGGCGGTTGCCTGGACTATCAGGAGTCAGAAGGAACTCGAGGCGGCTAAAAAGGGATTTGATATCTTTATTTTTGATTCCTTTGTACCGAATACATAAAGGCAGGGCGGGTATAATGAATAAGAGTCGAACTGTTACCAATAATTTTGTAGAAATGGACAGTTTTATTGACTTTTTGGAAACAACAGTTCCGTAAATCCGGGTTGTTGTCTGATTTTTGATGAAAAAAACATATTATTTTTTCAAAATATAGTGCATATTTGCCAATACTATGGTATAATGTGGCAAAGGGTGTTGCTGGGTATCCGGCTTAGTTGTTGCCCGAAAATGAAAAAGGGAGAAAAAAGTATGGCAAAATGGGTTTATTCTTTTGAAGAGGGGAACGCGGATATGCGCAATCTTTTAGGTGGAAAAGGCGCAAATTTAGCTGAAATGACCAACTTAGGTCTTCCGATCCCCCAGGGTTTTACTGTAACCACAGAGGCATGTACAGATTATTATGCAAAAGGGAAACAGATTTCGGAGGAAATCAAAGAACAGATTTTTACAGCTTTATCCCAGCTTGAAGAAAAGCAGGGAAAGAAATTTGGAGATACGGAAAGTCCGCTTCTCGTATCAGTCCGCTCCGGGGCAAGGGCATCTATGCCGGGAATGATGGACACTATTCTAAATTTAGGTCTTAACGATGTGGCAGTGGAAGGCTTTGCGTCAAAAACGGGTAATCCGCGTTTCGCTTATGATTCCTACCGCAGATTTATTCAAATGTTTTCTGATGTAGTCATGGAAATTCCCAAATCATTTTTTGAAAGAATACTGGATGAAATTAAAGAAGGAAAAGGTGTAAAATTTGATACGGAATTAACTGCGGATGATTTGAAAGAGGTAATCGTCAGATTTAAAGCGGTTTATAAGGATAAAATGGGTGTGGATTTCCCGCAGGATCCCAAAGAGCAGCTGATGGAAGCTGTAAAAGCAGTATTTCGCTCATGGGATAATGAAAGGGCAATTGTATACCGCAGGATGAATGATATTCCCGGAGACTGGGGAACCGCTGTTAATGTGCAGGCCATGGTATTTGGAAACATGGGAAATACTTCAGGAACGGGCGTTGCCTTTACCCGTAACCCTTCTACAGGGGCGAAAGGCATTTATGGCGAATACTTAATTAATGCCCAGGGCGAGGATGTGGTTGCAGGTATCAGAACACCCCAGCCCATTACCAGATTGGAAGAAGATTTGCCGGAATGCTACAAACAGTTTATAAATATTGCCGGCAAGCTGGAGGATCATTACAGAGATATGCAGGATATGGAGTTTACCATTGAGGATGGCAAATTGTTCTTTCTGCAGACAAGAAATGGCAAACGTACCGCACAGGCAGCTTTGCAGATCGCATGTGACCTGGTAGATGAGGGCATGATTACCCCGCAAGAAGCAGTTCTTCGTATTGAAGCAAAATCATTGGATCAGCTTTTACATCCTACCTTTGATCCGGAAGCGCTTAAGAGCGGCCTCGTGATCGGACAGGCATTACCAGCATCTCCCGGCGCGGCGGCAGGTAAGGTATATTTTACCGCGCAGGAAGCTAAAACAGCCCATGAAAAAGGCGAAAGAGTTGTACTGGTACGTCTGGAAACTTCACCGGAAGATATTGAAGGAATGCATGCGGCAGAAGGTATTTTAACTGTGCGGGGCGGAATGACAAGCCACGCGGCGGTAGTTGCACGCGGCATGGGTACCTGCTGTGTATCAGGGTGCGGCGACATATCTATTAATGAGGAAGAAAAAGTATTTGAGCTTGGCGGACATGTTTACCATGAAGGAGATTATATTTCTTTAGACGGCTCTACAGGTAAAATTTATGACGGTGATATCAAGACCCAGGAAGCTTCCATCAGCGGAAACTTCGGAAGAATTATGGGCTGGGCGGATTCCTTCCGCAAGTTAAAGGTACGTACCAACGCAGATACGCCGGAAGATGCTGCCAATGCAGTTAAATACGGAGCAGAAGGCATCGGCCTTTGCCGTACGGAGCATATGTTCTTTAACCCTGACAGAATTCCGAAAATTCGTCAGATGATTCTCTCGAGAACTGTACAGGAGAGAGAGAAGGCGCTAAATGAACTGATCCCTTATCAGAAGGGAGATTTCAAAGCGCTTTACGAGGTAATGGAAGGAAGACCGGTTACCATCCGCTTTCTTGATCCTCCGCTTCATGAATTTGTTCCTACGGAAAAAGACGATATTGACGATCTGGCAGTAAAAATGATGATGACTGCAGAGGAAGTGCAGGAGGTATGCGATTCCCTTCATGAGTTCAATCCTATGATGGGACACAGAGGATGCCGCCTTGCGGTAACCTATCCTGAAATTGCCAGAATGCAGACCCGTGCGGTTATGGAAGCAGCTATTGAAGTGAAGCAGGAAAAGGGCTTTGACATAGTTCCCGAAATCATGATTCCACTGGTAGGCGAAAAGAAGGAATTAAAATATGTAAAGGAAGTTGTGGTGGAGACCGCTGAGAAAGTAAAACAGGAAATGAATTCTGATATTACCTACCACATTGGCACCATGATTGAGATTCCAAGAGCAGCGCTTCTTGCAGATGAGATTGCCGAGGAGGCCGAGTTTTTCTCATTTGGAACAAACGACCTGACGCAGATGACCTTTGGCTTTTCAAGGGATGATGCAGGCAAGTTCTTAAACGAGTATTATAAGAAGAAAATTTATGAGTCAGATCCTTTCGCAAGACTGGATCAAAGCGGCGTAGGGCAGCTGGTTCAGATGGCGGCGGAAAAGGGAAGAAAGACCAGGCCGGATATCAAGCTTGGTATCTGCGGCGAGCATGGCGGGGATCCTTCTTCTGTGGAATTCTGCCATAAAGTTGGACTGACTTATGTTTCCTGTTCTCCGTTTAGAGTGCCGATTGCACGGCTGGCAGCGGCACAGGCGGCTATTTCCAATTGATGCCATAGGATTTTTGGTGTCGTAGGGCGCGTAAATTTATTCTATAATAAGGCAAACACATCTAGCCCCCGACATAGAAAAATAAGACCTTGCATCGAAGGATGCGGGTCTTATTTTTGTCCTCCGGACTATCCTTTCCCCCGCATAAACACAGGATTTTTAGGAACGTACTGCATAGAAGATCACCATGGAGTAGGGGCATACTTTCACATGGTAAAGTGGATAAACGAAAGTGCCTTTTAGGTGCCTTATACAGAATAAATTGCAATGCCCTACGACATGGTGATATTTGTTTTTAATGTTTTTGGGAAAATGGGAACAGGTGTGGAAGCCTTGTAAATGCTGGATTTCTGGTTTTTCATTTCCCCAAAAAGGAAATTCCCAAATCCCCAAAAGTGGTATGATTTCATTTTTGGGAGCTGTTTTTGGGAAAATGCAGGATGTTCCCGGATGGGAGGTTTGAGAGGATGAGGAAGAAAAACTTCAAGGGAAGATGCGAAAAGAGGATGATTGGAAAGTGTTCTGATGTATGCAGGACATATGATGCCATTCAGTATGCTTATGCCGATCTTCTGCAGGAGAGTGAGGAGGTTAAGGAAATCAGATGTAATGTTCTTTTGGATGGGTTGGATGTTGGAGAGTATACATCAGACTTTGTTTGTACCAAAACAGATGGTGACTTGATGGTACGGGAATGTGTATTTCGTAAGTTTCTGATGAAGCCATTGACGGTGAAACTGCTGGATGCATCAAGGGAGTATTGGAACAGACATGGAGTAACGGATTGGGGGTTGGTCATTGATGAAGAAGTATGATTTGTTACGTTCTGGTGATAGCATTATCCGAGTGTTGGATATTCGGGGTGATAGAATACTTATGATTGATTGCATAAAACAGACTATGCCAGTATGGTTAGATTCAGAGTTGCTGGAATCTTATGTTGGGTGTACTGATGGAGAGTTATTTGAGGTTAGTAGCGTTGATGTCATAAGAGATACTGATGCTCTGGATGCAGACCAGAGAAAGATAATGCATGAACGATATACAATGATTGCGCCTATTGTTTCTTTCATATCAGATGATAAGATGCGCTCTAAACTGATTGGTTCTATAGCAGAAGAAAGCAAAGTATCAAAGCAGACAATTAGGAGTTATCTCTGTCTTTATTTATCTTATCTGGATATAACAGTGCTTGCACCTAAGAAACATCAGAGTGAACGGGAGTTGACACAGGATGAAAAGAATATAAGATGGGCGTTAAATAAGTTTTTCTATACCACGAAGAAGCAATCCCTTATGACAGCTTATACAATGATGCTTAAAGAGAAATATTGTGATGCCATGGGTGTATTGTCAGAAGAATATCCATCTTTCTATCAGTTTCGATACTTCTATCGTAAGACAAGGAAGATGCAGAACTTTTACATTTCGAGAGATGGATTGAAGAACTATCAGAGGAATAACAGACCTCTTGTTGGTGAAGGAGTACAGGAGTTTGCACCTGCTGTTGGTGTGGGGATGCTGGATGCTACAGTGTGTGATATTTATCTGATTAATGAGGAAGGGAATCTTGTTGGCAGACCTATCCTTACTGCTTGTATTGATGCTTATAGTAGTCTGTGTTGTGGGTATTCTCTTTCATGGGAAGGTGGTGTATACAGCCTTAGAGGGTTGATGCTGAATATCATTGCTGACAAGGTTACATGGTGTAAGCGTTATGGTATTTCCATAGAAAAAGAAGATTGGGATTGTGATATGCTTCCAGCTACATTCGTTACCGATATGGGGAGTGAATATAAATCGGAGAATTTTGAACAAATAGCAGAGTTGGGTGTTACAGTTGTAAATCTGCCATCCTACAGACCAGAGTTGAAAGGATTGGTAGAGAAGTTCTTTGACTTGATACAGGAGACATATAAAAAGCATTTAAAAGGTAAGGGGGTGATTGAGCCTGACTATCAGGAACGAGGAGCGCATGATTACCGTAAGGATGCTTGTTTAACAATGATGGATTTTGAAAAGATTATTCTACATTGTATGATCTATTATAATTCAAGGCGGATCATAGAAAATTTTCCATATACCGAAGCTATGATAGCGGATCAGGTAAAGCCTTATGCGTCCTGTATCTGGGAGTGGAGTAAGTCACAGATAGGAGCCAATTTAATAAATGTAGGTAGCAGAGAGCTGATGCTGACATTGTTACCGAGGACTGTAGGGAAATTTGGACGAACGGGTTTGAAGGTAAATAAGCTGCGTTATCATTGTGAGGGATATACAGAGCAATATCTATCCGGTGGTACTGCGACTGTGGCATATAATCCAGAGGATGTGACTTCTGTATGGGTGATAGAGAATGGTTCGTATGTGGAATTTATATTGATAGAATCACGATTCAAAGGAAAAGATTTTACAGAAGTACAAGAGATACAGACCAGCCAAAGGGATATAATCAAGAGTGCTGCGAGAGATAATCTGCAGGCTCAAATAAATCTGGCACAGCATATAGAAGCCATTGCTGGTAGTGTCGGTACTCATAAGGATATACACATGAAGAATATCCGCAGTACCAGAAAAAGAGAGCAGATGAAGAACCATCAGGATTATATGAGGGAGGGAGTAAGCCATGGCTGATCTTTCAAATATTATACATATATTGCCAACAATGAAATCAGGTGCTGATCTGTTTTCAGCATTGGAGGTATTGCCGGAGTATGATGAGGTTATCCGAGAAACAGAGGTTCCTGTGCGTCTCATGGCTCTCTCTGATCTATACAGGATATATGTACCTTCCAAAATGTCATTGGAGATTTACAGTAAAATGTATCTGGCATTGTTACGGTCGTTGCAAAAGAAAGGTACGAAACTGGCGGTACAACAGAAGAATCAGAATTACAAAGGTATGTTACAGCAGGAATATAGTGGCATCATGGGTGGCTCTGACAGCTTTACAATCATTGGAGCATCCGGTATTGGCAAAAGTTCTGCTATCAGCAGAGCGATTACGCTGATTACTGAAAACAGAGTGATTGAGGTTGAGAATCCATATACGAAGATTATTCCATGTATCTGTGTACAGTGTCCTTTTGATTCTTCTGTAAAGGGGATGCTGTTGGAGATATTACGAAAAGTAGATGAAATGATAGACAGTAAGTATTATGAGAACGCATTGAGAGCCAGAACTACAACGGATATGCTGATCGGGAATGTCAGTCAGGTAGCGCTTAATCATATTGGCTTGTTGGTGGTAGATGAAATTCAGAATGTATGCAACAGTAAGAATGGAAAGAGCCTTGTGGGTATGCTTACCCAGCTTATCAATAACAGTGGCATATCAATCTGTATGGTGGGAACTCCTGAAAGCGCAGTGTTCTTTGAACAGGCGGTACAACTTGCCAGAAGGTCATTAGGATTACGGTATGATGTGATGGAGTATGGTACGGATTTTAGAAATTTTTGTGAGATTGTGTTTTCCTATCAGTATGTGAAACAGAAAACGGAGATTACTGATGGGATCATGGAATGGCTTTATGAGCATACTTCTGGGAATGTATCGGTGGTGGTGTCTCTGATTCATGATGCACAGGAGATTGCTATATTAAGTGGTAAGGAAGTTCTTAATCTGGAAGCATTAAATGAAGCATATCAAAAACGGTTATCTATGTTGCATGGGTTTATACATATGGAACAGAAAAAGCAGACTTCTAAGCTTAAAAAGAAAGTATCTGTTACGGTTACGGATGTAAGGACTTCTGCAGAAGAAAAGCATAGCGGAGATTTTACGATTGCTGGATTGGTAGAGGATGCTAAAACTGAAAATGGGGATATTGTGCAGTTATTGAAGGTATATATGCCAGTGGTGGAGGTAGCGGTATGATTGCATATATGCCGACAATTTATCCTGATGAACTGGGGTATAGCTGGTTCTGCAGATATTATGTACATTCGGGGTGTTTTTCTCATAAGATGGCGTTGCAGGAGCTGTATTGTAAGAAGTCAGATTATCTGAATAAAGAATTTATCGGGAACTTAAATAGTGGAGCTATGGAGAAAATTGAAAAAATATATCCTATGGATGAATTGGTCTTAGATCATACTATGTACCCTCAATATGCACGGTTTATTCCATTAGAACAGAAGAAAGATGCTCTGTATCGTTTAGGCCATGAACCATGTGATGTACATCATTTGTTCTGTGTACTTCCGAGGAATAAAGGAGAGCAGTGTTTGAAGTTTTGTCCTATGTGTGCAAGGGAGGATAGGGAAAGGTATGGTGAAGCCTATTGGCACAGGAAGCATCAGATCAGGAATGTGAGTATATGTACGAAGCATAAATGCAGGCTTAAGGAATCAACTGTTCCTGCAAAGAGTGAGCAGAGTTTTACGTTTTGTCCTGCTGAAAGTTACATAGGTAATGAGGAAGCTGTTGTTGAAAGTGATCCTTTAGTGATTCAGTTTGCATCATATTTGGATTCGGTATTTGATGCTCCTATGGATTTTGAGAATGATGTTCCGATAAGTGCGATCCTGTATGATGGGATGAGCAGGACAAAATATCTGAAACCGTCTGGGCGTAGCAGGTATACGAAAATGCTTGCGGATGATATGGGTGAATTTTACAGAAGTATGGGGATATGCAGTATAGCGAGTATATATCAGATTCAAAAAGCATTGTTGGGGAAGTTGTCTGATTTCACGGTTATCTGTCAGATTGCTTTTTATTTAGGGATGGAGATAGAAGAATTGATTAATCCTTCTCTGACTGTAGAACAGATTCAGAAAGAGCAGGAGAGCCATTATATGAGGGATGTTGCTCCTGTAGATTGGGAGCTGTTGGATATGGAAACGGCTCCTGTATTGGAGAAGTTTGCAAAGGGTGTATATGATGGAACTGGCAATGAAAACGGTAGACCAGAACGGGTGTCAGAGAAGCTTGTGTATCGGGAAATGGGATTGCTGGGGCATCAGTTGGAGAATATGCCGAGGTGTAAGACTATTATGGAAAGGTATGCAGAATCATATCCGGAGAGCTGGGCGAGGAAGATTATATGGGCTTATCGGAAGTTGGAGGAAGAAGGGAAGCCTTTTTATTGGACGGATATAAGGAAGATTTCAGGAGTGAAAAAGAAAAATCTGCAGGTGGTTATTCCTTATTTGATGAAGCATGCGGATGTTGAGACTGTGGATCGGATTGTGAAGTTGCTCAATGTATGTTAGTAAAGAACGGTGATTTTTGTAGATTGGCTAAAGGCAATGATGAGATGTATTGCTATGTAAAGTTGTAAAAATTCAAAGATATGTTATAATTTACATATGTAAGGGGTATATGAGAGATGATAGTATAAATTAAATATAATAGAGCTTGATGTACTGTTTTCGGATGAAAAATGTTGTAAATAGAGAAGCTTAGGAAGGTATAAAGCTTTCAGAAAATTTGGCTATGGTGAATCAGAAATAAAGGAAGTAGTAATGAGAAAGTGAAAAACTGTCTGTAAGGATGAGCAGTAGTGGGTGTATTTTGAGGATGGAGAAGTTTTGATAAGTTAGAAGGAAATACTATTTGAGAAGGATAAATTCTTTATGATTGAAAGGTTAGGAACAGTTAGGGAAATATACAGTAAGATATTTTGTAATATACAAAAGGGCAATATAGATCTTTTCCTTTGTGGAGCTGCAAGTACAAAAGGAAACATATCATATCGGGATAGCCTTAGAAAAAAATTAGAAAGCAGTGCTTATTTGTCAATATTATATCCAGAAGATATGTTCATGGAATTATTGAATAGAAAAAAATATGATTTGCTTACATTAGAAAAATTTCTAGCCAATAATAGTGATTTAATAGTTATAGTTTGTGAAAGTCCGGGATCTTTTACAGAGTTGGGAGCATTTGTAAATAATAATGATACATTTGAAAAAGTGGTCGTATTATTACAATCAAAATTTAAAAATGCAAAAAGTTTTATTAGACAAGGACCAGTAGAATACATTCGTATGAAGAATAAAAGTAATGTGATCTATTTTAATAATAATATCGATGAAGCAGCGAAAAAAATAGAAAAATATGTTCGGAGAAGGTTTTGGTATTTATTTCGCAGAAGTGAAAAGCGATTATTAAAAGATTTGAACTTGATTTCAGGACAGTATTATTTTATAATCCTTTTATTATATTTCTATCCTCAATTAAATGTTAGAGTTTTGGTATCAGATATTAGGGAATTATATTTGATGAAATATAGAAGTGAAGATTTTGAAATTATTTATTCATCAGCGGTAAAAAGGCTTTTTAAGGAAGGAATGATAAAGAAAGAAGATGATGCAGAAGGAAAAAATGTATATAAGTTAACAGACAAAGGATATAATTTTGCTAATGTTTTGTTGTCATATATTCCATTGACAAATAGAACAAAAATTATTGACAAAATAAGAATGCAAGTTATGTATAATCAATATTATTAGCACCACTATCTTAGAGTGTTACAGATACATATCTGTTTACGGGAGATGGTTCGTCTTCCTAAGAGAATTAACATATACAGAGTTACTCCAATCAATGGAGTAACTCCACGACAGTGAAGTTTCTCCATTGATTGGAGGTAATAATTATTAAGGTAAGAAAGTGGTGCTAATTTTATGAAGCAATATAGTAATAAAGTAATTATAGATTCATTACATTTACCGATGCTGACTTGCTTTGAAGATATAGTGAGAGAAGTGAGATTAAGTGGGAAGTTAGTATATTGGGTAACTAAAAAAGATGCAGAAGGAAAATATAAAACATTTTACATTGACAAAAAAGATGGAACAAAAAGAGAAATTAATGCACCATCATTGTCGGTAAAAATTTTTCAAAAATGGATTCTGGAAAATATATTATATAGAATAAGTGCTTCGCAATATTCTTATGGCTTTGAAAGAGGGAGAAGAAAAGGGTCGCCATTAGTTCATTGTGCAGAGATGCATAAAAATAGTTTATATGTGTTAAAAATGGATTTAAAAAACTTTTATCCTTCTATTAAGCAAGAAAGGGTATTTTTTGAATTTCGAAATAAAGGATATAATGATGAAGTTTCCAGTCTGCTAACAAATGCCTGTGTGCGGGATGATAAACTACCGCAAGGCGCAGTTACTTCAGCATATTTGGCAAATTTAATATGCAGGAAGTTAGATGCTAGGATTGCAGGATATTGTAATAAACGGAATATTGTATATACTAGATATGCAGATGATTTAACATTTTCTTGTGATGATAGAGATTTACTAAAAAGAATATTCGGAACAATTAAAAAAATTGTTGAAAATGAAGGATTTCTTTTGAATGAAAATAAAACTATTTTTATGACTCCTAAAGGTCATAAAAAGGTGTTAGGTGTTACTATAAATGATAACCTAATAAAGGCACCTAAAGAGCTTAAAAGAATAATCCGTGCAGTTCTTCATTATGAAGTATCAACTGGGGATTACTCAATGAATGATAAAGTTCGCGGATACATAGCCTATATAGATTCAATCGAAAATAATTATAAGAATAAATGTATTAGTTATCTAATAAAACTGTCACAGTCAACATTAAGCCTTTTTCCAGATATTGTAGAAGCATATAATAATAATAAAATATTTAAAGAGTTACCAGATATGGAGGAGAAGAATCCTATAGATTTTGTGGATTTAGAGGATGTTAATGATTTTTCGGATATGATATATTGGGAGCATGAAGAATATTTGATATCACATGGAATAAATAAATGAGAATAATGTATAACATTTGCTTTATATTATGCGAGTAGTAGAATTAGGGTTTGGTATCATTCAAAAATAGATTTGTGTATAAGTTCCGTGGAATGGGGAAATCTATTCTGCGGATTTTTATTTCTCTGAGCGAGATTTAACGATGCACAAGATGAGGGAGAAGATTTCGAAAAACAAATATACTGTTAATAGTATATTACTCATAATCTGTGATAGGCGTATGAATCATACCCTTAAATATATATTCTTATCATGACACTATAAATAGTCCCTGTGCCAGTAACGGCACGGGGATTCGTTTGTTTTAGGAGGTTTCACAGATGAAGATTAAAACCAGAAACAATGAATTGAAGTATGTCGTGTTAAGAAAGGAAGGGAGAAAATGAACACAGGTGCTATTGATAAGATTTACAATTATCTTTCAGGAGAAAAGGATTTTGTAGACCTTCCGGAAACAGAAAAGGCAATGAAGAAGGTTAAAGCATACGCCATGAGCGATCTTTTAAGTGCGGATGATGAAGAAGCCCATGAACAGTGGATAGGATTAGAAAAGGTAGTTTCGGAGTTTGGTGTGGAAAGTGAGCGTCAGGGATTTATCTATGGATTCAAATATGTGATGGGATTATTTACCCAAGATCAGAAGCCATGTGTTTGTATGAACAGACTGGATGAAAGCATCAAAGAGGAATATTCCATGCTGGCTGTTGAAGGAACGGACAAGACTGATCCGGTGGTTGATATTTTGAAAGAGTATGTACCAGAAGAAAAATTAGCTCATGCGGTAGATACCCTTTGCGTCTGTATTGAGAATACAAAATATGCCGTATTTGAGCAGGGATTTCTACGTGGTATTGCGGCTGAAAAAGGCGGTAACATATGACAAGACCAATGAGTACAGAAGAATTTTTCGAGAAGATAAACAGCATCCTGAAAGAAAAAGGTAAGATGCCGAATATCCTTGATTACGTACATCCAACAAGTAACCCAATTTCTATAAGGACTTATGAGTTTGATTTAAGAAGCTCTCTTACATATGGTGGCAATGAAGGAATCTATCTGGATCTCTGGATCGAATATCTGGAAGGGAATGAGAAACACAGAGCTGCTATCGGCACTTACAAAACATTGTATGAAGATGATAATGCTATGCACATAATGGCTTCGTTGTTAGCAAATTTTATTATTGAGGAACATTCCTACGTGAATAATAATCTTGACGATTTCACATGGGAGGGTGCAGACGTCCATGCCCTTAAGGAGAATGGGGAGAGGGTGAATTGGGGATATACCTGTGGCACTATGGAAGCGGCATTAAAAAAGAAGGATGAATTATTGAAGCACCACCAGCAGGTAGTTGTGAGAGATAATGCAACACGAAAAGAAAAAATCTACAGAAGGAAAGATGAGAGGTAAGGTATGATGGGTAAGACAGTACTCCATTTGAAATATTTAGGCAGGGATTCATGGGATAGGCCAGTGTATATGGATGATGAAGGGGTAGTCTGGAAAGACGTTGATCCAAGGGCGGAACACAAAGCGTCGTTATGCACATCAGTTAATAATGAATTTGACGGGGAACCGGATGCAGATATGTGGTGTTTTGAGAAATACCAGAATGTTACGGTTGTATTTGTACCTGAAAGAGACGTATGGTAAATATCTTGTAGAGCGTAGAGCTTCAGGAGCGGTATTCATTAGTGTCCGTTTGGGACAATGCAACACATAAGGAAAAAATATATAAGAGCAGGATTTGAGGAAAGAGAGGATCAAATTATGGGAGATAAAAATATTGGAAACAGTAATCCTTTTACAGGATGCACAATCGCAGCAACAGGAAAACTTGAAAATTTCACACGTGACGATATTAACAGCAGGATCATCAGTCTTGGAGCAACAGCGTCAAACGCTGTAACTCGTAAGACAGACTACCTGATCTGCGGTGATAAGCCGGGGAGCAAGCTGGTGAAGGCAAGGGAGCTTGGGATAACGGTACTGACGGAACAGGAGTTTCTTAAGATGATACCTGCATAAAGGAAGGAGGTTACGATTACTATGATTCCATTGAGTAACGGACAGTATGTCATAGGATTTGATGATGGCTACCAGCTTGGAAAGACAGCAAATTTCATATTTAACAATGGCGTACACAGGCTTGGGTCTGTAGAGCCAACACTGAAAGAAAATTCTCTGTTCTATGATGGAGAATATTTCAAGGTAGGAGAAGGTAGATCAGCAATCACAGAAGATAAAATATCGGATGACACAGCAAGGCTTCGCACAATGGCTGGTATTGCCATGGAACTTCGGAACGCTGGATTACATAAGGCGAAGGTTGTTCTGGCAGTTGGGCTTCCATTTTCCAATTATGGGAGGGATAAGCTGAAACTGATTGATTACTATAATCAGCAAAATACATTGGAGTTTTCCTATGAGGGAGAAGATTATACGGTGACGATTGTAAAAGTGATCGTATGTCCGCAGTGTTATTCAGCGATTGCTTCAAGGCTTGGGAATATGAAGGACGATTACCTGATCGTGGATATTGGGAGTAAGACCACGGATGTTGTCTATGTACGGAATGGGCTTCCGATTGAGAGCAAGTCCATCACGATTGAAAAAGCTATGGTCAAATGGATCAAAGAAATACAGCGGGATATGAAGATACAGACTGGAAAGGATATTCCCGAACATGAGATCATGAAAGTCATGTTAAAGGAGGGGAGCAATCTGCCAACAGTCTATGCGGAACTGATCCATGGGATGATGAGAGAAAAAATACATTCTCTGGAATTAGAGCTTTCTGAACGTGGCTACAGCCTTGATTACATCAACATTATCTATGTAGGTGGTGGTGCATTGATGGCTCGTGATCATGCTGGGAAGTATCGAAGTCATACAGCCTATGATTGTGACCTGTGTGCTAATGCAAAAGGCTATGAGTTCCTTGCCGGTCAGATGTTAGAGAGAAGGTGAACTGATGGCTGGAAATCAAAAATCCATATTTATCCGTTTCAATATGGATGATAAGGCAGATAAGGAATTATATTTGAAACTATCAGAGAAAGCAGATAGTTCATCTTCCCTTACTGCTTATGTAAAAAGAATCCTTGAAGAATATCTCAATGTAAAAACAGAGATAGCAGAACGACAGCAGTTCCATGAGCAGATACTCTTAATGGTACGTGAGGAAATGCATTCACAGGGGATGAAGTTAGTGGGTGCGTTGCTTGCTGGTATAGGTACAGTAAATGTACAAAAGATTCCAGAGAAGCCTATGATGAAAGAAGCAGGATTACCAGAAGCATGTGGGAGACTTCCAGAGGAACTTAAGGGGGTACTTGACCTTATAGGGTGAGACTAAAAAATTAGAATATTCTACAAAGTATGTACAGGCACTCCAATCGGGGTGCCTGTTGCACATTTGTTGTCAGGCGAAAGCAATATGTTGCAGAGTTGGCAAATTTAAGAGATATTTTCGGCTAAAAGTTGCACAGTTGCAAGTAGATGCAACAGATATGCAATAATTATGCTGTTTTCAAAAATGATATACAGTTTAAGTATACATATTGCGCCATATAAACTGCACACATTTTCTGTATACCGAAAAAAGGAACATTTATGATGCACTAAAAAACTCATTTTACGATTGGATTTATGTCATTGGCTGTTGCTATACTTTGCAGGGATTGGAGGTGATGAAGTGGTCAGGATTGATTTCAACAATATAAACGACAAGATTATTTACGAGGCCTTTCATGTGGAAGGGAACGAAGCGGAAGCTTTGAATGACAGCTATCTGGAGCTTTTTGAACTGATCGGACGTGATGCAATGCTTAAATTATTTACACATTTCCATGGGGATAAGATCGACTGTCCCATGCGGCTGTACCGTCCGGAATTTATAGCAGATCTGGCAAAGGGAGAGACGGACAGGCGTGAGAGAGCCAAGATTGCGAGGGCAGGAGGATATTCGGCGAGAGTGATTGAAGGGCTGCTGAGCAAACGCCGCAAAGAAAATGAAACGGAATGACATAGGACAACAGGAGAAGTTCAGAGATGGTTACATATGCAGGAGATGAAAAAGGGGCAGGGAAGAAAATGATACGGAAACTGAAAGAAGTGGGATTTAAGAATGTACTGGTGGGAGGCGTAAAGAAAGTCAGATATATGCAGATGATCAATAAGTACCACTTCGATTCATGGCATCTTTCCCCTTATGAATGGAAGGAATATGCACAGGCCTGTGTGGAGTATCTGAATACTCAAAATTGTAAGACGGTAGTGGATATTGGATGCGGATTAGGTGAAATATTGCGGCATATAAAAGCAGATAAGAAAATCGGGCTGGATTTACAGGAAGAAGTGATCATGGCGGCACGGGAACTGAACGGTGGAAAAATTGATTTTCTGGCGGGAAGTTTTGGAGAATTGACCGAACATCCAATTGACTACCTGATTACGTTAAACTTTATGCATGGAAGGACGGAAGAGGAATGGGCGGAAACCTATCATACAGCGGCAGTGCAGAATGATGTCGCACATTTTGTAGTGGATACCGTTCCGGAGAAAGTATTTGGTCCGACCACCCACTCTTTGGATTGGGGCAAAATTTTACCGGACAATTACAAGAGGGCGGAGAGGTTAGGTCCTTTTCTCAGTGGAAGATATGTTGAAGTGTGGGAAAGGCAGTAGGGATGGAGGGCATATGGATACATGCAAAAGATGTCAAAATGTGCGGCAGATACATAAAAAAGAAAAGATAAATATGTTTAGAAGATGGAAAAGATATTTCCGCTTTGGAGTACAGTATTTTCTATATGAAAAGCCTAAAGGACTGGATTTTACAATGCGGGATTTATCCCTTCTTAAAAGCAGCCGGGGACTGTATCATGGGTACAGCAAAACAGAGGAACGTCACTTAAAAGAAATTTTTGGAAATTTGTCTTTCACAGGAGAGGAAAGGCTGCTGGATATTGGATGCGGAAAGGGTGTCGTGCTTCTGGAAGCATCAGCCTATCCCTTTCAAAAGGTGGCAGGAATTGACATTGACGAACGGTTGATCACTGTCGCCAGAAAGAATTTTCAGATTCTTAAGATGGAGGACAGGGTGGAATGTATACAGGCTAATGCAACGGAATTTGAAATGTATGGGGAGTATAATGTGTTTTTCCTGTTTAACCCGTTCGCAGCCCCTGTTATGGAAAAAGTGGTGGATAAACTGATAGCAGTGTCCGGAGAAAAAAGAATTACTGTAATTTACCACAATCCGGTATATATAGAACTTTTTCGGAAGGAGAAAACGCTAAAGGAGACGCACTGGTTATATGACAAAGTAAAGGATTATAATACCTGCATATTTCAATTAGGCTAACACCTGTATATGCAAGGTGCTAGCGATTATTTCCCATAGCGTAATTCGGATATCATGTAAGGAAACGTTTTTATGAAGCTTTACCGGAGATTTTTGTAAGATGGGATGGCAGCAGATAAAAAAATGAAAAGAGAGGGATTATTATTAATGGACGAAAGAAATGAATGGAAACTGAATGAACTGCCGGAACTGGCAAAAAAGGATATATACAAGCCAGTCTATTTAAACAAGTATGGGTATTATGAGCTCCGCAGGCAGAATACCCGTGAAGAGAGGAATGCAAATTTTGAAGAGCATTACTTTCAGGAATATTCAGGAGCAACTTGCCTTATACCCCATTTGATAGACACATAGAACGAGTGGTATAATCTATCCAGAAAGTCAGGAGGAGAGATTATGG
>RAYQ01000025.1 GCA_003612395.1 Parablautia intestinalis
CTCGCTGATGCGCTGGCCCTTGGTGTGGCTGAAGCCGATGCGCTCGGACTCGCTGACGGTGTAACCCGTGCTGACGGCGTTGCCGATGGTGTAGTTCCCGGTGTTGCTGTCGGTCTCACTGACGGTGTAACCCTGGGTGTTGGTGTATTTTCAGGGGTTACGTCCGGCGTATTATGAGGCCCGGGTGTCCTGCCCGGTGTATTGCGGGGCGTACCTGTCGGTGTACTGCTCGGCGTACCTGTCGGTGTACTGCTCGGCGTAGGTGACGGTGTTTTTGAGGGACTCGGTTTTGATTCTTTTGCATTTGCAAATGTTACCGTTCCGCCTGTTACAACCCCTGCCTCTTTATCAGGAAAAATAATTTCAATTTTTTTAATTTCTGATGTTAGTGCTGAAACATTGCGTTTCTGGACTGTAGTAACATCTTCCAGCTCAACCTCAATTTTGTATACACGATTATCATAAATTATTTTGGAATCATTACCTGCCTTCTCTGTCATATAAAAGGTATGCGTTCCAACGGTCTTATCGTATGGCTTAAAAATAATATAACCATTCTCATCATTTTTAGCCGCAGGCGCAGCCTGGTTATCCTTATCCAAAATAACCTTTCCGTCTTTAACAGGATTCTCTTTCAACAACCAGAATTCAAATTCACCGCCTTTTAATTGGAGGGTTTTTCCATTTTCATCCTTATAGGCCTTTTGTGCCGACAAATACCACTCTGTATCATTTGCGCCTTCTCCCATGGTAAGTGTTCCATTACACATGATTCCGCCGCCATTGGTATGGGCACTGTTTCCTGAGATCTCTACTGCTTTACCTGCCAGAGCAGCTGCCTTATCCTGAGCAGACGGGTTTGCATTTAAACCCATAAAGCTATTTGCAGTTACATAACTGTTTCGTCCAATATCTGATACTGTCTTTCCATCGGCAACTCCCCACCAGTTAGCGCTGCCGCCTCCTAACATTACACCATAGACAGTGCTATACTGGTTGCCAAAATAATCCTGACTATACTTTTCGAATCCTGCCTTATACTCTTCCGAAATCTTAACTTCCTTATTTCCATTCCCCGGAAGTGAAGAACCGGAAGCCTCATTTTCATAAATTGCAGGCCCTTTTAGAGTAAGTATATTTATAGTACTTGATGTACAGCCGCTTACGCCGCCTCCATATCCACCTGCATAATTATTTGTAACCAAAGCATTTTCTATGTTTAACTTAGCGCCGCTATTGACAAATATTCCGCCGCCTCCCCAGTCGAATCTGGTTTCCGTATTATTTCCAGTGATAGCGCCTCCGGTAATGATGTTATTTGTATTGCTGTCGATACGTATTCCGCCGCCTTCATGTTCTTTGGCAGTATTGTTGGATATTTCACCACCCTGCATAGTAAGTGTTCCTGAATAGCTGAAATTACTATTTGCACCACATACTTCAACGCCGCCTCCGGAACACTGTGCCGTATTGCCTGAAATCTTTCCGCCTGAAATTATCAGCTCTCCACCTGCAAAAATACCGCCGCCTCCACAATTGGCAGCTCCGTCATAAGTTCCGTTAGCTGTGTTTCCGCAAATCTCACCGCCGTTTACTTTCAAAGAAGCTTTGCTAAAGAAAATGCCTCCGCCATTTCCATCCGAGGTATTATCTTTAATGGCGCTCCCGTTTATGGTAAAAGAAGAACTACCTGCACTGCCCCCGTCAAAATAAATGCCGCCTCCATCAAGTTTTGTGCCATTCCTGGCAATACTTCCTCCATCAGCCTTACATGTAAGAGCTGATAAATATATTCCTCCGCCTAATTCTTCAGCTGTATTTTCTTCTATAGCAGCATCACCGCCGATGGTAATTTCATTATAACGCATATAAATACCACCGCCATTCTTCGCTTCATTTTTGCGAATTGTTCCCCCACTGATGTTAACCGGGGTATCCTGCGCAAAAACACCGCCGCCATTTGTATTTACTTCATTGGCTTCAATGGTACCGCCATCTATGTTCAGACTGCCATTTGCTACATAAATACCTCCGCCTCTCAGATTAGCCTTGTTATGGTCTATGCTGCCGTCTGAAATATTTAAGCTGGCGCCGCCGGTGCAGTAAATGCCGCCTCCGTTTTCAGTGCTGCCAGGATCGCCGTTCTCCGTAATACGGCCTCCTGCTATATTTACCGTTCCGCCATTTGCGTAAATACCGTGCTCACTGTTAGGAAAAGAAATCGTACCGCCTTCTACATGCAGTGTTCCGCCATCAACTTTAACAGGTGTTTCAAGTGAACCTGTTCCGGTAATCTTCCCTCCTGTTCCCCCATTTCCAATCCCGGTATTTGCGCTGAATAAACTGATCTGCCTGCCCAGAATAACCGCTCTGTTTCCCCGGCGTCCTGCTCCGCCGATAAAGGAAGATGCAGCAGAGGCTGTTGTATTATCTGCCTGACTGCCTGCGGCATCTTCGATTGTAAGTTTGCCGCTTCCATTTACGGTAAACAAGGCATCTGTACCGTTATATGTGAGCGTACATCCGTTTAAATACAGGGAAAGATCATAATCAATATTAAACCCTCTTCTTACCTCAAAGCTTCCCTCTAATATAATCACAGGCTGTTTGCTGTCAATAGCTGCAATCAATCCCGCCTCATCACTCACGCGTCCACTGACAGAGGCAACCAAAACATCCATCCGTATATCCGGAAGCATCTCAAAATCTATCTTTTCCCCGTTCTCAGCCTCTTTTGCCACGTCCTCCGAAAGCGCCATCGGTTCGCCTTCTTCTGTCCCGGTCTGCACCGCCCTGAGAGTGACAATACTTCCTTCCTTTGTGCCTGAAGTAAATTCTCCGCTTTCAATTTCCCAGGTGACATCCATTATTTCTCTTGTCTCATGAACATCTTCTTCACCATTTTCTCCCTCCACAATTTCCAGTCTGACAGCTTCAATCCGGGAGGGCAGATAGTCTTCCTCCAGCAGAGAAACTGTCATTCTCTGTTTGGGCTCCATTAAGGTCATGGACCAGTCCTGGCCGGAATCATATGCCTGCGTATGCAGATCGGCATCCGATGAAGGCACACTCTCTAATTCCTGTGCTTTCTCGTCTGCCCAGTCCCATGCATACTCATATACAGTTTCTTTCTCTGCCTTGCGGCAGGCATAAATAACAATATAGCAGTCCTGTGAATGGACATGTTCTTCTATTCCACAAATCGGGTCCGGTTTTTCTGCCTGGTCAGTGCCATTAATAGTATCATCTGAGCTGTCTGTACTGGTATCTGAATCCTCATCCTTTCCATCTCCTGCAGGATCTGCCGTTTCGTCAGCGTCAGATGAATCAGAAGAAATATCTCCCTTGTCTCCATCGTCTTCAAGCTCGGGGTTGTCATTTAAAGGAACCGGCACATCTAAAGAAGCACTCTCTCCTGTCTCCTTTGCATCTTCCCTGTCATCATCTGTCTGTGTATTATCTGATCCTGCATCCGAATCCTGAGAATCTGAATCTGATGTTCCCGACTGACTGTTATCTTCCGGGGTGATCGGCTGACCGTTATCTCCCGGCGTGGTTTCCGGCTCCTTATCAGGCTCAGATGTAGCCTCCGGTACCAAGTCCGGTGTCTCCTCCGGCGCGGTTCCCGGGGTTTCCTGCGGTGTCGGCTCCGGAGTAATTTCCGTATTTTCATCCTCTTTATCCGGTGTTTCCGAAGGGGTCTGCACCGCTCCCTCACCAGGAGTAGGTTCGCCCTCAGGGTTCGCTGAAGAGGAAGGACTAATGCCCGGACTTAAATCCGGACTTTCGCTTGCACTTGCCGTAGGTGTCGGCGTTGCAGAGCCTTCCGGTTCTATCTGTTCTTCATCATAGCATTCTTCGCCATGTACATGTTCTTCCTTTTCACAGATTAAGATCTTTGCCATTGTTTCAGTACAGGAAAAGCCGTCTTCATTATGAACATGCTGTGCGCCTTCCTCCAAAGAACAAACAAGTCCGCCGTCCTCCGGGTAGGTATAACATTCAGGTCCGTGGACATGTTCCTCATCTTCCTCCCCGCATTCTAGCGTATACCCTTCATAACATGCAAAGGTATGCATATGCTTTGTCCCGTCCACCTGCACCTGTTCTTCATCACCTGTCCCGACAGCATTTGCGGCAAATACGCCTTCGGTAAAATTCACAGGGCTTATAAGCGCCAGCACCAATGAAATGGCCAGGCATCGTTTTAAATTTTTCTTATTAACCCATTTCATAATCTGTTCCCCCTCATTTCTTATTTTTTATATAGTCAATAAGTATTTTTATAATTACTTATATTTCATTCTTCTTTTTCAAAAAGTTTCCCGGCCGGCCTTCACCTGACTTACCACCGGCACAGGCGGCGGATATCCGGCTGTACTTCGCGCGTCAGCCATTGCAATAAAAAAAGCATAAATCCCTAAAATGGTATAACTGAATATGCTAAAACAATTACACAAAAAAAGATTTATGCCATTTCAAGTATACCAAATAATAGATAACAGAAATGAAATCACTACTTTTGTCACAAAATTCATCGATGCTTTTTAATGAAATTTTGCAACTAGAATTCTATTTCAAAATATAAATTTTTCAACGTTCCTCTTTTTTTAAGTATATAACCGGTATGCTCATTATATAGCAAAACAGCATACTATTAGCCCCATATGCTTTGCGTCCCTACACATATACATTATATTCAAACTACCAATATGAGGATATCATAAAATTTTATATATTTCAATATTAAATTAAAAGTACATTCAATAATATTATTTTTTCACAGCTTATCCGTACTATTTTTCAGTTTTGTGCTTCCCTCTTTCTGCGTGCCACCACCACAAATCTCCCGTCATCCGTATGATAGCTGCAGGTTGAGAGGGTTAGGATTTCATCTCCGAACTCTGTCCCGACACCAGTATCATACAGAGCTTTCTCTTTTACCTTTTTTATGTACTGGTCAAAAACTTCCTCCCGGCTTAAGTCTGTATACCAATAATATCGGAATACTTCCTCCTTTGTATTCTCCGGATATATTTTGCTGTAAAAGGCTGCCACAACCTCGTATTTCTTTTCCTCGTAAAGCGTATCATAACAGATAACAGGATGCTTTTTTGCGTACTCCGCATCCGCATATTGGGGCAGAGCGCCAAACATGGTGCCGTTTTTCATATGATGTCCGTAAACTATCACATGCGGAGCCCGTGGCATACATTTTTCACCTATAAAAAGACTGCCGCTGCTTGCCTCACTGCCGTCAAAGGCACGATGCAGGTAGTACTCCGGATCATCCGGCGTATACATAACCGGATAGTCTATGGCCGTATCTTCAATCCTGAGCCAGCCGGCCAAATCATGATTTTGTTCCCATAAGCCTTCATATTGAGCCAGAATTGGGAGTTCTTCCTCTAGCTCCTTATAGCTTTGCGTCCCTGACTCTGCTTCCTCCTGCTCTTTTTCTTCTTCCTGCTGCGCTTCTTCTCCCTCCTTTTTTTCTTCAGTTTCACCTTCTGAAAGTAAAAGCGCCTCATCTCTGGCCTGCTGTATCAAATGATTGGCCTCTTTCTCATGATAGGCCTGCTCTAAATCTCTGACCAGCAATGTTGCAGATATGGGAAAAAAGATAACACACACAAGCAGCCCTGCATACTGCCAGCTTTTGCGTTTTATATCTTCAATTGAAGTTACCTCACTGTATCCGTGCACACATATATAATAGGTAGAAAATGACAGGGCTACCATCAGGGTATCCACGCATACCTGGGGCCAGATAATATCCATTTTGCCTGCACGCTCCGGAAAAAACATTATGGGGATATTAAACACCGCCCAGCGCACCACACCGAAAAAGATCAGCACAGCTGCCGGAAGGATGGCAACGCGCAAAATAGCGCTTATATTTTTTTTCTCCGGCATCTCATTCCCGGCTTTTAGCACACCCGATAATTTTCCTTTTACGATAAAAGCAATATAAAGGAAAAAACCGCAACCGATGCAGTTTGAAATGAGAGTTGCTATTCCGGCCCCCAGCACCTCACAGCCCTGCGGCAAAATCCAAAACATACAGACAGGATCCAGCACAACGTTCAAAAGACTGCCCAGCACTATTCCAAAGACTGCCACCTTTAATGCGCCGATACTGCGGATCAGGTTAGAAAGTACACTCGAAACTGCTATGGGAATTCCTCCAAACACAATGACACAAAGAGCATACTGCCGTCCATACAAAAAGGTATCTCCCCGTGCCCCAAGGAATCCGAGAATAGGCCCCATAAATACAAACATTATAATAGAAAATACGGCTGCGGATGCAATAGAAAAATAAACGCCAAAAAAGGACGCTTTCCGTATCTCACCTATTTTTTTTTCTCCCGAGAGCTTCCCCACCAGGGCGCCGGTACCTATACCAATCACGCCTGCCAGCGCCAGAAAGATATTAAGCACAGGAAAAATCAGGGAAACACCTGCAATCATATAAGGATTGCCTGTTCTTCCCAGATAAAAAATATCTGATATGCCATAAACAAGAATGATAACCTGACAAAATATTGTAGGCAGCGCCACTTCCTTCACTGCCTTTGGGACAGACGTCAGATTTGAAATTTCTTTCCTGCTCCTTTTTGTCATCTTTATCCCCATTTCTGCCAGGTGAACAAAGTTCACCTTTGCTTTATTTGCGCAAAGCCATATATGGCTTACAAGTTTGTGGCAAGCAACGCGCAGACAGCCTTCGCTATTTCTATTATATAAGGTAATTATACCTTCGGCAATCTCTATTTTATTCCAACCACTAGTTCAAAATTTATGCCTGCGCAGCATCACGATCTGCGCAGGCATAAGATATACAGGCGTTTGTTTATACAGCTTCAATCTGCACTTTTGTTTCACCGCATCCGTCTGCATTGAGCGTCACTGTAACGGTACCCTTTTGTCCATTTCCGCGCACTGCTGCCCTCAGTCTTCCCTCATAAGCTTTTGCGGTTTTGTCAAAATAATTTTCTGAAGAAGCAGGCGCCCCGCTGCCAAAGCCTAAAATAACGCCGGGCCCGTCAATGGATACTGTCACTGCTTTGTCCGCCCCCGGATTTAAATTGCCCAGGGCATCCACCATACTGATATCCACATAACAAATATCGCTTTCATCTGCCGGGATCCGGGTCATATCTGCCGCTGCTGCAATTCTAACCTCCTCCTGTGCACTTATAATCACATCCCGTCCCACTTCTTTGCCATCGCTTAAAGCAACCGCTTCAATTGTTCCCGGTTCGTATATAGTCTCAAAAAATGCCATGTACTTCTTGGTTTCCCCCACCTTCTTTTTTTCTACGGGCCTTCCATTTATGTACAACTCAACTTCCTGCGCATCCGTATAGACCTCCACCGTCACCGGTTTTCCTTCATATCCCTTCCAATTCCAGCTGCGGACAGCATCTGTCATGCTCCAGTTTGTCATATTGGGTGTTTCACCGTGATGACCGGGCAGCTGTACTGCTATATACGGCGCTTTGCGCAGTCCCCATATGATTTCTCTCCAATAGGAAATCGGACGTCTGTCTCCAATCAGGTTCATATCTCCGCAGTAAGCCGCCTTTTCCGGATATGGTGCATAAAATCCAAAGGACTGATTTCCCTCATAAGTTATTTTGCCAATTCCTGCCTCTCCCAGATAATCCCATGCTGTCCAGGAGAAATCGCCAATCAAATGAGGATATTTTTCAACCAGCTCCCAGTTAACATCCAGATCTTTTGGATATGTCTCCGAACCTACGATAATACGGTTTGGATATGTATCCCCGTCAGATATATAACGGCAGGCAGCATAATTATACCCCGCAATATCCACCTGGGCAAATGCCTCCCGGGTTGCCTGCCCGGCAGCTTCACTGGCGGTCAGTTTCTCCATCATATCTCCCATGTTGCTCATCATGCTGTTGATCTCATTGTTTTCACCTAAATCTGCCCCTTCCTTGACATCCGCTGATCCCTCCGTGGCTAATGCCATCAGATCCCCCAGCCGGTCCATAATGCTCAGCATCAGATTCAGGCTGTTTGTCACATATCTTGAATCGTCAAGGCTTCGGAACTTATCCGCAAGCTTTTTTCCCCACTGTACGTCAAATTTATTTCCTGTTTCAGGAATTTCATTTCCAATGGAATACATGATCACGCAGGGATGGTTATAGTCTTTGTTTACCAGATTGGTTACATCATGCTCCCACCATTCCGCCATGTGGGTTCCATAGTCGTAATCTACCTTGGTGGATGTCCACACATCCGCAAATTCGTCCATCACCAGCATTCCCAGCTTATCACATGCCTCAAGAAGTCTGCGGCTCATAGGGTAATGGGAGCTTCGAATAGCATTGTATCCGGCCTCCTTCAACTTTTTTACGCGGAACCAGGCCCCATGGGCAAACTCGGCAGTTCCTGTAACACCATTATCGTGGTGGATGCAGCCGCCGCGCAGCTTAACTACCTTTCCGTTAATCCGCAGGCCATACTTTCTGTCAAGCTGCAGTTTACGGATACCAAAGGTTCCTTCCTCCTCATCTAAAATTTTGTCCGCCTCTTTCACACTAATGCGGTAGCTGTACAGATATGGGGTATCCACATCCCAAAGCCTGGGATTTTCCACATAAATTTTCTGACGGTAAGTTCCCTTAGAATGCTCCTCCACCGTCACAGGCATATTATCCTCTGCCACAACAGCCCCGCTTTCGTCCAGCAGCGCCGTGCAAATGGTAATATCTCTTACGCCGGTTCCCGTATACTCTATGGTGGATTCCACCCTTACCACCGCCTGTCCGTCTTCCACATCCACAGCCGCTAAATGTGCACCCTCCGGCACCAGATGCATACGATCCCCAATCATCAGATTTACATCCCGGTAAATTCCACCGCCTGTATACCAGCGACCGCTGGGCACGCCATTTTTTACAACCACTTTAATGGTATTTTTCCTGTCAAAGCGCATATATTTTGCAGCATCAATAAAAAAATTGCTATATCCGTAAGGACACTTACCCGCATACGAATTGTTAATATACACAAAAGCATTCTGATAGACGCCTTCGAACTCCAGCCAGATATTCTTATCCGCACAGCTGTTATCAAGCGTAAAATCTTTCGTATAATGGATTGTTTCCTCACGGAAAAAACCGTTTCCGCTTCCCCCCGGCTCCTGGGGATTTCTCTCCCGCTCAATGGATGCGTCATGTGGAAGTGTTACCTCCTTCGTAATCTTCTCTCCACCCATCAAAGCTTCCAGAGAACTGCCTCCGCCCTGGTGAAATGTCCAGTTGTCGTTAAATTTTATTTTTTTCATAAGTCCTTTTCCTTTCCTTATTATTTTAGGTTTGGGCAAAGCACATGAACCAGCCGGATATTTTTTTCTTTCCTCTTTGTTCCTGCGCGTGTATACTGGTATATACCACGCCCCTTCCATCCGATAGAGATAAGTATAGCTGCCTGACCATCAGCACTCCTGCATTGAAGTCATGTGTGTGCTTTCCGGGGCTGTCACAAACCATGTGGAAAATCAGGTCTTCACCTACGAGGCCGGACAGTGCTGTATCATGAACAAAAACATCCACCATTGTGAAGAATTTACCGGCGATTTCCAGGCGGTATTTCTCATGATGCAGGACGACTTTATTGCACAGCTTTTGGCGGAATACCAGGAAACAGACATAAATAACTCCACCAGGCTTAAGGAAAATCTGATTTTTCAGCTTCTGGCAGACACTCTGAACGGACTGCATCAGTTTGATAAGGTATACCTTGACTGCTTTCCCGTTATTCCTGCAGAACATATTCTGGAAAAATTTACTCCGCTGTTTAATTTCATCATCCAGGAGCTGGTTAACCTAAGACCCGGTTCACTGTTTTTTATAAAAGGCGCCTTTAGCCATCTGCTTCAGCTTATGGCGGACCCCGGTCTGTTTTGCATCAACCGGATTCACTCCGAATTAAGCAGTCAGGAATATCTTTTCAGCAAAATTACTCATATCATGCGCACCAGCCACGGCCGCTGTACCCGTGAGGAGCTTTCCTCACAGCTTCATTATAATGCGGAATATCTCAACAGAATTATGAAAAAATATACCGGCAAAACCATACTGGAATATGGACGGAATATCTATCTGGAAGAAGCCCGCATGCTCCTTGCCGATACCGACAAAAGTATCTCTTCCATCATAGAAGAATTAGGCTTTTCAAACCGCAGCCATTTTTATCGATTGTTTGAAAATCGATACAATGAGACCCCCATGGACTACCGCAGGAGAATCAGATATACTTCTTAAGCCTCTCCAGTCCTTCCCGGCCATAAGAATCCCCGGGATTGTATTTGCAGACTTCCCTGTAAAGCTTTATTGCCTCTGTCCATCTGCTCTGTTCTTCATATATTCCCGCAAGAACAGTCCGGGACTGGATATGCTTTGCATTTACTTTTATTGCCTCAATAAGCACTCTCTCCGCTTCCCTTACCTGTCCCCCATTTTTTAATAGGATACCCATTTCCGTCCGGGCCATGTAATTTTGAGGGTCTATCGCTATAACCTCGCGCAAAACCTCTTCCGCTTCCTTTTCTCTTCTTTGCCTTGAGAGCAGTTTCCCTAATTCCGTCCGGGACTGGACGTCCTTAGGTTTGATTCTCATCACATAACGGAAAATATCTTCCGCTTCCTTTTCCCGTCCCCCCTGCCCTGAAAGCAGTTTCCCTAATTCCGTCCGAGACTGGACATGCTTTGCATCCTTTGCCATCGCCGCGCGCAAAACTTCTTCCGCCTCCTTCTCCCTCCCCTTTTGCATGGAAAGCAATTTCCCCAATTCCGTTCGGGGCGGCAGATTATCCGGAAATTTATTTATCACCGCCTTGTATTTTTCTTCGGCAAGGGCATAATCGCCCGATTTGCGCGCGAAAATCCCCCACTCTGTATAAAGCACGCCTATAACCGGCGCATCATCTATCTCCGGGGCAATTTTTTGCAAAATGTCGTTTAATGAATCATAGTCTCCATGCTGGCCCGACTGAAGTCCCGACCACAGATATCCCAGACACAAATATGCCCTTCCCGTTTCCGAAAGATTGCAGCTGTGCTTTGTCATACGCTCATAAATCACATCCATATAAGCTTTGTAATCTATCTGTCCGACAAAATTTTGTCTTCCTTTCCGGAATTCTCTTTTGACTACCATATTGGATAAAAGCGTTTCCACCTCGTCCTCATCCATGCATTGCAGCAAATCCGCCATCAGGGAATTGACAGACATAATCTTTTCGTGAAACAGGAAAAACAATTCTGCAATTACATCATGTTTGGGCTGTAAAGCGTTATCCTTTAAAATGACAGGTTCACTGTGATACGCAGCCTGTTTCCCCTCCAAATAGTATTTGAGCTTTTTTTCTTCCAGTCCAAAATATTTACAGAAAAGGGAAATTGTCATGGGCATATGAAAAATACTCAGCGCGGCAATAACGCCATACAGTTCTTTGGAGGTATAGGATTTTCCCTTTCCAAATTCACTCTCTATAAAGTCCGTCCATTCCTCCCAGTCCAGTTTAATTTCCTCCGGCTTTGAAGCCTTTTTCTTCAGGGCAAAGAGCGCACGGTAAATCAGTTCAACCAGACTGACAGTGGGCTTACCATATCGGTCCAGAATACTTTGTACAATCTGCCGCCTGTCCATTTCTCTCACAATGCCTTCCATAACAAGAAAAAACGTGCATTTATCCAGTATCTGTTTTCTTCTCTCCTTTGTTTCTCTAAATTGCCAGGATTCATAATCTTTTAAATCAAGCGCCTGCCCCGTTTTCTTTAACCCATTTAAGAAAACTATCCGGGCATCCTCAAACCAGAACCGCAAATAATTCTCATTCGGATCCGCAAGAGATGTAAGCCTGTTCGTCCTCTCTGCCATGAGTAACTGTATTTTGCCATTATCCGTCCATGCATTTTGGAGGCTTGCAAAAGAAGCCTTACCCTCGTAAGGATTATCAATGCATAACAGTACTCTCTGTCCGCCGGATACGGATGCCGTCAGCTGGCTGAAAAAAGCCGCTGCTCTCCGCTCCGTAATCACTTCCCTGCCTGACAGAGACAGCCATATGGCTATCCTGCCGCGCGAGGCCCACTGCACAGCGGTATGCATCATCAGGCTTGTCTTTCCCAGCCCTCCGTTTCCTGCAAGAATAACCGGATGGACACTTTCCGTTAACTCTTCCACCTTTTGCAGGGCTGCCTCATGAGGTATATCGCATCCTGCGCTGATTACCTTAAACATTGTCATAAATCTGTTATCCACCATGTAATAATGCTTAATATCCAAATCGGTGCAGGAACACTTTGCATCTACAATACGGTTGGGAGAAATGAAAAAGGCTATATCACTTAGGTTTTGCTGTTTTAATTCCTTTATAAGCCCTAGCACGCCTTCTATGCTCTTTCTGAAATCTCTTAATGAAGAAGCCAGATCATCCAGCTTATTGCAGATTAATATTCCATGCAGCCATTCTGCGAAATCCGGCACCTCCATCCACGCCTCCAAAAGATATGCCGATAGTATTTCCGCTTCTTCTTTCTCCGCAATCTTACAGGACACCATATCAGCAGCGCCCGGCAAAACATCACGCTTTAAGCATGACTCCCAATAGCCAAGGATATCTTCCTCCCTGGGCACGCCTATATCGCTTTTTCTGTACCTGCGGTATTCGCAGTAAGCATCATACGCCGCTTTTGACTGAGCGCGTATCGCCGCAAAGGTTTCCCGGACATGCGCATCATCCTGTTTCGTTATAAAATCGTAAATTGTCAGGATTGACCCTGTAAATCCAACTCCTTTATCTAATGCTTTCAAAATCTGCTCTAAAATCGTATTCATCTTTCTCTCCATTTCGAAGTGTTTTACGCTGATGAGTCGGGCAAAATGACAGATTTCGATCTTCCGTCATGGAATTTGTCCATATATAGCATAATATTATATTGTGCAAAACACAACAATAATTGTCATTTTGTGTCAATAATTATAGTAAAATACACCAAGCATTCTATTTTGAACGTCCTATAATTCCTATTTCAAATCGGCTTATTATAAAAAGGGCTTTTGACATAAGACAACTCCATTCCTTATGCCAAAAGCCCTTTAATACATTTATGTAGTACTAATGTATAAACTGTTTCAAAACTTTCATAAGCACTTCAATATCAAGCGGCTTGGAAACGTGCGCATTCATACCGCTTTTGAGCGCTGCTTCCTTATCCTCATCCATAGCATTTGCTGTCATTGCAATTATAGGAAGATTCTTAATATCCTGGCGGTTCAGTGCCCGAATTGCCTTTGTAGCCTCGTATCCGTTCATAATTGGCATCTGCACATCCATCAGCACCGCGTCATAATAGCCTTCCGGAGATTTTTCTACCATGGAAACCGCATCGGTTCCATCCGGTGCCGACTCAATCAGAAAACCGGCTTCGCCTAAAATCACCTCCGCAATCTCCCTGTTTAGTTCCACATCCTCCACCAAAAGCAGTCTCTTGCCATTGTAATCATCCTGTGTCCAGAATGCCTCCATATGTGAATGTGCAGCATCGCCAAGGTTATTTGCTGCCAGCAGCGCCGCCTTTAGATCTGACATAAAAAGCGGTTTTGCACAAAATCCGGTGACCCCCGCCTCCTTGGCTTCTTCTTCAATGTCTGTCCAGTCATAGGCGGTCAGAATAATGATGGGCGCTTCATTACCTACAGCGCTGCGGATTTTTCTTGCAGTTTCTATTCCGCTGGTTTCCGGCATCTGCCAGTCAATAATAAAAGTATGATAAGGATCGCCATCCTCGCAGGCGGACTTTGCACGGTAAGCCGCCTCTCTGCCGGAGGTGGTCCATTCAGAGCGCAGGCCAATGCTTTTTAACATCTTACTTACACTGTTGCAGATGTTGAAGTCATCATCTACCACCAGCGCGCGAAGCCCCTCTAACTCCTTAATCTGTGCCGCATTTTTTTCAGTATCCTGAAGCTGCAGGGACAGCTTAACCCTAAAAGTGCTTCCCTTTCCGGCTTCGCTCTCTACCGTGATCTCTCCTCCCATCATATCCACAATATTCTTCGTAATGGCCATTCCAAGTCCGGCACCCTGTATGCCGCTTCTTGTAGCGGTTGATTCACGTTCAAACGGCTCAAAAATATGTTCTACAAACTCCTGGGACATGCCGATTCCATTGTCCTTGATGACAAAAACATATTCCCCCCACCCATGCTTAAAAGTGGCATGCTGCATAATACGGAAACTTACTGTTCCGCCTGCCGGTGTATATTTAACTGCATTTCCCATCAAATTAATAAATATCTGATTCAATTTCAGGGGATCTGCAATAACATCCTCATTTACTACCTCGAAAGTATCAATAAACATCTCAAGCTGCTTGGCTTTTACCTGGGGCTGGATAATATTGACCAGATTGTGCATCAGCTCCGGAATATTACATTCCTGATTATGAATTTGCAGTTTTCCGCTCTCAATCCGGCTCATATCCAAAATGTCATTGATCAGTCCCAGCAGATGATTGCTGGAGGAGAGAATTTTCTGCAGGCAGTCACGTACCTGATCGGTACGCTCCATATGGCTGGCGGCAATCGTGGCAAAACCGATAATAGCATTCATAGGGGTACGGATATCATGACTCATATTGGACAGGAATGTGGTTTTCGCCTGATTTGCATGCTGTGCCTGCATCAGGGCATCCTGCAGGGCCTGGGTCTGTTCCCGCTGTTTTCTGACCTGTTCCGTAATATCCCTGGACACTACCATGGCAATCAGGTCGCCTGTATCCTCATCACATGTCATGACAAAGGACTGGCGCACACACATGAGAGCTCCTTTATCCAATTCTTCCCAATAGTCCACATCCACTTCCATATTTCCCTGCTCATACTGGGATTGCAGATACTTTATGTTTACAACGTCAGTATAATCTTCCTGCGATTCCGGCATGACAAACTGTGCCCAGTTTTCAAAATAATCGGAAACTCTGCATGGAACTGACAGCCCTGTTCTTTCAAGCAGTGAAATTTCTTTTTCATTACTTATCCGGGTGATATCCTGCTCAATCCGGTCTTTTGTCAAATTACACTCAAAGGCACTGAAAGAATTAGACATGATAGCAGTCCTGTACTGCCGTTCTTTTCGGTTGAATACCGCTCTCTCCCTCTGACCGCGCAGTTCCTTCTGCTTAAGCTCCGTGATGTTCTGGCGAACATATAAAGCTCTTACAGCTTCCCCGTCCTTCCGCTCCAGGCAAGCCACAAGCAGATACTCCCAGTCTTCCTTTCCACCCCGGGATACATGACATTCATGCAGTGCCGAATCTTTTACTTTAAGCATCTCTTTTAACTCATCGAGCCGGGCAAAATGAAGGTATTCCTCTTTCGCCTCATCTCCAATAATATCTTCGGCATGAAATTTTATTAATTCACTGTATATACCTTCCATGGGAATACTGGTATTAAGCGGTCCCATTCCTGCCATGTAGGAATAGTGGTTGCTAGCCAGGTCTACTACCAGATACCGGGATGAAAAAAGAATATTGGCGCCCCGGAGCACATCTCCGATCATCTTGTTTTCCTTTTCCAGTATTTTCCGCTGCCTCCCTGCACGGATCACCAGAAATATAATATAAAGCACAAACAAAGCAAGCAGGCAGATCTCCAGGTTAACGCCTGCCATATTCGCCCTTCTCACCATCCCCTGTGTGATATTCTTTGGAAATACCTGCACCAAAACATAATCATATTTGGGCACATCCATCACACAGAGATTATCCGTTTTGTAGCCATCGCTGCAAAGGAGCGCCACCTGGCCGCCATCCGTAAACACACTGCGCGCCGCCTCGGCGGTTCCTGCATCTATGACACCTGTTTTAACCAAAGAATCAAGGAGATGGCCCTCATACATTTTTCCTTCCGAACTGGCAACTACCCTGCCTTCCTTGGTACACAAAAACACATCCGCGGTCTCCCCAAAATAATTGGCAGAAAGCATATCCTGCAAATATTCCTCCGCGAAATACAATCCCAAAAACATTCCGGCAATTTCCTGCTCCTGATACACAGGTGCGTAAAACACCATCATGGGTTTGCCGGTAATCCTGGAATTAACCACGGTTTCAAGACCGCTCTCGCCCCGCATCCCGCCGGCAAAATAATTCCGGTCCGAGCTGTCATTGGTTGCCCCGTCAGAAGCAAGATTGAGCCCTTGTGTATCTGTAAAGCAGATAGCGCTGAAAGTCGAATTTTGTTCAAGCTCTTTCAGCATCCGGGTGCTTATTTCAACACTTTTTCCGCTGTCACTGACCAGATAAGCAGCATTTTGTATTCTCTGCAGCGCATTATCAAATTCGCTCTCAAGACGTCTTACCGTCTGATAGGCGCAATCCTCTGCATAAATTCTGTTCTGCTCCTGAATACGTATCCTGTTTTGTGTGGTGTAAATAAAAAATAAAACAAGCACCACGGTCGGAAAAAGAATGGCATATATAATCAGCTGCCCTGTTTTTTTCTGCTGTTCCATCTGCTTCGGCGCATTTACGTTTATCCGGCCCCGCCCGTTTAGCAAAATGCGCCTTCACCTCCCCCGCTTCAGATTTTTCATAAATATTTAATAAAATATTATACGATAAAAAAGGGGTTTAATCAAGTATGGGCTTGTGTTCTTCATCGCTAACATACTTTCATATCAGTTTTCCGTTTAAATTCTTTTTCTCCATTTCATCCGGCCTGAAAAACCCCGATTCCATAACCTTTCAAGTAATGTATGTCATCCTTATTTGTAAATGTTATTTTGATAATAAATATGATAAATCATGCCTGTTATCGTATATTGCTGCGACTCCCAATAAAAGGTAAAATTTCCTGTATGCGGAAAATAATAATTTACTTTACACCGTATATTTTTTATGATATATTCTTAATACATTTCAACTTATTAATTAAAAATTCTGAAAGGAAAAAAGAACATGAAGAAAAAAATTGTAACTATTCTGACAGCTCTGCTACTTTTGATGGTTCCGGTGATACCGGCTATGGCTGTTGAAGAATTGCCCTCAGGCACATCAAACATTGATGCTAATTTTTTTGCCATAGATGGTGGGGGGATGATATCTACCCAGTCTAATGGCAAACCCAAATTACTTGTTTTCTTTAAAGTTGGCTGTGGGAATTGCATAAATACATTAAGCACTATTTCAAAAAGCGACTGGCTTAAGAATGGTGAAGTAGAAGTATGTGCAATTGAATGTGAATTTCAAACAGATGATGTAATAAGAAATTTCAGGGATACATATTGTTCTGAAGCAGGTGGTATGATACAGTTTGGGAAATGCCATTATGGAGATGCCGATGCTTATCTCCAAAAAACAGGCGCTCCGGCTGGTTCATTTAGCGCTACTCCTTTAGTTGCCATGATTGATGTAAATAATAATTTATGTTATGTTCATCAAGGAAATTTACCTGCTGATGATATTGAAGATTATATCCCCACTTTACAGGCTTCATCCGGTTCAAATTCAGGATCCGGCTCTGGTTCAGGTTCAGGTGATTCCCAGAAACCGGGCTCTTCTACCGACTCAAAGAAAGACAAAAAAGATAAAAAGAGCACTGATTCCAAACCGGGCTGTGATCATGTGGCCGAATACTTCACAATAAATGATGCCACATCATCTGATGACGCTCTTTCCGCATATCAGTGCATTAAGTGCGGAGCAGTTCTCAGATATGAAGCAGTACCCAATTCTGCCTATGCAACTTTCCTGGCAGATACAGCTAATGCCATTTTAAATGCAGGGCAGGGTGAAGTTACAATTAACACTGATATTTGGACATGCTTTAACCGGGCGGTATTTGACGCTATCAAGAGCCGGCCTGATGTAGCCGTTACCGTGAATTATTCTTATAAGGGCGAACCTTACGTTCTCCATATTCCGGCAGGAACAAACGTAGATTCCTTAATGGATGAAAACGGATTTGGCGGATTTATGTATATCCAGCATGTAATAAACACCAGCAAATAATAATCTGATTTAAAAGCAGCCATCATTCCCTTTGGTTTTACTTATAATTAAGGTAGAAACTGAAAAATGATGGCTGTTTCTTTACACCACAATCCGCTCAAGCCTCGTCCCTAAACGGCTTAAAATCTCATTTGTTATCGTCCCCGTCTCCTTTGCCAGGTCGCAGGCCGAAATTTCTTCATCACCGCTTTTCCCGATTAACACTGCCACATCTCCTGCCTTGACGCCCGGAATATCACTAACATCCACAATGGTCTGATCCATACAGATGCGGCCCACCACACTCACCCGGTGCCCCTCAATCAAGGCTGTACCTCTGCCGCCTGAGAGACCTCTGGTCAGTCCGTCAGCGTAACCGATTGCCAGCGCAGCAATTTTCATATCCCTTTCCGCTTTAAATTTAAGGCCATACCCCACATTTTCCCCTGCATAGATATTTCTTACCGATGCAACCCTTGCCTTCAGAGACAAAACCGGTTTCAGGATATCCTTACATTTTTCCGTATCTTCCTTTGTACTTAAAACGCCATACAAAGCAATGCCTGTCCGCGCATAGTCCTCCCCAAGTTCCGGATAGTTAAAAACCCCATAACTTGACTGCAAATGAATTTCAGGCCGCCCACACCCCTTTTTTTCCAGGGTTTCCACCACCTTGTAAAAAGCATTCACCTGCAAATCCGTATAATCCATCTCCGGTTTCTCCAACTTGTCATCCGCGCAAAGATGTGTAAAGATGCCGTCCACAATTAAATTTTTCATCTGGCAGATACTATATATCCTGTCCACATTTTCACATCGCTCTCCTAAGCGGTGCATTCCGGTGTCCACGCCAATGTGTACATGTATCTTTCTTCCATAGCGGTTTAGAAGAACTGCATATGGGAAATCAACTACTGTCTGCGTTAAATGATATCTTCTAAGTAAAGGGAAGAGCTCCGGATGGGTATATCCTAAAATCAAAATTTCGCCTTTTATCCCCTGCCTGCGCAACTGTATTCCTTCCTCCAGGCTGGCAACGCAAAAGGCATCCACCCCCATATCAGCCAATTCCCTGGCTATCAGAAGCGCTCCATGCCCGTAGGCGTTGGCTTTAAGCGCCGGCATCAGCCTGCACTCATCGGGAATTCTCTTTCGCAGGGCTGTTACATTTTGCCGCAGAGCGCTTTTACTTATCTCAATCCAGGCCCGCCCACATTTAAAGTTCTCCTTTTTGCTGCTTTCCATCAGCTTCGAAATGCCGGCTGCAGCAAGAACGGAAAGGAAAACCACTGCAAAGTAATGGACCAGACTGTTATTTACCAAAATTCCGGTCAGGTGAAGAATTTTTGCCGTGGCTCTTACCACAATAATCATGGCAGGATGCAGTACATAAATCCACAGAGAAATATTTCTAAGGATTTTAGAGGACGGACCTTCTAAGGTTAGAAGCGTCTTTACCAGAAATATTGACGTTGGTATCAGCATAATATACATGCTGTCATGTCTCTGCATTCCAAAATTCCGCAGAGTAAATGCTTCCACCGCCATCAGCAGGAGGGAAACTATCAGACCCGCACAATTTATCTGCCTCTTTAAAGGATCAAAATTGCTTTTCCTGTTTCCAATTTCAGCTCCTAAAAGCAGAAATACCGGCGCCATGAACAGCCCGTTTCGTGTATAGGAAAATATCCTGAAGCCCTGCATATAAACATTGTATACAAGCGTTCCTTCTTTCAGGAAGCCAAAGTAGCTGTCTCCCAAAAGCCCGATCACATAGAGAAATCCTGATACTGTCAGGGCAAATCCTATATTTTTCTCCATTTCTGCGCTGTTTTCCGCACATGTTTTTAATCTTTTACCTTTTATCAGTCTGCTCATCAGATATGTCAGCGCCACACCCATCATACAGGCAGAAAAATACCACAAATGATAAAAAGTACCGTCAAACAACAGCATGCGAAAAACAAGACCGGCATTTAATTCTTTATAATGACCTGCATATATTCCTACAGGCAGATAAATCAATATGGCAGCTCCATATAAAACAGCCATCTTTTTGCAATATTTCCAAAACTTCTCAAGAGCTTTGCCTTCACATGTAAAAAAGTCCCTCACGACAAATTGTCCTGTCACCATAAAAAAGAACGGAACCGCAACACGGCATAAAACTCTTGTGAGAAGAAAATCCGCATCTGCACTATAGGATAATAGCGGCGATGTATGAATTGCCGCCACCATGAAAGCGGCAATTATTCTAAACCGGTCAAGTCCTCCATAATTTTGTCTTTTATCCAAATCTTCTTTTCCCCCTCTTACTTCCAAATCATGCTCTCACGAACTTTATGTTTTCATCCCTCAAAAACATATAGGTTTATACTTTTCAGAAATCCGGCAGACCGGCTGTCAATCATTCTTACTTATCCCATACTGGGTAAGGATAAATCCGTCCACATTATTGCCGGAAATCATATAAGGGAAGCGGCTGTCCACTTCCAGAACAGTCGTTTTCTCCTCTCCTGCCTTTAAATAAGAAATGAAGGCTCTCACACCATTTTGGTTAAAGGCATAAGTTCTTCGGCCATAGGGAAAATCTTTTATAAAGGAAATATATTCTTCCAGTGTTAAACTTTCCTGAGTCATGATCATGGCATGGGGAACACCCACATAGCGAAAATGCCACGGCTCATGTCCGATTCCGGTAATTTTCTCTTTCCCCGAGGGATATCTTTCTATGAAACCATATTCCATGGCCTTTTGTCGGAAAGTCTGACAGATTCCCTTATAGGGAAAATCAGGACATATAAAGTCAATATTCTCCTGTTTTAGCCCAAGGTCAATAGCAAGGCCTGTCTGATGTTCACTGTGACCGGGACAGGCCACATACTTTTCGGTAAATTCTCTGCCGCTTTCCGCCAGGGAATCCTCCCAAATTTTCTGCTGTTCCTTTAAAGAGCGCCAGCCGCTTACCGGAATAATCTTTTGCCACCCGTTTATTTTCCCCATCAGCCTGGATAACAGTATGGCGGCTCTGTGCCACATAAAGATGTCGGATGTCCCGCTTTTAACCGGCTCCAAATCCTCCGCGTCCTCTCCTGCGAAGCTGTAAGTACGGTTTACCAGAATAAGACTCCCCGTATAAATACTCTTCCTTTGTAAAATAACCCTCTCCATATTTAGTCCTCCACCTTTCCTGTTTACTGTCGGATGTACGTCACAATCCGGTCCTGAAATCACCTGAAGCGGGGCGTGCAGATTAAAGAAATGAATTTTCAATTGAATTTTCAATTGTTCTCAAGAGCCAGCCCGATAATTTTTTCCAGAATTTCCGTAAAAGAATACCCTGCTGCCTTCATCATTCCCGGATAACGGCTGTGCTCCGTAAATCCCGGAATGGTATTGACTTCATTAAATACAATTTTCCCCTCTGGCGTCAGAAACATGTCCACTCTTGCAAACCCACTGCATCCAAGGGTTTTGTAAATAGCCTTTGCAGTCTCTTTTATCTCCCGTGCTTTCCGGCTGCTGATTCTTGCCGGCACATGAATAGCGGAGGTCTTTAAAGTATATTTTTCCGTAAAGTCAAAAAATCCTCCGGAAAGCTCAATTTCATCCACCTCTCCTACCGTCAGGGATTCATTTCCAAGAACTGCGCATCCTACCTCAAAGCCATCTATATTCTCCTCCACAATTATCTGATCATCATACAAAAAGGCAAGCTTCACGGCCTCCTGCAGTTCATCCGGCTTACCTGCTTTTGTTACCCCGAAAGATGATCCTGCCTTTACCGGCTTGACAAACAGAGGATATCCTGTTTCTTTTGCAAACTCCTTTATTTCCCCTATATCCTCCTTTCTCCCAAACACACGGGCCCTGGGAACGCATATGCCTGCCGTCTCCACCAGCTTGTGGGCGCGGTCCTTATCCATACAAAGAGCTGAGGCAAGAACTTTGCAGCCTGCCAGAGGAATCCCGGCAAGAGCAATCATTCCCTGAACTGTTCCGTCTTCTCCGTTTTTTCCGTGAAGTACCGGAAAGGCCACGTCTATTGGAACACTGTCCGTCCCGCCATCCTTACAGAAAATAAAAAGCCGGTGCTCTCTTCTTCCCGGAGATAAAACTGCCGGCGCACAGTCTTTCCCGGCATACCACGTATCATATTTTATCTCCTGTACATCCCCGGTAAAGTGAAACCATTCTCCCTGCCTGGTTATCCCAATCATTACCGGCTGATATTTGCTTTTGTCCAGATTACTGATAACAGAACAGGCTGATTCCAAAGATACATTGTATTCCGATGAACTGCCTCCGAAAATAACTGCTATATTCATTTTTTCCATTTTCTTTTCCTTTCCGATATAAATTTGGGCTTTATTGTGTAAATAAATTGTACCCTTTAGAAATATCCTATATTTTTACTTTCCCCTCAGGATTGATTGAGAATTTATTATGAAAAATTTAAAAAAAGGCTAAAAAATACCTTTGTCTGTTAATTTTTACTTGATGAACCAAATAGCAGCCTTTATAATATAAGAGGTCCGTTTTTAAGATACGGAACTAGAGAGAAGGTACCCATACAAAAGCCGCAGAGCAAAGGAAACAATTTTTCTGTCTGCGGACTTTAAAAGTTACGCTTCGAAATGAATGGAGGAAAAGAATGGAACGATTGGTAGGAACTGTATCCAGAGGGGTCAGGGCGCCGATTATCCGGCAGGGAGATGATCTTGCAGCAATTGTTGTGGATTCTGTGCTGGCGGCTGCTGAGAGCGAGGGCTTTGCTTTGCGTGATAAGGACGTGGTAGCCGTAACGGAGGCTGTTGTTGCACGTGCCCAGGGAAATTATGCAGGTATTGACCAGATCGCAAAGGATGTACAAGAAAAATTTGGCGATGATACGGTAGGAATAATCTTCCCGATTTTAAGCCGTAACCGTTTCGCTATCTGTTTAAAGGGTATTGCCAGGGGGCTTAAAAAGGTGGTGCTTATGCTCAGCTATCCATCCGATGAGGTAGGCAATCATCTGATTGATGAAGAAGATATGGATGAAAAAGGCGTAAACCCCTGGATGGATGTGCTCACAGAAGATAAATACAGAGAATTGTTTGGCTATAAAAAGCATGTTTTCACCGGAATAGATTATGTAGAGTATTACAAACAGCTAATTCAGGAGGCAGGCGCCCAGGTTGAAATTATTTTTGCAAACCAGCCTAAGGCAATCCTTGCTTATACAAAATCTGTCTTAACCTGCGATATCCACACCCGTTTCAGAACGAAAAATACTCTGTTAAAAAATGGCGCCGAAAAGGTATATACCCTTGATGAAATTCTTACAAAGAGTGTAGACGGCAGCGGCTATAATGACAGATTTGGCCTGCTTGGCTCTAATAAGGCAACGGAGGAAAGCGTTAAGTTGTTCCCTATCCACTGTCAGGAAATGGTAGACAGCATTCAAAAGGGTCTGATTGAAAAAACAGGAAAACAGATTGAAGTTATGATTTACGGTGACGGAGCCTTCAAGGATCCTGTAGGAAAGATCTGGGAGCTGGCCGATCCTGTTGTCTCTCCTGCCTACACCAAAGGCTTAGAAGGAACACCCAATGAAGTAAAACTGAAGTATTTAGCTGACAATGATTTCGCTGATTTATCCGGCGATGAGTTAAAGGATGCCATTTCTGCTTACATTCGTGATAAGGATGAAAAGGCGGCCAGTCTGGTAGGCACTATGGTGACCCAGGGCACCACCCCCAGAAGGCTTACCGACTTAATCGGATCCCTGTGCGATCTGACCAGCGGCAGCGGCGATAAAGGGACGCCTATCATTCTGGTACAGGGATATTTTGATAACTATACGAAATAACTTTTTGTCAATTATTTGCGCAATTTGATGGAGTGTTTTCGCAGTTATTCGGCCAAGTCTGTACATTTACTGCGCAGACCATGAGAAAATGGTGCAAGAGCTTTCAAAATGCGGCATACACTTCATGGGATATTCTTATTTTTATTACAGGGCAAAGACACAAATGTTTTTGCCCTGTTCTTAATAATTCAAATATTTCTTTGTTTTCAGCTAACAGCATAAAAAGGCACTAAAGGTATCTGAATGTGTTATGATTGGTTGCTTAATTGGTATAGAAAACGATATTTTCATATACTCACTTAGTAAATAAAAATAATATACCAGGATTACAAATGGCTGATTTTGCAGCATACAATATGCTGCAAAGTGTTAAGCGTACAGAAGAACAATATACTGAATTTATGAAAAATAAAAAGGCAAATGAAAATATAAAAACCGAGAGAAATAACCTGATAAAGAAAAATAACTTATTATCGGAAGGGAAAAATAAGTTATTGAAACAAAATGAGGAGCTCAAAGTGGAAATTATACGTCTTAAAGAAGAATTATTAATCAATAAAGCGAACATTGACAATTCAATATAGTTTGCATATAATGTTTGTAGATACAATGATAATCACGTAAGGCGTGTTGCCAAAGCAGCAGCTCAGGCAGAGAATAGACTTAGATGCTATTCCGTTATCGTATCTTATATAAGGATTTAGGAGATTTATTAAAAGATGATTGGAACATCTTAAGTGTATGTACCAATCATCTTTTTCTATCCTAAACCTCACTTCGGCGCCTTTCCAGAATCGCCACATTTTCTTCCACCCGCTTTTTGCTTAGCGGATAAATAAAAAACAATGTCAGTGCCACGGCGCCCAACCCAGCTGCCGGAATAATACAGGACAGATTGAAAATTCCCTTTGTAACCCCGGGATCGAAGGCCGTATCCGGCGTATAGCCAATCATGCCAAGAAGCGCGCCAATCATACCCGATGAAAGAGCCTGACCTAGCTTACGTGCAAAAGAATATACCGAGTAAATGGTACCGTCCTCCCGAACGCCGTTTTTCACTTCGGCATCATCAATTACGTCCGTAATCATTGCCCAGATAACCGTATTAAAAAAACCCAGGCCCACATAAGCAAGTGCATAGAACCCTACATACACATATGGATTTTGCGGATTCAAAAACAGGCATACCACATAAACCACTGCGCCAAATGCGCAGGATACCATAGACAACTCCTTCTTTCCAAATTTAGCTGACAGTTTGGAAGCAAGGGGAGCACAGATAACCAGCATTACAATACTTCCCACTAATGCGGATGCGGACTGGGCCGGGGCTGAACCATAATAGTTAGGGTATACGTACCCCGCCATCCCCTGCATGCCAAGCATGCCAAGGAGCAGCAAAACAGCAGCGGCAATGATACCAAGCAGAGAACGGTTGACGGCAAGGCTTTTTAACAACCTCCCTGTGTCCAGCTTCCGGTTATTAGCCTTCACCTCAACACGTTCCTGCACAAGGTGAAAGCACAGCAAATAGCAGACAATTGCAAGGGCAGAAAACACACCTGCAATCACTGTCATACGAGGGCCCGATAAGACCGTATTGCCGTCCACCACTTCATACGCTACCATAGGCGTGCCGACACCAATTACAAGTCCTGCAAGGGTTGCACCGATAGTCCGCCATGTGGAAAGCCGGGCGCGATCTTCAGGATCTGCGGAAATTGCGGATGCCATGGATCCGTAAGGAATATTAATCGTGGTGTAAAAGACAGAGCCCCAGAGGATATAGGTAATCACCATCCAGAGAACCTTAAAACCATACGCCATATTGGCAAATCCTGACTGGTAAATCAGAAATGATGAAATTGCCACTGGTCCGCACATTCTCTTAAGCCAGGGCTTAAACTTTCCGTCCTTAGAAGGGCTGGTGCGGTCAACAATCTGCCCCATGGTCACGTCCGTGACGGCGTCCACAAATCGGGCCGCCATCATCAGCATACCAACCACCCCGGGCGAAATTCCCATAACGTCCGTGTAAAATTTGAGCATAAAGGAAGAGGATAAAATAAAGGTAAAATCATTACCGAAATCCCCAAACATATATCCCAGCTTATCCCTCATGCCAAAAGGCCGTACGGAATCATTGCTTTTTGCCATACTCGAAACCCTCCATTCACAGTAGAATAGAAACTTTATTTCTTATCAAACTGAATCAATTTTGCATTCAGGCTTTCCAGAAATCCTTCCGGTGCAAGGGATCCAGCCATGGAAATAGCAGACTCCATTGTCATGCTTTTCATCATATCCCACATGCCTTCCCCAGGCGCCACTTTCATATTCATGGTAAGCTTAATTGCCTCTGATACTACTTTCAATGCCTCCGGGCATTTTGCAATCTCTTCTATAGAATCTTTAACGCTGTATTTGCCCTCCGGGAATTCCATAGGCGCTTTTAAGTCCATATTTCCGGCCAGTTTAAACCAGTTGGCAACTCCCTCCGCCCTCTCGTTCACTTCGGGAAGCACATAGATGGAAGGCTCCTTTGCAACCTTTTCTAAAACAATCGTATCTTTTAAATTTCCGGCCCCGGCTGTGATGGTGTTAAAACCATCCTCCAAAGCCACAGTAAAAACAAATACCTTATCTGCTGCTTTTTCTGCAGCCTCTTTGCCGTTTAAATATAATTTAACCACAGGCTGGTTGGAATATACACGGATTTGAGTGGTTTCTCCCGCCCGCCGGGCATAGCGCCTGCCGCACAGATGGACCATGGGCTCTTTGTTCCAGTATGCCTTGTAAATATAGTAGCTGTCCTTTTTGGTTTTGCGGTCCATGGTCACCAGACCTTTATTGTTACGCCCTGATACGCCGCCTTCGTCCCTGGCTGCACAGCCGAAGTCAAACATATTCCAGACATGGCTTGACCAAATCCATGGACGCTCATCCAAGACCTTTGCCATATGCTCGTGATACAAAGCCTGATATTCCTCACTGTAATCCTTGCAGGCAGGTTTCGGGCCATGATAAGTGAGGATGCCCTCGCATCCATACTCAGAAAGACCCAGGCAGATTTCCGGATGGGCGCTGTGGAACTTATCAAGCCACGGACCGTTGTCTTCCATTCTTCCCCCATACCATCCAAAGTAATGATTATAGCTTTCGATATCGGTGATCCCGTGGAGCGGACTGTCAAAGGGTGTCATGGATACATGGGCTATAGTGGTAAGGCGGGTGGGATCCAGCTTTTTACAAAGTGCATTCAGTTCCACATGATTTTCCACCAGCTTGCCGGAAATGCCGCCAATCAGAATCTCATTGGATATTCCCCAGAACATAATGGAAGGATGGTTATAGTTTTGAATAATAAGCTCCTTCATCTGGCTGATACAATTTTCATGAGCTGCCGGGTCAGGATTAAATACACTGATAAAGGGAATCTCGGCCCAAACCGCAAACCCCAGCTCGTCACAGGCATCATAAAAGTCCCGGGAATGCTGATAGTGCGCCAGCCGGATGGTATTTGCTCCCAGCTCTTTAATTATTTTTGCATCTTCATAATGTTCCTGCCTGGTTAAAGCATTTCCCACATACAGTCTGTCCTGATGGCGGCTCACCCCGCGCAGCGGCGTTTCCACGCCGTTTAGTATAAAGCCTTTATCCGGGTCACAGGAAAAGCTTCTCACCCCGGTACGCACAGTCACCTCGTCATATGCCTCATTCCTTCGCTGCAGAAGCGCTGTTACCGTATACAAATACGGATGCTCCATATCCCATTTAACGACATCCGGCACATAAACCGTAACCTTCGTATCATCTGCCGGACGCACTGCACCTGCGACCTCTAATCCTTCCGCATCTTTAATGGAATACATAACGGTGAAGTTTTCGTCCGCGTTTTTTACCCACGCTTCCAGCTCAAAAGCCGCCGCACCGCATTCACATATCCTCGGCGTTACGTTAAAGCCAGGGCCTCCATAATAATCCAAATCAAAATGTGCCCCGGGCACGCTGATAAGGTTAACCCCCCGGTACAATCCCCCATAAAAAGTAAAATCAGCGGACTGGGGATAGACACTGTCCTTATATTCATTGCTGCAGGCAACAACCAGCAGATTTTCTTCATCTTCTTTATTCCCTTTGTTTTCTTTGCACAGATCAGTGATATCGGCACGAAAGGCAGAATATCCTCCCTCATGATATACCGCTTCCTTACCATTCACATACACGGCTGCCTGCTGGCCTGCCGCCAGAATCTCCACATACACTCTTCCCCCTTTAAGAGGCTGCATGGGCGTCTTGAATCTTTTGGCATACCAGTACTTTCCCCGGTCATAACTTCCGTTTCCGTCATGGCCGTCTACCGCATTCCAGCTGTGGGGCAAATCTACCCTCTGCCAGTTATCCGGAAAACGCTCTGGCAAACCTGTATCTTCCTTTATAAATCTCCAATCCTGATTTAAATTAATCACATTACGCATCGTTTTTCTCCTTTACCATGCCAAGGACTCACGTTCCTGCCCCGCATCTGTTTTTGCTATTGCCTTTAATATCCGTTTCGTTTTCTCCTGCACGTGAAATTTGGGTCGTTCACAAGCGTGTGCTCACGCCTGTAAATTTTTATTCGTTCTTTTGAGAGTGGCACGCACTGCTCCGGTTCCCGCCGTCATCTCCTTTAAATATCCGCAGACAGTATCCGCCAGGCCGGCTTCATATAAATCAACACCAAAAATCTGTTTCATTTGAAGCAGCGGTTTAACTGCTGCCTCCACATCCTGTCCTTCCTGTAATTTAAGACCTGCAATATAAGCGCATACCGTATCTTTTAAGGGATCCGGGCTAAGCTCAAATGGATTGCCTTCATCATCCACCCCCATTAGGTACCGCAGCCACCCGGCAAATACCAAAGGAATACACTTTAAATCCTTCACATCAAGCGTGAGGGATGCCTGGTATGCCTTAATCGTCTCCCCGAAACGAATCGCCAGCTTCTGGGAGGTATCGGTTGCAATACGCTGGGGCGTATCCGGCATAAAGGGATTGGGGAAACGCACCTTCAAAACAGTATCAATGAACTCCTTCGGGTCAAGAATGCCGGGATTTACCACCACAGGAAGCCCTTCCCTATACCCAATGGCCTCAATCAGTCCGGTAAGCTCCGCATCCTTTAATTCATCTGAAATCTTCTTATATCCAAGCAGGCATCCGAACACGGCCAGAGCTGTATGAAGGGGATTTAAGCAGGTGCATACCTTCATTTTTTCCACTTTGTCCACGGTCCCGCGCTCTGTAAATATCACCCCGCCCTTTTTAAGGTCCGGCCTGCCGTTGGGAAATGCGTCCTCAATTATCAGGTATTCACATTCCTCCGCATTGACAAAAGGCGCCACATAAGTGTTTTTGGATGTGATAACCGGATCAAGCTCCTCTATACCGTCCGCCTTCAAAATTGCCTCCACGCTCTCATCCGGCCTAGGCGTAATTTTGTCGATCATACTCCATGGGAAAGACACCTTATCCTTTGCATTGACATAAGCAGGGAATCCTTTATGAACCAGTCCCTTTTCCGCCCATTTTTCCGCAAATTCATTTACTGCCGCATACAGCTTGTCCCCATTGTGGGAGCAGTTGTCCATGCTGACCATGGCCACCGGTTTCTCCCCCGCCTGATAGCGGGTATATAAAAGAGAAACCACCTTCCCAATATAGCTCACAGGCTTTTCAGGGCCCTTTTCAAAATCCTGCGCCACTGCCGGAAGTACCTCGCCTTTCCCGTTTACCAGACTGTAGCCCTTTTCCGTGATAGTGAAAGAAACTATCTGCAGGGAATCTTTGCGGAAAATCTCTTTCAGCCTTTCATATTCTTTTTCATTCTCCGAATCCAGAATCAGAGATTCCACCACACTGCCTATTACCGTCTTATCCACTTTTCCGTCTGATTTTAAAGTCACAAGCAGGGTGTAATCATCGTGAGGGCGGTTCATCCTTTCAATTATTTCATAGTCAAATCCTTCTGCCACCACAAGACCCCTTTTTAAAACACCTTTATTTATCAGGTTCTGAACCAGATTTGCCTGAAAGGCGCGAAAGATATTGCCTGCTCCAAAATGGAGCCAGAAGGGGTTTTCTCTGGTAGCTGCCATCACCTTTTCTCTGTCAAACTCCGGAAGTGCATACCCGGCATCCTCCCACTTTTTTCTGTCTGCAAGCCCTTGCTTATTTAATTTCATTTTTATACCCATGCCTTTCCCGCTTGGGCTTTTCCCAAGTGGGAACAGGCCCAAATACGTAAGGTTGAAAGTTTCTTTCAACCTTATACCTCCTGCATATGGCAAGCTTTGCTTGCCATACTGTTGCCGATTCAGAAGAATCGCTTTGCGATTCTTCCAGAGATAATTTAGATTTTCTTAGACGGCGTCCTTTAACGCCATAGAAAATCTTCATCTCTTTTTCATTTTTTCATTCTTTACAATTGCTTCCCACAAGCCGTTCAGATATGCTGCGCCTAATGCGCGGTCGTAAAGCCCATACCCCGGCATTGCCACTTCATCCCAGATCATACGTCCGTGATCCGGACGGACAGGTCCTTCAAAGCCGATATCGTACAAAGCCTTCATAATCTCATACATATCAAAGGTTCCGTCAGAAGATAGATGAGCGGACTCCTCAAAATTTGTAGGGGAATGAAATTTCAGATTACGCACGTGGGCAAAGTGAACGCGCCCTTTCAGGGAGCGGATCATATCCGGCAGATCATTGTTTAAATTTGTACCATATGAGCCGGAACAGAATGTCACGCCATTATGTGGGTTGTCCACCATCTTCATCACCCGCAGGATATTCTCCTTGCTGATAATGATGCGGGGAAGTCCAAACACGCTCCACGCAGGATCGTCCGGATGAATTGCCATGTTAATGTTGTATTTGTCACAGGCAGGCATAATCTTTTCCAGAAAATATTTCAGATTTTCAAACAGCTTCTCGTCATCCACATCCTTATAAAGCTCAAAAAGCTCTTTTACATGCTCCATTCTCTCCGGCTCCCAGCCCGGCATAATGGTTCCGTTCATGTCCCCTGCAATGGATTCAAACATTTTCTCCGGTTCAAGAGCGTCAACTGCCTCCTGGGTATAGGCAAGCACGGTAGAACCGTCCGGACGCACCCTTGCAAGCTCCGTTCTGGTCCAGTCAAATACCGGCATAAAGTTATAGCATACCAGATGCAAATCCTCCTGCCCTAAGTTTTCCAGTGTCCTGATGTAGTTCTCAATATACTGTTCCCGCTCCGGCACCCCTGTCTTAATTGCGTCATGAATATTAACACTTTCAATTCCCGCAATATGAAGTCCTGCTGCCTCCACTTCTTCTTTGAGTCCGCGAATTCTCTCCCGGCTCCATACCTCTCCCGGCGCCGAATCATAGAGCGTGGTAATAACTCCTGTTACACCGGGTATCTGGCGTATCTGCTTTAATGTAACCGTATCAAACTTACTTCCATACCATCTGAGCGTCATTTCCATAGTGTTCACCTTCCTTTTCCAAAAAAATTCATAACGATATAAATTAATTATATAATCCCCGCAATAAAAGGCAAATATATTTTACGTGTAGAGAAATTATAACCATAAAACGCTGCCGCGCTTCGCAGCCGCCTGGCTCATAGCTCGCGGGAATAAAAATACTGACAGAAAATAATCAGCTTATCTTCTGTCAGTGTCTTCCATACACATAAAATTATTCAAATGTTTTTGACGCCTTCCAATACTCTCTGTGCGCCTTATACTGTTCGTTGAGCCAGACCGCCGCCTGCTCCACACCTTCCGGTGAAAGCGCAAACACCTTTCTTTGCTTTTTTTCCTCTCCGGTCTTAGCATAGCAATAAGGCTCCGGCCAAATCACTGCTTCCAAAACGCTTTCCCCTTCGGCCTCCTTCTTTTTCAGCATATACCGCATTCCCTCCATACTTGCGGTATATTCTTCCTTCTTTATATAATTGAGTACATGAAATTTTTCTTTATCAATCATTCCACCCTTTTATCCTTTTTTATGACTGTTAAAATAATCCACAAGCCCCTGAAGGGAGTGTATGAGGATCCCCTCCTCCTGCTTGTTAAACTGTCCCATGGCAGCCTGAATCATTTCCTCATGGAATTTCATGTGATGGGCATAAGCCCGCTTTCCCTTTTCCGTCAGGGAAAGCAACACAAGCCGCTTATCCTCCTCGCTTCGCTCCCGCAGAACATACCCTGTCCTGGACAGCCTGTCAATGGATTTAGTCAAAGTTCCCATGGTAACGGAAAGCCTCTTCGCCACCACCGAACTTGGTCTGGGCTCCCCACACTCGATGGCTTCTATCACATGCATATCGTTCATGGTAATGTCCTTAAATTCCCCGCTGATCAAAGCTTTCTGCTCAATACTCATAATACTCCGGAACAATGTCACAAACAAAGTATTAAGGGTTTTATTTGCTTCCATATTCTCTCCATCCGCCCATGGCATCTTGTATGCCCTGCCGTATCCTACCATGTTAAAACCGCCGCTCCCCAGGTAAGTCCGGCTCCAAAACCTGCCAGTACAATTTTATCACCCTTTTGCAGGTTTCCTTCCCTGTTCACATGGTCTAACAAAATTGGTACACTTGCTGCTGATATATTACCACATCTTTGGAGGTTTGTGGGAAACTTCTCCATGGGCTGGGCAAGCTTTTTTGCCACTGCCTCTATAATTCTTATATTTGCCTGATGAAGAAAAAAATATTTAACCTCATCGGGTAAAATACCGGCTTCGGCTAATACCTGCTGCACCGCCTTCGGTACAGTCCTTACCGCAAAGCGAAAAACCTCCTGTCCGTCCATCTTAAGATAGTCGGGCGCAGGCAGAGGGTCTGCATAAAAATCTTTTCTGAAAGGCTTATCTGCACAGGAACCCTCCGATAATGAATCGGCAGCAAAAAACTCCTTCGTAAAAGGCTTTCTTGCAAAGGGAGAATTTACCGGCCTGCTGTCACAGGAAAGCGCGCTTCCCCGCGCCCCGTCCGCTCCCTGCACAATATGTAAAATGCCCGAATCCTCCTTTCGCACAACCGCAGCTCCGGCGCCATCTCCAAAAAGCACACAGGTGCTGCGATCCTTCCAGTCTACCATTTTTGATAAGGTTTCCGCCCCTACAATCAGTGCCGTATCCGCTCTCCCGGCCTGAAAATAAGCATCTGCAATGGTCATCCCGAAAAGAAATCCTGCACAGGCTGCGTTCACATCAAATGCAACCGCATTTTGCGCCGAAAGAGCCTCCTGAATCTGGCAGGCTGTAGATGGGAAATACTTATCCCCTGACACTGTGCCCACAATAATCAGATCAATCTCCTCAGGCCTTATTCCTGCCTTTTTCACAGCCGTTTCCGAAGCCTTTATTGCCATGGATGTGGTTGTTTCCTCCACCGCGATATGCCGTTTTCTTATTCCTGTCCGGCTGGAAATCCACTCGTCCGTAGTATCCATTATCTGTTCCAACTCTTTATTTGTAACCACCAGCCCCGGAAGGGCGCTCCCTGTTCCAATAATTTTTGCCGGCATAATCCACCTCCTATTACAATTGCAAAACCCATAACCTGCCTGAATATTCTGAGTTACTATTCTGACAATATGTTCTGCGAAAAGCCTTGTGTACCGTTGAAACAAGACCTGCAATTATTAAAACTTCCTGAATCTTTCGTAGCGGTTTGATGCAATTTCCTCCCCGCTCATTTTATCAAATTTCTTAAGGAACTCCGTCATATGGAATTTCATATACCCGGCAATATCTCCTACCGTATCAGGCCCGGCACTGCCGTATTCCGGTATAATTTCCTCTATAACCTCAAGCCTCTTTAAATCATCCGCTGTAATGCCCATCACCTGCGCCGCTTCCCCAGCCCGCTTTCCATCCTTCCACAAAATAGAGGCAAAGCCTTCCGGCGAAAGAACAGAATAGGTGGAATTTTCCAGCATCCATACCTCATTGCTCACGGCAAGCCCCAAAGCGCCGCCGCTGCCGCCTTCTCCTATCACAATGGACAGCACCGGAACTTTAAGCCCGGCCATCTCGAACAGATTTCTGGCAATCGCCTCCCCCTGCCCTCTTTCCTCGGCTTCCATCCCCGGATATGCTCCCGATGTATTGATAAAACAGATAACCGGGCGGTGGAATTTTTCCGCCTGCTCCATAAGCCTGAGCGCTTTGCGGTAGCCTTCCGGTGAGGTCATTCCGTAGTTGCGAAGGACACACTCCTTCACATCGTTTCCCTTCTGGACCCCAATAACCGTAACCGGCTGTCCATAAAGCGTGGCGATACCTCCCACAATAGTCGTATCGTCCCGAAAGCTCCGGTCTCCATGCAGCTCCATAAAGTCATCAAAAATCAAATCAATATAAGTAAGGGCCGAGGGCCTTTTTAAACCTCTTGCCTCCTTCACCTTCTCCCATGCACTCTTTACGGGCGTCTTGGCAAGCCGTTCCCTGTTTACCTCCACAGGCTGAAATTTCGAAATTTCCTGTGTAAAGCTGCTGAAGGCTTTATTTGCCATAGAAATTCTGTGAGACTTCAGAATCCGGTACAAAGTGCTCTTTAAATTATCCCTCTCCACAACGGCATCCACAAAGCCATGCTCTAACTGAAACTCCGCTCTCTGAAATCCTTCCGGCAGTTTCTGTCCAATGGTCTGTTCAATCACCCTGGGACCTGCAAATCCAATCAGAGCCCCGGGCTCCGCCAAAATAATATCTCCCAGCATGGCAAAGCTTGCTGTCACACCTCCCGTAGTAGGATCCGTAAGCACACTCACATATAAAAGTCCCGCCTGGGAATGTCTTTTTAAGGCTGCTGAGGTTTTGGCCATCTGCATCAGGGAAATAATTCCCTCCTGCATTCTGGCGCCTCCTGAGCAGCAAAACAAAACCACCGGCAGCTTCTTACTGGTAGCCTGCTCCACAACGCCGACTATCTTTTCCCCCACCACATGGCCCATACTGCCCATCAGGAATCTTGCATCACACACGCCAAGGCATACTCTTTCTCCAAAGATTCTGCCCTCTCCCACGGTAACGCCTTCATGAAGGCCGGTCTTTTCCATGACCCCGTTAAGCTTTTCTTCATACCCCGGAAAGTCAAGGGGATTGCTTACAGGCATATCCTCAAGCCATGGCGTAAAGGTTCCTTTATCACAGATCATACGGATTCTGTTTTTGGTTCTGACTCTGAAATAACTGCCGCAGGCCGTACAAATATAATGATTGACTATAACGTCCCCTCTGTTTAACTCTTTTCCGCAGTCAGGACAGATAATCACCGCATCCTTATCTTTATCTTTGGCTGAGGATTTGTCTTTGTCACTTGCTTTATCTTTGACCTTATCATTGTCTTCGCTGGCTTTGTCCCTGACCCTGTCTATGACGCTGCCCGCTTCCTTATTTTTTATCCTGTCTATTACCTGGCCTAATTTTTTATATTTGTTTTTTTCTTCCTGATCCGGCTGCTGCCTCTCTCCTGTTTCTTCAAAATCTTTCTTCTCAGTATCCGCGCCTTTTACCTGTATATATTTATCCTTACGAAATAATGCTGACATATTAATGACCATGCCCTTTCCATAACCTGCAAACTTTCCTTCAGAAAATCTTCCCAATTTTTACTGTACCGCAAAGGTAAGCTCCGCCTGCACGGCTACTTTTCCGTCCACCGTGGCCACAGCCTTTCCCACGCCTATGCTGCCCTTTTGTTTGATAATTTCCGTTTCCAGTAAAAGCACGTCTCCGGGCTCCACCTTTTTCTTAAACTTTGCAGATTGAATGGCTGCAAAGTAAGCTGTTTTTCCTTTATTTTCCTCAAGGCTTAAAATTGCCACCGCGCCCGCCTGTGCAAGAGCCTCCACAATCAATACCCCGGGCATCACCGGTTCCCCGGGAAAATGCCCCTGGAAAAAGGGCTCGTTGTAGGATACGCATTTTTTCGCCACGGCCCGTTTTCCCGGCTCCAGCTCCTCAACCGTATCCAACAGCATAAAGGGCTGCCTGTGGGGAATAATTTCCATAATTTCTTTTGCTGACAATAAAGACATTTTTACCTCCTGCTAACCTCTGTATTTACCAATCAGGATGCTTGCGTTATGCCCGCCAAATCCTAAGGAATTACTCAGAGCATAAGGCACTTCCTCCTCATAAGACTCTTTGCAGTAGTCCAGATCCATCTCCTCATCCGGCGTATTGTACCCAACAGTCCTGTGAATAAATCCTTCCTCAATCTCCTTTACGCAGGTTACAAACTCCACGGCTCCCGCCGCTCCAAGAAGATGTCCTACCATGGACTTGGTGGAGTTGATATGAAGGCTGTATGCGTGATCTCCAAAGGCATTTTTAATGGCCCTGGTCTCAAAAAGGTCGTTTAAGTGCGTCCCCGTTCCATGGGCATTAATATAAGTAAGGTCAGTGGGCGCAACGCCGCCATCCTCTAATGCGAACAGCATTGCCTTCGCCGCTCCCATTCCGTCCTCTGCCGGGGAAGTAATGTGATAAGCATCGCTGGTGCTGCCATATCCCAAAACCTCGGCATAAATATGCGCATTTCTCTTTTTTGCATGCTCAAGTTCTTCCAAAATGACGATACCTGCTCCTTCTCCCATCACAAACCCACTGCGATTCTTGTCAAAGGGCAAAGAACATTTATCCGGATCATCTACGCCTGAAAGGGCTGTCAGAGCACAAAAGCCGCCGATTCCAAGGGGTGTAATACTGCTTTCCGTTCCCCCTGCCACCATCACATCCGCTTCTCCATACTGGATGCTCCTAAAAGCTTCTCCTATGGAATGGGTCCCTGTGGCACATGCCGTGACAACATTTAAACTCTTTCCCTTAAGTCCAAACTGTATAGACACATTTCCTGCTGCCATGTTGGAAATCATAAGAGGTACCATCAGAGGATTAATCCTGGAAGGGCCTCTGCTTACCATTTTATCGTACTCTCTTTCCATAGCCTGGAGGCTTCCTATTCCTGAACCTACTGCACAGCCAATCCGGTATGGGTCCTCTTCCTCCATTCGGATACCGGCATCTGTAAGAGCCTGCTTCGCAGCCGCCACAGCGTACTGGCTAAACAGCTCCATGCGCTTTGCCGCTTTAAAATCCATATGCTCCTTCCCCTCAAAGCCTTTTACCTCAGCAGCCACATGACATTTAAAGCCTGCACTGTCAAATTTGCTGATAGTTCCAAATCCATGTTTTCCTTCTTTCAGCGACTGAAAAAATGTATCTACATTTAATCCCACCGGAGTGATGGCTCCCATTCCGGTTACTACCACACGTCTGCCCATTTTCTTTTCTCCCTTCTACGATTAAACGGCCATTCCGCCGTCCACGGAAATAACCTGCCCTGTTATATAAGAAGCCTCATCCGAGGCCAGAAAGGCAACCACATCCGCGACTTCCTTTGCGCTTCCGGTTCTGCCAAGCAGGATCCGCTCCTTCATAGTCTCTTTTATACTTTCAGGCAGCACACCTGTCATCTCTGTCTCAATAAAGCCCGGAGCAACCGCATTCACATTGATTCCCCTGCTCCCCAATTCTCTTGCCGCACTCTTGGTAAGGCCGATAATCCCTGCTTTGGAGGCACAGTAGTTTGCCTGCCCGGCATTTCCCATAATTCCGGTAACAGAGGAAATATTGATGATTTTTCCGCTTCTCTGCTTAAGGAGCTGCCTGGAAAGATGCTTCATGGTGTTAAAACACCCTTTTAAATTTACACTAAGAACCCTGTCAAAATCCTCCTCAGACATTTTCATCAGAAGATTATCCCTGGTAATCCCTGCATTGTTCACCAGTATGTCAATATGCCCGTGCTTTAAAATAAGCGCTTTTATCATCTCGCCGCAGGCAGCAAAATCCGCCACATTGCAACCGTAAACCTCCGCTTTTCCTCCGGCTTCCCCAATAAGCCCGGCCGTTTCTTTTGCCTTTTCCAAAGAGCCGTTATAATTGACTATCACAAGGGCTCCCTTTGCGGCCAGAGTAAGGGCAATGGACCTGCCGATTCCTCTGCCTGCGCCGGTTACCAACGCCACTTTTCCCTCAAGCATTTATAAGTACCTCCATTGCCTTAGCCAAATCCTCATATTTGTCAACATTTACCATTGTCACATCTCTGTTTATCTTTTTTACAAAACCGCTAAGGGTCTTTCCGGGACCGATTTCCACAAAAGTGTCCACTCCATCTGCAAGCATTCTTTCCACGGACTGCTGCCATTTAACAGGGGAGGAAATCTGTTTTTCCAAAAGTGACCGGACAGGCCCTGTCTGCGTCACATAATCCGCTGTCAGATTTGCCACATAAGGAATGGAAAAATCCATAAGCTGAACCCTTTCCAGATCCTGTTTCAGGCGTTTTCCCGCTTCCGTAAGCATGGCAGAATGAAAAGGTCCGCTGACTTTTAGCGGGATGATTCTCTTTGCTCCCTTTTCCTTAAGGCTCTCTCCTGCCATAGCAACCGCCTGAGCCTGCCCGGTAATCACAATCTGCCCGGGGCAGTTATAGTTGGCAATGGAAACGATCCCTTCCGTATTTTCCACTACCTCCTCTATCACATCGCTGCCAAGGCCAAGCACCGCCGCCATTGCTCCCCCTGTGGGAACAGCCTCCTGCATGTAAATCCCTCTTTTTCTTACAACCGCAAAAGCCTCCTCCGCCCGCATCGCTCCGGACGCCACAATTGCGCTGTATTCTCCAAGGCTGAGGCCCGCCGTCACATCAGGGCGCACGCCTCTTTCCTCCAAAGCCCTCAAAATCGCCACTTCTGTGGCCACCATGGCAATCTGGGTGAATTCCGTGATGTCCAGTCTGTCATTTTCCTCAAAGCAAAGGGCCGGAATGTCCATTCCCGTAACCTGTCCTGCCCTGTCAAAAATCTCTCTGGAAACGGCCTCCTGTTCGTAAAAATCTCTGCCCATTCCTATGTACTGTGCTCCCTGTCCGGGAAATACAAACGCAAGCTTACCCATAACTTTTCCTTTATTCCTTTCCAGGCAATTATAGCAAAAACCTCTTTCCTGCCTGCTGTGCCTCACTCATAATCTCTTCTATCATTTCCTTACAGGTCTGCTCCTTGTGGATAAGGCCTGCTATCTGTCCTGCCATCAAAGTGCCGTTTATCACGTCCCCTTCCACAACAGCTTTCCGGAGCGCTCCTAACGTTAAGTGTTCCAGTTCTTCAAAGGGTGCGCCTTCCTTTTCCAGCTTTAAGTATTCCCGTGTCATACTGTTACGCAGCTGCCGTACCGGATGACCGTGGCTCATCCCTGTCACCTCAGAATCGATATCTTTGGCGGAAATAATTTTTTTCTTGTAATTATCATGTACAATGGATTCCTTCGCCACTACAAAGCGGGTTCCCATCTGTACAGCCTCCGCTCCCAGCATCATAGCCGCCGCAAGGCCTCTTCCGTCTCCGATACCCCCTGCCGCAATCACGGGAATCTTTACTGCATCCACAACCTGAGGGACCAGCGTCATAGTAGTGGCAAAACCAATGTGCCCGCCTGACTCTGTTCCTTCAGCCACCACAGCGTCCGCTCCGGCCCGCTCCATCATTTTCGCCATTGCCACGCTTGCCACCACGGGAATAACCTTTACGCCGGCCTGTTTCCACATAGCCATGTACTTAGCCGGATTGCCAGCCCCTGTGGTTACTACTTTAACGCCCTCTGTGACCACCAGACGGGCGATGGCCTCCGCTTCCGGATTCATCAGCATAATATTCACGCCAAAGGGCTTATCTCCCATTGCCTTCACCTGGCGGATTTGTTCGCACACGAAGTCGGCCGGCGCGCCTCCCGCACCGATAATGCCAAGCCCTCCCGCCTGGGAAACGGCTGACGCAAGATGATACTCCGCCACCCAGGCCATGCCTCCCTGTATTATGGGGTATTCAATTTCCAAAAGCTGCGTTATTCTGGTTTTCATGCTTCAACCCCTTTGCTCTCCAGATATTTAATTACTTCCCCTACCGTGGTAAGGTTCTCCAGTTCCTCTGACGGAATCTCAACGCCGTACTCATCCTCCAGCGTCATGACCAGCTCAAACAAGTCAAGGGAATCCGCCTCCAAATCCTTTTCAAAGGATGTATCCATAGTAATTGTAATTCCATCTGCATTTAACTGTTCTTTAATAATTTCTGCAATTCTCTCTAACATCGCTTTTCTCCTCTTATCTTCACTTTTATTAATTTGAACTTCAAACATTTTGATCATCAAATATTTTGACTATAAAACATTTTGATCATCAAACCGTTTGACAGCAGAAGTATATAGCAGGAGAAAAGAATTGTCAACAAAAATTTTTAAGAAATTTTACCCAGCTTTTTTATGCTGAAAAAAATCAAAAGCCCGCCGAGGAGGATATTTATAAGAAAGAAAACGTAAGTTTCCGGTGAAATATGCTCTAAATGACTTCTTAATCACGAGATTTTCTCATGGTTAGTGAAGAACTCATTTAGAGCATATTTCATGTAAGGAGGCAGACGCTATGACGAAAACCCAAATCACTCCATTATACGAGAGGTTGAGCCGTGACGATGAATTGAATGGGGAATCCAACTCCATCAGCAACCAGAAATCCATGCTGGAAGATTACGCCCGCCGCAACGGTTTTCCCAACCCGACCCATTTCACGGACGATGGAATCTCCGGAACCCGGTTCGACCGCCCCGGATTTACCGCCATGATGGAGGAAGTGGAGGCCGGGAACGTGGAGGCAATCATCATCAAAGACATGAGCCGCCTGGGACGTGACTATCTCAAAGTCGGCCAGGTCATGGAAATCCTGCGGCAGAGAGGCGTCCGGCTGATCGCCATCAATGACGGAGTGGACAGCGCCAACGGAGAGAATGATTTTACTCCATTCTTGAACATCATGTATGAATTTTACGCCAGAGATACCAGCCGCAAGATTAAGTCCGTATTCAAGGCAAAAGGCATGAGCGGCAAGCACCTGACCGGTACGGTCATTTACGGTTACTTGTGGGACGAAAAGCGGGAACACTGGATTTTGGACGAAGAAGCCGCTGACGTGGTGCGCCGGATATTTGCTATGACTTTGGACGGATACGGCCCCTACCAGATTGCGAACCGGCTGTCACGGGAAAAGATTGAGATACCTTCCCTGCACCTGTCCCATTACGGGGAGGATGTGAACCAATCCAAGACGTTTAAAGCCCCTTATGGGTGGGGCTCTTCCACTATCGTTAATATCCTGAAAAAGCGTGAGTATTTAGGCCACACTATCAACTTCAAGACCCGCAAGCACTTCAAGGACAAGAAAAGCCATTACGTTGACGAAAATGAATGGGTAATCTTTGAGAACACCCACACCGCCATTATTGACCCGGAAACCTTTGAGAATGTGCAGAGAATCCGCTCCAATGTGAAGCGTTACCCGGACGGCTGGGGAGAAGCCGCCCCGCTCACCGGCCTGCTCTACTGCGCCGACTGCGGCGGCAAGATGTATGTCCACCGCACCAACAACGGCAAGCGTATCTCACAGTATACCTGCTCCCAATATAGCAAGGTTCCGGTTGGCGTCCTCTGTGCCACACAGCACCGAATCAATGAAAGCGCCGTCCTGACACTGGTTTCCGATATGCTCCGGGCGATTGCGGAGTATTCCAGAAATGACCGGGCAGAGTTTATCAAAGCGGTTCAGGAAACCCAGGCCGAGCAGCAGGCCAGCGACATCACCAGAAAGAGGAAACGGCTGGCGGCGGCACAGAAACGGGCCATGGAACTGGAAAAACTGATATGCAAGATTTATGAGGACAATGTGCTGGGCAAGCTGCCGGACGCAAGATACGCCGCCCTGGACGCACAGTACGCAAAGGAGCAGGAATCCCTTTCCGGCGAGATTGCCGAACTGGAAAAGGCAATCGCTAGATATGAGCAGAGCCGGAAATCAGCGGAGAAATTTATCGCCCTTGTTGACAAGTACGAGAATTTTGACAATCTGACTACCACCATGCTGAATGAGTTTGTGGAGAAAATCCTTGTCCATGAGCGTGACCGGAAAGGCAGCATTGAAACCACGCAGGAGGTTGAGATTTACTTCAATTTTGTCGGAAGGTACATACCGCCCCACTTCGGGGAAATGAACCTCACGCCGGAGGAACTGGAAGCCCTGCGGAAGAAAGAGGAACGCAAGGACAAGCTGCACCAGGCGTATCTCCGGCGCAAGGCCAACGGGACACAGAAACGGTACGAGGATAAAATCAAGGCAAAGAAAAAGGCTGAAATCGAGGCGAAGAAAGCCGCTATCCGTGCCGAGGATATGGAAAACGGTGTGTTTATCCCGGCCGGCAGCCTGCCGAAGAAGGAACCCAAAAAAGCACCAATGCCAGCCAGAGCCGCTATGTAGGCGGCTGGCATACCACAGAAAAGACAAGGAGGCATACACATGAATAGACTGACTTATACAAAAGTTGGAGATTACTATCTCCCGAATCTGGTATTAAAAGAGCAGCCGGACACGCCAATCGGCAGGTATGGGCACATGAGGCTCCGCTATCTGAAAGAACACCGGAAAGGGCTGTATACCAGCCTGCTCCTGACGGAAAAACTCTATCCCCATTTGTTGGAGATTGACGAGGCCGCCAATGAGCGAATGGATATTCTTATGCCACAGCTGATGAAGGCCGCCGGTGTGACCGAGAAACTGAAAGCAGCCGACCAGATGAAATGGGTGGGGCTGGCAAATAACTGTAAGGCGCAGGCAGAGGAAATCATACAAAGTGAACTGATTTATGATTGATGGAAGGGAGAAAGACGAATGTTGACTTTTGAGAAAGTATTAAATGTATTTAGCGATTACCTTCAGCAAGACCCGCTTTATGAAGTTGTTCTTACCAGCCATGGGTATACTCTGATGGCATGGGAGCCGGAAAGGAATGAATGGTATCGGGCGGAACTTATGGAAACGCCGGAAATGTTATTGGATGCCCTACTGGACGCCTATGCCGGTTTCCTGGAAGATCAGATGACGGAGAATGACAGAGAACTGAATCCGTCAGAAGAAGCGAAAATAGAAACAAGGTGTAAAATATTACAAGAACAATGCCAGTCAAGTTGACAGCCAGGAAATGGAGAACACGGGTTATGTGTTCTCCATTTCCTGCGGCCTTTCTATCTCTGCAATTTTCTTGGCTGTTGCGGTCACAATCTGTAGCCCGTTGTCACTCATACTATCCAGCAATGCGTCCAGCTGTAATCGCCGGGTGTCTTTTCCTGCTGGCTTGTCTAAGAGGAACTGGTCTACGGATATATTGTAGCGGAGCATAAGATCAAAGAAGATTTGCAGACTTGGGTGCTGCCCCTTGTTCTCAATTTTCGCAAGGTAGCGCGGCGAGATAAACATTTCGTCGCTTACTTTCTTGCGGCTTTCCCTGCGTCCTGTCCGCACCGCCTTTATCGCTGCCCCAAAAGCCTTGAAGTCGTATTTGGGTACTGGTCTTTTTGCCATAATTATTCACCCTATTACATTTTACTGTTCACCTTTCTTCTTAGATATGTCTACACTGTTCTATCAGTTAGCCAAAATAGAGCGTATTTTATTAACAAAGAAGCCTCTTGACCGAATCGGTTATTTGTGCTATACTGTCTCAAAATAACCGAATCGGTTATTGAGAAAGGAGGGTTATTATTGAATAAATTTTTATCTCTTAAGGAGGAAAAGCAAGTAACGATTATCAATGCTGCTCTTGGCTGTTTTGGGAAATATGGGTATGCAAAGGCTTCTGTAAATGACATTGCTGTATTGGCGGGAATATCAAAAGCGTCGGTGTTTCAGTATTTTGGAAGCAAAAAACAACTGTATGCGTATCTGCTCACTTATGCGGGCAATATTATTATGAGTTCTTTTCGACAGGCTGACTTTGATGAAAAAACGGACTTATTCGACAGAATACTGCTTTCAAGTCTTACAGAAGCCAAAACATTGGAAAAGAACCCTTATATTTCTCAATTCATTTTAAGTGCATGGACGGAAACATCAGATGAAGTGAGGGACATTCTTACTGAATTTAAGAACGAAACAGGAAAATTCAGAAACCACTTGATTTTACGAAAAGATGATGTTTCAAAATTCAAAAATCCAAATGACGCTGAAACTGTTCTACAAATCCTAATGCTCATGGCAGAGGGGTACGCTGCACATTGCCGGAATGATGAAAAGACAATGTATAGATCTTTGACGGACGATTTTCAAAAAATGATTGCAGCAATGCGCCGCAATTTTTATAAGGAGGAATATCTTTTATGAGCAAACAGGCGATTGTTTTGAATGGACTTACTAAAAACTATGGAAAGCACAGGGGTATCAACGATTTAAGTTTTTCCGTAAATGCGGGAGAAATATTTGGGTTTATCGGCCCGAACGGTGCAGGAAAATCAACAACAATCCGTACTTTAATGGGGCTTATTCGCCCCACAAGCGGAAATGCAACTATTTTGGGGCATGATTGCCAAACACAGGCAAGTGTCATTGCAAAAGACGTAGGCTATCTGCCCAGCGAGGACAGTTACTATGAAAACATGAAAGTATGCGAGCTTTTACAGTACACCGCTGATTTATACGGCATGAATTGCCAGACAAAATTACACGAACTTGCAGAGCGATTAAATTTGGACTTATCCCGCAGAATTTCCGATTTGTCGCTTGGAAACAGGAAGAAAGTAGGTATTGTGTCTGCTCTTATGGTTTCTCCGAAGCTGGTCATTATGGACGAGCCGACAAGCGGTCTTGACCCTTTAATTCAACAGGCATTTTATGAGATTTTGAAAGAAGAAAACAGGCATGGAACAACAATTTTTCTTTCTTCCCATGTTTTAAGTGAGGTTCAAAAACTTTGTGATAGAGTGGCTATTTTGAAAAGCGGAAAACTTATTGGTACTCAATCAATCAAGGAGCTGCGCGAAAGTGGGTATAAAAAGATTTCCGTTTCTTCAAAAGCTGAAATACCAAATGGATTTTTTAATCTTGACGGTATTGCAAATTATAGCGAAAGCAAAGATAAGACTTCCGCTGATTTTATGTATAACGGCGATATTACCACTGTTATGGATAAGCTACACGCTTTGCCGCTTACAGATGTATTTTTAGAAGAACCGTCATTAGAAGAAATATTTCTGCACTATTATGAATAACAGGAGGTGGAACATATGGTTATTTTTAAGTATGAAATGCGAAATCACAGAAAGTATATTTTAGGGTGGGCTATCTCACTGGCGGTATGTATTTTTCTGATGATACCTGTTTATTACAGCTTGCTTGGTGGAGCAGAATCCACCGCAAACCCTCTTTATGATATGCTTGGGGAAACAGATTTTTTCCAGAGTATAGGGGTTTCTATGGAATATCTTACAGCACCACTTGGAATTTATTCATTCCTTGCAAGTTTCTTTATGTTAGCAGCCGGGATTTTTGGAATGAACTTTGGAATTTCTATACATACCAAAGAATTTTCGGGTAAGACTTCGGAATACCTGTTTACAAAGCCGCACACCCGAAAAGAGATATTTCATGCAAAAGCAATAGCGGTATTATGTGGTTCGGTAGTCGTAGGGTTTACCTTTATGTTTACTTCCTTTTTATCGCTTACACTGTTTCACCCCGGTTTTGACTTAGGCGAATTTATCCTTATTTCCAATTCGCTGCTTTTGGTAAGTTTGCTTTTGGCTGCTTTGGGCGTACTGATAGGCGTTATATTTTCAAATAATCGCAGTCCTCTTTTGACAGCCGGGCTAGTGGTGTTTTCCGAATATTGCATTAGCAGCTTTTCGCGTATTATAGGTAATAAAGGCATTAGTTTTTTATCCCCTTATTCCTATTTTAGTGCAGCGGATATTTCACATACTGGTTTCTATGAATGGGATTATCTGGTATGTTATCTTATACTGCTGATTATGTTTTTGCTGATTGCTTACAATGTCTTTTTGAGAAAAGACGTTCAATTCCGTTCTTAAGGAGGTGCATATTATGAGAGCTTTAATTAAAAATGAATTACACCGTTCAAGGAAACACTTACTCATTTGGCTTGGCATTATGTTTCTGCTGATCGGCTTTTGCTATTATGAATATCTTTCCTTAAAGGACAGCTTAGGCGAAGTTGCTTTAATGCTCAGCGGAATGCCGCGCTTACTGACTACAATGTTTGGAGTAAAAGGCGACTTCAATACGGCGCTTGGGTGGTATAGCTGTATCTATTTTTGGGTATCTATCCTTGCATTTGTATATGCTCTTAATTTGGGTATATCCTGTATTGCAAAGGAAGTCAAAAACGGGACAAGTGCATATCTGTTTACAAAACCAGTATGCAGGACAGAGATTGTACTTTCTAAGATAATTGCGTCCGCTGTTAATCTTTTGATATTCTCAGCTTTTAGCGGACTATGTAATTATGTACTGCTTATTCTTCCAACAGGCGGGTTGGAGCAGCCGAAAGCTGCATTGACAACCACCATAGGATTATATTTAACACAGCTTATGTTTTTTACCGTTGGATTATTGATTTCAAGTGTTGTGAAAAAATATAAATCGGCTGTACAGGTTAGTACAATTTTTTTGTTATTATCGTATTTTCTTGCAATAGCAGCACAGTATTCGGGTATTTATTTCCTTGATTTATTATCTCCGTTGAGATACTTTGATGTCTATGATGTAACTTTAAATGGCATACAAATTTTCAGGCTGATTTTAGCTTTTTCCATTATGGCTGTTTGTATATGTTTTGCTTCAAAGCAATGGGAAAAACGGGAATTGTAGAGGTAACTATATTATGGGTAAAGTTATAATGATGTGCGGAGTATGTGGGTCTGGAAAAACAACATATGCAAAGCAAAAAGAAAAAGAGGGATATATCAGACTATCCATTGACGAGGAAATGTGGAGCCTATATGGACAAAAAGGAATTGATTATCCAGAAAAACAGTATGATGAACTATCTGAAAAAGTTGAACATGTTCTTCGGAAAACAATGATTGATCTAATTAAAGACGGAAAAAATGTTGTCATTGACTTTAGTTTCTGGAACAAGGATAGTCGAAATCTTTACAAAAATATAATCGAGAAGCTGGGAGGTACTGTTGAACTTGTGTATATGAAAGCAAGCAAGGAGATTTTATGGAAAAGGCTTCAAAAAAGAAATTTATCCTTACATGCAAATTCTCCATTCGTAATAACAGATGAAATATTGGAACATCATTATAACGAATTTCAAGAACCGAAAGGCGAGGGAGAAATTGTACTGTTGCAACAATAATCGGACAGTATTGTGATGAATTAGAGGTTATAGAAAGCTGGTAATACATAAATGATAAAAGAACATTGGATATTATGCCCTGTCTGCAAGAACAAAACGCGGTTAAAATTAAGGGAAGATACGGAATTGATAAATTTCCCTCTTTACTGCCCGAAATGCAAACAGGAAACATTGATTAAGGTGAAGAACTTACAAATAACTGTCATAAAAGAGCCAGACGCACAGACGCAGAGCCGATAACAAGCAGAATTATTGAACTGCTGTTATCGGCTCTTTCTTTAATGATAAATCTAATCTGCCGCACGACGGCAAAAGAAAAAAGCCGTCGTTCAGCAGAGGTCTTTTCGCACGCTCTTTTTGACGCGGCGGCTTTTGAAAAATCGAAGCCGCCGTTTCTTTTTATCTTCTTAAGAAATGACGCGGTATCACTGTCAAAGCGGCGGCTAAAGGAGGTAGCCGCCATGAAGCACATACCGTATCGACAAAATCCGACGGTCATTGACATATCAAAAAAAGCATGATCTTGGCCGGGGGATATTTTACCCATAAATATGCACTGTCAAGTCAATTAAATACTGTTCACAGTTCCATTACACCCGATTGCATTACACAGCCGGGTGTTTTTATATGCCTATGGGTAAAGCAAATGCCAGCCCGTCCAGGCTGCCGCTCCCCGCCCTACTCCGTTCAGAAACCTTTGCAAAAAATCTGAACGGAGGAAAGACGGATGGAAGTCACCATCAACATAGACGGACAAGCCCTGTCCGTGGAGGTCACAGTCGAAGTATACGAATACCTGGACAGAGCAGACCACAAGGAAGAAAACTTTGCCCATGAGAAGCGGCGGCACTGGGACAGCCGGGAGTTTGACGAGTACATAGTCCTCACCGAAGGGCGCTCCTGCTACTATCAGACACCGGAACAGTGGGTATGCAGGAAGGAGACCATGCTGGAGATTAAGGCCGCCCTTGCGCTCTGCACCGAGGCGCAGCGCCGCCGGTTCCTGCTCTACGCATTGGAGGGTTTGAGTTATGCCGAGATTGCCGGGCTTTGCCGCTGCTCCAAAGCTGCCATACAGGACAGCATTGAGGCAGTACGGAAGAAAATCAAAAAATTTTTCTGATACAGACCCTACGATTGGCCGTTTTCGGGCTAACCAGTGAAGGGAACTTTTTCCCTATCACATTACCGGGGAGGACAGGCAGGAAACCGCTGCCTGTCCTCTCCGCATTTTAGGAGAGATTAGCCATGAAAACAATCAACCTGAAAAAGTATTATTACCCGCTTTTTGTCACTGATTATTCTAAAACTTGGGAGCCACTAATTTAAAGCTTGAGAGCCACCTGAAATCTGTTTTTATTTTAATGCTTG
>RAYQ01000026.1 GCA_003612395.1 Parablautia intestinalis
TGAAACGCGCAATGAAACATATTGGTATAAAATGTTTTCCTAATTTATAAAGCTATTGTGGTTTTATAACTTCACAAATGAATTCCCTACTCTGAATATAGTTGTTTTAGGGCATTCACAGCAACATATGCTTGTCGTATGGGGACGTTTTTTATGTATTTGGTTCGTAAATTTATTATACACTAAAGTACCGTAGACGGTATTTCTGCTTAAAAGCAGACGCTTATTTCTATCTTTAGAAGTATTACAAGCCCAGACTTTCAATTGGCGCAATATTGCAGGCAGGCATGTAATACATGACAACAGGCCCTGCCTGTTGCATATGAGGAGTATATCTTATGAATTATGCAATTATCCTGGCAGCCGGAGTAGGGCAGCGGATGAGGAATGGCGGACTGCCGAAACAGTTTCTGAAATTGATGGGAAAGCCCATTATTATCTACACCCTGGAAAAATTTGAGGAATGTGAAGAAATCAATAAAGTGATGGTCGTCTGCCATGGAAGTTATATTGATTATATGCAGAATCTCCTTTCTATGTATCAGCTTAGAAAGACGGAAAGAGTAATTGTGGGTGGAAGTAACAGGCAGAGCAGCGTTCAGCGCGGGCTTAATACGATAATGGAAAAGGGCGGAGGCCCGGAAGATATTGTGGTAGTACATGACGGTGTGCGTCCTTTAGTAGAGCTGTCAACGATCCGTGAGAATATACGTATTGCGAAGCAATATGGCTGTGCGGTTACGGTACATTCCGTTACGGAATCTGTTGTGATCACGCAGTCAGAAGAAGCAGACATGGAAAACTTCAAGAAACGGGCGGATACCTGGTCCATGACATCACCACAGACCTTTCAATTGGGAAAGATTGCGGAAGCCTATCGTAAAATTGATAAGATGGAGCAGGATGGTATGCCATTACTGGATGCAGCTATGGTATATGCGCAGACAGGCGGAAAAGTGCATTTGGTGAAAGAACATGGGGCAAATATTAAAATTACAACGCCTGAGGATTATTATTTCCTGAAAGCAATGCTGGAATTGGAAGAAAATAAATGTGTATTCGGGCTGTAATGAAAATAGATTAGAAAGCAGTCTGACAGCTGTTTTATTAGCCGACAAGACAAATTTGTGCTTATGTACTAGGATATTTTGTACATATAACATTTTTAAATATATGTACAATTTGCACCCTGCTGGCAAGAATAGGGGATTTTATGGTTGAACAAAGAGATATAGATATCATTTTAAACAATCCGATTGACTGGGAGAAATTCAGGAATAAGACAATTCTGGTTACAGGCGCTACAGGCCGTCTGGGAATGTATATTGTGGAGGCCATCAACAAAGCCGATATTGACTGGAATCTGAATGTGAACATTATTGCGCTGGCAAGAAATGAGAAAAAACTTCGGTATGTATTTGGGAATTCTTTACAGCTGCCAAATGTGCATACACTTGTGCAGGACATTACGGAACCCATTCATTGGAATGGGGACGTCCATTATATTTTCCATACGGCAGGGGCGGCAAGCCCGCGGGATTTCACAAACGAGCCGGTAGATACTCTATGGGGGCATGTGCAGGGGACACGAAATGTATTGGAACTGGCCCGTGAAAAGAAGAGCGAGAAAGTCCTGTATACGTCAACTGTAGAAATCTACGGGGAATGGAAAAAGGACGAGGGCATTCGGGAGAATGACATGGGGCCAATTTACTGCGACCATGCCAGAGCATGCTATCCGGAGGCAAAACGGCTCTGCGAGACTATGTTTGCGTCCTATGAAGCGCAATATAGTGTCCCATATGTAGGAGTACGTATGTGTCATACCTTTGGCCCTGGGATATCCCTTCATGACGGACGGGCTTTTTCAGAATTTATCCGCAATGTGATAAAAGGCGAAGACATTGTACTGCATACGGACGGGAGCGCAGTGAGGACTTATACGTATGTTGCGGATGCAATTGGCGCTATGTTGCTTGCTTTTACAAAAGGAAAACATCGTTATTATAATGTAGCAAACCTGAATAACCTGATCAGTATCTGCGATCTGGCGGAACTGATTGCCGGATTAGATGAAAAAGGAAGAGTAAAGGTATTATATGCCAATCATGAAGAACAAAAATTAAAATACCTTCCTTTTAAGCTGGGCATTATGAATGTAGACAGAATTACGGAACTGGGCTGGCGGCCGCAGGTTGGGACGGAAGACGCTTTTCGCTATACATTAGAGTCCTTTCAGCAAAGGAGCTGAAGGGAAAAGCAAATTTTATCCGACAGAGGCTGCTAAGAGATACAATTGGCAAAGGAATTTAAGATAGCAGGAATGGAAGCAGAACAAAAATATATTACAAAAAGAATATGGAAAGCAAGGCTGCAGAGCATTCCTTTTTATCTTTTCCGGATTATCCCGATATGTAAAAAGAAAATTGTGTTTTGCTGTATTGAGGGGACGACAGGGTATACCTGCAATCCCAAGTATATAGCGGAAGAATTTATCCGCAGGGATGAAGGATATGAGCTGGTCTGGCTGGTAAATGATTTGTCAAAAAAGTTCCCGGAAGAAATCAAGGTAGTGCATAACACATTATGGAAACGGGCATACCACCTGACAACTGCCCGCTTTTGGATTGATAATAGCAGGAAACAGTTAGAGGCCCGGAAACGGAAAGGGCAGATTTATATCCAGACATGGCATGCGAAGCTGGGGTTTAAACCCACCTGTCTGGACAGGGGAGCATCTTTTTCTAAGATTGCCTATCTGGTCAGCAAGCATGATTCCGATATGATTGATTACGTGCTTTCCAATTCAAAGTGGTATGATGACACGCTGCCCACAGGAATGCTCTATGAGGGAGAAATACTTCGCACAGGTTCTCCGAGGTGCGACATATTGGTAAATGACAGGAGGAAAGTAAGGAGCAGGGTCAGAAAAGACTACGGTCTTCCGGAAGACGCCAGAATTTTGATGTATGCACCGACCTTCCGGGGCGGTAGCCAGGGGACAGAACGGACAATAGAAGTGAATCCGGGATTTCCCGACTATAAAAGGCTGATTTGTGCATTAGAACAGTATATGGGCGGCAGATGGTATGTTTTTCTGCGCCTGCATCCGCAGCTGGTCGCCAGAAATATGGATCAAAACATGGCAGACAGCCGGACAGCAGCAGATGAAAAGACAGCCGGACAAGCTGCCGATACTAAGACGGGCGAAAGAAATCCAGTGATAGATGTAAGCCGGGTGGATGATATGTATGAGATTTTAGCCGGCTGTGACGCCTTTATGACGGATTATTCCAGTGCGGCTTTTGATGCGGCGGTGATGAAGATCCCGGTTTTCCTTTATGCCGATGATTATAAACAGTATGAAGGAGAGAGGGGGAAGCTGCTGTGGGATTTGCGTAAACTGCCGTTTCCGCTGGCGCTTAATGATGAGGAATTGGAAGGGCAGATCAGGGATTTTGAGGAAGGACGTTATTTAAGCGGACTGGACAGGCTGTTTCAGGAGGCGGAGATGGTGGAGGACGGGCATGCATCGGAGCATGTTGCAAAGACGATTCTTGCTTATTTGGATAAGTGAAAATCGCAGATAATAATCTTTTCGCTTTGTCTGTTTTGACTTTTAATTTTATATTTATATACAATTACATGTTTTCGGGAAAGGCACGGTTACTAATCATGAAGACAAAATTAAATAATATGGAAGATAAATATTGGAAAGACCTTAAAGAGATTGTGGTGTTTGGCTTTGGCCGACAGGGCAAAAAAATGTATACGACACTTAACAGAGATTTTAATATTGTGGCAATCGTAGATAATTCATCTGAAAAGCAAGGGAAAAAAGTTGATGGAAAGACTATTTTATCATTCGAACAAGCGAAGGAATTTTTATATCAATATAAAATTATTGTTACAACTTCCCAATATTATTATCAGACAATTCGTGAGCAGTTAAATGATGCAGGGCTGGTTGAAAATGTAAATTATGTCATGTACCAGCAGTTTGTTACGGAATGGTATTACAAATACAAAAACAGAATAAATGTCCTTAAAACAGATATCTCTTTGACAACATTATGTACGCTTAATTGTGAGAATTGCATGCAGTTCTTGCCTTATTGGAAAGAAGGAAGGAAAAAGGAAAATCCATTAGAAGAAATAAAAGAAAATGTAGATATTTATTTTGAGTGCGTAGATTATTTGCTGGATTTGGACATTGTGGGGGGCGAGCCGTTTTTATATAGGAATTTAAAGGAATTTATTATTTATATTGGAGAAAATTACCGGGACAGAATAGGATATATAGGCTTTATAACAAATGGAATGATTGTGCCGGGAGATGACATTTTTGAGTTACTCAGCAAATATTCCATGGACGTATCGATCAGTGATTATTCTGAAGATATTGAATACAGACACCATATTGAGCAGCTCTGTGAGAAATTGGAAAAATATCATATTTCTTATATGAGAAATAAGAATATTGATTGGTTTGATTTTGGATTTCCTAAAGATTTGTATCATTATGAAGGAGAAGAAGCAGTCAATCATATGCAGTGGTGTAATTCAATAGAACATATATTGGATGATAAAAAACTATTTTATTGTGGATTAGAGTGGTCAGCCCAAAAAGGCGGTTTATATCCCATAGAAGAAAAGGCATATGTTGATTTGGAAAAAGTAAAAGAAGGCACGATAGACCGAAAAGAGATTCTGGAGATGATAATGGCAAATATCGAAGGCGGGTGCATGGAGTTTTGTAAAGTTTGCGGCGGATTCGGCATTGATAATAATAATCGTGTAGAGACAGCGAAACAAGTGAAGAGAATATAGGAGAAACAGGAGAATAACTATGAATTTTGGCAAACTGATAGAGAATGTAACTGCAATACAAAAAGAAACAGATAAGCTATATATATATGGCGCGGGATTTTACGGAAAAGACGTCTGCCGCGCTTTGCACAATAATGATATTAAAGTAGATGGATTTCTTGTCACAAAGGAAAATGTAAACAAAGAAGTGCTTGGGCTTCCGGTTATTTTGGCTGAGACAGTGCTGAAAGAAAACATTGGAATTGTAATCGGGCTTAGCGATACGTATATTGATGAGGTTATGAGATACCTGGAATCTAACGGTGTGAATATGTCCCATGTGGTAAATGGCGGAAAATATATTACAGATACCGGAGGAAGGGAAGACCTGCGGGTATCTAAAGTGTTGGAGGTATCAACCATCATGGGGTGCAGTGTGAACTGTAAATACTGCCCGCAGGATGTTCTGCTAAAGAAGTATTATGAAAACGATAGAAAACGGCAGCGCGTTATGACAATAGATAATTTTAAACTAATATTAAAGCATACGCCTGAGGACTGCATTATTGATTTTTCTGGAATGACGGAGCCGTTTAACAATCCGGATTGCTTGGAAATGATTAAAATGGCCTGCGATGCAGGAAGAAAAGTATATCTTTTTACCACCTTAGCGGAAGTTGACGAGCAGACTGTTGATGAACTAATTAAGCTGCCTATTTATTATATCACATTACATGTGGCTGATAAGTGTGGATATGCATATATTCCAACCACGGAAACGTATTACCGTAATGTAGAAAAAGTTCTTTCGGCAAAAAAAGCAGATGGCAGCCAGTTTATAGATTTTTTGAATGCACAAACTGATCCTGATGAAAGGATCGCAGAAATGGCAAAAGGGAAGTATGAAATTATGCGTTCCGTGCAAAACAGGGCAGGCAATGTAAAGGATGACAGTGCGCAGCATCGGGAAAAGGACATTGAACCTGGGACAAAAATAAAGTGCTGCTTCTGTGGGGATGATTTGTCGAACAGTTTAGTGCTTCCGGATGGGACGCTTCTAATTTGCAATATGGATTATGGAATGAAGCATGTGCTGGGAAATCTGTATGAAGAAGACTACGATACCATTCGGAGCAAGGGGGAATTGCAAAGGGTGATAAGAGCTTTGAACTGTGAAGAGGAAATGGATGAATTGCTTTGTAGAAGTTGTTTGTTGGCGAGAGTGGAGGAATAGTATACGGTGGAGCTAGAAAAATTGGAAGAAATCCATAAGACATATAATCTATTTGTGGATGAAGAATCAAGATATATTTTTAAAAATAGATTAATGTATAATCTGCTTGGAGAATTAGAATATATTAGAAATGTCATTAGAACAAATAAAACAGCAATGGCGTTTTTGGAGAGTATGCTGAATGAAAAAGAACCTGTTGCAGTATGGGGCGCCGGAATACGTGCGGAGAAATTCCTGGATTTTTATCCTGAGATGAAAATAGAATGCTTCATAGATTCATATAGATATGGTCAAACATTACGTGATATCAAAATTATAAAAATTGAAGATTTTGTAAAGACGTGCCCAAATACAAGAATAGTAATTTTACCAAGGTTTTCATATAAAGAGATAGTTAGAAAAATTATAGGTTTAGGAATCGAGGAAAGTAGAATTCTAAATTTTGCAAAAGTGATGGAGCAATTATATGAAGAGCAATATTTTGATCTATTGGATAAAGAGATAGACAGAGATGGAATTTTTGTAGATGGCGGTTGCTTGGACGGAAATGATTCCCTTAAATTTTTTAGAAAATTTTCTGGGGGGGGGTGTCAGCTTTGGGAGCCTAATCAGGAAGTAATTCCTGAAATTATTCAAAAGATGAAGATTAATAATATTCCTTATGAATTGATTCAAGCAGGAATGAGTGATAGAAAAGGTAAGGCAACCGCAAATTATAAGGCAAATGAAATGTCAGCGTTTTCATTAGGCGATGGGATAGAAGGAAATATTTTGCTGGATTGCATTGATAATCATGCAGAACAAAAGATAAGCATGATAAAAATGGACATAGAAGGCTTTGAGCATAAAGGCTTGTTAGGAGCAAAATGGGCAATCCAACAACATAAACCTGTACTGGCAATTTGTGTATATCATAGGCGGGATGACTTATGGAAAATACCATTACTTATCCATTCTATATGTTCAGATTATAGATTTTATATGAAACATTATTCTCTTTTTGCTAATGAAACGGTGCTGTATGGAATTTGTCATATAAATTAATAGTATTTAATGGATGTCATAAGGATATAGGAAAAAGAATTTGGTGGCTAGGGATTAGATACTAGGAGACTGAAGTGAGAGATATAAAAGTTATTCGAGAAAACATTAAATTGGCACAAAGCGGGAGATTCAGGGTATGCATTTGGGGAGCAGGATTTTTAGGAACTACCATAGGATATGATATATTAACAAAATTAGGTATTATACCTGATTTCTATTGTGACAATAAAAATAAATTATGGGGAAAAAAAATAAAAAATGGCATCAGATGTGTAGATTATCATAGTTTGCAGAATATTAGAGAAGGGATAATTTTCTTTGTTTTTGCTGGTAATGTTTTTGAAACTGACATTGTGGAACAATTAAAAGAACTAGAAATATATAATTATGTTACCCTATCAGAAGTACTGAGCATGACAGAAGTTATGCTTCAGGCATTTCCTTTTATGAATGAAAAGGTAGTTGCTTATACATGTATTGTGGGCGGCTATGATGATCTACTAGAGCCAGGTGAGGATGTATTAAAGAAGTACGATTATTATTTGATATCAGATAAAAAACCATCGCATAAAAGTACTTACCAATGGATAGATGTGAGAGATGTCATTCCAGATTCCGTAACTGATTATACAAGGATGAACCGTTTCTGTAAAATAAATGCACATAAAATATTTCCCCAATATAGGAGGAGCATATATTATGATGGAAATATTTTATTGAAACATGATTTACAAAGTTATTTTGATAAATTGGGAAAAACGAGGATAGGAGTTGCAAGTCCAAATCATTGGAATTGTTTATATGAAGAAGCAATTCGTATGATTCCTCAAATGAGAGATAAACCAGAGCGTATTTACGCACAAATGAATAAGTATTGGCATCAAGGAATGCCCAGAAAGTTTGGCAGCTGTTGGTGTAATGTATTGATTAGAGAGCATAATAATCCTGTCTGTGTAAAAATAATGGAAGATTGGTGGAAAGAAGTTGAAATAGAGTCTAATAGGGATCAACTTTCATTTCCGTATGTATTATGGAAGAATAATTATCTTATGGAAGATGTTTTGCTACTTTCCGAGATGACAAATAAGTCATTCTATTGGGAATTTGTTGAAAAACATAATGTAGATAGATTGATTAAAGCGAAACCAAGTAATCTGGGAGAAATAAAAGGCTGATTTCGTAGCAGACGCGACATTTCTTAATCATCTAATCATTTTGTATACTGGGAGGTCAATAAATGGATATGAATAAGATAGAATTATTTAGAGAACCTTTAAATATTAAAAGGGTGCTATTAGATAACAATGCAGAAATGTCAGATTTGCAACATGCTCTTTTATGTGGATTAATAAAACAATATAAACCTAAGAAAATAGTTGAAGTAGGAGTCGCAGCTGGTGGTACAACAGCTGTGATATTGAATTGTATTTTTATGTTAGAACTGGATTCAGAGGTATATTCAGTAGATAGTTCAGAAAAATATTATCGAGATGGCAATAAGAATACGGGCTATTTGGTAGAAGAATGTAAAAATTATTTGGGTAAAGAAGTTAAACATTGTATGCATGTAGGGGGATACTTGCCAGAATATTTAGATGAAATTGGGGACAATATTGATTTTTTGATACTTGACACAATGCATACGTTACCGGGAGAACTACTTGATTTCCTGGCATGTCTTCCCAGGCTAAATGATGGTGCTATAGTAGTATTACATGACATTATCTTAAATCACTTGACGGAGTTTGCTGATGTAAATGCTATTGCTACCAGAGTATTATTATCTTCGGTTGTAGGTAAAAAAATAATATGTAGAGAGAATGATAATCAATATAATTATATTGGTCTTGGTGCATTTGAAGTAACCAAGGAAACCAGAAAATATATTGAGAATGTTTTTTCTGCTTTACTTATGACATGGAATTATATACCAGATTCTGAACAAATTGGATTATATAGAAAGCATTTTCTTAGATATTATAGTAATGACTTAGTAGAAGAATATGATACAGCAGTTGAAATGAATAGAAATACGTTATTAAAAAAGCGAATGGTACGTAAGGATGGGCTTTATGGTATATATGAGCTTATAAATAAGTTGGCAGACAGGAAAAATATCTTTATTTATGGCTGTGGAATGTATGGAACTAAATTATTTGACTGCCTGGAGAGTTTTGGAGTAAAAATAGAAGGGTATGTAATTTCAGATAATCAAGTAAAACCGGAGATAGATAAAAGGGTTGAATATATTTCTGACATAGAAAGTAGTGACTGCACTTTTGTGTTGGGAATGAATGTAGGAAAACAGAAAGATATATGCCAAAGCGATAAGTCAGATAATTGGATTAATGTAGGAGAAAATGTGCTTTCCATTTTAAGAAATTGCTTGTAGAGATACTGAAAATAGCATTGTCTATATTTATGAGAAATGCAAGATTAAATATATGGCAATATAATGGTATTTACCTTATTGGTGTTAGTCTGTCTTTAAATAGCATTGTATCTTTTAAATCTTTTGCGCCAAAACAAAGACTTTTACATAGGTGGGAAAGTTTACCAATGAATTTACAGGCTAGCACTATTTTTACAATTAAAAAGGCAGGGAAAATATAATGGAAAAAAGAATAGAAATAATGGATTATCAAGATGATTTTTATAAAATAATGAGCGAATCTGAACGAAAACTAGTTTTATATGGAATGGGTGCAGTAGCAGAAAATGTATATTTGCATTTTACAAATATTTTCTGTGTTTGTGATAGGAAAGCAAGGAACGGAGAGCTTTTTCATGGTATACCTGTTATTGCACCAGATGATTTGGAAAAAATGGATGAAAAACTAGCTATCTTAATATGTGTTAAGAAAGAAGATTATAGAACTCAGATAGTTGATATGCTTTTATCAATGAATATAGATGCGTTTGTTTTTGATTTTTATAATAATAGTTCCTTTAATACCTTTAGACAACAAAAAAGAAAAATAATTAAGAATGCATGCATTAGCAAGGTTAGGCTGGTTTGTTCGGATAACGGGTGGATCCTTTGTAAATTTGCAGAAAAAATGAAGGAAGAATTATTAAAAAGTGGAATACAGGCAGAGATTGGCAAAGGTGTAGACATAACAGCAGATATTAATCATCATATTGCTTTTCATTTATATGAGCCATTGCTCGACTGCAATGACACTTTAATGATCACGCATGTTGATACAATAAATAAAGTGAACTTGATTAAGCATCAGTTGCAGGTGGCTAAGATGGGAATCTGTATGTCACGGGATATGATGAGCCAATTAGTGCAGATGGGAGTTCCCAGGGAAAAGATCTGTTATATTAATCCGGCACAAGATGGAGTGATAAAGCCGAGAAAATATGTATTAGGAATTACTCACCGGGTATATGATGATCACAGAAAACGTTCGGGTGCTTTGTTAGATATTTGTAATGGAATTAATCCGGACTACTTCGAATTTAAAATTATGGGGGCAGGCTGGGAGCAAATTGTAGAGGAAGTTTGCAAAAAGGGGTTTTTGGTGACATATTATCCTGAATTTGATTATGATACTTATGTGCAATTGATCCCCTCATTGGATTATTATTTATATTGGGGATTTGATGAGGGATCGATGGGATATTTAGATGCACTTGCAGCAGGGATTGGCACTATTGTTACGCCACAAGGATACCATCTGGATACACGCAATGGATTAACTTATCCCTGTAATACAATTGCTGACTTTATAGATGTTCTTTCAAAACTGGAAATGGAACGATATAAAACAGTAAGTGCAGTTACTAATTGGACATGGGAGAACTATACAAAAAAACATATTGAAGTGTGGAAATATATTATAGGACAAGAAGAAGGAATATATGACAATCAACATAAATATGAAGATGGTATTAATTCTGTGTATAGGATATAGATAAAAACAAACAAGAGTTTTATGTGGGAGATGATATTGTGGCATTTATACCAGTTAATGAACCATTGATTAATGGTAATGAAAAGAAATACTTATGCGAATGTATTGATACAGGATGGATTTCATCTGAAGGACCATTCGTAAAAGAATTTGAGCAAAAAATGAGTATGTTGGTGGGACGAAAATATGGAATTGCAGTCTCTAGCGGTACCGCTGCCCTGGAAGTTGCCGTTCAGGCACTGGGGATAGGCGAGGGTGATGAAGTGATTATGCCTGCGTTTACTATTATATCATGCGCAATGGCAGTTACAAAAGTAGGTGCTGTTCCGGTGTTAGTTGATAGCGATTTGACATCCTGGAATATGGATGTTGATGAAATTGAGGCAAAAATAACATCCAAAACTAAAGCTATTATGATGGTCCATTTATATGGATTGCCTGTTGAAGTGAGTAAAGTGACAGAATTAGCAGAACGATACAATTTAAAGATAATAGAGGATGCAGCAGAAATGCATGGTCAGACATATAATGGAAGGAAGTGTGGTAGCTTTGGTGATATCAGTACTTTTAGTTTTTATTCAAATAAACATATAACAACAGGCGAAGGTGGAATGGTTGTTACAGATGATATTGAGCTTGCGGAACGGAGCAGAATGCTTAGAAACCTTTGCTTCAGGAAAGATGTTCGCTATATGCATGATGAAATTAGCGATAATTATCGATTCACCAATTTGCAAGCTGCAGTTGGACTAGCACAATTGGAAAGGCTGAATGAATTTATAGAAAAGAAAAGACAAATGGGAAGGTATTATACGGATAGACTAAAGGGCATAAGTGGCTTGATACTTCCAATAGAGGAGACGGAATATGCAGATAATATTTATTGGGTTTATGGAATGGTGTTGGATAAAGATATACCGATTGATAATAGGACTGTACAGAAACTTTTAGCAGAAGAAGGAATTGGGTCAAGGACCTTTTTTTGGTGTATACATGAGCAACCGGTATATCAAAATCAAGGATTGTTTCAAAAAGAAAAGTACCCTAAAGCAGAATATCTTGCAAGAAAGGGCTTTTATGTTCCAAGTGGATTGGCTTTGACGGAGGAGAAAATGGAAAAAGTAGTGTCAGGGGTTCGGAAGGTAATGAATAAAATATATATGCTTAAGGAAAATAGTTAATAATAAATGTATTGATGAAGGGGATTAGGTAATGGGACAAGTAGAAGAAATTAGAAAAAAGAATAAACTACTTGCAATAATTATTCGTAACGATTATACGTGTGAAGGGGTAAATTTTATCACATCTAGCGAATATTCGCAACAGGTAGCGTATATGCATCATCCGAAAGGAAAAGTGATAGATGCGCATATACATAATTTAGTTACCAGAAACGTAGTTTTGACACAGGAAGTATTATTTATTAAAAAAGGTATTTTGCGTGTGGATTTTTATGATGAATACGAAGATTATTTAGAAAGCAAAGATTTGCATGCAGGAGATATAATTTTACTTGTTTCGGGAGGTCATGGTTTTCAAGTTTTAGATGAAGTTGAAATGATAGAGGTAAAGCAAGGGCCATATGCTGGCGATGAGGATAAGAAGAGGTTTGAGAGAGTAACAGAAGAACAGATAGTATATAAATAGGGAGTTAGAATATTGTTATACAAAAGCGGATGTTTCTACTTATGATTGGATTGACTAAGGAAAATAATAAATTAGAAGAATGAAAAAGGTAATTGAATATGAAAATGGCATATAGAGTAGATAAAGATGTATTTGAATATATCGATAAATGCGAAGGAATTAAGGTGATCTATGGAGTAACATTCGGTGAAGACATTATAAAGGAAAACATATTTAGGGTGGATTTTTTTTGTGATAGGAGAGAAGGGGGAAAGGGAAAATACATAAAAAATATTCCAATTATTACTGTATTAGAGTTGAGTGAAATTATAACTAGAAGTGGAAAAAGAGCGTTAATTCTTATTTGTGTAGGTCCAAATGAAGCGGCTGTTCATAGCATATATGGTGATTTATGCAGGTATGATATAGATGCAGATGTCTTTAATTACTTTAATTCTAATTGCTTTTTTAGAGATAAAACATTTTTGTATAAAGATAAAATATTTAAATTATATGAAAATATATACAATTGTGGTTTTATAAATACGAGAATGACGGAAAGAAGTGTTGAATTAGCTTTAGGCGAATACTTCATTGAAAAATGTACGGGGGGGGGTATTTGTGAGGTGGGAGCTGTAACACCATATTATCCATTTGAATGTGCAAATAGAGTAAAACACGTTATAGATCCAACGGATATGCATAAAAGAATAGATATAAGGAAGTCAGTATTTGATTGTAATTTAAGAGGATGGAATGTACTTTCTATATCAACAGTTGAACATATCGGAACAGGTGACTATAAATTTTCAGAGAAGCATACTGCAGTAGAGGCTGTAGTAAAAATCCTCAGGGAGTCGAAGTCGTGTTTAATTACCGCTCCTATAGGATATAATGCGGTTTTAGATGAATGGGTATATGATAATCGTCACGATGTTCGAATACAGCTATTAAAAAGAGGTTGCAATAATCATTGGAATAATGATGAAGGCAAAAGCATAAAGGATATTAAATATGGTCCGTATTGGGCGAATGGATTAATTGTAATTGAAAAATAAAATTTCTGATAAAATAGTATTTAAAAAGTAACCATGTTATTTTTTACCTGAGAAGCTGATGAAAATGTGAAGCTAATTTAAAGAAGTTATAATAATATTTTGATATAAATAGAATAACAGAATGAGGCTAAGATGATAGATAATATAAAAATTTCTGTAGTAATTCCTTCTTATAACAGAGAAAAAACAATAAAGAAGTGCTTGGAATCTGTTATAAATCAGACATATCCTCCTTATGAAATTATCGTAGTTGATGATGGCTCTAGTGATAACACGATCCAGAAAATAAAAGAACTAAATTATTCTAAGGTTAGAATTTTACAGCAAAATCATAAGGGTGCACAATCAGCGCGCAATTATGGGATAAAGGAGGCAAAAGGAGATTACATTGCGTTTCTGGATTCTGACGATGAGTGGTTGCTAAACAAGTTAGAGAAACAAGTTCCATACCTGGAAGCGGGAAAGAATATTGTAGTTTATTGTGATTGCTATGAAGTTAACAGAAGAAAAGGCCAAGTTAGAGCCAAAATTACCAAAGGAAGTAATGGAAATGTTTATAAAGAGATGTTAATGAATACTGGACCAATGTTTCAAGGAATATTATGCTCTAGAAAGTCTCTTTTAGATATTGGACTTCTTGATGAAAATGTACCATCACATCAAGAGTGGGATACTGCTATCAGGTTATCTCGGAATAATAAATTTGTGCATATAAGCGAACCACTATTTAAATGGAATTGGCATAATGGTGAGACAATATCTAAGGATACTGTACGAGGAGTAAAAGGACATGCATATATTGTAGAAAAATATAAATTGGAAATTTTGAAATATTATGGATTGCAGGGCATAGATAGACAATATGAAAGTTTGCTTATAGAAAGTTTTCAAAATGAACGTATTGAGATAATGAAGTACTTTTTTAAATGGGCTATTATAGACACTTTAATAGATATTAGAAAGTTTTTAGGGAGAAAAACATTTGAAGAAAAATTTTAAAATTATAGTTGTATTTATAACTACGATGTTTATGTATAAAATAATTAAAAAAACAAAAAAATTATTGGATATTTTTGGAAAGGAATACGAAAGAGAAAAAAGATTATGTAATTTATTTCGAGAATGGGTTATTATAAAAATAGAAAAAAAGGAAATATGTGATTATTTGTGGGAAAATGGATATAGAGAAGTCGCATTATATGGTATGAACTATGTAGGAGAAATTTTGCTGCAGGATCTTGGGCAAAGCGAGATAAAAGTGAAATATGCCATAGATAAAAATGCAAAATATATTAGAACAGGAGTAACAATGATAAAACCAGATGAAAAATTACCAGAAGTTGATATGGTTATTGTAACAGCGATTGCATATTTTGATGAAATTAAGGACAACCTTAGTAAAAAAATATCATGTCCAATAGTTTCTTTGGAAGATATTTTAAGTAAATTATTATAAATCGTACAATAAAAGACTAGTATAGCAAATATTAAGTTATTGATAGTTTAAATAGTTGCCGCTTCATCAGGATCAATTTCGTCCATTTTATATGTCCAATGATAGACAATCGGATCAGCATTGATCTCATTGAAGTAGCGGTATATTCGTTCCGATAGTTCCTCCTTTGAATTGACACGAATACCCTTTAACATCTGCTTTGTCATTTTGCTAAAGAAGCTTTCGATCATGTTCAGCCACGAGGTATGTGCCGGGGTAAATACAAATACAAATCGGTCTTCCGGCAGTGTTGCGAGAAACTTCCGGGTCTCCTTTGAAGTATGGGCTGAGTGGTTGTCCAGTATCAGCCGGATTGTGTCTCCCTCCGGGTATTTTGCATCGAGAATCTTTAGGAACCTGATAAAATCGGAACTTTTGTGTGACTGGCTGACCAGCGGGATTACCTCGCCTGTCAGCAGATCAATGCCTGCAAGCAGTGATAACGTTCCAAGCCGCACATACTCATAATCCCGGCGGACATAACCGTTTTCCTCTGTTGGGTTATGGTCAGGATATTTATTGGCAATAGCCTGAATGCCGGGTTTTTCATCATACGAAACTGTATGTGTCAAATGCCCGCTGTCCGGTATGATGATGTTTCCATCATCATCAAGCTGCATCTCGACCTGTTTATAAACCGGGAGGACATCATGCATCTTATTCTCAAAATCAGGGTCTTTCCGCTCAAGATAATACTTGATCTTGAACGGTTTGATATCCATCTTTTTGAGATATTTTTGAAGCCACGGCTTTGTAACAGTCTTTAAACGTGGATAGCCTGCTTCTTCCGCATGCATCTGTATATGTTTATGCAGCGCAGCCAATGTCCATAATTCTGCGGCATAGCCAGGGTCACAGGGCTTTTGGCAGGCGATACTGACAATCCATGATTTTGCATCATCGGTAACCTCAACCGGGCGGCCGGAGCGTTCGTCATCAAATATGGCAAGGTTGATTCCATTGTTGAGATAACGGTCAATACAGCGCCGGACGGTATTCACACTGACGCCCAGACCGTCTGCAATAGCTTTGTCTGTTTTTGCTTCAGACTTCCATAACAACATGCGGGCACGGTCAACAACCTGTGCCTGGATAGTTCTGGTTTTGATCAACGATCTCAGATAGGTACGTTCCTCATTTGATATTGTAATGCTATAAGGTAATGCTGGCATAATTGACCTCCAAAAATATATTGAGCAAGTCTTATACCAGATGTTGAAAATATCAACAACTTAATTTATGTCATACTAGTTTAATTTTATATTCTATTTTCTATCCATTTCCTAGAAAGTAGAATATATTTTTGTAGAAAGCAGATTTTAGTCGAATATTTGAAAGGCGCAAGAGAAAAATCCCTTTGAAAAATATTAGCCAGATTTATCTGTAGTCTTTCAGTATCTAAGGAGATAATTTTTGTCTAGCAGGATGATGTGAAAAAGGTAATGAGACTCCGGTGAAACGTGAGCTGTGGGAAGAAATGCTGTGTAAGTCTATTGAGAAGAAAACAGAAGCAGAAAAGAAATTTCCAGACTGGAATTAATCTGATAAAGAGACAGAAAGAGAGGTATCCAAACAAGGTATTTAGAAAAGCATGCTTAACTGATTTACCCTGCGGTTGTGATATTATTGAAAATGGATTTCCGTGAAAAAAGGGGTTCCATACAATTGCAATTTATGGTATACATTATATTGGAGGTTAATTGTAGCAGCATTATTTCGCTACATTTGTTCCTGCTCTTGAACGGTTAACTTAACGTATAACATCTTATCATAAAATAATCCGGTACTTTATTAATACATAATTTCAGGTGAAGGGATATGTTATACGTTCTATTTATTTTTTGAACATATACGGGAAATTATTAGTAAATGTATTAATCATAGTATAAAGAAAAAGGAAATAATTAAAAAAGTTGAATAGAATATGCCAAATCAGAGAATAAAGTTTTATAAAATTGGAGTATAAAAATATGTTTAAAATTACGATTTTTATATGTATCGGTGTAATCATATTATCAGTAAGTAGTTATATTAATTTGATAAAGACGGATAGAGAATTGGATAAAGCTATAATTTTGTCAAGGAAACATTTTTCAATGTTCTATATAATGAACAACTGGTTACAGGCGAAACAACAAGGAAAATACATGGATATCTATTTGAAGAAAAGAGGCTTTCAAAAGGTTGCAATTTATGGAATGCATTATATTGGCGAACGGTTATACTATGAACTTGAAAATACAGAAATTAAAGTTGTATATGGAATCGATAAAAATAAAGATATAAGTAATTGCCCATTAACGATATATTCACCTGATGATAAATTGCCGATTGCTGATGTGATAATTGTAACAACACCTTTATATCATTATTCAGTCAAAAGAGCTTTACGAGAAGTATTAAATGTACCAATTATTTCTATTAGTGAGGCTATTGAGGGAATGGAGAGGGATATAGACAATATAGATTAATAATAAATAATAAAAGAAAGTATATTCTGGAAGTGGGAGAGAATGATTATATATGGAAAAAAATTGGATAGCTATATTTCCAGGGCCAGGAATGGATAATAGAAGTAATCTGTATATGAGTAATATGTACGATTTATTATCAGAACAATATGAGATAATGGGAATAGAACAGATATCAAATGATATAAGTAAAATAAAAAGGACAAAAGCAGTTATTTTGAACTGGATAGAAAGCTCTTTGGATAAGAGGGTAAAAAGGAATCTTATTTTATATAAAATGATGGGGGTCAAAATATATTGGGTTTTTCATAATAGAGTACCACATGATTGTGACCAAAATTCTGAAATTAAGAATATGGGCTGGTTAGCGAATTTTTGTAATTATATTATATTGCATTCAAAGTGTAGCAAAGAATATTTGCCACATATGAAAAGGAATATAAAGAAATGTGTTTATATACCACATATTAATTATATTGATAAATATCCTGTTTGTATGAGAAATATTCGCAGGGAAAATAAAATCGAAGAAGATGAATTTGTTTTTTCATTTATTGGTGTGCTGCGTCCATATAAAAATATAGAGATAATTATACAGGCATTTAAAGAGCTTTCGCTAAGAAATGCGAAATTACTAATAGCCGGAAATGAAGGTAAGAAAAATTATGTCAACAAGCTTCGAATATTATGTGATGGAGAAAAGAACATTATTTTAGATAGTGGGTTTATTTCTAATGGTGAGATGGAAGCTTATTTGCGTGCAAGTGATATCTTGACTCTTCCGTATAGTAAAGTAAGCAGTATGAATTCAGGTGCCATGATTATGGCATTTTCGTATGAAAGGACGGTAATTGTGCCTGAGATAGCAATGGCTAAAGATATAAAGGAAGAGAAATTCATATTTTCATATGATTATGTTGATGAGACTGAAAATATTAAACGAATTAAAGAGAAGATGCTTGAGGCTTATCAAATGGAGCGGGAAGGTGTAAAGGCTCTGGGGAAAAAGGCGTTTGAATTTGTGAAAGAGAATAATAATGCAGAAAAAGTATGGGAAGGCCTAAAAGGGATAGGACTATGAAAAGATTAAAAACAATAGCAGTATATTTGCCACAATTTCATAGATTACCTGAAAATGATGAATGGTGGGGAGATGGTTTTACGGAATGGACGGCTGTTAAAGCTGCGGATAAGTTATTTGTAGGACATAACCAAAAGCGTGAACCACTGAATGATAATTACTATGATCTATTAGAAAAAAAAACGATGGTTTGGCAAACCGAGCTTGCTAGAAGCTATGGAATTTATGGTTTCTGTTTTTTTCATTACTATTTCGAAAATGGGAAAAAAATACTGGAGAAACCGGCAGAAAACTTGCTGAAATGGAAAGAAATAGATACTAATTTTTGTTTTTGCTGGGCAAATGAAACATGGGCCAGAACTTGGAGTGGAATAAATGCTAAAAATGCATGGTCGGAAAAGTTCGAAAGTAAGAAAGGAAATGATTCGGGAATACTTTTGAAGCAGGGATACGGGAGTGAAAAAGAATGGAAGGCACATTTTGAGTATTTACTTCCTTTTTTTATGGATGAAAGATATATCAAAATAGATAATAGGCCGGTGTTTATTTTTTATAAGCCAGATGATATTTTAGTATTAAATTCAATGCTAGAATATTGGAATTTACTTGCATTGAATGCAGGGCTTTCTGGAATATATAGTATAGCTACAAATTCTCTTAAACATAAGGGCACAAATGCTATACTTTTACAAGGGCCAGGTGCGTATAAAGATATAAAAATTATAGGAGAGATGGTAGAGAGTGAGAGAATTAATCAGGTGACATGCGTAAACTATGAAAAAGTATGGAAAAATGCGGTACATAGTAAGGTACCAAAGGAATATAAAGTATATTATGGAGGATTTGTTGATTTTGATGATACGCCGAGGAGGGGGAAAGCAGGATGGCTTATGCGTGGGACAACGCCTGAAATATTTGAAAAGTATGCCTATCAACTTGCAGTTAAAAACTTAGTATGCGGTAATGAATTTTATTTTATTAACGCATGGAATGAGTGGGGAGAGGGAAATTATCTGGAACCTGATAAGAAAAATCAGTATGCATATTTAGAGGCCTTAAAAAGAATAGTTGATAGATGTAATTCTCCAGATTTTAATTTGACAGAAGAATGGCATACTATAATACAAAATGAGTATATACTATATGATAATGAGCGGGAAAATAGATTGCTTAAAGAAGTAGAGAGGTACCAGAAATGTTATCAACTTTTAAATCGTTGGTTGCTATTGAAGGAAAAGAATTTTAGGTTGGCAGAATTTTTTATAAAAGAAAGTTATAAAAAGATTGTAATTTATGGTTTTGCAGCAATGGGAGCACATTTATATGAAGAATTGAAAGATACTTCTATAGAAATAGTTTGTGCGATAGACCGAAGGTTTGGATTGAAACATTGGCAACTAGAAGTATTGAGTCCGGAGGAAAATATACCGGAGTGCGATGTGATTGTTGTGACAGTGATACAAGGCGCGGAGTTAATTGTAAAGGAATTACAGCTTAGAACGGATAAACCAGTAATTACTTTATGGAGTGTAATTTTCGGACAAACTAGTGGCTAATGCTAATACAATTCTGCATATAAAAATGGATAAAACATATATTTTTGCTACAAGCTATGTGATAGAATGAGAATAAACAAAAGTAATATAACTGCCCAGAGAAGGCGGGTATTGAGATGTTGGAAAATGTGTAATTAATTTGTATAAATAACAGGAAGGAGTAGCAGAGAAAATGATTGAGAAACTAAAGCTTGATCAGGGGAACACTAAAGCGGCAGTAGAAGTATTAGAATTAGCAAAAAAATTAAAAGATGAAAAAAGAAAGATTGTAGTAGCAGAAATTGGAGTTGGATGGGGTGCTACAGCAGTTGAATTAATCAATTTGCTATCAAAGGATGATGAATATTGTTTTTTTGATTTTGATGATGCGGTGAAGGAATTACAAGAGGACTTGGATAAAATAAATAAGAATCAAGTGAAGCTTAGAGCTTATGGGAATTCTAGAAAATATTTGGATTCTTATTCTTGGAATTTGGCCAAAGTGCTTGTAGAAGGAAATAGAAAGTTCAATTTAGTATATTTAGATGGTGCACATACATTTATTCATGATGGATTGTCAGTGTGTTTACTAAAGGAATTAATTGAAAAAGATGGATATTTAATACTTGATGATTTAAATTGGAGTTTGGCTAAATCTCCCACATGCAACCCCACCGTGAAACCAGAGAACATGGATTATTATAGTCAAGAGCAAATTAATGCTTGTCAAATAGTAATGGTTAAGAATATATTTCTAGATACAGATAAAAGATACGAAGAGATAGAAATAAACAAAAGAAGGGCGGTATTTAGACGTATAGGGTAGAAGTAATAAATATAATTGGTGAGTACATACAAGGTGGAAAAAGTCTAACTAATTAACATAATTAGTACTATTAAAATTTATGGAGTTGAAAAAGTGGATATCTTTCCAGAAAAATAGCTGGTAAAAAATAAAATATCTAATGATACAGACATTGTTGCATCTAGATATTTTTATCAGAATACTAAAGAGAATCTTTGCGAATTAGTAGATGATCCGATTATAAGGCTTAGCAATTTTTGTAAGAAATATTATGTGGTGCAATATCTATTGGTGAAATGAATGATTGCTAAATACATATTTTATTAGTTTGTTTTTAGGGGGATATTTTATGTACAATATCTTATATATTTCACATATATCAAGTATAAATGGAGCACCAAAGTCAATGCTTGGGATATTGGAAAGGTTAAATAAGGAAAAGTTTCATCCTTATGTATTATTACCAGGACATGGTCCATTAGAGGATGAATTGAAGCTACTTCATATCGATTACTATATAATAGATTATAAGCAGAATGTGAGAAAAGATGCAACGGAGTCTTTTTCTTTAAGTGAGTGTTGGGACTTTTATAGAGGAGAAATGGAAGCAGTATGTAATCTTTGCAAATTAATAAATAGCCTAAATATAGATATTATTCACACTAATTGTTCAACTGTTGATATAGGTGCTTTTGCTGCTATTATTACAAAAAAACCGCATGTTTGGCATGTAAGAGAATTTGTAGAAGATGATTTTGGATGGAAGTTTATTAATCCTGTAATGCAAAAAATATTAATGAAGAGTTCGTTTGTTTTAAGTATTTCTAAAGCTATCAGAGAAATAGTGAGGGTGCGCTATAGTGTTAAAACAAGAACTATGTACGATGGTATAGACAGGAAAGAATACTATAAGGCTATAGATGATAATAAGAAGACAAATGCAGTTACAAAACTTATTATTGCAGGTTCCATCCTTAAAGAGAAAGGGCAAAAAGAGGCGATAGAGGCAGTAGCGCTTTTATTAGAAGAAGGGTATAAGGTGTCATTATCTATAGTTGGAAGTGGAAACAAAGATTATATTTGTGAATTGAATTCAATAGTAAAAGAAAAGGGAATAGAAAATAATATTCAGTTTATTCCTTTTACCAGAAATCCACAGGAAGTATGGAGCGGGCAAGATATAACTTTAGTGTGTTCAAAGTGTGAAGCTTTAGGGAGAGTAACTATAGAATCAATGCTGGCAGGTATTCCGATAGTTGGGAGTAATACCGGAGGAACAGTGGAACTAGTTGGACAAAATGAAGAACGTGGATATTTGTATGAAAAAGGCAATGTATTAAATTTGAAGGAAAAAATCAAGCATGTTATTCTCAATGCGGATGAAGTTAAGAAAAAAATTGTTAGGGCGCAGGAATTTGCATTGAATAAGTTTGATATAGTAAATTATATGCAAAGTATAGAATTTTTATATATTCAAATCTTGGAAAGGCATTATAATGAAACGACAATATAAGAGGGTAATATTGATATTGGTTCGCCTATTGACTATCATAGGGTTGATTCTGTTCTATAATAAAGAGAAAACTTTTTATAAAAAGAGTATTGAAAGAAAAAGTCTGAGAATGGAGAAGTTTTGGAGTTATTTTTCTGTTTTAGATCGCTGGTTAAAGTTAAAAGAAAATAATCAAAAACTTGATAAATGTTTAAAAGACTTAGGGTATGAAAGAGTAGCTGTATATGGATTAGGAAAATTAGGAGAGCATCTTATTGCTGAATTGGAAAACTCTCAAGTGAAGGTAATATGTGGCATAGATCAAAATATAAATAAAGGGCTTGGCGATATTGTTACCTTTTGTGTTGGTGATAAATTGCCAGATATAGATGTAGTGATTGTAACTCCGGTACATGATTTTTATGAAATAAGAGATAAGTTAAAGGCATATGTGAAGTGCGATATTATTTCATTGGATGAAATTGTTTTAAGAAGTGAATTAATGAAAGGATTAAAATGACGATAAATTATATTCACATCTTGAAAAAAGACGTGACAATAATATGTTATTTAAAAATTTTGAATATGGATAGAGCTAAAAAAATTGTTTCTTTATTAAAGAAGTAAAAATAGAACTGATCAACATACAATTATGGTGATAAAAAGTGAATGGAGATAAAATGAAAAAAATTAATGTATTATATATATTGCATGAGACATTTCCGGCAGGAGCTACTTATTCATTGTTAGACATGGTAGATTCATTGGCTAAAGTAGTTAAGCCTGTTTTTATTACAGCAGGAGGAGGAAAGGTTGAGAGAATATTAGCTGCTAGAGAGTGGAAATTTTATAGGGTTTTAAGAGTAAAAGAATGGGGAGAGATTGGTTGCGCAACCAATTTGGAGATGCAGGAGAGTTATGTGGATAATTATGAAGCTGCTGTATTCATAACAAATATTATACGTCTGGAGAAAATTGATTTGGTTCATTCGAATACCAGTGTAAACAATTCCGGTGCAATTTCTGCAATTATGTCTCAAATACCTCATGTTTATCATATCAGAGAATTTATGGAAGAAGATTTTGGATGGGAATACTGGAATAAAGAGATAAAGAGACAAATTTTTAGGGGGACAGATTTATTTATTTCTATATCAAAAATAATGGAGAAAAGATTTTATGAAAAATATGGATTTCATACAAATGTATTTTATGACGGTATGAAACTTCAGGGTATGGCTAATGCGTATAATGAATTGGAGAATCGGCAGGGTCAAGAAAAAGTTGTATTTATTCAAGTGGGTGTTCTCACAGAAGGAAAAGGAATTTGGGACACTTTAAAATCAGCTAAGATATTGAAAGAAAAAGGTGTTATGAACTTTAAAGTTCAGTTTATTGGTAAGGCTAACGCAGATATTAAAAAAATAGTTGATTTGTTTGTAACGGAGAATGGATTGGATGATAGTATAGAGATAATCAATCATTGTAATGATGTTCAAAAGTATCGTTATAATGCTGAATTTGCATTGGTGCCCTCTAGATATGAAGGACTAGGAAGGGTTACAATAGAAGCAATGGCATATGGGAATATTGTTATAGGAGCTAACACGGGTGGAACTTTGGAGCTGATTGGTGAAAATTCAGAGCGTGGTTATTTATTTGAGCAAGGCAATGCAGAGAGCTTGGCATCTGTTATGATTCGAGCAATTACAGAGAGAACAGATGTAGGAAAGCGAAAGAGAAAACTAGCTTTTGAATTTGCAAAAAAAGAATTTGATTTACCTGAATATGGGAAAAAAATATATAAGAAATACATAGAAATATTACAATACAGTAGTGATGAAGAACTTAAGTTAAAAAAGAGAGATTTGTTAAAGTTTTTGGATGAAAAATATTTACAGTACAAATTTGAATTAAATAGTAATATTCAAGATTTAGGACAAGAAAATATAAGTTTATGGGAAAAGTGGAATTTACTTGGAAATTATGATATGGAGTCCTATTTAATAGAAAATGAAATTTACAATGTTGCTATTTATGGCGCAGGCAAATATGGAAAACGATTGATTAATTACTTGTTGGATAGCAAGGTAACAATTAAATACATAATTGATCAAAAGGTAACAAGTTTAGAAAAAGTAGATAAAACATTTTTGACACCAGCTGAATTTTATTGTAATATTAAGTATCTTCCGCATGTAGATAAAATAATAGTAGCGCTGTCACGTGAACAGGATGTAAATGAAATTAGAAACAGAATGGCAGAAAGTAATGTTACCAATATAATAGTTTTGCCTAATATTATTAATGAGCTATTATGAGTATATAGAGAGGGATAAAATATTGGATAAAAGATTAAAAACAATAGCAGTATATTTGCCGCAATTTCATGAGGTCAAGGAGAACAGTGAATGGTGGGGAGAGGGATTTACTGAATGGACAGCAGTAAAGTCTGCTGAAAAGTATTTCCCCGAGCATAACCAACCTCGAGTTCCTTTGCACAAAAACTATTATGATTTATCCCAAAAAAGTACAATGATCTGGCAAGCAGAATTAGCAAAAAAATTTGATATATATGGTTTTTGCTTTTATCATTATTATTTTAAAGATGGAAAGAAAATTTTGGAAAAGCCTGCAGAGAATTTATTAAAGTGGAAGGATATTGATTTACCTTTTTGCTTTTGCTGGGCAAACGAAACATGGACAAGGACATGGTCAAAAATTAATAATGGAGCACCTTGGGCAAGTAAATTTGACAAGAGTGGCAATGTGGAAAAGGAAGTGTTATTGCTACAGGAATATGGGAAGGAAAATGAATGGAGAGCTCATTTTGAGTATTTGCTACCCTTTTTCATGGACGATAGGTATATTAAGAAAGATAATAAGCCAGTATTTTTAATATATAAGCCTGATGATATATTAGACTTAGATGAAATGATATGTAAATGGAATGAGTGGGCACGAAGCGCAGGACTAGATGGAGTATATATGATTATCACAGATTCTTATAAATCGTCTGAGGCAGATGCTACGATAATACGTGGTGCTGATGCTTTCGTGGATAGGCACCCTTTTGGAGAAGAAAATGTTATTAAGTATAGTCATGGAATACTAGTTAGGGATTACGATTCATTATGGATTAATGGATTAAGAATAAAGCCTGAAGGAAACAAGCAAACATATTTAGAGGCATTCGTGGATTTTGATGCAACACCAAGGCACGAAAAAAGAGGATGGTATATAGAGGGAGTTACTCCGGAGAAATTTGAAAAGTATGCATATGAGCTTGCGATAAAAAACCTAAAATGGGGAAATGAGTTTTATTTTATTAACGCATGGAATGAATGGGGAGAGAGCAATTACTTAGAACCAGATGAAAAAAACGGATATGCATATTTGGAGGCTTTGAAAAGAATTTCTAATAAATGTAATAATGAATTTTTAGATGTAGATAGCGAATGGAAAATTATAGAGGAAAATACAAAAACTGTCGCAAAATTGCGAGTGGAAAATGAAAAAATCCAGTATATAGAATCCCAAAATTCTAATGAAGCGATAAGAGAGTTACAACTTTTAAAGTATAGAGAATGCTATAATTTAATGGAACGATGGCTAAAGATAAAAGAAAGCAATCAAGATTTTATTAGTTTTTTGTTAAGTAAAAATATCAAAAAAATTTTTATATATGGATTTGGCGCGATTGGACAGCATTTTTATAACGAAGTAAAGGATTCTGCCATAGAAATTGTTGGAATTACAGATAAAAAAGGAATAAAACAAGGTTCAGTTGATGCCACAATATATGATGCCAACGTTCCTTACCCGCAATGTGATGCTATAATAATCACGGTGGTTTCAGGGAGAGAAGAAATTGTTAAAGAGCTAAGAAGTAGATGTGAAAATGATATTTTAACTTTATGGGATATTGTGAATCAGATGGTAAAAAATTATGGATAGAAATTTATTGCAGAAAGACAAAAAAATTTTATTAATTTCATATTCATTGTCTATGACAGGAGCTCCCATTGCTTTGCTAAATATGGCAATTGCGTTAAAGAATTTTGGCTATTCACCAGTTATTTTGAGTAATACAGACGGTGATTTGCGTAATGTTATTTTAGATAATAATATTGCTGTAGTAATAGAGCCTCAATTAGAGACAAATGTTTCTAGTTTTGCATGGTGGGTAAAAAAATATGATTATGTTGTAATAAACACAATACTGTATAGTAATTCTATAAAATATTTAAAGGAGAATAGAAAAGAAAAAATAATTTGGTGGATTCATGAATCGAGTGAATATTATAAAAATATTAATATCAATTTGATACTATCTAATATAGTAGTTTGTGGAGTGGGGAAAATTGCCAGTGATAATTTTTACAGAGCGTTTAATGTGCAACCATATAATTTGCTTTATGGAGTACGAAATGAGTGCCTTGTTCAGAAAAAGCGATATGATGATAGGATTGTTTTTGCCTTAATAGGTAAAATCGGGTATAGAAAAGGGACGGATGTTTTTTTAGATGCCCTGGAAATTTTACCATCACATTATAGAGATAATATATGTTTTCTTGTTATTGGCAGCAAGGAAGAAGGCAATGATGAAGTGTATGCGAGGTTATTAAGAATGGCTAGTTTTCGCCCTGAGATACAGGTTGTAGGGGAATTTGATAGAGAAAGACTGTATGGTGCCTTTTCAGGGATAGATATGTTACTTCTCCCTTCAAAAGAAGATCCTATGCCTGTCGTTTTTGCAGAAGCGGCGATAAATCAAATCCCTTCAATTATTTCAACGGGATGTGGAACGGTGGAATACTTGAAAAATGGAGTAAATAGTTATATATTTGAAAAAAATGATTTTAAGCAATTGGCTGAAAAGATAATATATGCTTATGAGCATAGAAATAATATTAAAGAGATGGGAAAAGAAGTAAAAGTTTTATTTGATAAATTTTTTTCAATGAATGTATTTGAATCCAGTTTACGGAAACTTTTACGGGAAGTGTTATGGGAAGAATAATTATAATAGGAAATTGGGATATTATAAAAGCTTATATGCCTTATATAAATATTAATAGTGTTGTATGCTTTGCAGATGATAGTGCGGAATTAAAAAGATTGTATGGGAAAGTTATCGTACGATTAGAGAGAATTAAAGAATTTGAAAGCGATTATGTGGTTATTTTTGAAAGAGAAAATATAGGATTTTATTATACACAGCTTAAAAATCTTGGTATTTCAAGAGAGAAGATTATTAATTGGGTATATTATTTATTTTTTTTAGAACAAAAAACTACTAAATTTTCACGAGATGCATATGCAATAATAAATCAAAGTATAAAGCAATTAATGGTTCATACTTTATTAGATATTGATTTTGGAATGGCACGAAATGCCCTTTTTATTTATAGCAGAAATGTACAAGACAATTTAAGGTATATTGATAATTATGGAAAAAAATCTTTTTTGTATGGAGTGAATAATTACAAAAATATATATGAAACGCTAGATCTAACAAAACGTTATGATGCAGTGTGCTGTTTGGATTTTTACTTAAATCATTCTTTAACAGAGCTTTATGAAATGATTGAGGTAATAAGAGGAATAACAAGATATATTTTTATCTCTTTGCCATTTAAGTGTTTTGGAATCTTTGATGAATGGACGGAAATGGACTTTTCCATGTATGGTAAAGTTGCTGTTTTTCATATGGAATTATCAAAATTAGTAGTAATTGATACATATGATTGCAATGAGGTAAATGAGGAGGTTAAAATATTTACAGTTACTCATAAGGAATTTGTTCCTCCTAAAAATAATATTTATATACCAATACACGCAGGTAAGAGCTCAAATAATATGAGTATTTTAAGAGATGATATAGGTGATAGTTCTATTGCTGAATTAAATCCATATATTAATGAATGTACAGCACTATATTGGATATGGAAAAATACAACTGATAAGTACATTGGCTTAAATCATTACCGAAGATTTTTCTGTATTGGAAAGTATTGGGGAGAGTCGGAACAAAATTTACTAGATTCAAAAAATATAAAAATATTTTTGAATAAGTATGATATGATTGTTGCAGAGGCGTGTGACTTTTACCCTAGAACAATTTCTGAAGCTTTAAAGGAGAGCGTAAATCCTGATGCTTATCAGAAAGCATATACTGCTACAAAGAAAATAATAATAAAAAAATATCCGGAGTATAAAGAGGACTACGATAGATATTTTAATGGGTATGTATCCAATTTATGTAATATGTTTATAACAAGAAGGGAAATATTAAATAAATACTGTGAATGGTTATTCTCCATTATTTTGGAAGTAGTAGAGAAATTGCCCTTGGATTCTTATGATTCATATAGTAAGAGAATAGTAGGATTTATTGCTGAAAGACTTTTAACATTATGGATTATTCATAATGATATAAGCGTAAAAGAATTACCAATATTATTTATTAAAAAATAAAATAAGTTATCGGGAGAAATAATAGTTGAATAGAGATGAGTGGTTGTTAAAAGAATTAAAAAAAAATATAGTTCGCTGCTTTTCACTGAAAAAGAATGCTAAAATTATGATTATTGTATCCGATTATGATAGAGCAGAGCATCTATTTGATAAATCAGATGATGTTTTTTGGGTGATAAGGATATTAGAAGAGTTTATGTGCGCCCCCTATTCGCAGTTGGTGAAAGATGGATATGATTTTATATTTGCAATTGAAGTTATCGAGACATGTAAAAATCCAATAAAGATGATACAATATTTGAAAAAGCTACTTGCAGAAGACGGAAAGCTTATTATAGGAGCTGAAAATAGACTTGGAATAAAGTACTTTTGTGGTGAAAAAGAACCATTTATGCAGAAAGTATTTGTAGGAATAGAAGATTATCAAGGAAGTTTAGACTCCGGTCGAAAAGGGCGCTTATATGCAAAAAATGAAATAGAAGAAATTTTGAAAAAAGGCGGGTTTGAAAGATTTAAATTTTACTCTGTATTTCCAGATTTAGAACATATACAGGTAATATTTTCAGAAGATTATTTACCCCAAGAAGACATGGCAATCCGCATCGGACCAATGTATAATTGTCCTGATACTGTTTTTGCTCATGAAGAAAAAATATTTACATCACTTATTCATAATAAAATATTTCATCAAATGGCGAATGCCTTTTTAATTGAGTGTGGCAAAAGAAATAATCTGGAGGAATTGCGGCAAATAACTTTTTCTACAGATAGAGGCCAGGATAAGGCGATGGCTACTATGATGTATAAAGATATTGTGATAAAAACACCTATATATCCTCAAGGACGAGCAGAAATAGAACAGCTATTAGGAAATACTAGTAATCTACAGGCTAGAGGGATCCATATTGTTGAAGCTAAGACCAGAGAAAATGGGGTGATAATGCCATTTATACAGGCAGAATTAGCAAATGTATATTTGCAACGATTACTAGAAAAGGATGTTGACAGTTTTATCATTCAGATGGAGAAGTTTTTAGATTATATATTAAAATCATCTGATATTATAAGCATTGATTCCGAATTAGGCCCATTGGTAAAGAATGGTTATGTAGATTTGGTTCCCCTTAATAGTTTTGTAATAGATAATGATTTTGTTTTTTTTGATCAAGAATTTTGTATAGTTAATTACCCTGTTCATGCTATTATGTTTCGGGCCATTGCAATGGTATATATGTACAATGATAAAAGAGAAGAGATACTTCCGTCAAAGTATTTTATGGATAAATATGGGATTAGAAACGATTCCTATTTTTGGCAAAAAATATCAGACCAGTTTACAGACAAGTTGACTAATCAAGAAATATTAGGTGATTTTTACAAATTACACAGAAGAAATTATTTTGTTGTAGAAAAAAATAGAGAAAGATTGAATTCATCCATTACTGATTATGAAAATATTGTTTTAAACCCTTTTCAAAATTTATATGGGAAAAAATTATTTATTTTTGGTGCTGGTAATTTTGCAAAAAAATTTATTGCAATGTATAAACATGATTATTTGATAGAGGGAATATTGGATAATGATTCCTGCAAATGGGGAAATACATTAGAGGGATATCCTATTATGAATCCGACAGTATTAAAGCATTTAAAGGGGAATGAATATAAAGTAATCATTTGTATAAAAAACTATCAACCTATTTATACACAGCTGGTAAACATGGGGGTAATTAATATCGGTACTTATGATATGAACAGAGTTTATCCAGGAAGACAGGCATTAGCAATTCCATATGAAATAGAAAAAGATAAAATTAAGAAGAGATATCATATTGGGTATATAGCGGGTGTTTTTGATTTATATCATCTAGGACATTTAAATATGTTTCGAAGAGCAAAGGAGCTTTGTGATTATTTAATTGTTGGTGTTGTTTCAGATGCGGGAGTACGCCATTTCAAAAATGCAGAGCCATATGTACCATTTGAAGAGAGAATAGATTTAGTGAGAGCATGTAGATATGTGGACGAGGCAGTAGAAATTCCTTTTTTCTTTAGAGGAACGGTTGAAGCATTTGAAAAATATCATTTTGATGTTCAGTTTTCAGGGAGTGATTATACTGATAATCCCGGATGGTCTGAAATGAAAAAGTACTTAAATGCCCATGGAGCGGAAATGGTATTTTTCCCATATACAAAGCAAACAAGTTCAACTAAGTTAAAAAGACTAATTGATAAGGGGCTTTTATAATTGTTTAATACAAAGGAAAGGACGAAAGGTTCAAATTTAGTATGAATTACTGTATAACTATGAGGAAGAGCCCGATTATAAAAATAGCAAAAACATTATTATGGATAATAGGATTTTTGCTGATAGTAGTAGGAGGACTTTACCCCATCAAAAATCGTGATGTTTTGTTAGTAGTGGATATTGATGGAGAAACAGAGTCAATTATGGTGACAGCAGAAGAAATGCAATTATTACACCAGATAAAATTGCCATATTCAGGATCAGAAACTACTGGAATAAAGGAGATACGTTTTTACCGACATTTCACTTCTCTATGTATTAGCAAAATTAGTATGGAAAAGTTTGATGAATATGCTTATATAGATGGAAATGAACTTGTTTTTAATGAGAATACCTTGAAAAAAATGAAGGAATTATCTACGTCTGTAATATCAGAGAGATTGCTGTATGTTGAAGTTATACTAGCAGGTATTATATTAGTATGGATACTTTTGAACGCGTTGGATGAGAAGATAAATCCGAAAAACTATGATAATCATGGTCCAATATATGAAATTAAAAGATTTGCTAATGATCTAGTAAAATATCAGGAATATATTATTTTTTCAGCACGTGCAGATTTGAAAGCTGAGGTGGCTAATTCTTATTTAAATAGACTTTGGTGGCTTCTGGAGCCTTTCTTTAATATGCTTGTATATGTGGTAGTATTTGGAAAAGTTATGGGAAGATCAGTAGAAAATTATGCTACTTTTGTATTTTCAGCATTGTTAATGTGGAATTATTTTAGTAAAACGGTTAACTATAGTGTTAAATGTGTTCGTAATAGCAGGGATATTGTGACAAAAATATATGTCCCTAAATATGTACTTTTATTATCTAATATGGTTTTAAATTTTATTAAATTATTATTTTCTCTTTTGGTTTTGGTAGTTATGCTAATAGTATTTCAGGTATCGGTGGGAAACGCGGTTTTCTGGGTAATCCCGGCATATATTGTAATGATTGTATTATCTTTTGGGGTAGGGATGATATTTCTTCACTATGGAGTATATGTAGATGATTTGGCCTATGCGGTTGGTATCTTATTGCAGATGTTGATGTTTCTTTCAGGTATTTTTTATGAAATGATTACAGCGTTGGATGCACCATTAAATGAGATCCTTTTGTGCTTCAATCCTGTTGCAGTGTTTATAGATACTATGCGAAATGCATTACTGAACAATAGAGTGACGAATGTTCCGCTGATAGGAGTTTGGTTGATACTAGCTATCCTTCTTTCTTATATTGGAATACACAACGTATATCGTAATGAAAATGGATATGTAAAGGTGATTTAGATGTATGATAATTTAGCTTTAGAAGTACAGCATGTTAGCATTGACTATAGAGACTTGACACATATGTCTTTGGCGAAAAGCTTACGTAAGGGAGAAGTTAGAAGAGCAAATGTTGTCCGGGCAGTTAATAATATATCATTTTCTGTTAATCAGGGAGAAATTTTGGGTATTGTTGGACGTAATGGCTCAGGAAAAACAACTTTATTACGGTCAGTTGCAGGCATATTTCAACCGGATGAAGGCGTGATAGATACACATGGCAACAGAGTTTCCCTTATGGCAATTGGCATTGGTTTTAATGCAAATAACACAGGGCGAGAAAATATACTAAAGTCGGGAATGCTTTTGGGATGTAAGATGAGCTATATAAAAGAGCATATGGATGAAATAATAGAATTTTCTGAATTGGGAGATTTTATAGACAGACCGGTAAGAACATATTCTTCTGGAATGTATTCGAAGCTTTCATTTGCAGTTACAGCAATATTGGATACGGATATCATGCTTGTTGATGAGGTTCTTTCTGTGGGAGATGAAAAATTTCGTAAAAAATCGTTTAAAAAGATGGAACAACTTATGCAGTCCGACCGTACAGTATTAATTGTTAGTCATGCAACAAACACATTAGAACAGTTTTGTAATCGAGTTCTTTGGATTAATGATGGGCAATTTATGATGATAGGAGAGACGGACACTGTACTTGCGGCATATAATGAAAGTATGCAATTATAAGAAGATAAAAGCCATACAATAAAATGTTGTATACAAAATGTACAGCTTTTATACAAAGATGATAAGAATCAGATAATTTTTGAATATTCCTACGAGTCAAAGCGGACACTAATTAAAATCAGAATTTAAGCCCCCAGGAATCACACTATTTATGAGTGATGGTTATTCACTTATATAAGAGTATTGTTTAAGTCCTTAATGCATCAGCAAGGTGCGCGATTACTTATACCAATATTTTCATAGATATATAATTCAACATATATAAGTATGTAACTAATTATTAAGCGAATTCAAAATTACCAGATAGTTGATGGAAACTGGTTGAAATATTTAATCATTTTATAAACTATATTATGAAATGGGTTAATGAATTAAGGCTTGTTCTATAAAATATAGAGGCCTTTCTTTGGTTTCAATATATAATTTTCCAATATACTCGCCAACAATTCCTAATGAAATCAGTTGAACTCCGCCAATAAACCAGATTGATATCATCATACTGGTCCATCCGGCAACAGTATCACCAGAAATGTGAGCTATAATAGCCTGTACTATCATTATAGTACAAAAAAGAACAATTATGCACCCTAACCAGCCAATTAAAGCAAGTGGCTTTATGCTAAAGGATGTAATTGCATTAGTAGCCAGATTCAACATTTTTTTTAGGGAATACTTAGATTTACCTGCTTCACGTTCTTTTATATCTTCATAAACACATTCTGTTTTAAATCCCAGCAAGGGCACTATTCCCCTTAAAAACAAATTCCTTTCTTTATATTTTGACAATGCCTGAACCGCAATTTTACTCATCAACCTAAAATCGGCATGATTATAAATTGTTCTTACCCCTAACAGATTCATCAATTTATAAAAACCTTCTGCGGAGACCCTTTTGGCCCATGGATCTGCTAATCGTTTCTTTTTTATCCCATAAACAATTTGATTTCCGTCATAATATTTATCAATCATTTCTTCCACAACATTAATATCGTCCTGTAAGTCTGCATCAATTGTAATCATTATATTTGCATCTTCTTTAGCTGTCATAAGGCCGGCCCACAAAGCATTTTGATGCCCTACATTTGCCGAAAGTTTTATACCATTAACATACTTAGAATTTAAATAATTTTTTTTGATTATTTCCCAAGTATTATCACTGCTTCCATCATTTACAAAAAGCATATAACTATCTTCTGATATTTTTTTTCTTTCAATCAAATCTTTCATCAAAAATAATAATCTTTCAATCGTAATTTCCAATATTTCATCTTCATTGTAGCATGGCAAAACAAATACTAAACGCTCCACTTATCATTCTCCCTATATTTTCTTTGAATATATCTTGTAAAAACTAATCAACTTCAGAAAGTTTTACAACAATAATTCCATCCTGTTCAATTATACTTCCATTTTCTGGCCAACATGGCATTACCTTCGATAACTGTAAAGCTTTTTCATATTGTTCTTCACCAGGTTCCCAAAAATCATATCCATATGCACGAAAAAAAGATATAGCCCATGGAGTAGATCCTGCTGGTGGAGCACCAGAAAATCTCGTCTGACCAATTATTTCACCTCTCTCAGCAGAATTGTTTAATCGAGCCTCCTTTTTCCCAATAAATGCAAGAAATTTTTGTTCCCCACTCAAAAATCCTTTTTCTCCCATTTTTTGTGATAATTCATAGACCATTTGCTGATCTTCCTCAAATCGCAAATAATTTGTATAAAATAACCTTGCAGTAATAACACCTTGTTTAAAACCTACAATTAAACACATTAAACATAAGATAAAATAAAATTGCTTTTTTATCTCTATTAGGCGTACCGATAAGTAGTAATAACTGATTGCAAGCATAAAAGGTAAATAAAATTGTGCTCTCTTGGGCTCGCTTCCACCTATTACAATACTCATTAAAAACGGAGATAATAAGAGGCTTATAAAAAAAACGAAATATATCATTTTATTGTTACTTTTTTTCTTACACTTATATAGAAACAGTATTAATATTAAAAATGCTAATATAAAATACAATTTATTATAAAATGTTCCTTCTCCGAACACTACTGCCTTTATAGAATGAAATATATTTATGGTACATGTAATAATTGTATTAGTTTTCCATTTAAACATACCTTCAATATAGGTGTTTTTGCAATCAAACATATTTTTAAATAGATTACTTATAATAAAGTAGGAACTTCCGCCCAATAAAAATATACCTATCTCTAAAAATATTTTTCTTATCCAATAAATATTTTTCTTATCTTCATTTGAATCAAGGAAAAAAATTAAAGAAATGACACATCCCATAATATATAGAACAAAGAAGCTTTGATAGGTTCCAAAACACCATATCATTAAAAAATACCCAATAAGCAAAAATTTTTTCCTATGTACCTTTATAAATATAAAAATATTATAAATAGATATTGCCATTAATAATATACTTATGGCAACTTCCATACCTTGCAAAGTAAATTCAAATTGTTCTGCCATTAATGGATGGGTTAAAAATATACATGAAAATAAGCAATTTGAAAGGACATAGTCTGTTTGGGATAATAGATTTAAAATGTAGATCCAGACAATGGTAGACAATCCCAAAATGCTGATCGCTAAGAAATTGAGTAAAAAAGGATTAACAATTTCAGTTGATAATAATAATTTGGTAAATGTTACTGCAAATCGCCCACTCGCAATATAAGTTTTTAGATTTCCTTTTGGATAGTACATCATTATATCAGTGTCTATTGATATATTATAATTGTATACTTTTATTCCATATACCATTAAAAGAATAAAAATCGTACAAAATAATAATGCTTGCTGTTTTTTTAACCAATCATTAAAAAATATAATTTTATTATTTACGTCTTTCATATTCCTTTTCCTGTTTTGAATGCTAGATGATATATATTTTGAGACAACAAAGATTAATTCAATTTAAAGTATTTAATATTTTATTTTGTTGCATATTAGACAAAAAATATTAAGATATATTTATACAACATTTTAATTATTCTCTTTTATGCTCTACGAGCCTAACATACCCTGCCCCTAATGGAATTATTAAACTAATCATAATTAGTAATAAAAGCCATGGATTTTTTGCTTTTATATATTCAAAAAAATCTGATTTTCCCGTAACATTATTTATTAAAATTACGTGCCAAATATAAATGCCTAATTCATATTTAGCTACAAATTGTATTATTTTTTTAAACATACAAAACCCTTTATTACGTTCTATAGATAGGCCATCAGCTAAGTAAATAATCCCTGCCGCAAATAGGCACAACACGGGTTTCCACGCCAAATATTTTATACCACTGCCATATTCTCCACCAGCCCAAAAAACAAGAAGTACAAAGGCAATTTGAGATCCTATTAAAGCAACCAAAATCAAAATGATTCTTGATTGTCTTCGAATTCTGTTTTTTATTGAGGGTATTGACGCAACCAGCATTCCGATAACAAAGGCATCTAAAGTTGTGAAAATCTGTCTCATGTGAATATACACAGCATAAATAATTGGAAGATTATTCAATTCAACATAGCCACATAGAATCCTGGTTATTGTGGTACAGGCTAGCAATGTTATCATATATGTAATATATTTATTCCATTTTATACATTTATAAAGTGGAAAAGCAAACATATAGAACTGAACCATTAATGCTATTGTCCATGTTACTCCATTAATGCAATTATAATCTTCAAAAATGTTCTGTAAAAAAAGGCAATTAACAATGATGGCTATTATTCCCTTTTTCCCAAGCATATTTGTTCTTGTCGTTAATACAATTATTAAAATGCTTGTGTAATAAAATGGGATTAATTTTTTTAGTCTTTTTTTTATATAATTGTTTCCATTCAAACATTTGTTTTGAGAGGTGCTTATATACTTATATGTGCCATACCCACTAATAACAAAAAATAAAATCAAAGCCATTTGGCATATGCCTTCATTTATAATTGGTTCCACTCCATTTCCCATTAAATTATTTCCAATTAATTTCGTATAATGGTAAAAAAGCATCATTATAATAGCTAAACCCCTTATACACTCAACGCCCTGATTTCTTTTCATTATCTTTTCTCCATGTTTAACTCAAAATCAAGTATATTCAAAGAGAGATATTTCCCCAAAAGTATACTTTTTGAAACTACCTTTAAAGCACTCAGTTTGTGTATAGTTTGCACATTATGGGAAACAAAAACGCTTGAATTTTTATATATAATGTGTTAAAATTTATTTGTTTAAAGTGTTTTTCAATTTATTCCCAAAAAGTATACTTTATGATAAAATGTTAAGTTGAGTTTTGCTTCAAATTGCAGAGATAACTGCTCGTTTGTTTATTGCAAAGATAAAATAAATTTTTAGCAAAGAACTAAATATTATAAATAACTATGCAAAATCTTGCAGTTCTTGTATAATAGATAAAACTGCGAGATTTTGTTTTTGTTTTACCAGATGTATATGCTGTTATTTTAAATAAATATTTTTATATTTGCGCTCACATGTGTAAAAATCATTATAGAAAGGTGTTTTAAATCAATGAACGTAAAAGATATATATAAATGGAAAGTAGGCTATTGCATTGCAAACACGGAGAATATGAATCCATTACATTTTAGCTGGATGAAGAATGCGGCAATACAATGTGAAAGATTTATTTTAGGAATTCCAAACAAAGAAGTTATGGAAAAAGCATTAGGTGAACGAGAAAATTATGCCCCCATACTGTTAAAGGAATTTTGGAGTGAAATTAAGTGGGTCGATGATGTGGTCATCTTAGACTTTGAGCATCTTAATTATCAGAAAGCATATGAGATGTTTTCTTTTGATGTTTGCTTCTACGGATCAAAGTATGGAATAGCATTTGAAAATGACGCTATTTTTATGAGAGAGCACGGAGTAGATTTTATTCCTTTGATGCCGGAAAAAATAAGAATGACAGAAGACCCGAATGCAATTGAAAAGCCATTATCGCAGCTTTTTTTACGAAAAAAGCTAATTTTGTTTGGAACAGGAAATTATTTTGATTTTTTCTTAAGAACATATGGAGAAAAGTATAAACCGGAATATGCTATTGATAATGATGAGAGTAAATGGGGGACTTTCAAAAATGGAGTTTTAGTTCAGGATCCTGCTATTTTGCAGAGAGAAGATCCGCAAAAAGTATTGGTAATTATTTGTAGTAAAAATTATGAGAGTATGCTGCAGCAATTGCGTGAACTTGGTAATTTTGATTACCGATTACTATTATATTATAATGAAATCGCATTATTAGAAGAAGTACGGTTGTTGGATGATATTGATAGGGATAAACTTGTTCTGGATAAGGTACACGAAATCAATTTTGAGATGTTAAAAGAATTTAATCATGTATGCAGAGAGCATGGTATACAATATTTTTTGAACTACGGATCGTGTCTGGGGGCTATCAGGCACCAGGGGTTTATACCATGGGACAATGATGTGGATGTGTGCATGACCAGAGAAAATTACGAGAAACTGGTTCCATGGAAAGACGAATTTAGCGATAAATGCCGCTTCATCCCACCGGATGATTTGGGCAATAAGAAATATTTTGACTGTGTGCCGCGCTTAAATTATAAGAAAGCTTATATGCTTATGGATGAAGACGCCTGCAAATTTTATGAGAATCATAATAATAGAATTGACCTGGATATGTTTTTAATTGATAAGACATATGATACATTTAAAGGGAAGTTTCAGCGTTTTGAAATAGCATGTTTATATGGATTAATGAATGCGTATAGGCATGAATCAGCCTTTTTTGATTATTCAAAGGGTATGAAAATTGCCAATGCTATTTTGAGAAAAATGGGACGTTGCCTTTCCCTTAATTGGTTAAGAAAACGTGTGGATAAAGTTGCAAAACGTTTTGACAAGGATCCTAGGGCGCCATATTATTTTATTAGCAATTGTGCTTTGTGCAAATTAAAATTGCTTTTCCCGGTGGATATTTTTGATAAAGTAATAGATGTTCCATTCGAAGGATTGAATGTGTATGTTCCGGAAAAATATGATGAATTTCTTCGTCTAATATTTGGAAATTATATGGAATTACCGCCTGAAAGCGCCAGGGTTCCCCATTGGGGAAGAATTTTAATTTCCGCAGATACATTTGTATTTGAAGAACCGAAACCGTATGGGGAGGTACATGGTGGAGGAGGGAAATGAAGCTGAACGGGCAGTAAAGGAATAATAAATATAAAAAATAAAGAAGTGGAGCATATATAAAATTCAGTAAGTTCTGATAGAGACAAAATATGCGGGGATAATATGAGTTCAACTAATAACGATAAAAGAATAGACTGGATTGACTGTTCAAAAGGGATAACAATTCTGCTCGTAATATTTGGACATACAATATCAAGCGGCGGCAGCCAGCTTGAACAGGTTTTGCGAGGCGGCATTTTTTCTTTCCATATGCCATTGTTTTTTATATTGTCTTGCATCACTTTCAAATTATCTACAGAAGGCAGCCAATTCGTGAAGAAAACGGAAAAAGCATGCAGACATTTAGTTTTTACAGCCCTAATTTTATATGGATTAAGAACACTGGTTAATATAGTAAACAATTTTCACACTATTGAGTGGAAAGGCTATATTGCAGAAAAAATTAATGTTTTAGTATATGGAAGCGGATCGAATGTAATTGTATCAGGCACGGTAATACCAGCATTTGGGATGATGTGGTTTTTTGTAGTGCTATTTTGGGGGCGGACCTTGTTTGACTATCTGCATCTAAAATTGAAAAAAATAAAATTTATTGTTGCTATTTTAATGAGTACAATGATAGGAATTGTTTTAGGATGTGTGCAGTGGCTGCCGTTGTCCTTTGATGTTGCGCTTGTCGTAATGCCCTTTTTCTGGTTCGGAGATTATCTGAAGCATGCGAATTTAAACAGAAAGCGTGCTGCAGGGTGTATTGTTTCTTTACTTATATGGGGAATAACCTTCGCAATGTCCTATTTTATAAAAAATGATTATATGGAACTGGCAGGAAGAAGATATCCGCTGTTTCCGCTGTGCTATATAACAGCAATGGCGGGGACAATGTTTATTTGTTATTTTAGTCAATATATGTTAATGCTTGGCGGCCTTGCGAAACCGTTAGTCTACATTGGCAGAAATTCAATATACTTATACTGTGTGCATGCTATGGACTATGTATATGGCTTTATCTGGAGCAGAACTAACAGTAATATTGTCAATGGAATGATTAGAATAGTTGCAGATGTTTTTATGTGTGTTATACTGGTTAGAGTAATAAAGCTTATTCCATTACTGAGGATGAGAAATAAATAAGGGGCATGACAGAAGACTAGAGTGAGTTAGGGAAAACAGGTATATGAAGAAGAATTTAAATTGGGGAATGGTAAGTGAATATAGAAACGAAATATTTGGTTTGTCGGCTATTCTGGTAATCATTTCGCATGCGCCCAGTATGAAATTGCCGGGATATCTGGAAAGTGTCCGTCCTTTACTTATACACGGTAATATAGGGGTGGACATTTTTTTGTTCTTGTCAGGGATGGGACTCTGGTTTTCTTTTTCAAAAGACCAGAATATAAAAAATTTTTATATGAAAAGAATTCTCAGGTTATTGCCTCCGTGGATTTGTATTGCCGTCCCATATTTTATAATACAGGATCTTTTTATAAGTAGTTGTGATTTTGGACAGTTTTTTATGGATATATCCACATTGTCCTTTTGGGTGGATGGAAGCGGAATGTGGTTTGTGAGTTATATCATTGTCTGTTATCTGTTTTTTCCACTGGTTTTTAAAGGCATAAACGGAAAAAACCCTTTGGCTGCTGTCGTGATTATATGCATAGGGCTGGTTGTGGCAAATATTTTGATGTATATTTATTTTTTTAATTGTTTTGCAAGATTGGAGCTGGCCAGGGGTGTTATCTTTGTTTTAGGATGCTATTTTGCCCCTAAAATCCAGCAAAAAAAGGGAATGACTATGGCAGTTCCGATAGGCTGTATCCTTATGTATTTTGTGACACGGATTGCAATCGTACTTATAATGAGGAATGTATCGCAAGTGGTGGTTAAAACAACGGCTATACGCTACGCTTACATATGGGCCGCAATGGGTATAATGCTTTTTGTGCCTGTTTTTTTGCAATGGGCAGATAATTGTTCATTAAATAAAGCGCTCAGATGGTTTGGCGGAATCTCTATAGAAGTATATTTGATGCATGTATGTGTAATGAATATTTATTCTATTAGTGGTTTTGGAAAGGAACATATGGAGGTAATGTATTATTTCTTGTTTATTGTACCTGTTTCGGTAGTATTGGCATGGGGAGTGAAAGGGCTTGTTGCTAAATTCAGAATAAGTCAGGCTGGTAATTAATTAGTTTTTTGAAAAAATATTTTTGTGGTATGCTATATATACGGACTATTTGTGCACTGATGCAGACATGAGAATTATGAAAAAGAAAAACTTATGAGGATAACTTTAATGAAATGCCTGGTATGCGGAAGTGAAAAAATTATTATACGCCCAACGAAAATGTCAGATTTTCTTGTGGCAAGGATATTTGGAGATGAGGAGGCGGCAAAGGAACACCCTGTTAATCTTTGCCACTGCGAGGAATGCTCTTTTTCCTTTTATGACAGGCGTCTGACAGACGATGAATCAGGCCGGCTGTATGAAGAGTACAGAAGAGATGAGTATCAGAAAATCAGGGAAAGATATGACTGCTGGTATACAAAGAAAGTCAATGATGCGCTGAACCATGAAAAAGTGGCATTATCAGAACAAAAACGGATAATAATGAAAATAATAAGAGAAAATGTTCCGGTTGATATCAAAGTAGCGCTTGATTACGGTGGGAACTGTGGGGAAACTTTTACGGAGCAGATAGGGACGGATGAAAAATATGTTTATGACATTTCAGGAGTAGACATAAACGCGGAGGGGATAAAAAGAATTACCGATTATAAGGAGCTGCTTCACCGCCAATTTGATTTTATCATGTGTAATATGACGCTTGAACATATATCCTGGCCAAAGGAATTTATGAAATTACTGTATGATATAGGCATGGACAAAACATATTATTACCTGGAAGTCCCATGTGAGAATCCTTTTGAAAGGGACAAATTTTCTCTGATGAAGAACCTAAAATTGTTTTTCAATCCTCTTTATGGAAAGGTCAGGTTAGTAAAGCACTATTTCAATTTAAAAAAACAGCCCTACATGCCAATGTCAGAGCATATAAATTTTTTTACGCCAAAAGCATTAAGGATGCTGGTTTCGTGCTGTGGATTTGATGTTATTGATGTGCAGGAGAATTATGAAAAAAGCGTATTGGGGAAGAATAATGATGTTGTCAGTGGTGTTTCGGAAAAGTAAAAAGTGGTAAATAGATTGCTGGAATGATAGTGACTGCTTATTATGGACATTAAGGATTTACCCATATTAACTGAGATTTCTAATATAGCGTACAAGTAACAGGAGCGGTTACTGTAGAAAAAGCATTTTGGATAAATAAAAGGTAAAATTTATATAATCTAATAAGAAAGAGAAACGGGTAAACTGCCAGAGCATGAAGCTGTACGGTAAGAAATCCGTTTCTCTTTTTATCGTTTTGTAGCAGAGCTGTTTGTAGTATTTAAAGAAATCTTTCATCCATCTGCAGAAACCTTGGTTTCTAATACAAAAATCAGGGCATAACTATAATTCTATTTAATGCGAATAATAGTACTTTGTTGAACGGAATATTTTACATAATCTTTAAATTATGGTAGAATTTTGTAAATTACTTTTAAACGGTAACCGCCAAATAATGATGCGGTCAGATATAAAATTACCCCAGCCCTTTGCGAGTTGGAGTAATTCACTATAATTC
>RAYQ01000027.1 GCA_003612395.1 Parablautia intestinalis
CCAAGCATTAAAATAAAAACAGATTTCAGGTGGCTCTCAAGCTTTAAATTAGTGGCTCCCAAGTTTTAGAATAATCAATTGTCACATATAGACAAGTCTCTGGCGGTATTTTCTACGCCGTTTTTTCCTATTTTTTCGGACAGTCTCATTGGAAAGCGGGGAAAACAGAGGTAATATACTTACACGGCGGTTTGCGCTTGTGCCGCCTTGCCGGACATCCGCCCCATATCATCGGGAATAATAAAAGCAGTTTAGATTTGAAAAAGAAAAAATCTGCGAGTCACATAGCCAGATTAACCATCCACAAAGTAGACGTTAGAACTCTCCCTTATTTTTCCGATAAGTTAGTGAAAGACCGGAGGTGGCAGAACGATAAGAATTACAGCCTGTGACAATGAAAAAATATAAGGTTTTACTTCGTTTTGCTCATTAAAAGGCAAGGAATGCATGTATCTGTGTTTTGGTGGAGTAGCAAAGAGCAATTGGAGAAGTAGGAAGGTCAGGCTACATTTTTCTTTTTTTGAAACTTTTCGGATACCAGAAAAATCTATATAGTAAAAGAATAAAACAGAAAGGTGTGTACCTGTTATGAAACAAATATTTTACGAAAGGTTAATCCAGTATATCCTTGAAAATCAGGATCGGTTTTATAGAGTGGCTTATAGTTATACCAGGCATCAGGAGGACGCTCTTGATGTGGTCCAGAGTGCAGTCTGCAAAGCGCTTGAAGCACATAAAAGCATAAAGAATGAGGACGCAATCAGGACCTGGTTTTACAGAATATTAATTAACGAGTGTCTGACGGTTATAAAAAAGCGGAAAAGGTTCCTGCTGACGGATGATACTCTGGAACAGGAGGAGGTGTATTATGAGAGAGGATATGAACAGGATGACGACATAGAAAAGGAACTGGACAGGCTGGAACTTGATGTACAGGGAATCATAAAACTACGGTTTTTTGAAGAGATGTCTTTAAAAGAAATTTCCAGTATTACCGGATTAAATTTAAATACAGTCAAAACAAAGCTCTATCGTGGTTTAAAACAGTTAAAAGAAAATTTTCAGGAGGCGGATTTATGGGTAAATTAGAAGGAATGAAGCAACGATATGATCAGATTACTATTCCGGAGGAACTTAACATCCGGATACAGCAGGAGATACAAAGGTCCAGGAAACAGCAGGAAGAAGTAAGAAAGGATGTCGGCAGCCGCAGATTCAGGAGGATAATCCGCAGTATGGAAGCAATGGCCGCCGCGGCATGTATTCTTTTTACGGCGGCATTGAATACGAGTCCGGTATTTGCAAAAGAAGCAGGAGAACTTCCGGTGATCGGAGGACTGGCCCGGATACTGACTTTCCGCTTTTATGAAACGGAAAAAGATGATATCGCAGTGTCCGTGGAAATCCCGACAATTGATATAATCGCAGAAGATACCGGGATAAAGGTGGATGCGATCAATCAGGAAATCCTTACCCGCTGTAACCAGTACGCAGAAGACGCTGTCCTGCGTGCGGAAGAATACAGGACGGCTTTTCTGGAAACAGGCGGAACGCCGGAAGAATGGGCGGAGCATCATATACAGATCAGTGTTGGCTATGAGATCAAGCAGCAGGGCAATGATTATCTTTCCTTTGTCGTAAGGGGGACTGAGAACTGGACGAATGCTTACAGCGAATCAAGGTATTACAATTTAGATTTAAATACAGGGAAAGCTGTCACGTTAAAGGATATGCTGGGCGGCGATTATATGGAGATAGCAGACAAGAGCATCAGGGAACAGATTGCCGAAAGGCAAAATGCAGGAGAAACATTTTTCGCGGCAGAGGAAGGAGGGTTTACAGGGATTACGGAAGATGTGAAGTTCTATATCAATGAAAATAACCGCCCGGTTATTGTATTTGAAAAGTATGAAATTGCACCCGGCTCATCGGGAGAAGTTGAATTTGAAATTACAGGAGGAAATTAAAATGAGAAAGAAATTAAAAAGTTTGGTTGTTATGGTTCTGGGTTTGGCTCTGACAGGAGCGGTTCTGACGGGCTGCGGCGAAAGCCGCCAGCCCGGTCAGGAAACACAACAGGAGGGTATTCCTGCGAGTATTTCAGAGGAAACCGTACAGGATTCAGCTGCCGAAAAGGCAGGGGCAGACGAATCAACAGAAAAGCCGGTACAGACATCAGGGGGATATGAGGATAACTTTGCAGTTGACAGTGAAGCGGCAAAGGTATTTGCCGGGAAAGTTAAGGATGCAGCTGCTAAAAAAGACCTGGATGCCCTTGCGGAGCTGACAGCGTTTCCGGTCTATGTGGGTCTGCCGGATGTTGATGTAGTAGAGACGAAGGAAGATTTTTTGAAGCTTGGCGCAGATGCGGTGTTTACGGATGAGCTGCTCAAATCCGTAGAGAATGCTGATATCGATCATTTCCAACCCAGCATGGCGGGATTTTCCATTTCAGACGGAGGGACAGCGAATATAAACTTTGGCGTGGTGGACGGAGCCTTGGCAATTAACGGAATTAATTATTGATCTTTGGCACTGGGGCAGCTGCTGTATGGTTTTTGTTTGTCCAAATGGAAAAATGGCTGTCCTTTTATTGGAAGCCTGATTTTTTACTTTTATGGTGTAAAGGATATGCCTTGCGTTCTTTCATTGGCTTTGGTACATATATAAGCATGCTTCCACAGTTGATTGCAGGACCGATTGTAACTTACTCTGCAGTGAAAGAACAGATAAAAAAGAGGAGAATTTCATTTTTAATGATTGAGAGAGGTCTCCGGGAATTTACGATTGGTCTGGGCTTGTGGGCTTGAAGGTATTGATAGCAAACCAGGTGGGCGGCTTGTGGAGGGATATAGAAGCAGTCAGGTTTGAAAGCATCTCCACGCCGCTTGCATGGCTGAGGCTTATTGCGTTTAGCCTGCACCAAAGGATGCGGTTACTTTTTTAGCAACTAATTTCTAAGGGCTGACCGTCTATCGGCTGTATTCCCTTTTGTGTTTTTATTGAAACAGATTCCTCCGCATCTGTCAAACGCTGCGAAGTGTTCCGCTGAAACCATTCTATACCGGATTCCGCGCAAAAACAAGGGGATTTGTCATCAAACTCTAACAGCGGCACAGGCCACGAATTGTTCTCTGATAAACGGGAATTTTATGTAGAAAATTTTGATGTTAAATCCCCCAAAATGTTATGATATCCTGAACTGCCATCGAGAATTGTTCCGAATGTATCAATCCAAAATGGTATGTACCTGCACCTGCCCGCCACCATCTGAGAACCAATATTTGTTACGGAAACAGAATAAAATGGAATAATATTTCGCGACAGTAACTCTTTCGTCAATCCTTTCACTAAATAGGTTGCCAATCGAGCGTTCCTATATTGTTCCACGACATCTATGCCTATTTCCCACACGCCGTTAATCACGGATTCCGCAGCCCCTGCGACTCCGATAATTCTATTCTTGTCCCTTGCAACGTAAACAGCCTTTGTTGACGTAGAACCATTTTTATCAAATGCCAGGGAATTTTCGAAACCGGTTAATCCGGCAAGGGATAAAATATCTTCATAAAAAAGATACTCACATTCATAATTCAATTCCGATACATCTTTTGCATAGTTTCCATCAGGGACGTAATGTATTGTTTGTCCGTAAACAAATGGAAATTCAAAAATTTCATCTCTGCTCTTGTTTTGTAAGAGTTCCCGTACTTTATCATGCAAGTCTTCTGAGGTGCAAACTATAACACAATTTCTGTACGCCAGTATTTTAATGTATGGTTGTTTGGTATTGAAATTAACAGAATACACAGTTGCTTTTCCGTTTAATTCTTCTAAGCTGCAATAAAATTCTTTTGACAATAATTCTTCGATTTTCTGCTTAATTATTTCTTTCATTATTTATTCGCTCCCTGGAGCCTGTGATTATTGCTGCATCAGAAACTCTTTCACCACGATAATTATTTTATCAGGCATTTATTGATTAGAGGAAAGAAATCTCCACAGGTGCATGCAAAACAGCCACAATTAAAGCTATTTGGGCAATAAGAATAAAAGGCATGCCGTACACAAAGGAACGGTGCCTTGTTTTATGGCGAAAGATATACATTCCTGCAATAGAACCAATACTTCCGCCAATAATTGCAACGATAAAAAGGGTTGCTTCCGGAATCCGGAAGGCCCTTTTTTTCGCTCTGTATTTATCAATGCCCATGAGGGCAAAACCAATTAAATTTATTACTGCAAAATAAGTAGATAAAAGTGTGATCACATCCATATGGGCATTTACCTCCGGCGCAGAGGGGCAGATAGTGAGTTTCTTCTTTTGTCTAAATTTCCATCGGCTACGCTGGCTTCCATCAACGATGCTGCCGGCATCGCCTCATTTGGCCGCCATGCATATGAAAATTTATCCTGCATAAAACATTAAAGTAATAAGTTGAATCATACCGGATTTACTTCAATTCTCCACGTTCCTGCATCTTCATGGCGCGAACTTTAGTGGAAAGACCAAACAGGTTAATGAAGCCCTCAGCATCATGGTGGTCATACAAATCACCTGTGGTAAAGGAGGCAATGCTCTCATTATATAAAGAATAAGGAGAGGTGGTGCCGGCTTTTATAATGTTGCCTTTGTAGAGCTTAAATTTAACCTCGCCGGTCACATACTGCTGGGTAGATTCTATAAAAGCCTGAACAGCTTCCCTTAAAGGGGTGAACCATTTGCCCTCGTACACGATTTGGGCCAGCTTGTTGCCCATATCCTTTTTCACTGCGTAAGTGTCGCGATCAAGAATCAGCTCTTCCAGCTGCTGGTGAGCCTCATAGAGTATGGTTCCGCCGGGAGTCTCGTAAACGCCTCTGGACTTCATGCCAACGACACGGTTTTCCACGATATCCACGATACCAATGCCATGCCTGCCGCCAAGTATATTTAATTCCCGTATGATATCGGAAACTTTCATCTCTTTTCCGTTTAAAGAAGCAGGAATACCTTTCTCGAAAGTCAAAGTGATATATTCGCCTTCCTCCGGCGCCTTTTCCGGTGTGACGCCCAGCACTAAGAGATGCTCGAAATTGGGTTCATTTGCCGGATCTTCCAGTTCCAAACCTTCATGGCTGATATGCCATAAGTTGCGGTCACGGCTGTAGCTTGAATCGGCAGAAAAAGGAAGGTCAATGCCGTGAGCCTTGCAGTATGCAATCTCAGATTCACGGGAGTCCATGGTCCATTTTTCATTTCTCCATGCTGCAATGATTTTAAGGTCCGGCGCGAGAGCCTTGATACCCAGCTCAAAACGAATCTGATCATTTCCCTTACCGGTAGCGCCGTGGCAGATGGCAGCAGCGCCTTCCTTACGCGCAATTTCAACCAGCTTTTTTGCGATAAGGGGTCTTGCCATGGAAGTGCCCAGGAGATATTTGTTTTCATATACGGCATGTGCCTGTACGCAGGGAACAATATATTCGTCACAGAACTCGTCCGTTACATCCAATATGTATAATTTTTCAGCGCCGCAGAATTTGGCTCTTTCCTCAAGGCCGTCCAGTTCTTCACCCTGTCCGCAGTCGATGCAGACGCAGATTACTTCATAATCAAAATTTTCTTTCAGCCAGGGGATGATTGCCGTGGTATCAAGTCCGCCTGAATACGCTAAAACAACTTTTTCTTTCATAACTAATCCTCCATTCTTGCCGACACCCTTCAAATTTGGGCCGGGGCACAAATTTCTTGCGTGAAGAAAGCTTGCTTTACAAGCTTTCTTCACGCTATCCTCCATTCTTGTCAATAGCACGTAAATTTATGAATTCAGGAACTGTGTTACTTTGACAATATACAACAGTTTTATAAGAAATGCAAGACTAAGTTTTGCATAAATAAAAATAAATTTTAGATTTAATCAAAAAAAATTAATAACTATTGCATAATATTCATTGCTAATGTATAATAATGCATCACAAAGGCCGTTTACACCTATCTTAATTTTGTGTTGAGATTTTTGAAAAGAGATAGTATGATTGATACGGATTATTACAGGCGGAAATCAAAGGCTGTTACGTATCGCGGGCCGGCTTATTGTAATAAATGCAAAGTTTTGGTCTTACGTTTACTGAAGTTAACAGATGAGGAAGGAATTGTAATATGGAAAAAACAAAAATTAAAATTTTCATTGACGGAAGCGAGGGCACTACAGGGCTCAGGATTCATGAGCGGTTTTCAGGCAGGGATGACATTGCGCTTATTTCCATAGAACCGGATAAGCGTAAAGATATAGAAGAAAGAAAGCGGCTGATCAATCAGTCAGATATCACATTTCTTTGTCTGCCGGACGCGGCGGCAAGGGAAGCAGTGGGACTTGTGGACAATACGCAGGTGAAAATCATTGATACCTCCACCGCTCACAGAACAGAGGAAGGATGGGCCTACGGCTTTCCGGAACTATCGGTGCAGCACAGAAAGAATATAAAAGAAGGAAAGCGTATCGCCGTGCCCGGATGCCATGCCACAGGTTTCATTTCTCTGGTTTACCCCATTGTGGCGGAAAAGATACTGCCTGCGGATTATCCCGTCAGCGCCTTTTCCCTGACAGGCTACAGCGGCGGCGGAAAAAAAATGATTGCAGAGTATGAAGCAGATAAGCGGGCAAAGGAGTATGACGCGCCGAGAGAGTATGCTCTTTCCCAGAAGCACAAGCATTTAAAAGAGATGAAAAAGGTAACAGGGCTTACAAGAGAGCCTTTGTTTTCCCCCATTGTGGCGGACTATTACAGCGGCATGGTGGTTTCGGTTCCTCTGTATGGGGATTATTTAAAGGAGGAAACTACCCCCAAAAAGCTGCATGAGTTTTTTGCGGATTTTTATAAAGACCAGAAATTTATAAAAGTAATGCCCTTTGGCAGCGAGGATGGGTTAAAGGGAATGATGGCAGGAAACGGATGTTCCGGGTGGGACGGCCTTCGGATTTTTGTTACCGGAAATGAGGAGAGAGTACTGCTTACGGCACAGTTTGACAACCTTGGAAAAGGCGCCTCAGGGGCGGCGGTTCAGTGTCTGAATATTATGCTTGGATGCGGAGAAGATAAGGGGCTTAATCTGTAATTACAGTAAATGATATAAATATCAGTTTTCGGTTCCTGCCAAAGGCATATGCAGGAGCTTGTGCAGGACCGAAAGGGGATGTTCTGATGTGGTTTATCATAGAAATTTACGAAAATTAATAAGGATACATTATGAGAAATGAATTGATAAGGGATGCCGTTTTATATGAGGATATCCCTGGGGACGGAGGAAGGACTGAGCGGGAAATGGAGGTTTACCGGATGCTTAAAAAGCTGGGAATTCCTTATAAAAGACTAAGTCACGGCCCCGTGGCGACTATAGAAGCCTGTCAGGGTGTGGATGAGCTTCTAGGGATACATATGTGTAAGAATCTGTTTTTATGTAATACGCAAAGGACGGCCTTTTACCTGCTTATGATGCCCGGAGAAAAGAAGTTTAAGACAAAGGAGCTGTCAAAGCAGATTGACAGTCCGAGGCTTTCCTTTGCACCGGAGGAATTTATGGAAGAATATCTGCATATTTCTCCGGGAGCAGTCAGCGTTATGGGGCTTATGAATGATAAGGAAAACCATGTAAAGCTTCTGATTGATGAGGAAGTTTTGCAGGAAGAATTTCTGGGCTGTCACCCCTGCGTTAATACAGCCAGCTTACGGCTTGCGACAAAGGACTTGACTGAAAAGTTTCTGCCTTTTGTAAAGCATGAATACAGGGTGGTACGTTTAGAAGGCACACAGTGAAAAACCGGCAAATTTGCAGGTTGGAAGGGAGTATGGTTATCAGGATGGAAATCAGGTCAATGATGATAGACGACTATGATGGTGTATATGCTTTGTGGATGAGCATTAAGGGATTTGCGCTCAGGAGCCTGGATGATTCCAGGGAAGGGGTGGAGCGGTTTTTAAAAAGAAACCCGGGAAACAGCGTTGTGGCAATTGAGGATGGAAAAATTGTGGGAAGCATTCTGTGCGGTCATGATGGCAGGAGAGGGTGTCTGTATCATGTGTGCGTTCATGAAGCATACCGCATGAGAGGAATAGGGAAAAGCATGGTGGTCTATTGCATGAAGGAGCTGGAAAAGGAACAAATCAGTAAGGTATCCCTGATTGCATTTACCGTGAATGATATTGGAAATGCTTTCTGGAAAGAAATCGGATGGACAAGACGGGAAGATTTGAATTATTATGATTTTGTGTTGAATAAAAAGAATATTGTAAATTTTAACAAATAACAAATTGCCCGTGGGAATACGGCAATGCGGAAATGGAGGATAAAATTGAAAATAATTTCAGGCGGCGTAACCGCAGCAAAAGGATTTGAGGCAGCAGGAGCCCAGGCTGGTATCAAGTATAAGGAAAGAATGGATATGGCTGTAATTTACAGCAGGAAGCCCTGCGTACTGGCAGGAACTTTCACCAGCAATTTGGTGAAAGCGGCACCTGTTTTATGGGATAAAAAGATTGTGGAGGAGTCTGCTTTCGGACAGGCGGTAATCATCAATGCGGGAATAGCCAATGCCTGCACAGGAAAAGAGGGGTATGATTACTGCAAACAGACTGCCGCCAGGGCATCGCAGGCATTAGGAGTGCCGGAGGATTCCGTATTAGTGGCATCTACGGGCGTGATTGGCATGCAGCTCCCCATTGAAAGGATTAAGGCAGGAGTGGATAAGCTTGCCGGGGCAAAAGCGGATACCATAGAGGCGGGCAGCCAGGCGGCGAAGGCTATCATGACCACGGACACCCGGTCAAAGGAAACCGCTGTGGAAATTGACATAAACGGCGTTAAGGTGACTTTGGGAGGTATGTGCAAAGGCTCCGGCATGATTCATCCCAACATGTGCACTATGCTTGCCTTTGTGACCAGCGATGCGGTAATAGCCAAGGAGCTGCTTACAAAGGCGGTTAAGGAGGATGTGAAGGACACCTTTAATATGATATCTGTGGACGGAGACACTTCCACCAACGATACCCTTCTGGTGATGGCAAACGGCATGGCGAAAAATCCGGAAATTAAGGAGGGCACGCCGGAGTATGAGGCGTTTAAAGAAGCCCTTCACTATGTAAATGAAACCCTTGCCAAAATGATGGCAGGCGATGGAGAGGGGGCAACGGCCCTTTTTGAGACGAAGGTAATAAATGCCGCGGCAAAAGAGGATGCACGTATTTTAAGCAAGGCTGTGATTTGCTCGAGCCTTACCAAGGCGGCTATTTACGGGCACGATGCCAATTGGGGGAGGATTCTTTGCGCCCTTGGGTATTCGGGGGTAAAGTTTGATCCGGAAAAGATAGAGCTTTATTTTGAAAGCAGGGCGGGAAAGATTTTAATTTACAAAGACGCAGTGGCGGCGGACTACAGCGAGGAGGAGGCCGGAAAAATTTTGTCAGAGCCGCATGTGACCGTGATTGTAGATATGAAGATGGGAAATGAGACGGCAACTGCCTGGGGGTGCGATTTGACCTATGATTACGTGAAAATTAATGCGGATTACAGGAGCTAAAGACATGAAGTATCTCTAAGGCTGCCAAATACGCAGCCTAAGAGATACTATGTCATGTCTGGAAGAATCGCGGAGCGATTCTTCTGAATAAGCGGGAAGTTTTCTCATAAAGCATAGTAATATAAGCAGCAGGCTTTTCGTAAAGCGTGGCAGAGTTTGTTCCGAATGGCTGGCAGGCGGTTTGCGAAGCAGGGCAGTGCCTGATAGGGTTATAGAGTAAAAGAATAAAATGATTTATTTATGGAAGGGAAAGAGATGGAGCAGGAAGTGTTAAAGAAGGCGGAGGTTTTGATTGAGGCCTTACCTTATATACAGAAATTTAACCGGAAAATTATTGTAGTAAAATACGGCGGATCGGCCATGAGTAATGAGGAGCTGCAAAAGAATGTCATTAAGGACGTGACACTGCTTAAGCTGGTGGGCTTTAAGCCGATTATTGTCCACGGCGGCGGTAAGGAGATCAGCAAATGGTCTGACAAGGTAGGAAAGGAATCAAAGTTTGTAAACGGCCTGCGGGTTACGGACGAGGAAACCATGGAAATTGCGGAGATGGTTCTTAACAAGGTTAACAAAAGGCTTGTGTCCATGGTCCAGGAGCTGGGCGTAAGTGCAGTGGGGGTAAGCGGTAAGGACGGCGGCCTTATTCATGTGGAAAAGAAATATTCAGACGGACAGGATATCGGTTATGTAGGGGAGATTACGGACGTTAATCCCAAAATTCTTTATGACCTTCTGGAAAAGGATTTTCTGCCGATTGTAGCGCCCGTAGGATTGGATGATGCGTTTAAAACCTACAATATCAATGCGGATGATGCAGCCTGTGCGGTTGCAAAGGCTGTGGGAGCAGATAAGCTGGTATTTTTAACAGATATAGAAGGACTTTACAGAGATGTTAATGATAAGAGCTCTTTTATACCAAGGATCACGGCTTCCGATGCGGAAGCGCTTATTGAAAGCGGTATTATTGGAGGCGGTATGCTTCCAAAGCTTGGCAACTGCACTTCGGCTGTTAAAAACGGCGTAAACAGGGTGCATATTCTGGATGGAAGGATCCTTCACTGTCTGCTGCTTGAAATCTTTACAAACGAAGGTGTGGGAACAATGATACTGCGGGATGAAGACAGCGTGAAGAAAATTTCTAAGTCCGCAAAAGACGCGAACTAAGAAATTTTAAGGTTTGCAAGCAAACCTTTTTCACGCAAGAAGAATGCCTTGAAAAAACGCCTTAAAAGGCGGGCATTCTTCGTCCAGATTTGTGTTGCCGCGCAGCGGCAAAAGAACTTAGAAATTCATAAGGAAACGGACAGAAAGGAAACGGGGTACCAGGAATGAATATGCAGGAATATATTGAGGATGCGGAGAAAGCACTTTTACATACCTATAATCGTTATCAGATTGTTTTAGATAAAGGGGAAGGTGTATATCTTTATGATCTGGATGGAAAAAAGTATCTGGATTTCTGCGCAGGGATTGCCGTGTTTGCGTTGGGCTATCATAACGAAAAGTATAATGACGCGCTGAAGGTGCAGATTGACAAGGTGATACACACTTCAAATTACTATTACAATGTACCGGCCATAGAGGCGGCAAAGAAACTTAAGAAGGTTTCCGGAATGGACCGGGTATTTTTTACCAACAGCGGTGCGGAGGCAGTGGAAGGCGCAATTAAGGCAGCGCGAAAATACGCATACTTAAAGGATGGCAGCACGGACCATGAGATTATCGCCATGGAGCACTCCTTTCACGGCAGGACCATGGGTGCTTTGTCCGTGACAGGAAATCCAAAGTACCGGGAGGCCTTTGAGCCCATGATTGGGAATATCCGGTTTGCTAAGCTGAATGATTTTGAGAGCGTACTTTCCAATGTGACGGATAAGACCTGTGCTGTTTTGTTTGAGACAGTGCAGGGAGAAGGCGGAATATATCCTGCTGATGAAAGCTTTTTAAAGAAGGTGAAGGCTCTTTGTGAGGAAAGAGATATACTTCTTATTCTGGATGAGATTCAGTGCGGTATGGGACGGACAGGCTGTATGTTTGCATGGCAGAAATATAGCGTAAAGCCGGACATTATGGTTACGGCCAAGGCGCTTGGGTGCGGTGTGCCGGTGGGCGCTTTTCTTTTGACGGAGCATGTAGCGCAAAATTCCCTTACAAGCGGAGACCATGGCACAACCTACGGCGGAAATCCTTTAGCGGCTGCTGCAATCAATATTGTACTTGATTTATTTGAAGAGAACCATATAATAGATAATGTAAAAGAGGTGGGATCTTATCTGGAAGAAACACTGGATAGGCTTGTAAGTGATTATACCTGTGTTAAAGAAAGGCGCGGATCCGGACTGATGCAGGGGCTTGCTCTTACGGTTCCGGCGGGAGATGTAATTCACAAGGCTCTCGAAAAAGGGCTGATTATTGTAAATGCAGGTGCCAATGTGCTTCGCTTTGTACCGCCCCTGGTGATACGGAAAGAAAATGTGGACGACATGGCGGCAATCCTGCGGGCGTGTCTGGATGAAATAGAAATGGGGTAAAAATGAATCTGAAAGGAAGACTAATAGCGGCAGGGGTACTTGCGGCGGCAGCAGTGATTACCTTTGGTATTGCCAAATCAGGAAGGCTGATTTCAGATAAACAGGAGGATACGGTTTTTTCAGGGAGGAAGGAGACGCTTTATCTGTGGTATGCGGATGAAGGGCTTACTTCTTATTTAAGCGCCGCCGCCGTAACCTATAATGAGAGCCATGACGTGCGGGTGGTGCCGGTGCTGGAATCGGGGCTTGAATACCTTGAAAAAATTAACAGCGCCTCCCTTGCGGAAGATGGCGGGGCTGATATATATGTTTTGAGCCATGATTTGCTGGGAAAGGCTTATCTGGCGGGACTTGCCAGCGAAGTAAGCCCCCCCGAAGGGGTTTTGATGGAGGAGAGCTATATGGGCACCGGTCTTAACGCGGCGGCCTATAAGGATAAGATAATCGGCTATCCTTTTTATTTTGAGACAAGCGCCCTTTTGTATAACAAGACTTATTTAAAGGATATGGCAGTCAGCTTTTTGGAAACGGAAAAAGCCCGGGCGGAGGCAGAAAATCAGGAAGGTGCGCAAGGGCAGGGAGCGGAAGGAGAAGAAACCGCTCCGGCAGATGGAAGCGCGCAGGCAGGAGAAAATACCGGCACAGGCAGCGAAGCAGGAAGCGGTGAAGACGCAGGTGATGGAAGGGCCGAAGATGAAATGGCCGCAAACGGCTTTAGTAAGGAGCAGATTGCTGAAAAAATGCAGGAGCTTTTACCTGCAACCATAGAAGAGATAGAAACCTTTGCGGATAACTATGATGCGCCGGAGCAGGTGGAGGGTGTCTTTAAGTGGGATGTGACAGATATTTTTTATAATTATTTCTTTGTGGGAAATTCTATCAAAATAGGTGGGGAGGCCGGGTGGGATACCTCGCAGATTGACATTTATAATCAGGATGCCATTGCAAGTATGCGGGTTTACCAGGACCTGAACCAGTTTTTTTCCATTGATACCGGTGAAATTGACTATGATACCATACTGGATGAATTTATAGATGGGAAAATGGTTTTCACCATTGCAACCACAGACGCGGTTGCGAGATTAGAGCAGGCCAGGGAGGAAGGGCTTTTTGCATATGAATATGATGTTGCCCTTGCGCCTGATGTAAGTGAAAGCAAAAAGGGAAGGTCTCTTTCCATGACAAACTGTGTGGTGGTAAATGGCTATTCCGAAAATAAAGAGGAGGCAAATGATTTCGCATATTTCCTAACCTCTCAGTACAATGACATTTTGTATGCAAGGGCCGGTAAGGTATCGGCAGCTAAAGAGATGAGTTACGATTATGAGACTCTTGGCTGTTTTGCAAAGGAGTATGAGAGATCCATATCCATGCCTAAAATGATTGAGACCAGCGGCTTCTGGCTCAGACTCGAACAGTTATTTTCTAAGGTGTGGAACGGAGCGGATGCAAATGAAATGTTAAAGCAGCTCTCAGAGCAGGTGATGAGCCAGGTGACAGGCAGTCCTTATGAGGAACAGTATATAGAGGAAGAGATTCCAAAAGAGGAAGATGAGGAGTATCTGGACGAGGAATACTATACGCAGGAAGCGCTGGACGAACAGTAAGCTTAGTTTATTCCCGCGGGGGTTGACTGCATGCACGGGGAATAGTATACCGGGACAAATGAATAAATTTCCAATCATATGGGTATGATGAAACATATTAACAAAAGTGTTTTAACAAAAAACTGTTAAGGAGGATCCGTATGATTGGATTTTTTATTGCGCTTATTTCCGGTGCGCTTATGAGTGTTCAGGGAGTGTTTAATACACAGGTAACCAAGTCTTCCAGCATCTGGGTAGCCAATGCATTTGTACAGTTTACAGCGCTTTTGGTCTGTCTGGCGGCATGGTTTTTTGCGGACAGATCATCTTTTGGAGCTTTGTTTAAGGTGGAGCCTAAGTATATGCTGCTTGGAGGGGCTATTGGCGCTTTTATCACCTACACCGTGATAAAGGGCATGGAACTTTTAGGACCGGCAAAGGCTGCAATGCTGATTGTGGTGGCCCAGCTGCTTGTGGCCTATGTGATAGAGCTTTTAGGACTGTTTGGAGTGGAAAAACAGCCTTTGCAGTGGAAGAAAGTGATTGGTATGGGAGTGGCAATTGTGGGAATTATTCTTTTCAAGTGGGAGTAATACAGATGCATGCCCGGAAAGCTCAAATCTTCCAAGGCTGCCGCGCTTTCTAAAGGTTCCTTTTGGATTATCTGAGCTTTCCAAAGGTACATCGTCTGCGGATAACTATGCGGATTTTCATACAAAATAAAACGGGAACTTCTGGCTTGTCAATGAAGGAAATTTAATTTACAATGAAATAGTATCGTTATAAGGGGCTTTCTGTTTTCGCAGAAAGGAGATAACGATGAAAGAAAAAATAAAGATAATAGCGGCAGCAGGGATTCTTGCCCTGAGCTCCGGTATTTTTTCAGGGTGCGGGGACCTTTTGGGAAAGGGGCAGGAGGAACTGCTTTTGACTTCCGAGCCTGCAAATACGGAGGGTTTGGCGTTTCCTTCTCCTTTGTCAGAGGGAGCAGAAGGTGAAACCGTGCAGGCAGACGCTTCAGCAATAGACAAAACCGGTAAAGATGACGGGCAGGAAACAAAGGAGTGCGTTGTACATATCTGCGGTGCAGTGGTGCATCCGGGGGTTTATACATTAGAAGAAAAAAGCAGGGTTTATCAGGCAATAGACAGGGCGGGCGGATTTCTGGAGGATGCCGATGCAGATTTTTTAAATCAGGCAGACTTCCTTTCAGATGGTATGAAGCTGTACGTGCCCACCAAAGAGGAGGTCAAAGCAGCAGGTGAGCTGCCGAAGTGGCAGGACGTGGGTAAAAATACTGGCAGCGCCGTGGAGGCAGACAGGGAGAAGGAAGATTCTCTTGTCAACATTAATACGGCAGGAGAGGAACTATTGTGCACGCTTCCGGGGATAGGAAGCAGTAAGGCAATGGGCATTATTTCTTACCGCGAAAAAAACGGTTCCTTCAGGCAGATTGAAGATATCATGAATGTGGAAGGAATCAAGGAGGGACTGTTTCAAAAAATCAGGGATAAAATTACGGTTTAGGAATTTTAATTGTGGCGGTCCGGGTGTCTGGACCGTTACAGTGCAGAAATAGAGACTGAGGCTTAAGGAGCCTGCAGGTAAGGGAGAGGACGTGTTTTCATATGGCAAAGAAAGTGCTGGTAGTAGATGATGAGAAATTAATTGTAAAAGGAATTCGTTTTAGTTTAGAGCAGGATGGAATGGAAGTAGACTGCGCTTATGACGGAGAGGAAGCGCTGGAGATGATCAGAAACAAAACCTATGATATCATTCTTCTTGATGTGATGCTCCCTAAGCTCACAGGCTTTGAGGTGTGTCAGCAGGTAAGGGAGTTTTCCGGTGTCCCCATTGTCATGCTGACGGCTAAAGGGGAGGATATGGATAAGATTCTGGGACTGGAATATGGTGCAGACGATTATATTATCAAACCCTTTAATATCCTGGAAGTAAAGGCAAGACTAAAAGCCATCATCAGGCGTACCTCTCCCAAGCCAAAGGAAGCGGCCAAGGTGATTGAAAGCGGTGATATGAAGCTTGACTGCGAGGGTAGGAGGGTTTATGTGGCAGGAAAGGAAATTAATTTAACGGCTAAGGAATTTGAGCTTTTGGAGCTTCTTGTGAGAAATGCTAATAAAGTGTACGGCAGGGAGAAACTTTTAAAGCTGGTATGGGGAAATGATTATCCGGGTGATGTGCGGACCGTGGATGTTCATATCAGAAGACTGCGGGAAAAAATAGAAAAAAATCCCTCTGAGCCAAAGTATGTGCACACAAAGTGGGGAGTGGGGTATTATTTTTCGTAACTGGCGGCTGCCAACAGGAAACAGAAAGTTTATTTTTAGAAAGGCAGTGCAGGCATGGCTTACAGGGTAAAATTGAATCTGAAAAAGCTGAAAATATGGCGGAGCCTTAAAGTCCGCCTGTTTCTTATTATGTTTCTTATGGGTGTAATTCCCAGTATCTTTATGCGGGTAGGCATATTGGAAAACTATGAGAGCCGTGCGGTAGATGTGCGGACCTCCGATGTGCAGACCCAGCTTCGTATTATTGCAAATCATCTTATTACATATAATTATCTGCAGGACACTTCCTCGGAAATGATTGGTGCGGAGCTTGAGCAGCTTTCTAATCTGTACAACGGGCGTGTTGTTATCGTCAACGGAAACTTAAAGGTCGTCAAAGATACTTATGGTATCAGCGAAGGAAAGGTAATTATTTCGGAGGAAGTAATCCGGTGCATGAAGGGTACCAACACAGTGAATTATGATGAGGTAAACGGATTTATCGAAATCACCGTTCCCATTGTGGAGACTGTTTCAGCCCAGAATGCAACGGAGGATATGCCGGAGGGAACGGAGATAGTAAGAGGCGTAATGCTGACAAGCGTTTCCACGGACAGTATTGTCATGACCATGGAAATTTTGAACAGGAAGGCGCAGATTGTCGAGATTATCATTGTATTTTGCATTTTTGCCATAGCTCTTGTTCTTGCCCAGATTCTGATACGTCCCTTTGACAGAATATCCAAGGCCATCGGCGAAGTGAAGGAAGGCTACACCAACGAATCTATTTCCGTGCCGGATTATCTGGAAACGGAGCATATTGTAAACGCCTTTAACAGTCTTCTTGTAAGGATGAAAACGATTGACGATTCCAGGCAGGATTTTGTGGCAAATGTATCTCACGAGCTCAAAACCCCCATAACAAGCGTGAAGGTTTTGGCGGATTCCCTGCTGGCCCAGAAAGATGTTCCGGCAGAGCTCTATCATGAATTTATGGTGGATATTGCGGAGGAGGTTGAGCGGGAAAATAAAATTATCAACGACCTGCTGGCCCTGGTGAAGATGGATAAGCCTGCTGCGGAATTAAATATCAGTGTGGTTAATATCAATACTCTGGCGGAAACCATTTTAAAGAGAATCCGTCCAATTGCAAGAAAGAAAAATGTTGAGGTGACGCTGATCAGCAAACGTGAAATATTAGCGGAGGTTGATGAAGTTAAGATGTCGCTTATTCTGACAAATCTGGTCGAAAATGCTATTAAATATAACAAGGAGCAGGGAAAGGTGGACGTGACCTTAGACGCAGATCATCAGTTCTTTACCATAGAAGTGGCTGATACAGGGATTGGCATTCCACAGGAATCCCAGGAGCAGATCTACGAGAGGTTTTACCGGGTGGATAAGTCCCATTCCAGGGAAATCGGCGGCACCGGACTGGGGCTTGCCATTACGAGAAGCGCTGTTTTGCGCCACAGGGGTTCTATCAGGCTGGAAAGCGTTGAGGGAAAAGGAAGTACCTTTACGGTTAAAATACCGCTTACAAGAGTTTTGGTTTAAAACAGGCAGGGAGTATGGAAATGATTTTGAAAAGAAAAGGAAAAGCTGTGTTCCTGTTTATTTTTCTTATAGTAATGATTTGTGCCTGCGGCCGTCAGAGGGAGAAGGAACAGGGAAATAAATATGTGGTATATTATGTCAATTATGACGAGACAGGCATTTACCCCCAGGAATATGTGACGGAAACCACAGATACAGGGGAGCTTCTTACAGAGCTTTTGGATCAGCTTCATGCTGTTTCCGAAAAGCTTGAGTACAAAGCGCCCCTGTCCGACAATATTACACTGCTGGACTATTCTGTTGCGGAGGATCAGCTCACATTAAATTTTGATGACAGCTACAGATATCTCCCTGTCACTACGGAGGTGCTGGTGCGAGCGGCAATTGTACGGACACTGACGCAGATTGAAGGAATACAGTATGTTTCCTTCCAGATAAGGACGGAGCCTTTGCTGGATGCATCCGGAGCTGTAATTGGCATTATGAGCGCAGATTTGTTTATTGACAATGCAGGCAATGAAATCAATACTTACGAGAAGGTGAAACTGAAATTATACCTGGCAAACGAGGCGGGAGACGGGCTTACCACTGTGAGCAGGTCAGTGGTTTACAGCAGCAATATTTCCATGGAAAGACTGGTGTTGGAACAACTGATTGCAGGCCCGGTTGAAGGGGACAAGGCATTTCCCACCATCAATCCGGCCACCAAAATTATCAGTGTCAATGTAAAGGATGGGATCTGCTACGTGGATTTGGATAATACCTTTTTGACCCAGCTGTACAATGTGACTTCTGATGTGACGATTTATTCCATAACAAACTCCCTGGTAGAGTTGCCAAATATCAATAAGGTGCAGATGTCCATAGACGGAGACAGCACCGTAAATTACAAAGAAAATACCAGCTTTTCCACTGTGTTTGAGAGAAACCTGGAGCTGGTGGAGTAAGGAAATGAGCATGATTATTTCTATGAGAAAACGGCCGCTTGGTTTTTTATGTCTGGCGGTTACGATTATTTTGTTTGTGCTGGTGCACATAAAGCCTGCCCCCTATACGGATTACAGCAGCTTTGGGAAAGAAACCGTGACTGTAACGGGGAGAGTTTATAAAAAGGAGATAACCCGCCAAAAAGCAAAAGATACGCTGGTTTTGTATTTAGAGCTCCTTTCTTCTGATAAAGATATTGTAACACAGGGGGCGGATACCGGGCCGCCGGGCAAAAGAGTGATTTGTTACTTAAGGGCAGAGGAAAGGGAGCCGGAAACCGGCAGCATAGTACGGCTTTCAGGGAAACCGGCATATTTTGAAAGAGCATCTAATCCCGGTCAGTTTGACGCATATTCTTATTATCAGATTTCTGGAATTTCTTACCGCCTGAATCAGGCGAAAGTTCTGGCAAAGACAACTAAATACGACAGATTTATGGAAAGCACCTACAGGCTAAGGCGCTTTCTTTCCACTGTGCTTATGGAAAACCTTCCGCAAAAAGAGGCTTCCGTTATGCAGACGATGCTTCTTGGAGAAAGGGAGGGGTTAGATAAGGAACTGAAAGCGCTCTACCAGAGAAATGGGATTTCCCATATATTGGCAATTTCAGGCATGCATATATCACTGCTTGGAATGGGGCTTTACAGACTTCTTAGAAAATGCGGCATATCCATGAATATATCTGCGGCAATTTCCATGGCGCTGATGATTCTTTATTGTACCATGACAGGCTTTTCACCATCGGCGGTGAGGGCAGTTTTGATGTTTTGTCTGCGAATGGCGTCAATATTTGCGAAGCGTACTTATGATATGCTGACGGCCTTAGGGGCGGCGGCAGTTTTGATCCTTTTATGGGAACCCCTTTACCTGTACCACAGCGGCTTTATTTTTTCCTTTGGTTGTGTTCTGGGAATCGGCCTTATTTTGCCCTGCCTTACAGAGGGAGTAAAGATAAAGGGGCGGATAGCAAAGAGTATTGCAGGAGCTCTGGCAGCTGCAGTTATCACTTTCCCCATTTATTTGTGGTTCTATTATCAGTTCCCGGTATACTCTGTGATTTTAAATCTTCTGATTATTCCGCTTATGAGTATACTGATGGGAGCAGGGCTGTTGACTCTTATGTCAGGAGTTTTGTTTCCTTTTGGAGCAGGGTCCTTTGCGTTTATCATAAAGTGCATTTTAGCATTTTATGAGGGAGCATGCAGGCTCTGTGACAATCTGCCGGGGCGGCTTTTAACCGCCGGCAGGCCCGGGAAATGGCAGATTATACTTTATTTGCTGGCAATGATGTTTCTGACAGGGTATAGAAAGAAGCTGTGTCTTAGGGTTAAATGGGGGATTGCGGCTTTTGCCGTAGTGATATTGATACTAAATCCGGGGACAGGTCTTGTGCTTACTTTTTTGGATGTGGGACAGGGGGATTGTATTTATGTGGAAAACGAAAGGGGAGGGTGCTATCTGATAGACGGAGGAAGCTCCTCCGTAAACAGTGTTGGAACATATCGGATTATTCCTTTCCTCAAATTCCGAGGAGTATCCTGCCTGGAGGCTGTGGTTGTAACCCATTCTGATGAGGACCATTGCAATGGAATAAAGGAATTGATAGAGGAAGGAATAGTGCAGGGAATTCGGATAAAATATCTGGTGCTGCCGGATATTGCGCAAAGTAAGAAGGATGAAAGCTACAGAGAGCTGGAGCAGATGGCAGCAGCAGCTAAAATTACGGTCACTTATATGAGCAGAGGGCAGGAAATTTCAGACGGAAAGCTTAAGTTTATCTGTCTCCACCCTCCATTCGGGTATCAGTCAGGGGAAGCCAATGAATATTCCCTTGTACTTAGGATGACCTATGGGAATTTTACTGCAATGCTGACCGGTGATGTGGAAGGGGAAGGAGAACGGGAACTTACAGGTTTTCTGCAGAAGGAAAAGCCTGGAAATAACCTTCCGGACTCTTTGCCGGCGGAAGTACCGCAAACTGCGGTATGGACAGGGGAAAAGAAGGGAGGCCTCACGGTACTGAAGGCAGCCCACCATGGCTCAGGAAATTCCACAAAGGATAATTTTTTGGACTACACTATGCCGGTATATACTGTAATATCCTGCGGAAAAGACAATCCCTACGGACATCCACACAAAGAACTGCTTGAGAGGCTTGGACAGCACAGAACGAAAGTATTGATAACCTGCGATGCCGGGGCAGTAACCTTTACCACAAATGGACAAAAAGTAAGAATTACAAAGTTTTTGGATGAATAATCCGGCGCTGTATGATATACTTTACCTGCGGGGGTGAAGCAGGAGAAAATGCAGCGTTTGATTCATGATATAAAGACAGGGGAGTTTGGCCGGATTTACCTTTTATATGGTGAAGAGGCATATTTGAGGAAACAGTACAGGGACAAACTAAAAAGCGCTATCATTGGCGATGACAACATGAATTATCATTACTATGAGGGAAAGAATATCTCCATAGGGGAGGTCATTGACCAGGCTGAAACGCTCCCTTTTTTTGCGCAGAGGAGGCTGATTGTGATAGAAAACAGCGGCTTTTTTAAGGGGGGAGGAGAAGAACTTGCTTCTTACCTTTCAGAACCGGCACAGACATCGTACTTTGTGTTTGTTGAAACCCAGGTAGATAAGAGAAACCGGCTGTATAAGACAGTATCCTCTAAAGGCTGCGCGGTGGAATTTGACATACAGGACGAGGCTACCTTAAAGAAGTGGATTCTCGGGATGCTAAAGAAGGAAAACAAGAAAATATCAGGCCATGCTCTTGACTTCCTTTTAGAAAAAACAGGTACTGATATGGAAAATATCCGCAGGGAAACCGAGAAGCTTTTTTGCTACTGTCTGGATAAGGAGATAATTTCGGAAAAGGACATTGACGAGATTTGCACCAGACGGATAGGAAACCATATTTTTGACATGGTGAGCGCTATTGCCGATAAAAAGCAAAAGCAGGCATTGACTCTTTACTATGAGCTTTTGGCACAAAAAGAGCCGCCCATGAGAATTTTGTTTCTAATTGCCAGACAGTTTAACCTGCTTTTGCAGGTTAAGGAACTTAGGGGAAAAGGATATCAAAATAAAGTAATCGGTGAAAAAGTAGGGCTGCCGGGCTTTATTGCCGGCAAATACGTGACACAGGCATCCCGATTTGAAACAGCCAGAATACGGGAGGCCGTGGAGGCGTGCGTGGAGGCGGAGGAGGCGGTCAAGACAGGGAAAATGAACGACAGCATCAGTGTGGAAATGCTGATTGTCCGGTATAGCAGCTAAGAAATAGAAATGGAGGAAAAAAGAATGAGTATGATTGAAGATGTGCGTTCACAGATGATGGAGGCCATGAAAAGCAGGGATAAGGACAGAAAGGATGCGCTTTCCATGCTGCTTTCCGCCTTGAAAAACAAAGCAATTGACAAGCGGGCGGACTTGACACAGGCAGAAGAGTTTGAAGTAGTCAAAAAGGAAATGAAACAGACGAAAGAGACTATGGAATTAGCCCCGGCGGACAGAACGGATATCAAAGAAGCCTGTGAAAAGAGACTGGCTGTTTATCAGGAATTTGCCCCTGAGGAAATGAGTGAAGAAGCTATTCGGGATGCAGTAAAGGAAGTCCTTCATGCCCTCGGGCTCACAGAGCCTTCGGGGAAGGATAAAGGCAGGGTAATGAAGGAACTGATGCCGAAGGTAAAGGGAAGGGCAGACGGCGGCCTGGTCAATAAAATTGTGGGAGAAATGCTTGGCTGATGATGAAAAGTAAACTAACGACCCTGTGCTACATTGAGAAAGATAATCAGTATCTGATGCTGCACAGGGTATCTAAAAAAAATGATGTAAATAAGGGTAAATGGATTGGGGTGGGTGGAAAGTTTGAGGAAAACGAAAGTCCGGAGGAATGTCTGCTTCGGGAAGTGAAGGAGGAAACAGGACTTACGCTTACCGCCTACCGGTTCAGAGGAATAGTTACCTTTTGCTTTGAGGGATACCCTTCCGAGTATATGTGCCTTTATACCGCAGACGGTTTTCAGGGAGAGCTGGCGGGGTGTGATGAGGGGACGCTTAAATGGGTGGATAAGGATAAAATGGAGAGCCTTAATATGTGGAAAGGAGATTTTATCTTTTTTGATCTCATCAGAAAAGATGCACCTTTCTTTTCACTGAAGCTATGCTATGACAGGGATTACTATCTGTATCAGGCAGTACTTGACGGAAAAGAGCTGGATATAGGGGAAACGTAAAGACGGATTGATTATAATAGCACGTGTGACGAAAAGTATTGGTGATAAAAAACTGTTGTCATATATTTAATGACGACGGTTTTTTTTATGCATACGCCCGCACGGGGAATATTGTTGCTGATGCAACATGCGGGCCAACGTTTGTTGGACAGATATGTATAGAAAACAAAATTTTGTTGACAAATACCCTATGGGGGTATATTATAAAAATAAATAAATACCCCCACCGGGTATACAGAAGGTGGCATAAACTAAGAAGTGTCCGGAAATGAGGTGTTAAACTTTCTATTTAAGCAGTATTGAAAGCATGGAGGATTAGTATGGAAGAAAATCTGAAAGAAAATACAGAAATAATAAAAGAAAACACATGTAATTGCTGCCGTACAAAGCATACGCCAAGAAGCAAAGGACAGGAAAAGCAACTTCAAAACCGTTTGAACCGTATAATAGGACAGTTAAACGGTATTAGCAGGATGTTAGAAGAAAACCGTTATTGCGGTGATATTCTCACACAGGTTGCCGCAGTGGAGAGTGCATTGCAGGGATTTGGGTATATTATTCTAAAGGAGCATTTGGAAAGCTGTGTGATAGAGGAAATCAAAAATGGCAATGAACAGATTATGGAGGAGGTTGCTTTCCTGATCAAAAAATTAAAATGATGAATGATTTTTTTGTTTGTTCTGATTTTTTATAACCCGATGTTAGTTTTATATTTTAGAAAAAGTAAGGAAGTAAGTGTTATGAAAAAACAAAAATATTCGGTGACGGGTATGACCTGTTCTGCCTGTTCCGCCCATGTGGAAAAGAGTGTTGGAAAGCTGCAGGGAATGGAAGAGGTTACGGTAAATCTCCTCACGAACAGTATGCAGGTAGTCTATGACGAATCAGTATGTAATGAAGAAATAATTGTAGAAGCGGTGGAAGGGGCAGGATACGGAGCATGTCCTGTGATAAAAGAAAGTTCGGGAAGAACGGGACTTTCCAGAGCTGGCAGCAAAGAGGCCGGGGGTGAAGGCGATTTCAAGGGACAGCCTGGCGAAAGCGGAGGCATTACAGGCAGAAATAGGGAAAGCAGGGATATTGACGGCAGAAATATTTCGGGCAGAGAAGCCTTAAAAGGGAAAAAAGAAAATAAAGAAATGAAAGTGAGACTGACAATTTCTATTGTCTTTATGGTGCTGCTTATGATTGTGTCCATGCATCACATGTTCTTTATGTGGCTGCATCTGCCGGTGCCGGAGTTGTTTTTGAAGCTGTTTCACGGAAATGAAAATGCTTTAACTTTTGCTTTTACCCAGTTTTTACTGACACTGCCTATTATTTATGTAAACCGGAAATATTTTCAGACAGGATTTAAGACCCTGTTTCATTTAAGCCCCAATATGGACAGCCTGATTGCCATTGGATCAGGAGCAGCGCTCTTATATGGCGTTTTTGCCATATACCGCATTGGCTATGGATTAGGTCATGGGAATCCGGCGCTGGTCAGCCGTTATGCTTCGGATTTGTATTTTGAGTCAGCAGGTATGATTCTGGCGCTGATTACGGTGGGAAAGTATCTGGAGACCCGTTCTAAGGGAAAAACCAGCGAGGCTATTGAGAAGTTGATGGATTTATCGCCCAAAACAGCTATTCTAATTATGGAAAACGGGGAGGAAAAGGAGATCCCGACCCATCAGCTTATGAGAGATGATTTGTTTGTTGTAAAGCCCGGAAGCCTCGTGCCAGCAGACGGGGTTGTGGTAGAAGGAACATCAAGCATCAATGAGGCCGCAATCACCGGAGAAAGCATTCCGGTTGAAAAGCAGCCCGGGGATCCTGTGGTTTCGGCAACGATGAATAAGGCAGGACGTCTCATATGCAGGGCTGTGAAGGTAGGGGAGGACACTACTTTATCCCAGATTATCCGTCTGGTGGAGGAGGCATCTTCATCCAAGGCCCCTATTGCAAAGCTGGCAGATAAAATTGCGGGCGTTTTTGTTCCGGTTGTAATGGGAATTGCGCTGCTTACTTTTGTAGTGTGGATGATTTTGGGAGGCGGCTTTGAAGCAGCCATGTCAAGCGCTATCGCGGTGCTGGTAATTTCCTGTCCCTGTGCGCTGGGCCTTGCCACACCGGTGGCAATTATGGTGGGAACAGGCGTGGGTGCTAAAGGCGGCATTCTGATTAAATCGGGGGATGCCCTGCAGTCAGCGAGAGATATCGACACGGTGGTTTTGGATAAAACGGGAACCATCACCAAAGGGAAACCAAGAGTAACGGATGTTTTCGGATATGAAAGGGGATTGAACGTTGATGAAATTATATCGATAGCAGCTGCAATTGAAAAACCCAGCGAGCATCCTCTTGCGGAAGCTATTGTAGAGGAGGCGCAGATAAAGGGTGTCTCCATTCCGGATGTGGAAGATTTTCAGGCTGTTTTTGGAAAAGGGGTCATGGGAACCTGTGGTGGTAAGAAGTGTCTGGCCGGAAATGAAGTGTTCATGGAAGAGAACGGCATTGCTTTGCTGCCGGGAGCCAGGGATGCTATGGATGAGATGGCCGGGGAAGGAAAAACCTGTCTTTTATTTGCCAGGGACGGAAAACTTTCTGCAGTTATAGGAGTTGCGGATACAATTAAAGAATCCTCCGTGAAGGCTATCAGACAGCTTCATGATATGAAGATAGAAGTCGTTATGCTGACCGGAGATAACAAACGCACTGCCGAAGCCGTTCAAAAGAAGCTTGGGATTAATCAGGTGATTGCACAGGTACTGCCGGAGGATAAAGAAAAGGAAATCAGAAGATTACAAAAGGAAGGGAAAAAGGTTGCCATGATTGGCGATGGCATCAATGATGCTCCGGCCCTTGCGGCGGCAGATGTAGGTATTGCCATTGGGGCAGGAACAGATGTGGCAATAGACAGCGCTGACATAATCTTAATGAAAAGCAAACTGACAGATGCTATCACAGCGATTCGTTTAAGCAGAGCCGTGATTAAAAATATAAAGGAAAATCTGTTTTGGGCCTTTTTCTACAATACAATAGGGATTCCTCTTGCGGCAGGAGTGTGGTATCCTTTATTTGGCATCAGGTTAAATCCTATGTTCGGCGCTGCCGCCATGAGCCTTAGCAGTTTGTTCGTAGTGGGAAATGCGCTGCGGCTGCGCAGCTTTAAATTGGAAAGTGATGAAAATAATTTTGCTTCGCAAAACAAGGAGGAAAAATCCTCTCCTCGTCTGGAGGACTCGGATTTTGCTTCGCAAAACAAGGAGGATTGGAAAATGGAAAAAATGATGATTATTGAAGGAATGATGTGTGCACACTGTACCGGAAGAGTTCAGAAAGCGCTGGAGGAAGTAGCAGGGGTAAAACAGGTTACCATGAGCCTCGAGGAAAAAAGCGCGAAGGTTACGCTGGATAAAGAAGTATCTGACGATGCTTTGAAAGCGGCAGTGACGGAGGCAGGCTATGAGGTAATCGGGATAAAGTAATGGATGAATGATATCAGACATTGCCGCACTATTAATAAAAAGCATTGGATTCGTGCGCAGGAGCGCAGACCCAATGCTTTTTATTACAATAAGCCGATTCGCGAAGCGTATCGGCGTTTGTTCAATAAGTCGATTCGCGAAGCGTATCGGCGTTTGTTCAATAAGCTGGCTCGCGAAGCGTGACAGCGTTTGATAAACTTGTAAAACTATCGGCGCAAAGCCTGATAATGCATAAAAAGTACAGGGGGAAGCTATCAGAGTAAGCATTACAGGGCCTTCTTTACGGAAATAGCTTTCATAGGGCACATTTCCTGACAGCAAAAACAGGAGATACAGCCTTTGCGCTTAAATTTCGCCTTTTTATCTTCTATTGTAATTACGTGTGAGGGACAGCTTTCCGCACATTTTCCGCAGCCCACACATAAATCCCTGTTTAGCTGGGGATAAGATCTGAACAGCCGGTTGGCAGCTTTGGCAAAGGGTTTTCTTAAAAAGCCGGGCAGAAAACTGGAAAAATCCAGTTTTTTTGTATCCGGTACCTGAAAAGGTGTGAGCCCTTCAGGTACCGGGTCGCCAATAATCGTAATCTCATCAGGAGAAGCAAGGCCGGCTTTCACAGCCTGCCGAATCATCTCTATATTCACAGGGTCAAGTCCCATAAGTCCCGCAGCAAAATAATCCTGGGTGTAAAAGTCCCTTGCGGCTAAAAGCAGGTGTAAAGGGTGGGAAGTGCCTCCGGTAGGACCGTTCCCCTCCATGGCATCAATTGCATCAATAATGGTAAGCTGGGGATTTACTGTCTGTGCCAGTTCAAGCAGCATGCGGGAAAAATCTCCAATATCCGGCCAGCGGTAATGAAGCTGGGGCTTTTCAAGTCCCGGTATGGTTCCGAAAAGGTTTTTGATTCCGCCTGAATAGCCAGTCATGGAATGGGTTTTTAATTTACAGATATTAATGATATAATCAGCATTAACAACAGGTGTTATAATATGAAAAGAATGATTGGCAAATCCATCTTTACAATTCACCGTTTTTGCAGAAAAATCCATGTTCAGCTTTACCACGGGTTCCAAAACCTTCATGCCGCATACGCGGTAAATATTCTTCATGTATTCGGCATTATAAAGGCCGCCTGAGCTTTCCGCAAGCGTAATATCCTTAACGCCATGCTCACTCAGCCAGCGAGCAACGGCCTTGATCACCAGGGGATGCGTTGTGACCGGATAATCAGGGCTTTTAGCCATAATGAGATTTGGCTTGATCACCACCTTAAGGTCAGGACGCATGTCCTTTGCTATGCCGAGGGCATCCATTTCTTTGCAGATGGCAGGGTAAATCAGTTCTTCCTTATATTCTTTTACATATTGCAGAGCTTGCAGCATCATAATCCTCCATTCTTATAAAAAGTATACCCACCGGATCCTGTTAAATTGCCGTTTTGCGGCAGCTTAAATCCGGATAAAAACCACACGCCTTTTTGGGTGCTTTCAGGAATTTATGGTATTCACTTCCTACTTGTCAAGCCACCGGATAAAGGCGGTTTTATCACTACTGTTATACCCGGATTTTCTGTAAAATTTAAGCGTTTTTTCCTGTTTACTTCCTGTGAGAAGCATCATTTTATAACAATTGTTTTCTTTTGCGATCTTTTGAGCATATTCCAGACATTCCGATGCCAGCCCGAGACCTCTGAAAGCCGTTTGGGTAACTACATTTTCTATAAAAGCATAGGGGCGGACATTTCTTGTTAAATTTGGAATAATAACGCATACGCAGGAGGAAACAATTTTTCCCTCTTTCTCATTAACAATGAGATGGTGATTTTCATCTTCCAGAATCTGTTTCCAGGTATGATACAAATGGTCAGATTCCCGGGGGATGGACTGCTCATGCAGGCATAAATACAATTCCAGAATTTCCTTTAAGTCTCCGTTTACTGCCTCACGTACCATGGCTCTCATTCTCCTTTTACAGCGGTTGAACAGCGGATGCCGGACTTTGCCGGCGCTGGGATTTTTCCAGAGCATATCTGCATGCATCGCATATTCCCTGATTATTCCTGTCGGAATTGTGTAAAGTCCCCTCATATTTCATCCTGCATTTTTTCATAACTTTACCTGAATTGGGATTTCGCGGGTCATGTTTTGCTTCAATCCGCTCTGCACCTACCGTGTCAAAAAGATAATCCATAACAGCCGCTAACGCTTCCGGGGTTATTCCTTTATGCCACCAGGCTTTTCCAATACAATAGCCGACTTCCACGACAGATGCATTTTCTTCCATGTGCACCACACTGATACTGCCGATTGGCTCGTCCCGGTTATCTTTAGGCACGATAGCCCACTGGTAATAGCTTTTGTCGGTATAAGAATTTATCCAGTCCTCAATTACGGACTGGCTTACCTGCTGGCTTGCGTGGGCGGGCCATGTTAAATATCTGGTGACACTTTCATCTGACGCCCAGTTTCTATACATTGCGGCAGCATCTTCTTTTGCAAATTCTCTTAAAATCAGTCTGTTTGTTTCTAACTGTCTGGTTCCACAATGGTTCATCAGGTAAAATCCTTTCTGCTCATTTTTTGATTTCAAATGATGTTCTTGATCTTACCATAATGTTTTTGCTATTACCAGACGTAAATTTCCAATATTGTCTTGTTTTTTATTTTTGAGAAAAGTATAAAACGCTTCGGAATGGAGGAAAAAAATGATAGAATAAAAGCCGGGAAAGTTGGTGTCCCGCTGTTTGCGGCGGAATATTTGACTGAAAGCGCTGCGGGGGACAGCCTGACAGCATAGGAGGTGCGGTAATGAACGAATATATAAACCTGTTAGACAGCTTTGTGCAGGAGAGCAGGAACATCCTGGGGAATAATCTTACAGGGATTTATCTTCATGGCTCTGCAGCCATGGGATGTTTTAATGGTAAAAAAAGTGACATTGATTTGGTGGTTGTGATAAAAAATGCACTTTCAGATGGAATAAAGAAGCGGTACATGGATATGACTGTTGCTCATAATGCAAAGGCGCCCGCAAAGGGGCTGGAGCTGAGCATAGTCAGGGAGGAGGTATGCTGTCCGTTCGTGTACCCCACTCCTTATGAGCTTCATTTTTCCTGCGCTCATTTAAAATGGTATCAGACAAATCCCGAAGAATATATTAAAAAAATGAAAGGAACGGATAAGGATTTGGGAGCCCATTTTACAATTATTTATCACAGGGGGAAAGTTCTTTATGGAAAGGGAATAAGGGATGTTTTTTCTGAAGTAAGCAGGGAATATTATCTGGACAGCATCTGGCATGATATAGAAAATGCGGAAGAAGAAATAATCCGTGATCCGGTATATATGATTCTTAATTTATGCAGGGTTTTGGCGTACAAAAGGGACGGCTATATCCTGTCAAAGACGGAAGGCGGAGAATGGGGGCGGGTCAATGTTCCCGAGAAATATGCTGCTTTGATTAAAGGGGCTATGGACGATTACCAAAGAAGTATTCATGTGAAGGCAGATAATCTTCTGGCAAAAGAGTATGCAAGGTATATGCTTAAGCAGATAAAATCATAGAAAACTTAAAAAATAACGGGACTTTGAAAAAATATGGATAGAGTCCGTTTTATTGTACATATGATCCCCTATACTATAGATAAGCTCTTTCAAGGCTACGACAGGAATATTATTCAGGCGTTAGAAGAGGTATTTCAGGAAAACATTACGAAAGATGGGAGGGATCATTTTGAAAAGTACGGAAATATTTTCAGGGACAATGGCTGTTATGGTATTGCTGACCGCTATGATTGTTTTTTGTGTTTTTGGTACGGTACTGTGCCCTGACAGAAGATTAAACAAAAGAGAGGAATTAAGCTGCCGCGCTCTGGAACAGGAGTATGAGAGACAGCTGAGGGCGCTGCTGGAGGAAAAGGGCTACAGCAATAGCGGCGTTATGATGAACAGCATAACACAGGTGGACGGCGATAGAAGCTACATAGTAACAATACATCATAAAAAAATAGAAGCGCTTGATAACGAGGAAAAAAGTGCACTTGCAGCAGAATGCCGGGAAATAGAAGTTCCTATAAGAAACTGCAGCGTTTATTTCCGGGAATATTGAATGGGCGGATATGCCTTTGACGGACATTTGCAGTAGTGATACTATTCATGGCCTGAGGGCCGCTCATAGTATCATTTGGGACAATTTATATCATCATTTCTATAGGGCGGACGCCCCACATAAATTAAGTCACCAGCCAATTATGATACGATCAGGCATAATGTATATTCTGGTGACTTATGAATGGCATGGCTGAACTGTTGCCAATTTGAATAACTGATTACAAAAGAAGCATGACAACAGGTAAATCTGGGATTATAATTGATATAGTTGCGCAAAATCAGAAAATAAAAAAGACACATATATTTGTGCGGCAGAAAAGGAGGGAGCTATGTCAAATATTCCAACGCCTGGGCAGCTTTACAGGCATTTCAAAGGAAATCTCTACAGAATAGTGACTCTGGCAAAGGACAGTGAAACCGGGGAAAACATGGTGGTTTACCAGGCGCTTTACGGGGATTATGAGGTATACGTAAGACCTCTTTCCATGTTCATGGAAAAGCTGGACAGGAGCAAATACCCGAATGCAGTGCAGGAATACCGTTTTGAACTGCAAAAGGAGCTGATTGGGATGTCCGTACACGCAGACACGGAAAGGGATATCCGGGAAGATGTGGTAAAGGATCAGGCAGAAAAAGCACAGGAAACAGCAGTTTTGCCGCCGGAAACAGAAGAAGAGACGAATGAAAGACAGGAAATCAAAGAAAATGAAAATATAGAAGAAGAACTAAATATTGACCCGTTGGTACTGGAATTTTTAGATGCAGGAACCTACAGAGAGCGTTTGAATATTCTTTCGGCGTTGCATCACCGTATTACAAACGAGATGATTACCACCATGGCCATAGCTACGGATTTAGAGGTGGGGGACGGAGATGTGGAAGAACGTTATGAGGAGTTGCGAACCTGCCTTCTGACCTATGAGAGATATGAGGGCAGACGTTTAAGGTGACCCCAAAGCCCGATTTAGGCTCGTATCGAATAACAGTTTATGACCATAATGGTTCCTGTAAAACCAATTGAATTGAGTTGTCATTTCCTATTCCTGAACAGGTCCGCCTAAGGAAATTTGTTTCCGGGGCAGAGAGCGGTCCGTGCGGCGGGCAGGGAGAAAAACTTCTCTATCCGGTTAGATACAGATTCCGCAGGTACCGGATATTCTGGAGTGTGATGTAGGGAGGGAGAGAAAGGAGCATATTATGGCATATAACTTGGAAAACAGGCTGGTTATAGGGGTATCTTCACGGGCTTTGTTTGATCTGACAGCAGAAAATGAAATTTTCCATACCCAGGGAGTAGAAGCCTACTGCAGATATCAGGTGGAGCATGAAAAAGATTTTTTGGCGCCGGGAAATGGTTTCCGGCTGATAGAGGCATTGCTTAATATCAACAAGATACCCGGGCAGGAGGGAAGGGTGGAGGTCATAATAATGTCCCACAACAGTCCGGATACTTCCCTGCGGGTTTTTAATTCAATAGCACATTATGGATTGGACATCTCCCGGGCAGTACTGGCCAGTGGAGCATCGCTTGCCCCTTATCTTGAAGCCTTTCATACGGACTTATACCTGTCAGCGGACGAAGGAGACGTACAGGCAGCGATTGACTGCGGAATTGCTGCAGGAATTATCTGCTGTGATGAGATTAGGAGTTATCAGGACAGGGAGGAAATCACCCAGATACGGATAGCATTTGACGGGGATGCGGTACTTTTTTCCGATGAATCAGAACAGATTTTCAGGGAAAAGGGACTGGAGGCCTTTGAGGAAAATGAAAGGCTGCAGGCAGAAAACCCATTGAAACAGGGACCTTTTGCAAAATTTCTAAAGACCATCTCCGATATCCAAAGCGAATTTCCGCCGGAGCAGGCTCCTATACGGACTGCCCTTGTCACAGCACGGAGCGCACCTGCCCATGAACGTGTGATAAGGACGCTGCGCGCATGGAATGTCAGGATTGACGAAGCATTTTTCTTAGGCGGCGTAACGAAGCGGAATGTTTTAAAGGCCTTTGGTGCACATATCTTTTTTGATGACCAGGCGGTACATACGACACCGGCCTCGGAGGTGGTGCTGGCAGCGAGGGTGCCCTATAAACAGCAAAACAACAGACAGGTTAATAAACGAGATCCATAATTTTTATAGCTATAAGCTGCTTGTGAAGGGCGGTAACGTTTGTTGCTGAGAATTCGCAGGCCGGGAAGGGAGTATGGCTGTTAATATGAATATTGATTCGGCAAAACAGTTTATTTTACAAAATGCACGTCCCGTAGATTTGGCTGTCTATAGGTATTATTTTGAAAATCAGTCAAACCGGACGGTAATTGCAGAATTATCAAAATACCAAAACAAAGACGGAGGGTTTGGAAACGGACTGGAACCGGATTTTGTCAATCCTGCTTCAAGTCCGATTGCGACAAATGATGCTATTATTACGCTTTATCGGACGAAAGCTCTGGAGAAGGGCTCGCAGATGGTAAAGGAAATTGTAAAATATCTTAAGTCCCATGATTCTTTTGACGAAGACAAAAAGCGCTGGCTGTTCGCAATATACAGCAATAAGGACTATCCTCATGCCATTTGGTGGGAGAAGAATGAAGGCGATGGAATTAGCGGATTTAATCCGACAATGTCTCTGGCAGCATTTATGGTCTGCTATGGGGATGGGGTGTCTGTGTATAAAGATATCATAAAGGAAGGCATGGAGCATTTGCAGGAGAATGAAGATATTAACGGAGATGAGCTGAAATGCTATCTGCTGGCTTATGAATTATTAACCCAAAACAATGTTTTTGGCATTATAGACCTTAAACATCTGGAAACATTAATCAGAGACAAAATGGGAGATATAGTTTCCAAAGATATAGATAAATACGGTGTAGAGTATGTGACAGCGCCATCCGATATTTTTTCGGGTATTTATCTGGAATTTATTACACCTGAAATCAGGTCTTTAATGGATGCGGAGAAAGCGGTGCTTCATAATCTGCAAAAAGAAGATGGCGGTTTTGACATTACCTGGCAGTGGTATACACAGTATCCGGAATTTGAACAGGCAAGAAATAACTGGCGGCCAAGAGTGACAACTGAGAAGCTGTTATTTCATTTAATGACTTAACCTGTAAATAGAATTAACCTGCAAAGGCCCGGCAGATAAAGAAAACTGTGGCTGCCGGGTTGGAATTATGAGGAAACAATGAGATACGGTGATATAAGGGAAGGCCGTTTTGAAAGCCGTCCCAACAGATTTATTGCATATGTAAATATGGGCGGCAAAAGTGAAAAAGTGCATGTAAAAAATACCGGACGCTGTAAAGAACTGCTGGTAAAGGATGCAACGGTTTACTTAAATAAAAGTGCTAATCCGAACAGAAGCACAGGGTATGATTTGGTGGCCGTTAAAAAAGGAAACAGGATGATTAATATGGACTCTCAGGCGCCGAATAAAGCGGTGGAGGAATGGTTAAAGAGCGGCGGTTTGTTTTCAGATGCCGTAGTGGTAAAGCCGGAGACAAAATATCGAAATTCCCGTTTTGACTTTTATGTGGAAACACCGGAAAGTAAGGTGTTTGTTGAGGTGAAGGGTGTTACGCTGGAACAGGAGGATGTGGTACTGTTTCCGGATGCGCCCTCCGAACGGGCGGTTAAGCATGTAAGGGAGCTTATGGAAGCCATACAGGAAGGATACGAGACTTATATCATTCTGGTGATTCAGATGGAAAATGTAAAATATTTCACTCCGAACCGGATGACACAGCCGGAATTTGCAGATGTTCTTATAGAAGCAAGGCAGGCTGGTGTTAAGGTGCTTGCATATGACTGTAAGGTTACTCCGGAGTCTATGGAGATTCAAAATCCCGTACCGGTACTCTTGTCAGAGGTAGAAATAGCATCAGATCCTTTACTGGATTGGTATGACAGGGGAAAACGTCTGTTACCCTGGCGGGAGGATGCAACCCCGTACCATGTATGGATATCGGAAATCATGCTCCAGCAGACAAGAGTTGAAGCTGTTAAGCCTTATTATGACAGGTTTATGGAGGCACTGCCTGATATTGCACATTTAGCCGGCGCAGGGGAAGAGGAACTTTTAAAGCTCTGGGAAGGTCTTGGCTATTATAATAGAGTCAGAAACCTAAAAAAAGCGGCATGTATGATTATGGAGAATTATGGCGGCAAAATGCCGGCAGAGTATCATGAGCTGATGAAGCTTCCGGGCATAGGCAGCTATACGGCCGGAGCGGTCAGCTCAATTGCCTATGGACAAAGAGTGCCGGCAGTAGACGGCAATGTGCTGCGTGTACTGGCAAGACTTAAAGGAGACGGCAGAGATATTTCACAGCTGTCTGTCCGCGGCCAGGTGGAAAAAGAATTATCGGACAATATGCCAAAGGAGCGGCCGGGGGATTTCAATCAGGCTCTTATGGAATTAGGAGCGGTGGTCTGCATTCCGGTTGGTATGCCTTATTGTGCCCGGTGTCCCTGGGAGAATATTTGTAAGGCCCACGCACAGGGGCGGGAGATGGAGTTGCCCTTTAAAACACCTAAAAAGCCAAGGGTGGTGGAGGAAAAGACGGTACTTATTATTAAAGATGAAACACGGGCTGCACTTGTAAAGCGTCCGGAGAGGGGACTACTTGCAGGAATGTATGAGTTTCCCTGTCTGGAAGGCCATCTTTCGGACAGTCAGGTTATCAGTTATTTAAAAGAAGAAGGTCTGTCTGTTATTAAAATCGAGCAGCTGCCGGCAAGCCGGCATATCTTTACCCACAAGGAATGGCATATGATTGGTTATGCGGTCAGAGTGGATGAACTGGCTGAGAAAAAGCATAAGGCCGGCATGATTTTTGCAGAACCCGGTGAGATAAGGGATAGGTATCCGATCCCTTCCGCTTATCGTGCATATCGCAGCAGTTTGGACTTCGGATGAGCTGCCGGATCTATCTTTAGAATTTCTTAAGTTGATTTTTCCTGTAAATTGGGTATGATAAAAGATGAAGATTTTTGGAAACAGTTCATTTATTCAGGTTCTGCCTATTGTATATGGCAACAGGCTTTGCCTATTGTATATGACAACAGGCTTTGCCTGTTGTATGCCAGAGGTATAAAGGTTGAAAAATCATACTGATGTTGATTGTTCAACTACGGGTTTGTGCCGGAGCCACGAACCCGGAATCGCAGGGTCAAATTTCATATTCGGCTCATGCGGCCAGGAGTATTCCTTTGGATAATTCCGCAAAAATTGCTCCGGCATGGAGGTAAAGATGAAGCTTTTATCATTTACGGTACCCTGTTACAATTCAGCTGCCTATATGGGAAAATGTGTGGAGTCACTGCTAAAAGGCGGTGAGGATGTGGAAATTATCATTGTAGATGACGGTTCTACAGACGAGACCGCTCAAATAGCAGACGATTATGCAGAAAAGTATCCGTCTGTTGTCCGGGTGATCCACAAAGAAAATGGCGGGCATGGCTCTGCAGTTAATGCAGGAATTGAAAATGCACAGGGCTTATTTTTTAAAGTGGTGGACAGTGACGACTGGGTAAAAGAGGAAGCTTATGTACAGATTTTAGAAGTTTTGAAAAATCTTGCGGGCGGAGAAAAGACGCTGGACATGCTTGTGAGTAATTTTGTATATGAAAAGGTGGGAGAAAACAGGCATAAGGTAATGCGCTATAAGCATGCGCTGCCGGTGGGGGAGATGTTTACCTGGGAAGATGTTAAACATTTTCATAAGGGCCAGTATATTCTGATGCATTCTGTAATTTTCAGGACGAAGCTGCTTAGAGAGTGTGGACTTAAACTGCCTGAGCATACCTTTTATGTAGACAATCTATATGTGTTTGAGCCACTTCCTTATGTGAGAAATATGTACTATCTGGATGTGAATTTTTATCGGTATTTTATTGGCCGCACAGATCAGTCGGTAAATGAGGAGGTAATGATTGGGAGGATTGACCAGCAGATTCAGGTGAACAAGCTGATGGTTGATTATATGGTAGAAAATAAGAGCAGGATTACAGCTTGCAAAAAGATGTATCACTATATGGCAAGTTATCTGGATATCATAACTACGGTTTCTTCCATATTATTAATACGTTCAGGTACAAAGGAAAACCTGGACAAGAAAAAAGAGCTGTGGAATTATATAAAGAAAAAAGACTGGCTTTTGTATGGAAAGTTAAGATATGGCCTTTTAGGGAGCTGCACAAATCTCCCCGGAAGAAGCGGCAGAAGAATTTCTGTGGAGGGATACAAAATATGCCGCCGATTTTTCAATTTTAATTAAGTACACTTTAAAAACCCCCACAGCCTGATGGCTTATGGGGGTTTTGTGTACAGGCGTACATATGAAATTTGAATAAAAATCGCAAAAGCAGTAACGGCCTTATACGGTTCTGCGGCGCTTTATACCTGGACGCCGGGCCTGGCAGGCACCAACAATATCAGCCTGGTATACCACTACATACATAGTACCGGACAACATGAAAGCAGTCAGCACATCAAACATGGAATGCTGTTTGATAAATACTGTTGAAAGAATAATGGAAGTGCACAGGATAAAGGAACCTGTGCGGATTTTCTTATTTCTGGCAAGAGACGGTGTATGCACAACTGCCAGATGGGCGCCAATGGAATTATAAACATGAATACTGGGCCATAAATTTGTGGGTGTGTCTACATTGTACAAATGGGATATAAGGGCCGTAAAAATATTGTTTCTTGGCATTACATATGGACGAAGGTGATGCCCGTTAGGCCATAGGGTGGAAATAATCAAAAAAAGGGTCATTCCGGTAAAAAGAAATACACATGTTTTGAAATATTCCTGTTTGTTTTTAAAGAAGCAGTAGGCCACGGCCGCAGATACATAGGCAAACCATAAAAAATAAGGTATTACAAATATCTCACAAAAGGGTATGACATCATCGACCTTCATATGAATAATAGTTTCGGGATGTACTACCTTTTTTTCAAGATAGGCAAACCATGTGCAGTAGATAACCGCATAGATCAAAAGCGGTATGGCGTGTTTGTACCTTTCATAATATTTTTTCATAATAAAATCTCCTTCTGATTTCTAACTATATATTTAACGTATAACTGACTTTTTATAACTATATTTTTGAATCTAAAAATATTATATCAAAAAATGTAATTTTTTTTGCTCACATGTTATGGTAATGGAACTGCTTTTCATAGTGACCTCACCGTCTGTATGTACCCATAAAGGAACGGAAGTTTCTAAATGGATTTTGGATGCGCTATAGCGGTCAATTCCTTCAAAACGATAGTGTTCTCCGGAAAAAGCAGTGGGAAGCGCTATAAGGATCAGCCATTTGGGAATATTTCCCACGGCACAGATATCAATTAATCCATCCCGAAAATCAGCTCCCGGACAGAATTTAAAACCGCCTCCCTCATATTGATGAATCATGCTGGCAATGAACAGAAATTTGGGGAGGTTAATCTGCCGCTCATCATCCAAAGTGATGGTGCATGCAACCTTTCTGGCGAGTAAAAGCTGCTTGAGTGCGATAGAAAGATAAGTAAGCTTTCCAAACCCTAATTTATTTAATATATTTTTAAATCTTGAAACAAGGGCTTCCTGACACACAGCAGCGTCAAACCCAATACCGGTACTGACAGAAAAATAACGCTTTAAAGCAGGCTGTCCGTCTGTCTGACCGCCTGACCGCCCGGCCGTCTGGTCATATGTAAGGCACCCCAGATCCATTAAAACCGGTTCCGTGCAGGATAAAATATTTTCAAGGATTTCACAAGGGTTTCGGGGAAGGCCTAAATCCCTTGCCATGTCGTTACTAGAACCGGTGGGAATGTAACCGATTTGCACACGGTTAAAATCAGATATTCCCTGAAGGGTTTCGTTTAAGGTTCCGTCTCCGCCAAGGACGATAAGTTTTAATATAAAATCAGATTCTGCTTTTAATAAGGAAGTTGACAAATCGCGCACCAGCTTAGTGATGTGTTCAACTCCCTTTGAAAAGAAAACCTTGTATGCAATTTCTTTTTTGTCTAAAACCGGCTGAAGTTCAGACCAGATTTTAGCGCCCCGGCCGGATTTGGAGGCCGGGTTTACGATAATATAATACATAATTTTCAGCCCCTCAAAAATCTTTACTCATTTTAACAGCATTTTGTGTAAGAGTAAAGAAATTTTACAGGATTTTGTAATTCTTAAGGATTAATTAGGATATTTTTCAGAAACGGATAAGGATTGACCGCAAAAAAGACAGGAAAGGTTTGATTTCTTTAAAGACTATGCTATAATGGTCAGGATTTGTTTTCATAAAATAACGGATGCAGAGCTTGGACGGACATCCTTATGTTTCAAAAATATGCCGCCTGTTTGTTTGGGCGGACGTTAATAAAGCAAATTATTATGCAAGGAGGAAAAGTATGTATTCACTTGACGAAGTAAAAAAAGTTGATGAAGAGATCGCACAGGCCATTGTGGACGAGCAGGAGAGGCAAAACAGCCATATTGAGCTGATCGCATCCGAGAACTGGGTAAGCAAAGCGGTTATGGCGGCAATGGGAAGTCCCCTCACAAACAAGTATGCGGAGGGCTACCCCGGAAAACGTTATTACGGAGGCTGTCAGTGCGTTGATGTGGTGGAAAATCTTGCCATTGAGAGAGCAAAGAAGCTTTTTGGATGCGACTACGCCAATGTGCAGCCCCACTCAGGCGCACAGGCAAATCTGGCAGTACAGTTTGCAGTCTGCAATCCGGGAGATACAATTATGGGAATGAATCTGGATCATGGCGGACATCTTACCCATGGAAGTCCGGTAAACATTTCCGGTAAATATTTTAAGATTGTACCTTACGGCGTGAATGATGATGGATTTATTGATTATGATAAACTGATGGAAATCGCATCAGAGTGTAAGCCTAAAATGATTATTGCAGGGGCATCCGCTTATGCAAGAACCATCGACTTTAAGAAATTCCGTGAAACGGCAGATGCGGTGGGCGCTGTGCTTATGGTGGATATGGCTCATATTGCAGGCCTTGTGGCGGCAGGCCTTCATCCGAGCCCGATTCCTTATGCAGATGTTGTTACCACTACAACCCATAAGACCTTAAGAGGGCCGAGAGGCGGCCTGATTCTTGCAAATCAGGAAGCAGCTGATAAATTTAATTTTAATAAGGCAATTTTCCCCGGAACCCAGGGAGGGCCTTTGATGCATGTAATTGCAGCAAAAGCTGTCTGCTTTAAGGAAGCGCTCACAGATGAGTTTAAAGTTTATCAAAAAAACATTATTGACAATGCGCAGGCGCTTTGCAGCGGCTTGATAAGCAGAGGGATTAAGATTGTTTCCGGAGGCACGGACAATCATCTCATGCTTATGGACCTCACAACCTATGAGCTTACGGGAAAAGCAGTTGAGAAGATGTTAGATGAAGCGCATATTACAGCAAACAAAAACACAATCCCCAACGATCCCAAGTCTCCGTTTGTGACCAGCGGAATTCGCCTTGGCACACCTGCAGTTACTTCCCGGGGAATGAATACGGAGGATATGGACCAGATTGCAGAGGCAATTGCAATGATTGTCAAGGGCGGAGAGGAAAAGATCCCTGCGGCAAGGGCAATTGTGCAAAAGCTTACGGATAAATATCCTTTGTGCTAAAAAGTCTGGTCTGTATTTTTAAAACGATACTTTACTATAAAGTCCGGCCGGTTTCTATATATAATTAGGAACCGGCAAGAGGCTGTAAAAAATTTTGTGTCTATGGGTAAAAATCTTTTTTGATAAGAATTAGATATGTAGACATTTGCTGTC
>RAYQ01000028.1 GCA_003612395.1 Parablautia intestinalis
CCATAATCTCTCCTCCTGACTTTCTGGATAGATTATACCACTCGTTCTATGTGTCTATCAAATGGGGTATAAGGCAACCGGAAGATTGATGTCGAAGGTAATATTTTTGGTATTAATATAAGCAAAATCAAAGATTTGAAGAAACACTATGGGGAAGCCGGAGAAGCTATTGCAAAATGGAATAATAAATTGAAAGGTGGAAAAGTGGATATAGATGCATTTAATGATTCAGTTGTTCAGAACAGTGCATCTCTCAAAGAATACCTTTCTACTTGTTCAAAAGACGCTCCAGCATCCCTAAACGGCTATAAAAATTACCTTCAATCCACAGGTCAGGCTACAGAAGATTTGCGTCTTCAAACAATTTTATTAAATACAGCTCTAACATTTTTAGGAAGTATTGCGGTACAGGCAATTATAACAGGATTTGCCAATGCATTTGATAAATTTAATGAAACGGTAGTGGAATCAAAAGAAAAGGTAGATGATATCAATGCCAAGATTTCTGACCTGAAATCACAAATAGAAGAATTAAATAACCTTGAATATAAATCCGATTTTGACAAACAGAAAATTTCACAGCTTGAAAAGGAATTAGCATTACAGGAAAGAATTTTAGAAGTAGAACAAAAGCGGTTATATCAGAACCAAATAGGCACAAAACTTTCCGATTACTTTGACGAAGACAGCTTGATTACAAAACAACAGTCGGAATATGACCGTTACAATAAAGAAGGGTATAAATATCTCTCTGTGAGGTTTGAAGCGGATAAGACTTCATTAGAAGAAGTCGAAGCAGAATTAACTTCTTTGCAGGACAAGCTAAATAATGGATTATCCGGTCATGATAAGTTTGTGGTAGAAAGCAATATAGCAAAGCTGACAGAAAAGAGAAATGATATCTTAAAAGAACAGCAATCCATTGAAGAACAGCTTACAATTAACATGGGAGAATATTTAAAGAACTTTCAGACAGCTCAAGAAGCGATTGACAGCGGACTCCTGACAGGAAGTGATTTAGAAAAAGCGCAGTCCATGGCTGATTATTGGAATGAAATGTATCAATCTTCGTCTGATATGGTAACAAGTATACAGAAAATGAATGGTACATATGACAATACCAATGACCTGTTAGAAGAAATGTATAGTAATATTTCCCGTGATGATTTAGTTTCACTTTCAGATGATGATAAACGGATTGCACTTTCATTTGATCCTAATAATACTATTGGCTTTGAGGAATTAAAGAGACAGATAGAAGAGACAAAAGGTAATATTGAAGGATTAAATGCAACAGAAGTAAAGTCCTTTGATCAAGCTTGGGCAGACTCCTTCACCTCAGAAAATGATTCTGTAAAAGAATTAGGCAATTCCCTCCTTGAATTAGCGGAACAAGGACGCTTAACCATTAATACTTTTAATACTGCTGACTCTACAGGTTATTTTAAGAACCTCGGTATATCCGCGGATGAAGCCGTATTAAAAATCAATAAATTAGTAGATGAATCCAAACAGTTATCCTCTATGTCAAGCCAGATATCATCAATGGCGGAAGCTCTTTCAACAAAACAGGAAAATGGTTTTGTTGAGGCCGATACTTTATCAGGTTTTGATGTGGAAGTACGTGGATTAGATTCATGGGATAGATTTCAAGAAGTTCTTGGCAGTACGACTTCTTCTTATGAGGAATGCCAGGAAGCCGCCAATGCCCTTGCTACTGAATGGGTTAACAGCAGTGATTTCCTTGCCCAATTAACAGAGCAGAATAAAGAATACTATGCTACACAGCTCGAAGCTATGGGCGTGGAAAATTATGAAGAAGTAATCTCCTATGCACAGGCTCTTAATGAAGCAAAAGAAGCATTGGCACAATCAAGCCTGATGCTGGGTAATGCCACCTATGACGAAATCGAAGCTCTGATTGCAGAAGGTCAGTATTCAGGATTGACAGCTGATTTGATTCTCCAATTGTATAATGCAAAGATAGCGGAACAGGCGGCTACGATTGATACTTCCGCTGACTGCGCAAACCTTATCGCTTTAGCTGGCGATACTGACAAAACATACCAATCTATCCAATTACTTATTCAGCTGATGGATATATATAGCGGGCTTGAAAGCGGTGCATATAACGGGAACAGGTTACTGCGTGAAGAAGCACTTGCAGAAGTTGACAGGATAAAAGGCGAACTTGAAGCGATTGCAAATGGCGAAGGCAAAGAACTCGAAATCAAGCCTCAATTGAAGCTCGATGGAAATAAAGCAAAGAAATCCGCTGGAAGTGCGGGGAAAGAAGCCGGAGATGCATATGTAGATGCTTTTGAGGAAGAATACAGCAACTTAAAAGATATGTTAGACCGTGGCGAGATTTCAGAAGCACAATATTTAAATGCCCTGCGGTCGCTATACACTAAATACTTCCGTGACCGTAAAGAATATCTGGACGAGTTCAAAAAGTATGAGTCCGAATATTTATCCGGAATGCTGGATCTCCATAATAAAGCATTAAGCGGAATAAGCACTCTTTTAAACCGCCGTATCAGCACAGCTAATGATGCCAAAGACGCAGCACTTGATGCGTTAAATGATGAAAAAGATGCAGCACTTGACAGGCTGGATGCAGAAAAACAGGCACAGATTGATCTTTTAGAAGCAAAAAAGAAAGCTTTTGAAGAAGAAATAAAGGCAATCGACAAGCAAATAAAGGCAAAAGAAAAAGTAATTGACGGTATCAATGATGAAATAGATGCCATGCGTGATGCAAATAATGAACGTCAGAGACAGCTGGATTTACAAAAAGCCCAGTACGAATTAGAGCGTATGCAGAATCAGCGTACTATTCTTCAATACAGTGAAGAAAAGGGAATGCATTATGTTGCTGATACAAAGAATATCCGTGATAAGAAACAGGATGTTGAAGATGCCAAACTTGAAATCGACATTGCCAATAAAGAAAAGCAGATATCCCTTATTGAGAAGGAAATCGATCTTCTTGAAGATAAGAAGGATGCCATCAATGAGCAGATAGATTTACTGGATGAAGAAATAGACCGTATCAACGATTATTATGATAATATGATCAAAGATACTGAAAAGTATTACGATAATCTCATTAAACAGCAGGAAGACTACTGGAATACCATGATTAAAGGGATGGAACAACAGAAATCCCGATGGGAAGAACTTGCTGAAGTGGAAGAGGTTGCCAAAGCGTTTTCCTACATTCAGCAGGTATTTGGCGAGCTTGGATATTCAGTTGAAGATGTCTTAAATGGTTCTGATGCTGCTTTTGAAGATTTTAAGTCAAGGTACATATCTGTCATTAACGACATGAACAGCAATTCCGACTTCACAGATGGATTGGTTTATGCTACTGGTGTGGCGAAAGAAAATCTTGGTTCATTTCTTGATAAGACAAAAGAAACAGGCGCAGGAATTGATGAATTAAGTGCCAAAGGTTCCGAATTAAATACTGTTGCAGAAGGTATGAGCGGGCTCGCAACATCAGCATCCGGAGCTACTGCAAAAATTTCTGAAACAGTAACGGGTATAAATAATGTTAACACTTCTCTTTCTGAAACGGCATCAAAAACAAATGATGTAACAGCAAACGTATCTGATCTTACAGCAAAATTATCCGAAGTAACAACTATTGTAACCGAGGAACAGTCTGCTTTTGATGACTTAAAGTTAAAGATAGAGGAAGTAATCTCCGCAATCAATGATAAGATTACGGCAATTCAGGAAGAACAAAATGCTGTAAATACAGCAACAAATGATGAGATAACAAATTTCCTCATGCTGAAAGAGAAAATTCTTGAGGTAAAAGAAAGCGTTGATTCCATGAATACCACTGTAGCCACCATGGACACAACGGCAGTTAATGAGCTTACTACTGCATTCCAGTTGTTGTATGACCAGATATTACTTGTATCAACTGCTCTGGGTGCAGGTATGGAAGGTGCGGAAGAAGGTGCTGTAGGCGGTATCGCATCGGCAATTCAGGCATTAAATGAAATATCTTTAGAAGATGGAATTATTGCACAGTTTACTAACTTAAAGACTTCTATTAACGAAGTTACTTCTGCTATCAGTGGCGGTGGAACAGGTGAAAGCACTTCTAATGATAAAAGTTCAGATGGCGGTTTCGGTTCTAAATCCGGAGCTGGTGAATCCGGAGGAAAAGGTTCAAAGGGCGAAGGTGGCGGAAGTAATTCCCTTTCAGGTGCAATTACCGAAATGGGTGAAACAGCAAAACAGGTTATAGGCGAGCCAGGTGCAGAAGGTGACGGCACAGTAATCGGTGAGTTTGGTTCCATGAAAACTGCTGTAAATGATGTAACTGAAGCGATTGGAAGCGGCGATTCTGAAGGTGGAACAGGTGAAAGCTCCGGCAGTGGGCAAAGTGAAGACAGTGGAAACCTAATTGATTCTATTATAAATCTTGGTGAAACATCCGAAGAAACATTAGGCGAGTCTGGCGGCGATGGTGTCATTGGAAGGTTTGAAGAATTTAAGGATGTAATTGGAGAAGCCAAAGACCATGTAATCGGAATCTCTGAAGGACTTGACGACATAGACGGTAAGGAAGTTGAATGTACAATTAAGGTAATTATTGAAACTTCCGGCGCTTTTCCTGCATTTGATACCGGAACAGCCTTAAACACTATGGATTTAAACAGTGCTGAATATAATGCCCAATATAGTGGTAAAGCCCATGTAGAAGGGACTGCGTTAGCTTCTGGCAATTGGGCAGTACAGTCTAATGAACAGAGTGCTTTGGTCGGTGAGGAAGGTTTTGAGATAATCGTAAGAAACGGAAGGTTCTTCACCGTTGGCGATAACGGTGCTGAAATGACTAATGTTAAAAAGGGAGATATTGTTTTTAATCATGAGCAGTCAGCCCAACTTCTTAAACATGGTCATATTTCAGGACGTGGTAAAGCATATGCCGATGGTACTGTTGGCGGTGGAAAGATACTTACATCAGACGGCACAGTTTTAATACCTGTCCAGCCGGATGATAAAATTCTGGAATATTCACGGAAATTTGATGCATATCTGGAAAAGATAGGAAACAATGTTGATATTATTACAAATAGTGGACTGTTCAAACATGAAAATCAGATGGACGAGCTTGTAAAACATGTGACTAATAATGTGAATAATGTTACTAACAACAAGAATGTACAGCCTGTAGTGCATCAGGAATTCCATATCACGATGCCAAACGTTACTGATAGCACTTCTGCTACTGAATTGATGAATGATTTACAGTCGATTTCAAGAAAGAAATTTCAAGTGGACTGGTAAAGAAATCATGAAAATGCCGCACTCTGGAATATGGGTGCGGTTATGATAAAAGTGTAGTATTCTGTTGATTCTTGATATATAATAAGAGACATAATATATTGCCATATATGAAATATGGTGATGAACTTATATAATATAATGAATCAATGGGGGTATGATGATGAGTAAAATTTGTAAAGTTTCTTATTCTGGGAAAGTATTGGTTGGAAATAAAGAATTATCTTGTGCAGTATTAGAAGACGGAACTAGAATTTTAACTAATACTGCAATTTTTCATGCGTTTGACAGACCAAGAAAAGGCAAACCCTCTGAAGAATATAGGCCCAAAAATGTTCCTGCATTTTTGTCTGCCAATAACTTAATACCGTACATAAAGAAAGAATTTGAAGATGAAGACTTTTCCGTTGAATATGAAAGAAGTGGAAGAATTTTTACAGGATACAAAGCAGAAATTTTACCATGTATTTGTAATATATATTTATCAGCTAGAGACGATGATATATTAACAGAAAATCAAAAACCATTAGCGATAACAGCGGATATACTTATGAGATCGTTTGCAAAAGTTGGAATTATTGCATTAATAGATGAAGCTACAGGATACCAATTTGAACGTGATGCAAGAGCATTGCAAGAACTGTTTTCTCAATATATTGCAGAAGAATTTTTACCGTGGGTGAAGACGTTTCCAGATGATTTTTATATTCAAATGTTTAGACTTCGTGGATGGGATTATAAGGGTAGATTTAAAACACCATATGCTGGGCAACTTACAAATTTTCTTGTTTATAACAGATTACCAGAAGGAATACTCGAAGAATTAAAAAGACTCAATCCTATATTAAATAAAAACGGATACAGAAAATATAAATTATTTCAAGGATTAACAGAAAAAACAGGGTATAAACATTTAGTACAACAGATATCTACATCTACAACTATGATGCGTGGATTTGATACATGGGAGGAATTTGAGCCTGTTTTTAGAAAGGCATTTAACATATCAGATGATGAAAAAATATAATTTTTCATATGGACTGAATTAATGAAAAATAAGTATTTGAGAACTTAAAAATATTGATAAATGCCCATTTTAAGCCATTTTTTTGATGGGACCCGTTATTAACAAAAGAGCAAGAGACACAACACATCTCCTGCTCTTTTTTATGCGCAAAAATATAACTAAAAAGGAGCATGATACTATAATGCCTAATATAGCAGATGAAATTTTAAAAACGATTAAATATGCAATTGACAGGAAAGCGGTTAATTGTGACATTACATACGAGTCTGTCATCAAAGACATCACCCCAAAAGGCTATGTAATCCTAGACAGAACGGGGAGTGAAAGAACTGTACAGTGCTGTATACCTGGGGTAAGTTTAAGAATGATGCAGAGGGTATGGGTAAAAGAGCCTATGGGGAATTTGAAGGATTTACATATTTGTGGTGTAGTAGGGAACACAAACAATAGTAAGTCACGTAGAAGATAATACAAATACAAAGTAACCGTAACTATAAACAAAGTCGATGCGAACTTGACCCGTCATTTTACAGAGTTAGGTTCCTTATAATATTAATTGTGTAGATAGAATTAAAACTGAATATTGATATGATTATGGGTACTGCTGGGTAGTTTGGCGGTACCTTTTTTAGATAGATTGTTGTAAAGGAGATTATGTTTTATTGAAAAACGAAATTAAAGAAGTACCGGTTTGGATTAAAACAAATTTGACGCTTGAAGAAACAGCAGCTTATTCAGGGATTGGAATAAATAGAATAAGAGAGATTTCTAATGATGAGAATTGTCCCTTTGTATTATGGGTTGGTAATAAAAGATTGATAAAAAGAAAGTTGTTTGATGCATATATAGAAAAGCAGTATTCAATATAAAAATGATAGAAGCGAGGGTTTTAATATGGTAGAATGAAAACATCATATTAAGGCTCTTTTAGTTTGAAAGGAGCAGTTTTATGGCTAATAGAAGAAAAGATAAAAACGGCAAGGTGTTAAAGAAAGGAGAGTCGCAGAGAAAAGATAATACATATATGTATCGTTGGGTAGGCAATGATAGGCAACCCGGATGCATTTATGCCCGTAATCTTTCTGAACTACGGGAAATGGAGGAAGAAATTAATAAAGAGATTGCTATGGGGATATCCAGGAAAACATATTCATTGAATGAACAGATTGAGAGGTATCTAAAGACAAAAGTAAATCTTGCCAGTTCAACAAAAGAGAACTACAGGTATTATTTTGAACATGTTTTAAGAGAAAGCTCTATTGGAAAAGCTAAAGTGATAGATATAAGGAAATCGGATGTGTTGCTATTTTACAATTCCCTTTTAGAGCAGGGCCTGAGTATAGGAACCATTAAAATAATCCATAAAATAATCCATCCTGCATTACAATTGGCGTGTGACGATAATGTGATTGCTAAAAATCCTGCCGATGGCTGTACGAAAGAATATGTAGAAGATATAGAAAAGAAATATGCCCTTACCTTTGAAGAAGAAAAAGAATTTCTTGACAGAATACAAATGCGTCAGAGAATGAAAAGATATTATCCTATGTATGCAATTTTGATTCAGACGGGATTACGTATCAGTGATGACCACGTTATAATAAGACTAAAGTTAGACAAACCCAGTAAATACGCTGGTTTGAGTTGATTTAGTCCTTTCTCAAAACTGCAACGAAGCATGATATTGATGGAAGGCAGCGCTGTTTTTTCGGTCAGATATCTCACAAAAGCATATGGAGCACCAGGGTTCCGGCGGGGATTTATGTCATATGGGCAGGGAGGTGGAAACTGTATTTTGGTGCAAAAAAATATTGGAATTATTCAGGCAGGACTAAATTCAGAACCCCAGAGAGGGGAAAGCTGGTTTAGCCCTGTTTTTTATTATCACAGGGAGGGTGCATATGGGCAATCGGATTACCAGGGAAAGCATGGAATTCATAGCAGGGGAAATTATGGATACAGTCCATGCTTCCGGCAGTCTGGAAGACGGCATAAACAAAATTCAGGAAATTCTTGAAGACAATGGGATTGTAGAAATTATCTCAGATTAAAAGGAGGAGAGCATATGAAACAAAGAGAGATGACAGTTTATAGGGCAAGGGGAACCAGCATAGGAACGAATAACCCATTGATCATGCTGCAGGGGAAATGGCTACGGGACTTGGGTTTTTCCACGGGTGATAGGATATCAGTAACTTGTGATGGCGGCAGGCTTATCGTGGAAAAGACCGGCAGGATATGGTCTGACCCCAAAGGGGCAGGGATGGTGGCGGAAGATGCAGAATATCAGGGGAAGGCGGTATGACGATGGGTATGATGAAAGGAAATAAACGTACAATTAGTTTTAAGGACCAGGAGCATGAAATGTTTTATCGGAACTTCCTGCAGAACTGTAAGTCCGGGGATGCATACCATAAGGCGCTGGCTTACTGCATTGGGATTAACGGGGATACCAGACGGAATGTGGAACGTATTTATGACTTTGAGGAAGATTTCATAAAGACAGAATGTCTTAGGGAAGACTGGATCACCAGCGGCAGCGCAAGGGTGGTACGCATGGCGTTCAATCTTTTCTGCAACGGTGCGCCCAGCGTGTATGCCCTTGAAGGGGAAGAAAAGGTAAAAGAGTGCCGGCGGTATACAGTGGAAGACCTGTTCTGCTGTGAATACGCAGTATATTTCTGGGAGGCGATTAAAGTACGCTATCCGGAATACTGTTTCCCGATAGATTTATCAGAGTTTGGGATTTAAAACCGTAAAGTGCAGAAGGAGGGCAGTATGGCAGAGTTAAGTATGGCGTTAGTGCAGATGAAAGGGCTGAAATGCCGGATTGATGATATTTTATATGTCACCACTTATGATGAACATGCAGACCTGAGGGGGCTGCATGCGGACCATAAGGACAGCAATCAGATGTTCCAGTTAAGGGAAATGAGGAGAATTATGGAAAAGCTGGCAGACGTAGGCGGCAGCATAGAATACCTGTTCCGCCCGGTTCAGGAGACCAGTACCCTGCACAGGGATGAAAACGGGGAATACAGGACGGAGAAAGGATACTGTTACCGCAGCGGAAGCCTGATTGAAGCTTTATTGCAGGAAGATTCCCAAGAAGCGCCCTGCTGGGTGCAGACAAAAGTAGAGCATGACGGGGAGGATTATTATCTCATGGGATATGAAGATATCCCCATGGAAGGGCTGAACGTCCGTGTGAGATAGGAAGGAGAGCGGATATATGGAAACAACAGGAAGAAGATGTAAGGTCATTGCCCTCGCAAACCAAAAGGGCGGTGTGTCAAAGACAACCACTACGGTAAATTTGGGGATTGGTCTTGCAAGGGCGGGAAACAGGGTTTTGCTCATAGATTCCGACCCACAGGCCAGCCTTACCGCAAGCATGGGGGAAAGGGAGCCGGACAGGCTGGACAAGACGCTTGCCACGGTGCTTACCTCCATCATGGAAGGGCAGGAAATAGAAGCGGAGGATGGAATCCTCACCCACGGGGAAGGGGTGCGGTTCCTTCCGGCAAACATTGACCTTGCAGCAGTGGAAGTGTCGCTGATCAGCGCCATGAGCAGGGAGTATATGCTGAAAGAGTACATAGAGGCGGTGGCACCATATTTTGATTACATTATCACAGACTGCATGCCATCCCTCGGGATGCTGACGATCAATGCGCTTGCGGCGGCGGATACGGTACTCATACCCCTGCAGGCACAATATCTGTCCTTAAAAGGGTTGGAACAGCTGACCGCAACGATCATGAGGATAAAGAAGCGCATTAACCCGGCGCTGGATTTTGAGGGAATCCTGCTGACCATGGTGGACGCCCGGACAAACTATGCAAGGGAGATCATGGAGATGGTGCGCGGAAACTACGGGCAGAGGATACCGGTATTTGAGAATTATATCCCTTTGTCGGTGCGTGTGGCGGAAGCAAGCGCAGAGGGGAAGAGCATATTTGCACATGACCCGAAAGGCCGGGCCTCGGCAGCATATGAAATGCTGGCAAAGGAGGTGCTGGCGCATGGCAGGTAGAAAAAGCAGCGCTTCCAATATCAAAATGCCAGATGTGAACGCTTTGTTTGGGCTGGAAGAGGACACAGGCAGGTTATCGGAAAAGGTAGAGGATATAGCCATTGACCAGCTGCATTCCTTTGATTCCCACCCATTCCGGGTGCTGGATGATGAAAAAATGCAGGAGACCGTGGAGAGCGTCAGGGAGCATGGGATCATCAGCCCCCTGCTCGTCCGTCCGGGGAAGGAAAGCGGGTATGAGATCATATCGGGGCACAGGCGGAAAAGGGCCTGTGAACTGCTGGGACTTAAGGCGGTCCCATGCTTTGTCCGCAGCATGACAGATGAAGAAGCCACCGTGACGATGGTGGATTCCAACATCCAGAGGGAAGAGCTTTTGTACAGCGAAAAAGCTTACGCCTATAAAATGAAGCTGGATGCGATAGACAGGGTAAAAGGCAGGCCTAAAAAAGAGGGACAGGTTGTCCCTGATTATCTGGGGAAGAAATCCACAGAGGTGGCAGCAGAAGGAAGCGGGGAGAGCTATAAACAGGTTGAGCGGTATATCCGCCTGACTTTCCTTATAAAGCCTATGCTCAATTATGTAGATGAAAAACGCATTGCATTTGGCGCCGGGGTGGAATTATCCTATCTGGAATCGGAAGTGCAGGAGCTTCTTTGCCAGACAATGCAGCGTTTATGCGTATTCCCTAATCTGGCACAGGCAAGGAAGCTTAAGGAGTCAGGCAGGGAAGGGAAACTGGACGAAAACGGAATGGAGATCATCCTTTCTGATGAAAAACCGGCAGCCCAGGCAGTCAGGCTGCAGAGAAAGAAGCTGAACGAATATTTTCCGGCTGGTTATTCGGCGGAGCAGATAGAGGAAGTGATCTATGGCCTCTTAAAGAGGTGGAGATTTGAGCAGGGGGAATAGCACTGGCAGAGCGGTATGCTCCGTCAGAAAAACAGAATATTGTTCCACATAAGAGCAGAGGGATGAATTTTGCCTCTGTTTTTATGTGGAGAAAACCATAAAAAGATTGTGTGGAATGGAGGCGTGGAAGATGCAGAGGATCCAGTTTGATTATTTCCATGGGATGGAAGCGGGGCAGTACAGCTTTTACCGTATCCCGAAAATGCTGTTCACAGCGGAGTGCTTCAGGAGCCTTTCCTGTGAAGCGAAAGTCTTATACGGGCTGATGCTGGACCGCATGGGGCTCAGCATTAAAAACAGGTGGATCGATGAAGAGGACAGGGTTTACATTGTCTTTACGGTGGAGGAGACAGCGGACTTGATGAACTGCGGAATGCAGAAAGCGGTAAAGCTGATGAAGGAACTGGATTCTGATAAGGGCATCGGGCTGATAGAGAAAAAGCGCCTGGGACTGGGCAGGCCTAACGTGATCTATGTAAAGAATTTCATGGTAAGGGAAGAGCCGCCATTGCCGGAGAAAGGGGGAGACCCTGACGAAAGGGAAACAACAGGAACGCCGGAAAGCAGGGCAGCCGGCAATTATGACAGGAGAACTGTGGAAACCACAAATCAGGAATTATTAAAATCACAATTCAAGAATGATGAAAATCACAATTCAGGAGTAGTGAAAGCCGTAATTCAAGAATTTCCAAAATCACAACCTAATAATACTGAATTTAATAAAACTGATTTCAGTGAGACTGATCCTATCAATCTTTATCCATCTGATGTGACAGGACAGATGGAACGTTACCGTACCGCCATACGGAAAAATATCTCGTATGAGTGTTTTTTTGGTGCCAGGGGCTGCCAGAGGGAGGAACTGGACGAGCTGGTGGAGCTGATGGTGGATGTGATGATGATGCCTGACCATGCAATTTTGCGGATAGCGGGGGCGGAAAGGCCGGCGGCGGTTGTGAAGGAGCGGTTCCTGAAGCTGGACGATTCGCATATAGCCTATGTGCTTGCCTGCCTGCAGGGGAATACCGGCAAAGTGGGGAATATCAAAGCGTACCTGCTGGCATCGCTTTATAATTCAGCACTGACCATAGGCAATTATTACCGGGCGGAGGTGAACCACGACCTATATGGGAGCGGATAGCGGCCACAATGTCAATGCAAATACATAATCTCTGGAAAAAGACAGCCTGCGTATGGTCTGGCTGGCTTTGCTGCCGAGACCGGGGAATGGAAATCTGTAAGGAAAGGGGGAAACCGTGTTGGGCAGACGTGTAGAATCACAAGAACTGGCAGCCCTTGGGGAACGTATACGGGAACGGAGGATGGAACTGCGCCTGTCACAGGAAGCGCTTGCGGAGAAAGCAGGGATCAGCGCCAACACGGTAAGCCGGATTGAGGGAGGACAAATGGCCATGGGCATAGGAACTTTCATAAATCTGGTACAGGCAATGGATGCAGACGCAGACAGCCTTCTGGGCGTTATTTCCGATTCGGGGAAAAAGCGGCATGGGGATATATTCCACCGCATCAGTCATTTAAGGGAACCGGAGCGGGAAATCGTGCTGCGGACGATAGAGGCGCTGGTGGAAAGCCTGCGGAGGGGCAGATGAAAGGATTCTACGGATATGGTGGGAAAATAAGTGGATTTCTACCTGACCGGTGAGGAAAGCGGCCGCTGGTTCCGTTAAAATATACACAAGATAACAGGCAGTAAGGAAAAGTTTCCAGCCCCGTTAAAAAAAACGGGTAAGCCGGAAGCTGTTTTTTACTGCCTGTCCTGCGATGGTGCAGGCAATGCAGCCAGTATAATTCCGGCACGGCCCGTTGGAAAGGCGGCCAGAATTGACATTGCAGGAATTGAAGGAGATTACCGAAATACCGGAACATGGAAGAAAAATGCCCACCGCAAGGAATCTAAGGAATACAGGCAGGCTGGTGGCAGAAAAGGAGCTGAAAAATGACACATGGATTGCAGCCTATCAGAATGGCTATGCATTATACCATGCCGGCGGTCATTCCACCGTATTCCCGGTTCATACATGCGGAGATTATCTGTATGCATCCAGCGGGATAAGCAGTTATTTACCGGAACATTTTTTTGCGAAGGAGCCATGGCATATCCGGCTTGTCCTTGAAGGGGAGGACAGGATGGAACGTAACCAGAGGGCAAAAGAGCAGGAAAGGACAGTTTCCTACAGCGCCATATCGGAAGAGTGGGAAGCGATGGAAGACGTATGTGCGAAAACAGTTGAAGATTTGCTGGAAAGGGAAAACATGGAAGAGCTGCTAAAATGCCTGACGGAGCGGCAGAGAATGGCAGCCAGGCTTTGTTTTTTCCAGCAGAAGACCCGGAGAGAAGCGGCAAAAGAGCTTGGGATCACCAGCCCGGCAGTATCAGCCATACTTTCGCAGGCAGCCCGGAGACTGCGGAAGCAATACCCGGACAGGAAGCAGGCGGTAAAGGCGGTGGCGGCTGTATGAGGGGAAAGCAGCCAAGGGAACGGGAAAAATATTTTATCCGTCTGGGTGGCGGTACGCTGGTGGAAGTGGGCAGGGAGATTTATCTGGAATGGTACCGTTCAGAACGGAGGGAGCGGTACCAGAGGGAATGCGACAGGAAGCATGGTGTGTGCAGTATCAATAAACTGCATGAAAAAGGATATTATCCTGAAAAATCAAATTACCTTAAGGATACGACACTGGAAACGGTTTTAAAGGACGAATGCCGGGACAGGCTGGAAAATGCCCTTAAAAAACTGCCTGAACAGGAGAAACGTCTGGTAAGGCTTTTGTATTTCGAGGATATGACAGTAAAGAAAACAGCGGAAATATTCGGGTGCAGCAGAAAAACAATCCAGAACAGGCGGGAAAAAGTATTGGAAAAAATAAGAAAGATGATGTCGGAAACGTCTCCATGAAAAGAGATAACGTCCATGCCGGCAACGGAGCGGAACCGTTGTCAGGAGGACCGTGGAATACCGGAACGCGAAGCGTGAGGATATGCCGCGAAAGCCTCTTGACATAAGGTTCACGGATTATCCTTATGCAGTAGAAAAGGGGCTGCTGCTCCTTTTCCTGCTTCCGGCGAGGACGGGTCCGGGCAGAGCCCGGTAATGGGGATGGGAAAGGGTTTTTAAGGCAGAGCCTTAAGTGCTGGGGAGTTTTAGGATATTGCTATTTCTGTATAAATGTGTTACTGGCTGTAAAAAGCGTATTGACATTTTTTTTCTTTTTGCAATTATATAGAAAAATTTTCCTGATTTTATGTTATTGTCCTTTTATTACCTTTCCATTGGTACACTTACTATTTTTGTTTTCATCCCACAAAGCAATATTGTAGTTGTCTGTGTAAAAAGAATTATATTTCACGCCAGAAATGTCATTTCTTTTTTTGGCAATATCTAAAAAATTTAAAGGTATAACATAGTTTTGATCTTTATAGCTTGGTGATGTTAAGTATTTTTTTATGCCAATATAAAATGCTCTGATATCGACTGAATAATTTTGCTTAAAATATTGTAATGTTGCGTTGGAAAACTGATTAACAAGTCCATCTGAAACTGTAATGGTAAAATCCATCACTTTTATCTTATTGCCTAGAGTACATTCAGATACTGAAATATAATCAGTTTTATCTGTTTTCAATTCTTTACATGAAGTTTCTATATTTTCTGCTAAATAGAGAACCTGTTCGCCAATCCGATTTACCCTTCCATTTTCCCTTATCGCTTGTATAGGTGCTACACCAGAATATTTAGCATTATACCCGCTTATTGGCAGGCCATTTTTTCTAATGATTCCCGTATCTTCTCCGTCGTGTTCATTGATTTTCCTTGACCTAAAATAGGTTCCGCTTTTAATTTCTGTCAGAGGCATATAATTTACTATTTGTTGAAATAGTTCCTGATTTTTCTCTTTTGGATAACCATTTAAACTTTCAAAACTAAACTGTTCGATATTAAGTAAAGTGAAAAGGGCTTCCCCTGTATTAATTTTAAAATCTTGCATTTTCAGTATTACCTTTCATATATTTTATATAGCATTGGTGGATTTGGGATAATTGCTCTTTTAACAAGCCTAATTGCATGTTTTTTATTTTATCAGAATCTGTATAGCTTTCCAGTCTGTTTATAAGGGATTGGATAATAAGCATATCATCATCTGCGTTTCCCCTTATGACATTATCAGGATATAATCTATTTATAAACATTCTGAAATGGTGTATATTTTTTGCATTGCTCCCAAGTATTTTTTGCAGCCAGCAGTCGGCATTAGTATAACTTAATATTTGGATTTCATGGGGAATTTGCTGCCTGTTTGTATCCCAATAGTTAATTAGTTCCTTTGCCCATGATTCGTTATTGTTCAAAACGCTGAGTATGTCCCCTGTTCTTGAAGACTCTCGGGCTGAACGAATTTGGCAATTTATTCTATGAATGCTTTCCTTACATTTTTTGATTTCTTCTGCTTTTTCTGATGCAATGCAGTCATCTAAAATATTGCTGTTTCCTCCTTTTACGTTGGCTATCATATATTCTTCTGCATGTAATAGTATTTCTTCAGGAAATCCATATTTTACTAATCTGATAAATAAAATAAGTATATTGGAGTATAAGTGGCTCTTATATTCATTTTGGTGTAACTTATCCAAAATTAATGTTATCTTTTCCTCAACCCAATCCTGCGTCTGCAAGTAATACTGGTTATACAACAACGTATAAGGGTCATCAGCTGGCAGACGGGCGGCTAATTCTGCATTAATATAAGCAGTGATATCATTTAAGAAGGATTCGGAATCAAAAATACTGTATTTTACATAATTGATAATGGTTGGCAGCCTCCGCTTATTCTGAAAACAAATCCGAAGAACTTCGTCTTCAGGACCTTGAATATTCCCTCTATGCTCAACGCATATCATAAAGCAATTCTGAATAATAAAGTACAAGGTAGTGTTTCTATATTTACGGTCAATTTCAAATGATGAAAAATGAGAATATAGATACTCTACTTTCGATAAGAAAAACTGGAAAGTCCTCAAATTATCATGCTTGCTTTCCGACATAACGTCAATAAAGTATTTTACATTATTGTTCAAGTAATCCTTTAATTGAGCATCAGAATTACATTGATTGATTAATTTATGGATAATTGAAACCAGATCAGCTTCATACCGTAATGTTTGTCCAATCAGTTTTTCGCGTATTCGGAGGTACTGCTGATTGTATTCATTATCTGAAAAAAGGTTTTTTCGGCGCCTTTCCAGTTCAGCAATATCCAGAGTAATCTCAGTTTTATTTGTGTTATGGTAAGAAAGTATGGATTCCTCTTTTGGAATCTTGATTTTTTCATTAGAGGAAACAAGGTATTGAAGTTCTCTGTTTTTTACTTGCGCCAGAGTTCCTATTTCCCGTTCATTGGCAATGAGAATTACCTTTGCCCCTTCATGTTCAACTAATCCATTGATATATCCCAAAATATCATTTGGAGGACAGCTGCATCTTTCCAAATCATCAAATATAAAGATATTTTTATTCAGGGAAAGGAAATCTGAAATAAATTCATATGATTTAGAAGATATTTCAAACCGCTGCATTAGGGAACTTACCATCTTTTTAGACATATTTGTTATGATTCTGCCGCCTTTTTGGCGTTTTTCTTTTTCCTTTCCAAAATAGTTTTCAGAACGAATAATCTGCTCATATTTTTTATAAAACTGTTCGTCAATAATGCTCCAGTATAGGTTTTCTTCAATTTCCTCTATTGATTTGCAACCATACAGGGAAATATAACGAATATTCCTTTTTGTATGAGCTGATTCATATTTCTTAATAGCGGTCTGTAAATCATTTAGGACGAAGTAAGTTTTGCCACAGCCCCATTCGCCTTCAATCAAAATAGCGTATCTGTAGTTAGTGTCTCCCAAATATCTGATTACTTCTGATTCAATTTGCTTTCCATTCATGCGTATGATCTCCCAATTGCTTTAAGATAAATGTTCCTTGTTTGTCATATATGTATCTATTATAGAATTATACAAAGATAGAGTAAATGTTTTTATAATTGGCTGATTATATTATATACAAACTAATTTCTAAAATTTCTATAAACTGTTTATTTTTCACTCCTTCCCGCCTGCTATTAGTGAAGGGGTAAATAAATCTCATTTTCAATTCATCCAAAATTCCCTTTCGTTGAACCTTGACAATTTCACAGCCTGCCCAGATTGATATCCTGCAGATGAGTGTGCATTTGGCGCGCCTGGCAGGAGGGAACGCCGCGGAAACAGAAGCCGGGGCAGGAACGGGTCTGGGAGGGACACAGGCAGAACGTTTAATATTTATAGAAATATGGAAGAAAGGAAGGACGTATGGGAAGAAAGAAAATCATGACGAAGCTTCTTACATGCTTTGCGGCGGCAGCCACGGTCGCAACGGGAATCCTTGGGAGCGTCCCGCTGCCTGCCAGGGCGGCCGAAGAGGACAGTTACACGGTCACGTTTGAGGCCTATGAAGGGATCTGTGAGACAGAAAGCATTTCCGTGCCAAAGGGGGAAAGCATCATATTGCCAGACGCATCCTATGAGGGGCATTATCTGGAAAGCTGGGTAGAAGTGACCGAAAACGGGAACGTGCATACATTTAAAGCCATAGGATGGGCCGGGAGCGAGTACACCCCGGAAAGGAGCCTGAACCTTTATGCCAACTGGAAGCCGGAACAGGAGCAGGATATTACGGCTATTTATGAGGCAAGGATCGGGGATATTCAGTATGAAGAGCTGGAAGAGGCTTTTGCCAACGCACAGGCAGGCGACACGATTATAGTCCTTAAGGACTGCGGCGTGTCAAAGACGCTTGAGGTCACTGCTGATAACATTACCTTAAAGAGTGAAGACGCAGAAAATCCGGTGACCATCCGCAGGGAAGAGGAGTTTGCCGGTAAAAGCTATGCCAGAGACGCCGGAAACGTTCTGGTCGGGATAAGCAGCGGCAGCCTTGCCACGCAGGATATTATCCTTGACGGAGGCGCGGTGCTGGATAAGGATTTTAACAACACCGGGCAGGTCTGGGACAGCCCCCTTGTTTATGTGAAAGGCTCCTATGCCATGGGAGCAGGGACTATCCTTCAGAATAACTATAACACGGATTATTCTGAAAGCGTAGACAGTTCCAGGAGCGTCAGGACTGCAGGGGCGGTAGATGTCGCATGGGACGCAAGCATGACCATGGATGGCGGCCTGATACAGGACTGCTATACATTAGGGGCGGGCGGCGGCATCCAGTCTGCCAAGACCGCGGAAGTTACGATCACATCGGGCACGATCCGCCACTGTGCGGCTGTATGGGGCGGGGCGCTTGGGCTCATGGGGCCTTCCGAAGCATCAGACATGGAACTGAGCGGGAACCATTCCGATTCAACAGGGGGTGCGGTGTGGTCAACATTATCCCTGGTCATGACGGACTGTGTCATTGAAGGGAACAGTTCCGGCTATGACGGTGGCGGCGTCTATATGTCTACAGGGGGCCAGGCGAAGCTGATCCGCTGTACCCTTACCGGAAATAAAGCCCCAAGGGGCAGTGCAGTCCAGACGGGCAAAGGGGAAGGCGTACTGCCACTGGTCATCCGCAACTGCACGATTACAGGGAACCGTTCGGGGGAAAAAATCCATGCAGGGGGCACGGTCTGTTACATGAACGAGACGGGGATTATCTTATCCGGGCATATCGTCATGGAAGATAACCTTTCCGTGGGTTATGAACCCTGCGATATCCATTATTTTTACAATACAGGGGCCTCCATTCTGTTAGATGAAGATTTTGAAAGCGATTCCACCTTTGTGCTGGGCGGCTATGACACGATCAAGCCGGGCAGGGTTTTAATTGACGGGACGCTTTACCATAAGGATGCCAGCCCGGAACAGTTTGTATGGCACACAAGGAACTATCGGACGGAAAAAAGGGGAGAGAACCTTTACCTTGCGGAAGTGCCGGAGGCTTATACGGTGACTTATGATGCGAATAACAGCTCCCCCGGATATGACAGCGTCTATTGCTCAGACCCTAATGACTATACCAGCGAAGATACCGTAACTATTATGGGTGAAGAAGAGCTTTTCCCCCTTATGGGAAACCTTGTGAAGTTCGGCTGTGACTTTGCCGGATGGAATACGGAGAAGGACGGGTCAGGGACAGGCTATGTGCCCGGACAGGAAATCAGCCTGACAGATGACCTTTACCTCTACGCACAATGGCAGGAAAAAGACCTTGTCACCCTGACTTATATCTATAATGGCGGCACGGGTGAGACGGAAAGTGAGCAGGTCATTCCCGGCACGAATACGGTATTCCCGGAGGCTTCCAGAAAGGGCTACCGCTTTAAGGGATGGTATGAAGACGAGGAACTGACTATATTTGCAGGAAATGCAGGGGAGAAGCATTTTGCACCCCGGCAGGACGCTTCCTATTACGCCGCATGGGAGAAAACAGAAGCAACCGTCGCTTTTGACGCAGATGGTGGAGAGATGGAAGGCGGGGATATTACCGCAAAGATTGGCGATACCATTACCCTTCCCGGCTGTACCAAAGAAGGTTATGAATTTACGGGCTGGTATGACGGGGATGCCTGTGCCGGGCAGGCAGGGGAAGATTATACTGTCGCCGATGACGTTATCCTGAAAGCCCATTATGTAAGGAAAGAAGCGCCCGTATGCACTGTTTCTTTTGATACGGACGGAGGGAAAGAAATTTCACCCATGAAAGTGGAAAAAGGAAAGGCGGTTAAGCTGCCGGAAGCAGAAAAGGCAGGATATATTTTCCTTGGCTGGCACACAGCGAAGGAGGGCGGTACCAGAATGGACACGGAATTTACCGTGACGGAAGGTACCATGCTTTACGCCCGCTGGGAAAAGGAAGACCAAAAGCCGGAGGAAAAACCGGAAGCCACTATCACCTTTGACGCGGACGGTGGGGAGATGGAAGGCGGTGACATTACCGCAAAAGTGGGCGATACCATTATGCTTCCTGCCTGCTCTAAGGAGGGCTATGAATTTACGGGCTGGTATGACGGGGATACCTGTGCAGGGCAGGCAGGGGAGAAATATACTGTCGCTGGTGATGTTATTCTGAAAGCGCATTATGAGAAAAAGGCGGAGATTACTTATCTCATTACCTTTGATCCCAATGGCGGAAGGAAAGCCGCACCCATAAAGGCGGCAAAAGGGGAAAAGATCACCCTGCCCGGCACGGAAAAATCCGGCTATGTTTTCCTTGGCTGGTATACGGAGAAAAAGGGCGGCATACTTCTCGGCCTTGCCGGTGACGAGCTGGAAGTGGAAAAAGATATGACCGTCTATGCTTTGTGGGAAAAGGAAAAAACGGGAGAGACCGGGGATAAAAATCCGGGGAATTGTAAAGTGGTATTCCACACAGAGGGCGGCACACTGAAAAACCAGACGCTTACCATTGTGAAAGGCGCAGGCCTCTATTTACCGCTCCCGGAGAAAAAGGGTTATGATTTCACCGGCTGGTATCTGGACAAATCCCTGACGCAGTATGCAGGGGCATACAGGGATTCTTACCGTATTACAAGAGACACTGATTTTTATGCAAAATGGGAGAAAACCAAAGAAGAGGATAAAAAAGACGACAATACAAACCAGGGCGGTACTGAAGAAACAGCGGATGCTTATACCGTAAAGTATGACGCCAATGGCGGTACGGTAAAGGAATCCTCGGCCAGAGTAACAAAGGGTAAAGGCGTAAAGCTCCCTGCCGCAGAACGGGAAGGATATGCTTTTACCGGATGGTATACGGATAAACAGATACTGGCTGGAAGGGCCGGCGCTGTTTATAAGCCGGACGGGGATATCTGCCTTTATGCAGGCTGGAAAAAGGTATCCGGCGGAAGCGGCGATGGCGGCACTGCAGATACCGGAAATAGTTCTGATGCCAAAACAGAAACTTCTACAGCGGATACCGGTTCAGGCAGCGGCCCGGATAAAAAATCAGATACTTCCGCAACGGGGAAATCCGGGGATACAGCAGCGGGCGTACCGGGGACAGGAACGGAAAAAGAGCCCGTGATCCAGACAGGACGCACCTCGCCGATTTACTTTCTTGCAGCAATCGGAATGGCTGGCATTCTCTTGGCGGTGCTTTCTGTCCGTGAGGGAAAACGCAGTTCTAAGGAATAAAATTTTATTGCAGGGGTGTCATGCCCCTGCATTTTGTAAGAAGGAGGCGTTATGGCAAAATGAAGGATCTGACAGGGAAGCTGGGGAAACTGATTTTTCCTGATGTGGAGGAGAAAAAGGGCAGGCGGATCGTGATACAGATCGTCACAGGGCTTTCCATTGCCCTGCTCTCCATAGCCGGAATGCTTTTCTACAGCCATCAGGAAGTGAAACAACAGCAGAGATTCCGGCAGATAAAAGGGGCGGGGATTACCCTGCCGGAAATACCGGTTATGCCGATGGGCGCAGCGAGAGAAGAATCACAGGAGGGAGAAAATGGGAACGGTGTGGAGGATATGGGGGAAATTGATAAAAATGCCATAACGTTTACCTACGATTGGGATTCCCTGTTGGAAGCAAATGAGGATGTCAAAGGCTGGCTTTATCTGCCGGATACGCCCATTGACCTTCCCGTGGTCGGCACTTCCGATAATGATTACTACCTGACGCATGATTTCTGGAAACAGAAAAAGAGCACGGGCTGCCCGTTCATGGATAAGGATACCGGGCAGTGGGATTTTAACAGGACGGTTTATGCCCACAACATGGGCGGCGCCTCTGACACCATGTTCTCCCCGCTTCTAAGGTTCAAGGACGAAGACTACTTTATGGCGCACAGGCAGCTTTATTATACGCAGTGTTACGGGATAACAGCAGAATATCAGATCATGGCGGCAGTAAAATACAATGCCAAAGATACCGGGAGCTGGGATTTCCGCACAAGGAACCATGCCGATATGGAGGGCTACAACCTCTGGATGGAACAGCTTCAGGAATATGCCATTTATTATGCGGAGCCTGACCATGCCCCGGCGGAGATACTTACCCTTTCCACCTGTGACCGTTCCGAGTTCGGGAAAGACGGGAGGCTTGTCATTGTGGCGGGGAAATGTCAGCGATAGATTTCCCGGAACAAAAGACCGTTCCCGGATTCTGCGCAGGATATGGGATACATAAGGGAAAAAGCGTTCATGGACAGTGAAAAACCATGGACGCTTTTTTATGGGATACAACAGGGTGATTGATAGTTTAACTATGTTCACGGATATTAAAAATAAAGAAATGAGGAAACCAGAGTGCAGGGAGGGAAAGGAGAAAAACAAAGGTATGCGGAAGATAAACCGGACTGCGCTTACTGCTATTTCCGTAAAAAGAAAGGCGTCTGCGGGCTGGAAAAATGCTACTACCTGCTCCCGGAAGAGCCGGAAAAGGAGGAGGGAACCTGTGAGGGCTGTCCTTATGGGAAGCATGCCCCCTGTATCGGCTTCTGCCTGTTAAAGATTGTCCGGGAATTGAAGATAAAAGTATAGGGCAGGAAGGGGGAAGATTTATGCAGGACGAGGTAAGCGAGAAGCTCATAGCGCTTTGCATCAGCGGCGGGAAGATTTCAGCGCGGATATTGAAGGGCGCAATGGAAAAGGCGCTTGTCGATATGGAACGGAATAACCGGCAGGAAAGATATAATGCCCCGGCAAAGCAGAAGGAGAAAAAGCAGACGGTAAGCAGCGGAAAGCAGAGCCTTAAGAAACTTGCGGAGAACGGGGCACAGCTTTCCAACATAGAGGTCACTGACGGGAACATCAAATCCTTTGAGAAATGCGCCCGTAAATACCATGTGCTTTACAGCCTGAAAAAGGATAAGTCGGTATCGCCGCCCCGGTATTTTGTATTCTTCCGGGCAAAGGATGTGGATTCCATCACTGCCGCCTTCAAGGAGTATACAGGCAGGACGTTAAACAAGGCGAAAAAGCCTTCTGTCCGGAAAAAGCTGGAACTGGCAAAGGAGTGCGTGGCAAAGCACAGGGAGAAGGAAAAGACGAAACACAAGGACAGGGGGCAGGAATTATGAGCGGGAAGAAAGAGGGCCTGTCACTGCATGGCCTGACGAATAAAATCATGGGGGGTTTTGCAGAAAAAGTTTCCATGGCAGATAAGAAGCGTCTGCTCATGACGAATGTGCCTTACATCATTGTATTTTACCTGACAGATAAGCTCTCATGGCTGTACCGGCACTGCATGGGAAATTCTTTTGCGGAGAGGGCAGGGGTGCTTTTCCTGAATTTCCAGATAGCATTTGAAAATCCGGTTCCCAGCTTCCATGCCCGTGACCTGGCAGCCGGGGCAATCGGTGCGGCCATAGTAAAAACTATGGTGTACCTGAAAGGAAAAAATGCGAAGAAATACCGGCAGGGCGTGGAGTACGGTTCCGCAAGGTGGGGAAATGGGAAAGATATCGCACCGTTTATCGATCCGGTGTTCGACAACAATATCCTTTTCACCCAGACGGAGCGGCTTACCATGAATGGCAGGCCGAAAAAGCCGAAGTATGCAAGGAATAAGAACGTGGTGGTAATCGGCGGTTCCGGCTCCGGCAAGACAAGGTTCTATGTTAAGCCCCAGATCATGCAGATGCCTTCAAATGTCAGCTTCGTGACCACTGATCCGAAAGGTACCATCCTGCTCGAATGCGGAAAAATGTTAAGCAGGGGCACGCCGAAGATGAAAAACGGGAAACCGGTCAGGGATAAAAACGGGAGGGTGGTTTACGAACCTTACCGGATCAAGGTGCTGAATACCATTAATTTTAAGAAAAGCATGCACTATAACCCCTTCCGGTATATCCGTTCCGAAAAGGATATTTTAAAGCTGGTGAATACCATTATCGCCAACACGAAAGGGGAAGGGGAAAAAGCCGCCGAAGATTTCTGGGTCAAATCCGAAAGGCTCTTATACTGTGCGCTGATTGGGTATATCTACTATGAAGCACCGGAAGAAGAGCAGAATTTCTCTACCCTGCTGGAATTCATTAACGCCTCGGAGACAAGGGAAGATGACGAGGAATTTAAAAATGCGGTGGATGAGCTGTTTGAGGAACTGGAACAGGAGAAGCCGGAACACTTTGCGGTGCGCCAATATAAAAAATTTAAGCTTGCGGCGGGAGTTATAAAATATAAAAGACTTCTTAATCAAAATAAATACAAAACAGCCACAGCATAGCATTTATGCGGACACTGGCGGAAAGGAGGGAATTGATTATGAGTCACGATTTAACAGCACTATACGAGAGGTTGAGCCATGATGACGAGTTACAGGGCGAGAGCAACAGCATATCCAACCAAAAAGCAATGTTGGAGGATTATGCGGAAAAGAACGGTTTTACGGGCATACGCCATTTTACCGACGACGGAATATCGGGCACGACCTTTGAACGTGAGGGGCTTCAAGCCATGCTTGCAGAGGTAGAAAAAGGCAATATCGGAACTATCATTGTGAAAGACATGAGCCGATTGGGAAGAAATTATGTGCAAATGGGAATGTTGCGGGAACAGCTACGCAGGGCAAATGTAAGACTGATTGCGGTCAACGAGGGCGTTGACACAGGTTCGGGATTTGATGATGATTTCCTTCCGTTCCGTGACGTAATCAACGAATACTATGCAAAGGACATTAGCAAAAAAATCAAGTCTACCTTTAAGGCAAAGGGCGAGAGCGGAAAACACGTTGCGAGCAGTCCGCCATACGGTTATCTGAAAGACAGTGACGATAAAAACCAATGGGTAATTGATGAAGTGGCTGCGCCCATTGTCAGGCGGATATTCCGAATGACGCTTGAAGGTTATGGTCCGTTTCAGATTGCAAAACAGTTATCAGACGAGCATATTCCCGTTCCTGCTTACCACCAATCGCAGTTGGGCATTGGCTTGTGGCAGAGCAGGGAAATTAAAAACCCTTATAAGTGGGGAAGCTCCACCATAGCGCATATCTTACAGAAACATGAATATTTGGGGCACACGGTAAATTTCAAGACACGCAAGCATTTCAAGGACAAAAAGAGCCATTATGTGGACAAAGACCAGTGGTTAATCTTTGAAAATACCCATGCGCCGATTATTGACCAAGAAACCTTTGACAACGTACAGCGCATCAGAGGACAGGTAAGGCGTTACCCCGACGGTTGGGGCGAGGCGCACCCACTAACAGGCTTAATGTATTGCGCTGGTTGCGGCGGCAAGATGTACGTCCACAGAGTAAACAACGGTAAGCGTGTTCCCATGTATGTATGCGGGAATTATGCGAAACAGCCAGTCGGGACATTGTGCAAGTCGGCGCACCGTATCAAAGCGGAGCACGTCATTGAGATAGTTGCAAGAACGATTAGGGAAGTTGTTAAGTATGCCAATCTTGATAAAGAGCGTTTTGCGGAAGATATACAGTCGCATATCGAGGACAGGCAGACCGTAGATTTCAGCGAACAGAGAAAGCGAATGACCGTATGCGAAAAGCGCATCGGGGAACTGGAAATGCTGATTGCGAAGATTTATGAGGATAACGCATTGGGAAAACTGTCAGACAAACGCTACACCATGCTCTATAATCAATATGAAGGCGAGCAGGAACAGCTACAGGGCGAGTTGGACGGTTACAGAACGGAACAGGCACAGTATGAAAATGACCGCAAATCTGCCGCACGTTTTCTGAAACTGGTTGAGAGATACAGCAATGCAGAAGAAATGACAACACTCATGCTAAATGAGTTTGTGGAGAAAATCATTGTCCATGAACGTGACCGCAAAGGGAGCGCGGACACCACACAGAAGATAGAGATTTATTTTAACTTTATCGGGGAATACATACCGCCGACTATGGCGGAGAAAGAGCCGACACCCGAAGAACTGGAGGAAATGCGGAAGAAAGAGGCGAGAAAGGATAAGTTACATCAAAATTATCTGAAACGGAAAGCGAACGGGAAGCAGAAAGAATATGAGGAACGCACCAAAGCCAAGAAAAAGGCGCAGATTGACAGCCAAAAGGAGCAGATAAGAGCCGAGGACAGGGAGAAAGGCATATATTTCCACGCCGGAGTGCCGAACATACCAAGAGCAGGCAAACAGGCGGTAATGTAAAAACTGATTTTGGGGAAAAGGCTATGACAATGGTTGTAGTCTTTTTTTATGTAGTAATTACCATATGAAATGAACCCTTATTCCTACAAGTGGAGAAATAACCAACAACAATATTCCGCAAGCCAATCTTCCCACAATAAACAGAAGAATACTATATATCAGCACCGAAAACAACCAATCAATCATATCAATCAATCCATATCACAGGAGGGCAAAGACCATGAATAAAAAGCAGGAACAGCAGATTTTAGACTATTACAGCATTACCGACAAATATATCCATAGCAAGACACACTCCAATGCGCATCAGAGCGTATTTACCAAAGAAAGGGACAAATACCAGTGGCTTGTGTTGGAGCAGAAAAGCCAGTGTGAAGTCGAGGTAAGGCAGACCGACAGTCATGGAACAATCACAGCAAGGGATAATTACGAACTGACAAGAAATCTCCCTAAGTGCGTAGGCGTGGAGCGTTTATGTGAGGGCGCAAATATTCAGATACCTTTTAACGCTGATGAAATCAACTTAATCTATCAGTTTGGGGAGCAGAGCAAAGCGGAAACGTGCGCCAGTCTGTCCGCTATTCTTCCGCAGGTAAAGGACAGCGGTACAAAGCAGATAGTAACCGATACATTGAAAAAATTAAATGCCCTGTCAGAAGAAATGTGTGCGGAACTGACTGCCACCACCAAAAGACGGAAACTGACCGAGCGTGACCAGTCCATAAAGACAAGGTTAGCCAAAGCAAAGGAACAGGCGAAACAGCCGACAGTTGCAGAGAGAAAACAGCACAGAACCCACAGCAAAGGAAAGGGGGATATGGAACTATGAAACTTTCCCGATATGAGCAGGAAACGATTGTCAATTACAATGCAGGGGAGCAGACCGCCATCCTCTACACAAGGGATAAGGCAATCATGCGAAAACTTGACACGCTTGTTGCCGACTTTCCCGACAAATACAAGCAGACAGGGCAGGACGAAGTATCTAAGACCTATTCCTTGCCGAAGTCATACGTCAGCTACCGCAAGCCGAGGGCGGTCAGCACCGAACAGAGGGAACGGGCAAGGCAGATGATGATTGCAAAGAATAAGGCAAAGGGCGATTAAGCAAAATTTAATGGAATTGTGTGTACGGTTATGGTAAAATAAAAATATTAAGCAATTCAATAAATCGGAATTTACAAGGAGAATACAATATGGACGGAAGAATTATTGGATTTATAGTGTGGGCGTTATGTGGCTGTCTTATGATTGGTCTTGGAATTGGTGCTTTTTTCTCAAAGAAAGCAGTTGGTTTTTGGGCGAATATCAAGACTTTTCCAGTGAATGACATAAGGGGATACAATCGTGCAACTGGTAAATTATTTATTGCATATGGAGTCATTTTTATTGTATTAGGAGTACCTTTGCTTGGTGGTCAAAATACGCCATATATCTTATTATCTGTATTGGGAGTAATGATAGAAACAATAGCAATTATGGCAATTTATAATGTATCTATTACAAAGAAATACAGAGAGAAATAGAACAATTCCTGTTTGTAGAATTGGAAGAATCGGCATTTATGAAAGTGAGGGAAATATATGTGGTTTTGGTGGTTCATATTTGTTTGTGATTTACTTATTCCAGTTATAATGATTATTGCTGGTAATATGATGTGGAAACATGCTCCTAAAAAAATCAATGGAATAATTGGTTATCGAACAGCACGTTCTATGAAAAATATAGACACATGGAAATTTGCACAGGAGCATTGTGGCCGCTTATGGTGGAAAATTGGTTGGGTTATTTTGATGCCATCAGTTGTTATCCATTTTCCTTTTTATCATAGTTCAGAGAATATAATTGGAACAGTTGCGGCAATTCTATGTACAATACAATGTCTGATTTTAGTATTAGCTATTTTCCCAACAGAACAAGCCTTAAAAAGAACATTTACCGAAGAAGGAGTACGAAGATAATTTCCAGTTTTTCGGGAAAAATCAGGACAGAAAAATGATATGAAAACTGAATATTGTTTACCTTTAGGTAGCGATTATCTTAACAGACAATCAGCTACCTTTTTTATTTTCAGAACCTATCAACACAGCACAGAAAGAATGGGGTATCAGAAATGATTGAGAGCAAGAATGACACAAGCAAAAACTTAGAAAAAGCATTGCAGGCATTGAAACAGGCGCAACAGCGTGTAGCTAACGAAAAGAAAAAGCAGAACGAGAAGAAACGGAAAGCCGAGAACCACCACAAGTACATCATGGGCGGTATTATTGTGAAGTATTTCCCCGACTGTTACAGCTATGACGAGGGCGAGTTAAACCGTATCTTGTCGGTTGCCTTGCAGACAAAGGAATGTCAGCAGATTATATCTAAAATCAAAGCGGAAAACCGAGAAACCACTCCCCCACAATCCACTCTCCCCAATGCCGAAAATGAAAGCGAGGGTGGTACGGAATGATGAGGGAAACGGAACTGGAAAACCGAGGTAATGTATTCACCCTGTTTACAGGGTGCGCACAGATATACCACCAGAGGTGGTATGTGCGCTCTCCGAGGGGCAAGTTTCACTTGCATGGACTCCTGCGGAGGGCGTTGTCTGCCTTGCAGCAGCCAAAAGGGGAAACGACAATTCCCCTTCGCAAGCTGCGCTTGCTACCCTTTAGTGAACTTTGCGTTCAGACAAAAGCCAAAGTACGGCTTTTATCTGCCCACAAAGTCTATCCATGCGCCCCTCTACCCTATCGGCAGAATGTAGGTGTTGCGTATGGGTAATGTCACGAAACAGGCAAGCACACGTTTTTCCATAGTCAAGCGGAGCAAGGGGCAGTCGACGGTTGAGAAAGCGTCCTATATCAGCAGGAGTATTCTTGTCAGTGAATATGACGGACAGACATATCGACCAAAATACCATGAAGATTTAGTCCATAGCGAAATCACTCTCCCACCCAATGCGCCCAAAGAATATGCAGACCGAGCCATCTTATGGAACGCTGTTGAACTGTCAGAGAAAGGACAGAAATCACAGCTTGCGAGAATGTTGAAAGCGTCACTCCCCAACGAGTGGAGTTATGAACTTGCGGAGAAAGTCGTGAGGGATTATGTGCAGAGGAATTTTGTTGATAAAGGTATGTGCGCTGATTGGGCAATACATGACAGCGAGAACGACAAAGGACAGCGCAATCTCCATATCCATGTTCTACTCACTATGCGCCCCCTCGCTGAAAACGGGGAATGGGGAGCAAAACAAAAGAAGATTTATGACCTTGACAAAAACGGCGAGAAGATACCAGTGATTGATAAAAAGACAGGTCAGCAGAAAGTAGACAAGCGGAACAGGAAACAGTGGAAATGTCACACCGCCGACAGCACCGACTGGAACAGCAAAGAGAACGCCAAAATGTGGCGCAAGGATTTAGCCGACACAATCAATGCCACCAATGAGCAGTTGGGTATTGCGGTACATTGGGAACACCGTTCTTTTAAGGAACAGGGAATTGACAGAGAGCCGACTATCCATATCGGGGCGGTTGCCAACGCTTTAGAGCGCAAAGGCATACAGACCGAGAGGGGAAACATCAATCGGGAAATCATCAAGAACAATATGCTGTTAGAACAGGCGAAAGAAATGCTCATGCTTGCCAAGCAGGAACTTCACAGCGCCCAGTATGCCAAGATTAAGAGTACAGCGGTCAGCGTGAAGAATGAAGTCATGGAGATGATTGCAAAAGTGAGGGAGCGCAAAGGCAGATTAGACTTGCCGATTGTCAGCGGAAAGCATTTAAGAAAAATAGCTGACCGAACCGCCTTGCAGTCAGCCGACAATGCGGAGAAATTCATCACGACAAGGAAGATAGACAGCTTTGAGAGCCTTGCGAAATTCACAGCGGATAGGGAACAGAAATACCAACAGTTGGAAACGGTACATCTTTCCAAGGGGCAGAAACTAAACCGATTAAAGGAACTGTCAAAAATGTATGCCCTCTTTGCGCCAATCCAAGCCACCTATAAGGAGAGCCAGTCACTCAAAGGACTTGCTAAGATGAAATACGATAGAGCGCATAAGGACAGCTTATCGAAGTATCCCGAATTAAAGGAGCGTATGCAGAGCCTTTTACAGAACGGCGAGAAGATAACGCCGAAACAGTGGAAAGCCGAGATACAGTCTTTGCAGTCCGAGTATGACAGTATCGGCAAAGAGCAGACCAAGACCGCCACAGAATTAGCTTATGCCGAGGTAATCGGCTATAACAAGAAGAACCTTGAGAGGGAGCTTCAAAATGAGAGCCGACAGCAGAACAGGCAACAGGGCAGAAGGAAACGAAGGGAGGAAGAAATTTAATGTGAATTTTATTGTAAAGACAGACGGTTTTTTGTATAATAGAGATACAGTAGGAGCAAGCTGTATTGTATCTTCTGCTGAATTGCAATAGCGAGGTGGTAAAATGGCACAAAACACGCCGAAGCGTAAAATAAAAGACAGCGTGTTCACAAATTTATTTCAGGACAAAAAATATCTGCTCCGACTGTATAAGGCACTTCACCCAGAGGACAGTAATGTAACAGAAGAAGATATAAAAGATGTTACTATCAAACACATACTGGTAGACGCAGACTATAATGACCTTGGATTTTCGATTGGTGGCAGACTTGTCATTCTGGTTGAAAGTCAGTCAATATGGACATTGAATATTATAATACGTGCGCTGATGTATCTTATACAGACATATCACGATTTTTTCAAGCGCACCAAGCAAAATCTGTATGGCTCTAAAAAAGTGAATATGCCAAAACCTGAATTGTATGTGATATTTACGGGAGAAAAGCCGAAGAACCCACCCGACATCATATCGCTTTCAAAAGACTTTTTTGACGGTGAAAAGATAGCGGTAGACGCAGAGGTCAAAGTGCTTTATCAAGAGGACGAGGGCAACATAATCGGGCAGTATATTATTTTCTGCAAAGTATATAATGAGCAGAGAAAGAAATACGGGCAGACAAAGAAAGCGGTAACGGAAACAATCCGTATCTGTAAAAACCGAAACGTGTTAAAAGAATATCTTGAAAGTAAAGAACAGGAGGTTGTAGACATTATGATGACATTGTTTGATGATGAGCAGGTTTTGGAAGCATATGCAGAGGATATTAAAAACAATGAGGCAAGAAAAACAGCAAAAAGAAATGCGATTACTATGTTGGAAAAAGGACGAATTTCAGTAGAAGAAATACTAACTTTTTTCCCTGAGTTGACATCAGATGATGTAAAAGAAATTGAAAAAGAGGTTATGCAGTTAGTATAATCGACAAAACAATTTAATATCAAAATAACAGCGTAAAGGCGTATGGAACAGTAAATTGTAAACCATGCGTCTTTTTTTTGCGCCCAAAAGGAGGAACATGAGCGACAACATTCAGACCAATACCACAGGGCGATTAACGCCCTGTTTACAAACCAAGATTGATAAGATGAGTTACTTAGTCGAAGTGCACTTCTCTGCTACAAGCACCCAAAGCGTAGAGGACAAGCTAAAGCGTGTCATTCTCCATGATTTAGAGCATGGAAAACAGGGAAAATCAAGAGAAAGTGATGAAAAATGATGAATACGTCCTTGACAAGTAGCAACAGGCAAAACTTCAAAATCGATCTTAATTAGCTGCGGTGCAAGGCTTGCGCCATTTGACGTCGCAGAGCTTCGGGAATTGACTTCCTATGATGAGATGGAGCTGGATATGCTGGGCGACCAAAGGACAGCCATGTTTGTCATTATCTCCGACACGGACGACACTTTCAACTTTATCGTTGCGGTGATGTACAGCCAGCTTTTCAACCTTTTATGCGACAGGGCGGATGACGTACATGGGGGCAGGCTCCCGTACCATGTAAGGCTTTTACTCGATGAATTTGCGAATATCGGGCAGATACCAAAGTTTGACAAGCTGATCGCCACCATCAGGAGCAGGGAAATCTCTGCCTCTATTATTCTGCAGTCGCAGAGCCAGCTAAAGACGATCTACAAGGATGCCAGCGAGACTATTTTAGGGAATTGTGACAGCATGTTATTCCTTGGCGGGAAGGAGAACACCACCCTGAAGGAGATTTCAGAGACTTTAGGGCGTGAGACCATTGACTTGTACAATACTTCCGACACCAGGGGGCAGAGCCGCTCTTATGGCATAAATTTTCAAAAGGTCGGAAAGGAACTTATGAGCAGGGATGAGCTTGCAGTCATGGACGGGGATAAATGTATCCTGCAGCTCCGCGGGGTGCGTCCATTTTTGAGCAATAAGTTCGACATCACCAGCCACAAGCGGTATAAGGAACTGTCAGACTATGACAGGAAGAACACATTTGACGTGGAAGGGTACCTGGAACACAGGCTGAAATTGCGGGTAGATGAGGAGTTTGAACTGATTGAGGTGGAAGGAACCGCAGGGGATACGGAAAATACAGGAAATGCGGCGGAAACAGAAGGATAAGGCAGAATTTTTTTGCAGACAGGAAGGAGGGAGATTATGGCAGGAAACAATGCAAAAAAGGAAAAGGCAGGCACAGAGGGGTTGACTTTTACAGTGGCAGAATGTGGGGAGTTCCACAGCCTTGGGGAATGCCATGAGGGGATCGGGACACTGGAAGAGGCGGTTTCCATCTACCGGAATATCCCGCCGGGGCGTATGAACGGGGTCCCGTCCATTGGGATCAGGATTCATAAGGCGGGGGAGCCGGAAAGTGAGGACTTAGTGCTTGACCTTGTTTCGGGCAGGGCGATCAATACCGGGCTGATCCGCTATGTGCCGGAAGCTGACAGCAATCCTTTCGTGTGGGAGGCGGTACGGGAACTGATAAAAATATTCCCGGAAAAAGAGGTTTTTGACTGAAACATAAAAGACATGACGGTGAAGGGGATGGAAAATGGTAAGGGATAATACTTTTAACCGGATACGCGCGCCTGACAGGGGTGGATGGATAAATGCGTCAGGTACTTGACGGTACATTTTGAAAAACAACTGAATATGGAACTTAAAACCAGAGGCTTTTCGTATGTATGGACGCTTCCCAAAGCGGTTCCGGATACAGAGGACCTCTTTTTTTATCTCAAAAATAAAATAAAAACTTAAGAAAGGAAAAGAACCCGTATCCTGAGATACACAGTTTGTGGTGAAACGACAAAATAGGGCGTTTCGGGGGTTTGGGTTTCGGAGGGAAATATGGCATTTTTTACTTCAGCGATCACAATCTTACAGACACTGGTAGTTGCCCTTGGCGCTGGCCTTGCGGTGTGGGGTGTCATCAACCTGCTTGAGGGTTATGGGAATGATAATCCGGGTGCAAATGCTCATGTACGGTAAAGAAGCAAGCAACCGAAAACAAGAGATAGACCGCCAGCACCACACTATTCCGAACAAAAGAACTAAAGACCAAAAGACAAGCACCGTGGAAATGTGTATAACTTGCTATTCCGTCATGGAAAAGTCCGTTCACAGAACATGGAAAAGCTAAAGTGCAGCTTTCCCACATTCTGCAAACGGACTTTCCCACAACTCCATAAGACAGCAAGTTATGCACATTCCCACAGTGCCGACTACTACGGAATCCCTCTTTATCTCCACACAGATTATTTCTTTTATGGCATATTCCAACTTGCGTCAATAGAATAAATAAGCTGGATTATTTTTTCCTTTGGGGTAGAAAAATTATTCTTAATCCAAAGTGAGATTATTGAGAGGCAGCCTTGAATATGATATGTCGCCATATAGAGCATTTCTTCTGAAACGGAAGATATATTTTCTTCTTGCATCCATATTTCAAGATATTTTTCTTCGATGATGTCATACATATGCTCTTGAAATTTGTGGTCAATTCCCTTTCCGAAAAAAAGCAAACGGCTTAGGGCAGGATTTTCATAAATATAATCAATAATGGAATTATAAATATTTTCGTAATGACCTGCTGGATTATCGTTAATAAATTTAGTGAACTCAGATATAGCGTCATGTTCCATTTGCTCATATAAGTCATACACATCATGGTAGTGCGAATAAAAAGTAGCTCTATGTATGTCTGCCTTGTTGACTAATTCCTGTACTGTAATTTTTTGAAGTTCCTTATCAAGCATTGCGTCAGCAAGAGCAGACTGTAATGCTTTTATTGTCTTTTTGACCCGCCTATCATGTTTATTCATAGTTTTCTCCTTTAAACAACAGTTTCGAGCGGCAGTGTCGTTTAGGCAACAATTATAGATAAAATTGAAGATAGAAAAACGACACATGTTATAGTATACTGCTTGTTGTACGGATATGTCAATCTGAATACTATAAAATTCCAAGGCAATGGAGGTAACCATGACACAAAAACAAATTGAACGCAAATCGCTGATAGTAAGCTGCATTGTAAACTTAATAATGGCAATAGGTGGGTTTTGGATTTTTTCGATAACAAATATTCAAGCTCTGTTTTTAGACTGTTCCTTTTCAATGATTGCTTCCTGCTCTTGTTTGGCAGCATTGGAAATTTCAAAAATTAGTAATAAAAAGACAAAGAATTACCCGGACGGTCTTTATTTTTTAGAGCCATTATATTCTATTTTTAGAACTTTATTAACATTGGTGCTGCTGTTTTCTTCTGTTGCTCGTACTGCAAAAGCAGCATGGGGGTATTTTGCATATGGCGTTGGAACCCCTTTGATGATTGAACCTGTAATTCCTTATGAGATACTTATGTGTATCATATGTTTTGGGCTGTCTTTTTTTAACAGAAGCCAGAGCCGTAAAACTAATGATTCCAGTACACTTTTAGCAACAGAATCGAAAGGAAATTTTATCGACGGCATATTATCTTTGGGCGTAGCACTGTCTGCGTTCTTGATAAAACTGATAGATATCAACGGAAGTTTGGGTTTTCTTCATTATACTGGAGATTTTTTCATTACGACAATTATAGTCTTGCCTGCAATAAAAGAACCGATAAGTGTTTTCATATCTTCTTTCCGCGAATTGTCAGGAGGGTTGACAACGAATCAGGAACTAAAAAGAACAGTTTTCCAATTTGTAGAAAAGAATCTTAGCGGTATTATGACATTGCAAAAATGTGACATATATAAAATTGGTATGCACATAAAAGTTTGCATTTATATTACCAATAATATTGATTATAAAAAAATACAAACTGTCAAAAGGAATATCTTGAAAGATATATGTCCTATTTACGAAAATGCTGAAATTGTTTTTTGTGAATGGTAAAATGTGATACCGGGAGAAGATAATTAAAGTAGCGAAACGAGTTAAGACCTGCGCATAAAGTTGTTGTTACTTTGAATTATAAACAAGCAACCGTAAACCATGCACCGCCCTATGTGGGAGAAAGGGGGAATCATCTATGCCTTGCACAGAAGCATACAAGGAACATATCATGTATACGTTCAATGGCTTTTGCAAGACCGTCATACGCTTTGCGGCACTCAACGCATGGCGTGATAGGAGCAGACGGCGGCAAAAAGAAATATCCCTTGAATACCTCACAGAAGAAAAGTTTTACCCTTTAGGCACGACAGACGAATATTTTGAAGCACCCTATGAAGAATATCCCATTACGATATGCGGTCAGACAGTTATCCTCACCAATGGGGAACTTGCCGCCGCCCTGTTATCTCTGCCGGAAAGAAAGCGGGAAATTATTTTCCTTTACTTTTTCGGAGATTATACACAACAGGAAATCGGGGAAATGTACGGACGCTGCCGGAGTACGGCGTGGCATCACATACACAGTGCCTTGCAAATGCTGCATAAAGAAATGGAGGTGCTTTTCCGTGAGGAATCCTAAACTTGTGCCGTATGAAACGATTGTCCGGGCGACCAGCGGCGAGCCGGAAGCCATTGACGAGGTTTTGCGGCATTACAGCAAGCGAATCCGGCTTGCTTCCCTTGAAAACGGACACGTCAACAAGGACACCGAGGACAATATCAAACGGCGGCTTATCGCTGCCCTGTTCCAGTTCCGCTTTGACGGACAGCCTACCTAACAGGAGGTGAGATTTGTCGCAAAAATAGTCATGCTTATATTTAACGACACAGAAGAAAAAGCGGTTGAGAAAGCCATAGCCGCCCTTGCGGATATGATACCGCTGGAAGCCATGCAGCCGCCCCACTCCCCGGCACTTACTTTTCCGGGATTGGAAATAAAATTGCACCAACGCCGGGTATTAAAAAACGGCACAGACATTCCCCTCACCCGTTTAGAGTACGGCGCACTCTGCTACCTTGCCGCCAGTCCGGGGCGGGTATTCACAAAGGCGCAAATCTTTGAAGCCGTGTGGAGCATGGAAAGCGAAAGCTGCCAGTCAAGCGTGTCAAATGTGATATGCAATCTACGGAAAAAGATAGAGCCGGACAGCGGCAAGCCCACTTACATAAAAACCGTTTTAGGCGTGGGCTACAAGTTTGCTTCCGGGGAATGATAACAGAATAACCGCCGCCCATCAGCGGCAGCCAAAGACAGGAAATCAAGAAAAGGTTTCCTGTTTTTTTGCGCCCAAAACCAAGCCGGATTTTGCACCGTAATAAAATAATTCAACTACTTTCTGAAAACATTGCCTAAATTTCCTTTTTTCCCGTAGTAGGTAATAAGGGGAAAAATAATTGCCGGAAAGTTTGGCGTTTTTTGAAACTGTCCGTATATCACTACAAAACGGAACTGATTTCAAGCCCAAAAAGGCTTCCAGTTTTCCGTTTTTGTCAAATGCTGTTGTGAAAACACGAAAAGAAATTCCGGGGAACTTTGCCAGATTTGCCTTGCCGTGCGTAGTAAGTAATAGAGGGAGAAATACCGCCGCATAGTTGGCAGAATCCACGCCGGACAAGCCGGGGGTATCAGCAAAAGCCCACACAGAGGAATCCGTCACTTTCTAAGAGCAAGATTCTACCACAGTACCAAATTTCGCCTACCGGCTCATTTTGTCCTATGGGAATCTTGTTGGGGTTGCCACCCCAAGCCCGCCTTTTGCGGCTTGCGCCGCTTGAAAAAATCCACCCACGAAAGGAGGTTCACAGCCATGAAAAAATACAACACGCCCCACCGCCACCGGGTAATCAAAACACGCTTGACCGAGGAAGAATACGCCGAGTTTTCCGAGCGAGTTTCTCTCTGCAAAATGAGCCAAGCCGAGTTTATCCGGCAAGCCCTTATCAAATCAAGCATACGCCCGGTCATTACCGTTTCCCCGGTCAATGATGAATTACTCTCTGCTGTTGGAAAACTCACAGCCGAATACGGGAAAATCGGCGGCAACTTGAACCAGATTGCCCGCTGTCTGAACGAGTACGGCGCACCCTATAACGCCCTCTCCCAAGAGGTACGAGCCGCCACAGCGGAGCTTGCCGCCTTGAAGTTTGAAGTCTTGCAGAAAGTAGGTGAAGCCGTTGGCAACATTCAAACATATCAGCTCTAAAAATGCCGACTATGGGGCGGCTGAACAGTACCTAACTTTTGAGCATGACGAGTTTACCATGAAGCCCACGCTTGATAAAAATGGGCGGCTTGTTCTCCGTGACGATTACCGCATTTCCTCTCTGAATTGCGGTGAGGAAGATTTTGCAATCGCCTGTATGCGCTCCAATCTCAAATACGGCAAAAACCAGAAACGGGAGGACGTAAAGAGCCACCACTATATCATCAGCTTTGACCCCCGTGACGCACCAGACAACGGCTTGACCGTAGACCGGGCGCAGGAGTTAGGCGAGCAGTTCTGTAAAGAGCATTTCCCCGGACACCAAGCCCTTGTATGCACCCACCCGGACGGGCATAACCACAGCGGCAACATTCATGTGCATATCGTAATCAATTCCCTACGGATTGCGGAAGTGCCGCTGCTTCCCTACATGGAAAGACCAGCCGACACAAGGGAGGGCTGCAAGCACCGCTGTACGGACGCAGCTATGGAATATTTCAAAGCGGAAGTCATGGAGATGTGCCACCGGGAAAACCTCTATCAGATTGACTTATTGCATGGGAGCAAGAACCGCATTACCGAGCGTGAGTATTGGGCAAAGCGGAAAGGACAAGCCGCACTGGATAAAGAGAACGCTTCCCTTGCCGCCACAGGCGAACCGCCCAAACTTACAAAATTTGAAACCGACAAGGAGAAATTAAGGCGCACAATCCGAGCCGCCCTGTCCTCTGCTATCTCATTTGAGGACTTATCCGGGAAACTGTTACAGCAAGGCGTGACCGTCAAGGAGAGCCGGGGGCGGCTATCCTATCTCACCCCGGAAAGGACGAAGCCCATCACCGCCCGGAAACTGGGTGATGATTTTGACCGTGCCGCCATACTGGAAGCACTCACCATAAACGCACAGAACGCCGCCAGAGCCGCCGAAACACCCGCACCCAAACAGGAATACCCCCACAGCATAAAAGACCGCTTACAGCGTAACAGAGCCGCCATAAACGCCCCGAAAAATGACGGAGTACAACGCATGGTAGACATAGCCGCCAAGAGAGCCGAGGGCAAAGGGAAAGGCTACGAGAAGTGGGCGAGTTTGCACAATCTGAAGCAAATGGCGGCGACCATGAGCATTTACGAGGAATCCGGCTTTTCTTCCCCGGAAGAACTGGAAGCCGCCCTTGCCGCCGCCAGCGCAGAGCTGTCAAACGTCCATGCGGAACTGAAAGCCGTGGAAAGCACTTTGCGGGAGAAAAAGGACTTGCAGAAACAGCTATTGGCGTACATCAAGACCAAGCCAGCCCGTGACGGATTGCGGGCGCAGAAAACCGAGAAAGCCCGGAGAGCCTACCGGGAGCAGCACGAAAGCGAGTTTATCATTTCCGAATCTGCCGCCCGGTATTTCAAGGCACAGGGAATCCAAAAGCTGCCAGCGACCAAAGCATTACAGACCGAGATTGAGCAGCTTACCAAAGAGAAAAACGCCCTTTACAACGAGTACCGGGAGAAGAAAGCAAGCGTCCGGGAATTGCAGACCGTAAAGGGCAACCTTGACAAAATATTGCGCCGGGAGCCGGAACGGGGAAAGGGGCGGGAAAATGAACGGTAAACGCCCCTACATGGACTACCCACAGTACAGAGCCGCCCGCCGTCTTGTGCGTGAGTGCTGCAACTACGATAACGGCAACTGTATCTTGCTGGATAACGGCGAGCCTTGCGTATGCGTCCAGAGTATCAGCTATTCGCTTATCTGCCGCTGGTTTCGGATAGCCGTGCTGCCATTGGACGGGAAACTGGAAGCCGCCCTTTTGCACCGGGCAGACAGGAAACGCTGTACCGAGTGCGGCGGGTATTTTCTCCCCAAGTCAAACCGTGGGAAATACTGCCCGGATTGCGCCGGACGCATGAAAAGAATCAAATCTACACAGCGCAAGCGGAAACAGAGGGATAAATGTCACGCTTTAGGATATTCCAAACCCCCGTAAATCAAGGCTTTTTTGACCGCCCTCAACGGGTAGTCGATACATTTATCCTTTATCCTGATTATTCTAAAACTTGGGAGCCACTAATTTAAAGCTTGAGAGCCACCTGAAATCTGTTTTTATTTTAATGCTTG
>RAYQ01000029.1 GCA_003612395.1 Parablautia intestinalis
ATCCATGCTTGACTATTATCTGGTAGTTTGTGAAAACTAAGGAACCGCCGTGTACGGAACCGTACGCACGGTGGTGTTATTCCGAATTCGGAATAACACCACTTATCCCGAAAAGTTAATTATCCCGAAAAATCACCTTCCAAAACCTATTTTAAAGTGTTTTGTCAATAAATTTTCGGCATAATTCATGTATCCTAATGATGAAACTAATAACTGTTTTATCATTGGAGGTACATATGGAGATATGTTTATCAGAGCTTATTACGCGTGCAACACAATGTCTTGTGGAGCTTGGGTTATCTGCCGGGACTATAAGGGATTACCAGTGCTCCGCATTCCGCCCATTAGAAAGGAGGCTGAAAGATCAGGAAAACATCAATCCGGAAATCCTTCTGGCACAGGAAGAATTCTTTCTTGGGCAGTATCAGGACGGTAAAATATCCAGACATACATTTAACTGGAGGATACGCGGCATCCGTGTGCTTACAGAGGTATGCGAAACGGGGACTTTTACATGGAAAGTCTTCAGTAAGAAGGAGGCCGTACCACTGTCAGAGATGTTCGAGACTGCCCTCTGCGGTTTTATCAGTAAACAAAACTGCGGCCAGAGGCAGAAGAACTGCAGGCAGTCTATCTGCCGGAGATTTCTCAGATCACTTGAAGACAGCGGCGTTACATCTTTTGGGGATATCCGTCCGAACCATGTCAGGAGCTTCATCGTGAAGATTTCAGAGACCCGTGCCAAGAGCATGGATGATGTAGTTTATGCCCTCCGCGGCTTTTTCAGGCATCTTTGTGAGAACGGCCTGTACCATGATACGTTCTGGATGCTCCTTGCGGCTCCCCGCTGCAGGGACCACCATGTGCGTGCATGTCTGTCATCTGATGAGATTTCGCTCCTGCTTGGCAGCATCGGCAGGGGAACTGCTGATGGGAAGCGGGATTTTGCAGCAATGTCGCTGGCAGCCGTCAGCGGCCTGCGTGCAGGCGACATTGCTTCCCTGCAGCTGGATGACATCGACTGGAAAAAGCATGAGATCCGGCTGGTACAGGGGAAAACATCCGAGCCGCTTACCATCCCGACACCCAAGGCCGTGCTCAATGCAATAGCTAACTATATACTCAACGGCCGTCCGGAAACTGCCAGCAGGAATGTTTTTGTCCGCCATTGTGCTCCGTATTCCGGATACCATGACGGTGTATCCGTTGCCTGCATCTTCCGTAAATACCAGAAAAAAGTGGGATTAAGCCATGCGGTCGGAGACGGGAAGACGCTCCACGGCATGAGGCGCGGTGTCGGAACCAGGATGGCGGCAGAAGGCGTTCCGGTTGACATGGTGGCCCAAGTGCTGGGACATAAGGGAACAAAGGCAACAAAGCAGTACATATCTACGGACATGCAGAATCTGTGTCGCTGCACTCTTGGCCTTGGTTCGCTGGGAGGTGGCATATGATGGACATTTCCGAATGTATCCGCGGAATGCTTGGTTATAAGGAGAGCCTCGGATTTTCAAGGAGGACTTATGAAAGTTTTTTGATTGACTTCAGAAGATATTTTTCCGGGGCCGGCCATACTGAGTTTACGGCAGGAACTGTCCTGCCCTGGTGTGAAAGGCGGGACACGGAAACCCCGGAGGGCTTCCGGCGCAGGGTCACCCCGCTGCGTGAACTGTCAAAATATATGTACGCAATGGGGTATGCGGATTACGTTGTCCCCACCAGCATCTTCCCTGTCACGCATAGGAGCACACCATATATCTTTACAGACAGCGAACTGAAGGGGCTGTTTGCCGAAAGCGACCGTGAGCCATACTGCCGGGCGAGCCCGTGCCGCCACCTGATCATCCCTGTTATCTATAGGCTGATCTACTTCTGCGGCCTGCGCCCGAATGAAGGCAGGGAGCTGAAACGTTCTGATTTCTGTTATAAGAACAAGACCCTGTATATCCGGAAAAACAAAGCCCACAGGGAGCGGCTGATCCCGATGGCCGATGATGTTGCCATTATGTGCCAGGAATATCTGGAAAAGAGCATGGCAGTGTTCCCTGACACGGAATACCTGTTCCCTTCCCCCACAGGAGAACCATACCAGAAAAGATGGCTTGCGGACACTTTCCGGCGTTTGTGGGACGCATCAAAACCAGCGGGGAATAACGCAAAAGTCCGGGTGTATCTTCTCCGGCACAGATATGCGACTGCCATGTTCATGAAATGGCTGAATGAAAATGCTGACCTTAACGCGATGCTTCCCTATCTGAGCGCCTACATGGGGCATGCATGTTTCTCGGATACCGCGTATTATATACATCTGATGCCGGAAAAGCTCCTCGCCTCTGATGCTGTGGACTGGGAAAAGCTGAATGCGCTGATACCGGAGGCGGAAGATGAAGAATGACGCCATTTCCTTTTACCGGCTTGTCAGGGACTTCCTGACAGTCTACCTCCCCAAACAGCGTGGGGCAAGCCCCAATACGGCCAAATCCTATAAGGATGCCCTGAATCTTTTCATTGATTATACCAGCATGTCACAGGGCAGACCTTTGGCGGAGATCGGCTTCGGATGCATTTCAAGGGATCTGGTGGACGGCTTTCTCATGTGGCTTGAAACAGAACGAAAATATAGTGTGGGCAGCCGGAACCAAAGAATGTATGCGGTCAAGTCATTCCTCAAATATGCTGCGGAGAAGGACAAGACCGTCATGTCCGTGTATCTAGATGTGGAAGCTATACCCAAAAAGAAAGATGGCAGGGCGAAGGAGATAGAATTCTTCAGCGAATCGGCTTTGGAAGTGATCCTGGCGCAGCCGGACCGGCATAAGAAAAACGGGTATCGTGATCTGTTTTTTATGATTCTCATGTATGACACAGGTGCACGGGCGCAGGAAATCCTCGATCTGCGGCTTTGTGATATCCGGCTGGACGCAGACAGCCCTTACATCATCATAACAGGCAAGGGTGCCAAGATAAGGCATGTACCGATCATGGAAAAAACCTGCAGGCACCTGGAGGCATACCGCCGTAGGTTTCATGTTGAAGGGAAGTCGGATGAATATCTTTTTTACATTGACCGCAAAGGGAAAAGGTCCCAGATGTCCATCGACAACGTGGAAAAGTTTATTGCACGCTATGGTAAAAGTGCCCATGAAATATCGCCAGATGTGCCAGAACACTTGTATCCACATATGTGGAGACATTCGCGTGCCATGCATTTATACAGGAATGGCATGCCGCTCCCATTGGTTGCTGAATGGCTCGGCCATGCAAAAATGGATACAACGAGGCGGTTTTATGCCAACGCTGATACAGCAATGAAAAGGGAAGCCATCGACAAAGCAACTTCAGACATGAATCCAATCTTTTCTAATGAATATGATGTCGATTGGGAGAATGATGAAGAGCTGCTGAAAAGACTTTATGGTCTGAAGTAATTATTATCCCGACTTTTTGCTGTGACATCTTAAAGAATATGGCATTTCAGACGATTTGTCAGAATAAATAAAAAGTCGGGATAAGTGGTGTGAGAGGTCGGCTAATCAACTAATGATTAGCCTCCTACTCGATTTCAGGGTGCGATAAAGCATATTTGGCATAAGGGTCAGAATGTGGTATGCTGTAGCTATGAAACGAAAAGTGAAAAAACGAAATTTACAATTAAATAAAGAAAGAAAAGGCAGAGGAAAAAAACGCGGGTTTGGTGTGGCAGCCACTTTTTCTATTACTCTTTTCATTATACTCTCGCTTGGAATAGCCGGGATATTGCTTCTGAAACTTTTTTTACAGGAAACGGAAGAAAATCAAGTATTTGCAGAGGGGGATTATGCGCAGGAAACCATTCATCTTTTTCGGGAAGACATATCGGAGCAGTTAAGAGAAGATGAGGTAAGGAAAGAAGAGACAGCGCCTGTCCCGCAGCCGGTTTCCCGGTATGGGGAAGAGTTGTCTGATGCGGATTACATGAGGGCGAATAAAATTTACTCCATGGAGGGAAGCGTAAAGGATAAAGTGACCATTGGGTTTATAGGCGATTTCCTTTTGGATGATGAATACGCAATTATGGCAAATCTGCTCAGGCGCGGCAGGACCATAGAGAACGGTATTTCAGAGGCTATGCTTGCGCAAATGAGGGAAGTGGACATTTTGGTGGGTAACAATGAATTCCCGTTTACGGATCGGGGAACGCCTACAGAGGGGAAAGCATTTACCTTTCGGGCGGACACGGCAGCGGTTTCCTATCTGCATGATATGGGGGTGGATCTGGCCGTGCTGGCTAACAATCATATTTACGATTTTGGGGAAACCGGGCTTTTGGACACTTTGGATACTCTGTCCGCCGCGGAAGTACCGTTAGTGGGTGCAGGCAGAAACATAGAGGAGGCCAGCGCTCCTGTCTACTTTATTGTAAATGATATGAAGATTGCAGTTGTGGCCGCTACACAGATAGAACGGCTTGAGAATCCGGACACAAAAGGTGCTACGGAAAACAGCGCGGGGGTATTTCGGTGCCTGAATCCGCAAAAGCTTTATGAGGTGATAGCCAGGGCCAAAGAGAACAGCGATTTTGTGATCGTTTATATCCACTGGGGCACGGAAAATCAAACGGAAATTGACTGGGCGCAGATTGAGCAGGCGCCCCGCATTGCTGAGGCAGGGGCGGATCTGATTATTGGGGACCACCCTCACTGCCTGCAGGGAATCACTTACTTTGGTGATACGCCGGCGATCTACAGCATGGGGAATTTTTGGTTCAACTCCAAAACCGTGGATACCGGAATGGTTCGGGTCACAATAGGAAAAGAAGGACTTGAGACATTTCAGTTCGTGCCAGCCCTTCAATCCGGCTGTAGGGTAGATCTGGTATACGGGGAAGAAAAAGAGAGGATTCTGTCCCTTATGCGGGAACTGTCGCCGGATGTACTTATTGATGAAGCTGGATTTGTAAGTAAAAAGTAATTAAATGCTACTGTAGAGTTCTGCGAACAAAGTTCTGCGAACTGGAAAATTTGGGAGGAAACAGTTGACAGGCGGGCCGTGGTATGGTATTTTAAAAAAGGTCGTTTGACCATGCCGAAGACAGCAGGTGTCCCAACCGGTTTTGTGAGGGAAGGACGTAAGCATTGCATAAGCGGATCGCCTGCCGAGGAGATGAGTTTGCGTTAAGAAGAATTCTACCTCTCCGTCTTTGGAGGGGTTTTTTATTCAATAAGCTGGCTCGCACAGCGTGACAGCGTTTGAGGCGCACGGGCCGTGCGGCGGGCAGAGGGGAAATTCTTTTGCCCGATATGACAAGCTGTCCTGTTAAGTACGATGGCTTTGCCTGAAACTCCTTTCGGCGAAAAATCTAACAAGGAGGTAAAGAAAGTGGCAAAAGTTGAATTGAAACAGCCTGTTGTTGATGAGATTTCTGCTAACATCAAAGACGCTCAGTCGGTTGTTCTTGTTGACTACCGCGGACTTACTGTGGAGCAGGATACCAATTTGCGTAAGCAGCTTCGCGAGGCGGATATTGTTTATAAGGTTTACAAGAACACAATGATGAATTTTGCATTTAAGGGGACAGATTGTGAAAGCCTTACACCTTATCTGGAAGGCCCCAGCGCAATCGCAATTTCCAAAACAGACGCAACAGCTCCTGCAAGAATTCTGTGTAAATTTGCAAAGGATGCCCCTAAGCTGGAAGTTAAGGGCGGTATTGTTGAAGGACTGTCATATGATGCAGCCGGTATTATGGAAATTGCAAAGATTCCTTCAAGGGAAGAACTGCTCTCCAAGCTGCTTGGAAGCATCCAGTCACCGATTGCAAACTTCGCACGGGTTATGAACCAGCTGGCAGAAAAAGGCGGCGCTGGCGCATGTGAAGCACCTGTGGCTGTTGAGGCCCCCGCTGAACAGGCGGCTGAGCCTGCAGCAGAATAAGCATCTGCCGGGAACAATTTGTGAATCTGAACACTAAAAACGATTTATAAAAAATATAATGGAGGAAATGAAAATGGCAAAGTTATCCACACAGGAAATAATTGACGCTATCAAAGAGTTAACCGTATTAGAATTAAATGATCTTGTAAAAGCCTGCGAAGAAGAATTTGGCGTATCAGCAGCAGCAGGCGTTGTAGTTGCTGCAGCTGCTGATGCAGGTGCAGCAGAGGAAGAAAAGACAGAGTTTGATGTAGAGCTTACAGAGATTGGTCCTAACAAGGTTAAGGTTATTAAGGTTGTACGTGAAGCTACAGGTCTTGGCCTTAAAGAAGCAAAGGATCTTGTTGATTCCGCTCCTAAGGTTCTCAAGGAAGGTGTCTCCAAGGAAGAAGCTGAGGACATCAAGGGCAAGTTAGAAGCTGAAGGCGCTAAAGTTACACTTAAGTAATTGCCACATACATTCTGATTTTGTAAATGAGCTGTGTATCTGCATTTTGCGGTACACAGCTTTTTTACAATAAGCTGGTTTGCAGGGCAAGGCAGCGTTTGTTATATCCTAATTTACAAAAAATTTCCAAAAATTAAAAAAATATTTGTTGACTCGATTTTTGGCTTGTAGTAGAATGGAAAGTGCACTATTGTGGTGTGAGAGCATTTAATGACATATATCATAGAGAACGGGGTGAATTGTCAATGGAAAAAAACAGAATACGTCCCATTACCGCAGGTAGAAACATGCGTATGAGTTACTCACGGCAGAAAGAGGTTCTGGAGATGCCGAATCTCATTGAAGTCCAAAAGGACTCTTATGGATGGTTCCTGAAGGAAGGGCTAAAAGAAGTATTTGATGATATTTCTCCAATTGCAGACTACAGCGGTCACTTAAGCCTGGAGTTTGTAGATTTCGAATTGTGTGAAGATGATGTAAAGTACTCTATCGAGAAATGCAAGGAGAGAGATGCAACCTATGCAGCCCCTCTTAAGGTTAAGGTACGTCTTTATAATAAGGAAAAGGAAGAAATAAGCGAACATGAGATTTTCATGGGTGACCTTCCCCTTATGACAGAGACGGGTACATTTGTGATAAACGGCGCCGAACGTGTTATTGTAAGTCAGCTGGTTCGTTCTCCCGGTATTTACTATGCAATCAGCCATGATAAAATTGGAAAGAGATTATTTTCATCAACAGTCATCCCTAACCGCGGTGCATGGCTGGAATATGAAACGGATTCTAACGATATATTTTATGTGCGTGTTGACCGTACCAGAAAGGTGCCGATTACGGTTCTTATCAGAGCTCTTGGGGTAGGCACCAATGATGAAATCAGAGAATTGTTCGGGGATGAACCCAAAATAGAGGCAAGCTTTACAAAAGACGTTTCTACGAATTATCAGGAAGGTCTTTTAGAGCTGTACAAAAAAATCCGTCCGGGTGAGCCTCTCAGCGTTGAGAGCGCGGAGAGCCTTATTAACGCTATGTTTTTTGATCCCAGAAGGTATGATCTGGCGAAGGTGGGCAGATACAAATTCAATAAAAAACTGTCCTTCAGAAACCGGCTGAGAGGCCATGTTCTTGCTGAGGACGTAGTGGATACTTCCACAGGTGAAATTCTGGCGGCTGCAGGCACCAGGGTGACATTAGAGATGGCGGATGAACTGCAAAACTCTGCTGTCCCGTATGTATATGTGCAGACAGAGGAAAAGAATGTGAAGATTCTTTCCAATCTGATGGTGGATATCACTCATTTTGTGGACTGCAATCCGAGAGAGCTGGGCATTACGGAGCACGTGTATTACCCCGTACTTGCGCAGATCCTGGAAGAATTCAGTGCAGATCCGGAGGCTCTTGCGGAAGCTATCCGGAAAAATGTCCATGAACTTATTCCGAAACATATTACAAAGGAAGATATTCTTGCATCTATCAATTACAATATTCATCTTGAATATGGTATTGGCAATGATGATGATATTGACCACTTGGGCAACCGGCGTATCCGTGCTGTAGGCGAGCTTTTGCAGAATCAATACAGGATTGGTCTTTCCAGATTGGAGAGAGTAGTGCGTGAGAGAATGACAACCCATGACGCAGAAGAAATCTCTCCTCAGGTATTGATTAATATTAAGCCGGTGCAGGCGGCAGTGAAGGAATTCTTTGGTTCCTCCCAGCTGTCCCAGTTTATGGATCAGAATAATCCTTTGGGCGAGCTGACCCACAAGAGGCGTCTTTCCGCTCTTGGCCCGGGCGGTCTTTCCAGAGATCGTGCCGGATTTGAGGTGCGTGACGTGCACTATTCCCATTATGGAAGAATGTGCCCTATTGAGACCCCTGAAGGTCCCAACATTGGACTTATCAACTCCCTTGCTTCCTATGCAAGGATTAACGAATACGGTTTTGTGGAAGCTCCTTACCGCAAAATAGATAAATCTGACCCGAAAAATCCCAGGGTTACGGATGAAGTGGTTTATATGGCGGCGGATGAGGAGGATAACTATCATGTGGCACAGGCAAGTGAGATCCTTGACAGTGAAGGCCACTTTGTGAGAAATACGGTATCCGGCCGTTATAAGGATGAGACCTCCGAATATCCAAGGTCTATGTTTGACTATATGGACGTATCGCCCAAAATGGTATTTTCTGTGGCAACGGCGCTTATTCCGTTCCTTGAAAATGATGATGCAAACCGTGCGCTGATGGGTTCGAACATGCAGCGTCAGGCAGTGCCGCTTCTTACAACGCAGGCGCCTGTGGTGGGAACCGGTATGGAGCCTAAGGCAGCGGTAGACTCAGGTGTCTGTGTAGTTGCTAAAAAATCGGGTGTTATTGAATATGTATCCTCTAAGCTGATCAGAATGACCTGTGATGACGGTGAGAAGATGGAATACCGGCTGATTAAGTTCTCGCGAAGCAATCAGTCCAACTGCTATAACCAAAAGCCTATTGTATTTAAGGGTGAACATGTAAAAGCGGGGCAGGTGATTGCAGACGGTCCTTCCACTTCAGAGGGTGAGTTGGCGTTAGGTAAAAATCCGCTGATTGGTTTTATGACATGGGAAGGGTATAATTACGAGGATGCCGTTCTTTTAAGCGAAAGACTGGTGCAGGATGATGTGTATACTTCCGTGCACATTGAAGAATATGAGGCAGAGGCAAGAGATACTAAGCTGGGACCGGAGGAGATCACCAGAGATGTTCCCGGTGTTGGTGATGATGCCTTAAAAGATTTGGATGAGAGAGGCATTATCCGTATCGGCGCGGAGGTCCGTGCAGGAGATATTCTGGTTGGCAAGGTTACGCCTAAGGGAGAGACTGAGCTTACGGCGGAGGAAAGGCTGCTTCGTGCTATCTTTGGCGAAAAGGCAAGGGAAGTGAGAGATACCTCCCTTAAGGTGCCTCACGGTGAATACGGTATTATTGTGGATGCAAAAGTATTTACCAGGGATAACGGCGATGAGCTTTCACCCGGCGTTAACCAGGCAGTCCGTATCTATATTGCGCAAAAGAGAAAGATTTCCGTTGGTGATAAAATGGCCGGTCGTCATGGTAATAAGGGTGTTGTTTCCCGTGTGCTTCCGGTGGAGGATATGCCCTATCTTCCCAACGGACGTCCCCTTGATATTGTTTTGAACCCTCTGGGTGTGCCTTCCCGTATGAACATTGGACAGGTACTTGAGATCCATTTGTCATTGGCAGCCAGAGCCCTTGGCTTTAATGTGGCAACTCCCGTTTTTGACGGGGCAAACGAAAATGATATTATGGATACCCTTGATCTTGCCAACGATTATGTAAATTTAAGCTGGGAGGAATTTGAGGCAAAGCATAAAGCAGAGCTGCTTCCGGAAGTGATGGAGTATTTATATAAAAACCGTGACCACAGGGAAGTCTGGAAAGGCGTTCCTATTTCCAGAGACGGTAAGGTACGCCTGCGGGATGGCAGGACCGGCGAGTACTTTGACAGCCCGGTTACAATCGGCCACATGCATTACTTAAAGCTTCATCATCTGGTTGACGATAAGATTCATGCCCGTTCCACGGGCCCGTACTCACTGGTAACCCAGCAGCCTTTAGGCGGCAAAGCCCAGTTTGGCGGCCAGCGTTTTGGAGAGATGGAGGTTTGGGCATTAGAGGCATATGGCGCTTCTTATACTCTGCAGGAAATTCTTACCGTAAAGTCTGATGATGTGGTAGGACGTGTAAAGACCTATGAGGCAATCATCAAGGGCGACAATATTCCTGAGCCCGGTATTCCGGAATCCTTTAAGGTACTGCTTAAGGAACTTCAGTCTCTTGGCCTTGACGTACGGGTACTGCGTGATGACAATACAGAGGTTGAAATCATGGAAACCATTGATTACGGTGATACGGATTACCGGTATGAGATGGAAGGCGATGACAAGAATTATGATTATGATAAGGGTTCTTTTGGAGCCATGGGCTACCAGCAGCAGGAGTTTGATGAGGACAGCGGCGAACTGGTAAGCGCTGATGATGAGGAAGATTTAGACGATGGTTTTGATGAGGAATTTGAAGAGGTGCTGAATTCGGAATCATATGACGAATAGAGAAGTCGGATAGTTTTTTAACAGGAGATTTGCCGGCAGGCAAAGCGCCAGACTTTGAAAGGAGTATGGATTAACTATGTCAGAAACAAAGCAGGATGTATATCAGCCGATGACATTTGATGCCATCAGAATTGGTTTAGCATCACCTGAAAAAATCAGGGAGTGGTCAAGAGGCGAGGTCTTAAAGCCTGAAACCATCAATTACAGAACCCTAAAGCCTGAAAAAGACGGTCTGTTCTGTGAAAAGATTTTTGGACCCAGTAAAGACTGGGAATGCCATTGCGGTAAGTATAAAAAAATCAGATATAAAGGCGTTGTGTGCGACAGGTGCGGTGTGGAAGTCACGAAGGCCAGCGTCCGCAGAGAGCGCATGGGCCATATCGAGCTGGCGGCGCCTGTGTCTCATATCTGGTACTTTAAGGGGATCCCCAGCCGTATGGGACTTATTTTGGATTTGTCTCCCAGAGTACTTGAAAAGGTGCTGTATTTTGCTTCTTATATTGTGCTGGATAAGGGTGACAGCAGTCTGGAATACAAACAGGTACTATCTGAAAGAGAGTATCAGGATGCAAGAGAAACCTGGGGCAACAGATTCCGCGTGGGAATGGGAGCCGAGGCTATCAAAGAGCTGCTTCAGGCTATAGATTTGGAGGTGGAGGCAGAAGAATTAAAAACCGGCCTTAAGGAATCCTCCGGCCAGAAACGGGCAAGGATTATCAAAAGACTTGAGGTGGTGGAGGCTTTCAGAGAGTCCGGAAATGAACCTTCCTGGATGATCATGGATGCTATTCCGGTTATTCCGCCTGATTTACGTCCTATGGTTCAATTGGACGGCGGACGTTTTGCAACCTCTGATTTGAATGACTTATATAGAAGAATTATCAACCGCAACAACCGTCTTAAGAGACTTCTTGAGCTGGGAGCTCCGGATATTATTGTCCGCAATGAAAAGAGAATGCTTCAGGAGGCGGTGGATGCGCTTATTGATAACGGCAGGCGCGGCAGGCCTGTAACAGGCCCCGGCAACAGAGCGCTGAAATCCCTGTCGGATATGCTGAAGGGAAAATCAGGACGTTTCCGCCAGAATCTTTTGGGAAAACGTGTTGACTATTCAGGACGTTCCGTTATTGTGGTGGGACCGGAGCTTAAGATTTATCAGTGCGGTCTGCCTAAGGAGATGGCGATAGAGCTGTTTAAGCCTTTTGTAATGAAGGAACTGGTTACAAGAGGAATTTCCCAGAACATCAAAAATGCGAAAAAGCTTGTTGAGAGACTTGATACGCAGGTATGGGATGTACTTGAGGAGGTCATCAAGGAGCACCCTGTTATGCTGAACCGTGCGCCTACTCTGCACAGACTGGGTATTCAGGCTTTTGAGCCTATTTTGGTAGAGGGTAAGGCGATTAAGCTGCATCCCTTAGTATGTACCGCTTTTAACGCAGATTTTGATGGTGACCAGATGGCAGTGCATCTTCCTCTTTCCGTGGAAGCCCAGGCAGAATGCCGGTTCCTGCTTTTGTCGCCTAACAATCTGCTAAAGCCTTCAGACGGCGGGCCGGTAGCCGTACCTTCACAGGATATGGTGCTTGGTATTTACTATCTGACCCAGGAAAGGCCCGGCGCAAAGGGAGAGGGCAGATACTATAAAAATGTAAACGAAGCAATTTTAGCTTATGAAAATGGTTTCTGTACACTGCATTCCAGAATTAAGGTGAGAGTGACCAGAAGGAATGCGCAGGGTGAGGAGGTCTCCGGGGTAGTGGAATCTACTCTGGGAAGGTTCCTTTTCAACGAAATTCTTCCCCAGGATTTGGGATATGTGGACAGAAGCAACCCGGATAATCTTCTTCTCCCCGAGGTGGATTTCCATGTGGGTAAAAAGCAGCTAAAGCAGATCCTTGAAAAAGTAATCAATATACACGGTGCATCTGTAACGGCAGAAGTGCTGGATTTAATAAAATCAACGGGCTATAAATATTCTACCAAAGCGGCAATGACGGTTTCGATTTCGGATATGACGGTTCCGGCCAAGAAGCAGGAAATGCTGGATGAAGCCCAGGTAACCGTAGACAGAATTTCCCAGAACTTCAGGCGCGGCCTGATTACGGAGGAAGAAAGATATCGTGCGGTTGTTGAAACGTGGAATGAGACAGACAAAAAGCTGACGGACGTGCTGCTGGCAGGACTTGATAAATATAACAATATCTTTATGATGGCGGACTCTGGAGCCCGTGGTTCTAACCAGCAGATTAAACAGCTTGCCGGCATGCGGGGGCTGATGGCCGATACTACCGGAAGAACCATTGAACTGCCAATCAAGTCCAATTTCCGTGAAGGACTGGACGTACTGGAATATTTCATGTCTGCCCATGGCGCACGTAAGGGTCTGTCTGATACGGCTCTGCGTACCGCTGACTCCGGTTATCTTACAAGGCGTATGGTTGACGTTTCGCAGGAGCTGATTATCCGTGAGGTTGACTGTATGGAAGGCCGTGACGAGATCCCCGGAATGTGGGTGTCCGCATTTATGGACGGAAAGGAAACCATAGAAGGCTTAAAGGACAGAATTATCGGAAGGTATTCCTGTGAAGATATCAAAGACAGAGAGGGCAATGTGATTGTAAAGAGAAATCACATGATCACGCCCAGCCGTGCTGCGCAGATTCTGAGCGTAGGCGTGGATGAAAAGGGCGAGCCGGTAGAAAAGGTGAAGATCCGTACCATCCTTACGTGTCGTTCCCATATTGGTATCTGTTCTAAATGTTATGGCGCTAACATGGCAACAGGCGAAGCAGTTCAGGTGGGCGAAGCAGTTGGAATTATTGCTGCCCAGTCAATCGGAGAGCCCGGTACACAGCTTACCATGCGTACCTTCCATACGGGCGGTGTTGCAGGTGACGATATTACACAGGGTCTTCCCCGTGTAGAGGAGCTTTTTGAGGCGAGAAAGCCTAAGGGCCTTGCAATTATTGCAGAGTTCGGCGGTGTGGCGTCTATTAAAGATACCAAGAAAAAGCGTGAAATTATTATTACAAATGATGAGACAGGCGAATCCAAAGCTTACCTTATTCCTTATGGATCTCGTATTAAGATTTTAGACGGTGCCGTATTAGAGGCCGGTGATGAGTTGACAGAAGGAAGCGTAAATCCCCACGACTTGCTTAAAATCAAGGGAATCCGCGCTGTTCAGGATTATATGCTCAGAGAAGTGCAGAGAGTATACCGTCTGCAGGGTGTGGATATCAGTGATAAGCATATTGAGGTGATTGTGCGCCAGATGCTCAAGAAGGTCAGAATTGAAAACAGCGGTGACACGGATTTCTTACCCGGCACTCTTGTGGATGTTCTGGAATACGAGGATTTGAACGAGCAGCTCTTTACAGAGGGCAAGGAGCCGGCAGAGGGCAAACAGGTAATGCTGGGTATCACCAAAGCAGCCCTTGCAACCAATTCCTTCTTATCGGCGGCATCCTTCCAGGAGACCACTAAGGTTCTGACAGAGGCAGCAATTAAAGGTAAAGTAGATCCCCTGATTGGCCTTAAAGAAAATGTAATTATCGGTAAGCTGATCCCCGCCGGCACAGGCATGAGACGTTACCGCAATACAAGGCTTTCCACTGACAATGACCTGATGGGAACCATTGACATTGATATGGAGGAGGACGCTGAGTTTTCTTTTGAGGAGGAAACAGATGCGCTGGCAGAAGGTGATTGGGAGGACGAATACACAGACGAAATCCTTGAGGAAGAGGGCGATGCTTTCGAAGATGAATCCGATGAAGATAATGAAGAAGATTTTGAGGAGGAAGCAGCGCAGGAGTTTGAGGAGGATGTGGATTTAGTGGAGGAGGATGCCACAGTTTAAGTCAATCTTTAGGCAAAAATTCGTGTAAATAAATGCAGACACAGAATGCTAATGAGAAAGTCCCGCCGGCGGGACTTTCTTAAGTTACAATAAGCTGGCCCGCGAAAAGGGTCAGCGTTTGTTATCCTATGACAATTTATTCATTCGCTGTAAAATATGCAGATCATGATCAATATAAATTTTATAAATAATGTATTGACAAGAAAAAAATGAGCAATTATACTATCTAAGTGTGCATTTGAATGTGCAGTTATTATGATGCCTTGAAAGCACACAGTTTCTCAAAATTTTCCGCAGACAGCGGAGACATTTTATAAACAGGAGGTGAAACAGAATGCCAACATTTAACCAGTTAGTAAGGAAAGGACGTCAGACATCAGTAAAGAAGTCAACGGCTCCCGCTCTCCAGAAAGGATGGAATTCCCTTCATAAGAAAGCAACCGATACTTCCGCTCCTCAGAAAAGAGGTGTTTGTACTGCTGTTAAGACTGCAACCCCTAAAAAGCCTAACTCAGCTTTAAGAAAGATCGCCAGAGTTCGTCTTTCTAACGGAATTGAAGTAACAAGCTATATCCCGGGAGAAGGTCACAATCTGCAGGAGCACAGTGTTGTTCTTATCAGAGGCGGCAGGGTTAAGGATTTGCCTGGTACAAGATACCACATTATCAGAGGTACTCTTGATACGGCGGGAGTTGCAAACAGAAAGCAGGCCCGTTCCAAATATGGCGCTAAGAGGCCGAAAGCTTCTAAATAGTTTTTTGGAATGGATTGGACCCACAAATGTAGCTAATTTAGTGTTGGAATTCTGTTACGATATAAAAACTGCAGTAGCAGGAATTTGTTTGTAATGAGATATACCGCACGTACACAAAATGTGGAATTAGAACGACACACTGTGAGTACCGATGATTTAATGATTATTAAGGAGGGAAGAACCGTGCCACGTAAAGGACATATTCAGAAAAGAGATGTATTGGCAGATCCTTTATACAATAACAAAGTGGTTACAAAGCTGATCAACAACATCATGTTAGATGGTAAGAGAGGCGTAGCACAGAAGATTGTATATGGCGCATTTGCCAAAGTAGAAGAAAAAGCTGGCAAGCCGGCCCTTGAGGTTTTTGAGGAGGCTATGAATAACATCATGCCTGTTCTGGAGGTTAAGGCAAGGCGTATCGGTGGCGCTACCTATCAGGTACCTATCGAAGTAAGGCCTGACAGACGGCAGGCATTAGCTCTTCGCTGGCTCACTACTTTTTCCCGTAAAAGAGGGGAAAAGACCATGAGAGACAGACTTGCTAACGAGATTCTTGACGCTGCAAATAATACGGGCGCAGCTGTTAAGAGAAAAGAAGATATGCACAAAATGGCAGAAGCAAACAGGGCTTTTTCACATTACCGTTTCTAGCCGGTTGGATAAGGCGGTATGAAGTCCTGATATTATGCCTAGACTAATATAAGGAGGAAAAACCTTTGGCTGGAAGAGAATATCCGTTGGAGAGAACCAGGAACATTGGTATTATGGCGCATATCGATGCAGGTAAGACGACCTTAACAGAGCGTATCTTATACTACACCGGTGTAAACTATAAAATTGGTGATACTCACGAAGGTACTGCTACCATGGACTGGATGGAACAGGAGCAGGAAAGAGGTATCACTATCACATCAGCCGCTACCACATGCCACTGGACTCTTGAGGAAAACTGCAAACCCAAGCCGGGTGCGCTGGAGCATCGTATCAATATCATTGATACACCCGGACACGTTGACTTCACAGTTGAAGTAGAGCGTTCCCTGCGTGTACTTGACGGTGCTGTAGGCGTATTCTGTGCAAAGGGCGGCGTAGAACCACAGTCAGAAAATGTTTGGCGGCAGGCTGACACTTATAATGTACCGAGAATGGCATTTATCAATAAGATGGATATTTTAGGTGCAGATTTCTATGGAGCCGTTGAACAGATTAGAACCAGACTTGGAAAAAATGCAATTATTCTTCAATTGCCCATCGGCAAGGAAGATGAATTTAAAGGAATTATTGATTTATTTGAAATGAAAGCATACATCTACAATGATGACAAGGGAGAAAACATCGATGTTATAGATGTTCCTGCGGACATGGCAGATGATGCAGAGTTATACCGTTCAGAGCTCGTTGAAAAAATCTGTGAATTAGATGATGATTTGACAATGATATATCTGGAAGGTGAGGAACCTACCGTGGAGCAGATGAAAGCAGTTTTACGGAAAGCTACGTGTGAGTGCACGGCAATCCCTGTGTGCTGTGGATCTGCTTACAGAAATAAGGGCGTTCAGAAGCTTTTGGATGCGGTTCTTGAATATATGCCGGCGCCTACGGATATTCCTGCAATTAAGGGTACCGATTTGGATGGCAACGAGACAGAGAGACATTCTTCTGATGACGAGCCATTCTCAGCGCTTGCATTCAAGATCATGGCGGATCCTTTCGTTGGAAAGCTTGCATTCTTCAGAGTGTACTCCGGTACAATGAACTCCGGTTCCTATGTATTAAACGCAACTAAAAGTAAAAAAGAGCGTGTGGGACGTATCCTCCAGATGCATGCAAACAAGAGAGCAGAGTTAGATAAAGTTTATTCTGGTGATATTGCTGCTGCGGTTGGCTTTAAATTTACTACTACAGGCGATACCATCTGTGACGAGCAGCATCCTGTTATTCTGGAATCCATGGAATTTCCTGAGCCGGTTATTGAGCTCGCGATTGAGCCCAAGACTAAGGCAGGACAAAGTAAAATGGGTGAGGCTCTTGCAAAACTTGCAGAGGAAGATCCTACTTTCCGTGCTCATACGGATCAGGAGACAGGCCAGACCATTATCGCAGGTATGGGTGAGCTCCATCTGGAAATTATCGTAGACAGACTTCTGCGTGAATTTAAGGTGGAGGCAAACGTAGGCGCACCTCAGGTTGCTTACAAAGAAACCTTTACCAAGACAGTTGAAGTTGATTCCAAATACGCAAGACAGTCAGGCGGACGTGGTCAGTATGGCCATTGTAAGGTTAAATTTGAGCCCATGGATGCCAATGGTGAAGAACTGTTTAAGTTTGAATCCACAGTTGTGGGTGGTGCTATTCCCAAGGAATACATTCCGGCAATTGGTGAAGGTATTGAAGAGGCAGCTAAATGCGGTATCCTTGGCGGATTCCCTGTACTTGGCGTTCATGCAACCGTATATGATGGCTCATATCATGAGGTTGACTCTTCCGAAATGGCATTCCACATTGCAGGTTCCATGGCGTTTAAGGATGCTATGCAGAAAGCGAGTCCGGTTCTGCTTGAGCCTATTATGAAGGTAGAGGTAACAATGCCCGAGGATTATATGGGTGATGTTATCGGCGATATCAATTCTCGCCGCGGACGTATTGAAGGAATGGATGATATTGGCGGAGGTAAGATGGTTAAGGCTTACGTGCCCCTTTCCGAAATGTTCGGTTATTCCACAGACCTTCGTTCCAAGACACAGGGACGTGGTAACTACTCCATGTTCTTTGAAAAATATGAACCAGTGCCAAAGAATGTGCAGGAAAAGGTATTGGCTTCTAAAACCAAATAAGCCTGTAAGCAGGCAAAAGCAAATGATACAAAAGCAAATAGTGCTTGAAAATATCAGTATTATCTAATATAATCAAAATAGTTGATTATATTTTCGAAAAAATTTTTTTGTATCAATTTAAAGGAGGACTTTAAAAATGGCGAAAGCTAAATTTGACAGAACGAAAACCCATTGTAATATTGGTACCATTGGTCACGTTGATCATGGTAAAACTACTCTGACAGCAGCTATCACAAAGGTGCTTTCTGAAAGAGTTGCTGGTAATGAAGCTACTGATTTCGAAAACATTGACAAGGCTCCGGAAGAGAGAGAAAGAGGTATCACAATCTCTACAGCTCACGTTGAGTATTCAACAGAAAGCAGACATTATGCACACGTTGACTGCCCGGGACATGCTGACTACGTTAAGAACATGATCACTGGTGCTGCTCAGATGGACGGCGCAATCTTAGTTGTTGCTGCTACTGATGGTGTTATGGCTCAGACAAAGGAGCATATCCTTCTGTCCCGTCAGGTAGGTGTACCTTACATTGTTGTATTCCTTAACAAATGTGATATGGTTGACGATCCTGAATTGATTGAGTTAGTAGAAATGGAAGTTACAGAGCAGCTTGAGGAATATGGCTTCAATGACTGCCCGATCATCAAAGGTTCCGCTCTTAAGGCTCTGGAAGATCCCAGCAGCGAATGGGGCGACAAGATCATGGAACTTATGAGCACAGTTGACTCTTATATTCCTGATCCGGAGAGAGCTACAGATAAGCCTTTCCTTATGCCTGTCGAGGATGTATTCACAATCACAGGTCGTGGTACTGTTGCTACAGGTAGAGTAGAGCGTGGTACACTTCATCTTAACGAGGAAGTTGAAATCGTTGGTATTAAAGAAGATACACGTAAGACAGTTGTTACTGGTATCGAAATGTTCCGTAAGCTGCTTGACGAGGCTCAGGCTGGTGATAACATTGGTGCACTGCTTCGTGGTGTTCAGAGAACAGAAATTGAAAGAGGACAGGTTCTTTCCAAACCCGGTTCAGTTACCTGCCATACAAAGTTTACGGCGCAGGTTTACGTACTGACCAAGGATGAAGGTGGCCGTCATACCCCTTTCTTCAATAACTACAGACCTCAGTTCTATTTCAGAACAACTGACGTAACTGGTGTATGTAACCTTCCTGCAGGTACAGAAATGTGCATGCCTGGTGATAACGTAGAGATGACAATTGAGTTGATTCATCCTATCGCTATGGAGCAGGGTCTTACATTCGCTATCCGTGAGGGTGGTAGAACTGTTGGGTCTGGAAGGGTTGCTACTATCATCGAGTAATTAAAGAATGCAGTAAAACAGGGCGTTCCCGTTGTGGGTTCGCCCTTAATTTATGCCGTATGGTACTAACTTGGTACTATTATTTGATTGAGCTTTTCGGCAACTTCATTGTGTTTGCTTGGATAAAGGTGTCCGTATGTACTGTTTACCATTTGTACAGTATCGCCTATGCGTTCCGCTATCAGATGCGGAGAGAATCCCATATTGATTAACAGCGATACATGGGAGTGCCGCATATCGTGGATGCGTATAAAGGGGATTTCAGCCTTTTCCGCTCCGCGTTTCATATTGCCACGGATAAGGCTCTTTGTGAATGTGAATACTCTGTCAGACGGCTTTATGCCATATATCTTATGGGTATAGTCCTCTATTTCCTGCATGATGGCTTCTGGCATGGTAATAGTGCGGATGCCGTTATCGGTCTTGGGCGGTGTCACAATATCGCCGCTTGCCTTGTGCTGCAGGGATTTAGTAATATTTATGGTATTATCCTTAAAGTCAAAGTCTGCCAGCGTGAGGGCGAGAAGTTCACCGAAGCGCATACCGGAATAGAAAAGAAGCTGCAAGGCCGTGTGTGCGCTTAAATCGCTTATATAAGGGATGAAGCTGTTATACTGTTCAATCGTCCAGAAACTCATGGAACGGGTGCGTTTGCCCATGTGTCCGGCTCTGTCACATGGGTTTGAGGGCAGATTGTAATATGTGACGGCATAGTTTAGGATGGTGGTCATCATGTTTTGGATGCGGTCAAGGTATGCGTCCGAGTATCCCTTGTCAATCTGTTCATTCTGCCATGCCCGGATATCCGTGGGCGTGATGGCATTTACTGGTTTATCCTTAAAGTATGGCAGTATGCGGTTCTTGAATACGTTCTTCTTACCATCTATACTGTTCTGCCTTAGTCTGTGGCTCATATCCTCTATATAGAGGTCATAGAGGGATTGGAACGTCATATTGGGCGTGCCTTGCAGACGTTCAAGGAAGGTACGTTCCCACTCCTTAGCTTCTCTTTGGAGCTTGAAGCCGCGCTTCTTTTTCTGCTTCTTTGTCCCTGTGTAATCGGTGTAATAGAATTTACAGAACCATGTTTTGGTTGATTCGTCATAATATGCCGGCATAAAAAATCAGTCCTTTCTTAAAAATGAGTGCATTTTATAAAGGACTGTGATATACTGGTTTTGTCGAAGATTGCATATCATAATCCTTATGGTATCTATCTGAAAGGCTCCGGTATTGGCGTACCGGGGCATTTTCAAATTGTGGTTGAAAAATCTGCATTTATGGCATATAATATACTTAACAAGAGAGCTGAAAGCTAGAGTACACCTAGCCGCCGGAAAAATAATTTGTTACATGAAGTAGCGCCTTATCTTACCAGGACGAGGGCGCTACTTTTTGCGTTTGATGTTGATAACAAGAGTTATAACGGCGCAAAGCATAATTACGAATGTGAATAAGTCACTGTATGTAACCATAGCACCAGCCCCCTTTCTTTCGTCCGGTGGCTGACGTAATCGCCCCTTCGGCTCCCTTAGTAAGCATATTATATTGTCATGGTGCAGGTAAGGCAAAAATGTGCTGGTGATGCTTTCCTCATTTAAGACGTAGAAAGTATCGTGTGGCGTTCTGTGTTGCCCATTTTAGGGTTTTCTTTGGTGGTAGCACTTATCCTTGTGGGGTGGCATCTGGTATATCCTCATATGGAAGTTCTGTATAAACAGGAATGGCGGCTAACTCTTCCAGTGCTCCATCTAACCAAGTATCAATTATTTGGTGCTTTATTCCCCCTTTTTGATAAAGTTTATTTAATTCTTCGTAGGCTTCAAAAAAATTAGATAACTCTTTGATTTTCGGTAGTTTAATTGCCTGCTCATATTTACATAAGGTATTGCCACTCAAATCTTGGTGAATATCAACTTCATAGGTTTTTAAGGTAAAACTTTCTTCAACTGTATTTATATTTAAAATTTCTAATATCTTTAATGCAATATCTTTTAAATTATTAAATTCTGAATTTAGTTTCTTTTTATTACTTAGGCCACAAAGCCAATTTATAGATACATTACATTTTTGAGCAATATTTATAACAATTTCCAATGATGGATTTTTTGTAGCATTCTCATAAGCTGAAATTGTTGCAGCAGTACTTTCCACCATATCAGCAAATTCTTTTTGGGTCTTTCCTGTTTGCATTCTGACTTCCCTTAGTCGGGTAGAAAATATTTCCTTTCCCATACTTCATAACCTCGCTTTCAATGTATGTAGTTATGATACCACTATCATACAGCATATTCTATGAAAAAGTCAATTAAATACTAAAATATATTTTAAATAAAAAATAGTAGAATATAATCTTGACATACAACATAAGGTATAGTATGATAAATTAAAGTAGAAAATTATACTGGAAAGGAGATAGACAATATGAGGATTGACAGAGTAAAACTTGCGACAGAGCTTGCGCGGCGTGATATGACACAAAAGCGACTTGCGGAACTGTCAGGTGTGTCAAGGGCAACAATAAATTATGTACGTGCTGGAAAATCCTGTACTGATGAAGTTGGGCAGAAGATTGCAAAGTCTCTCAATGTTGATGTAACTGAAATTTTAGAGGACTAAGAAAGAGGTGATTCTTGTGCTATCACAGGAAGAACTTACGGCAATGGTGGCCGTAGAAGAAAAACGCCTTGGTGTGGGCAGTAAGAAGTTTATGCAACGCCATAATGAGATTATGCAGCGTATTGAAAGAGCTAGAGGGAAAGGAGCGTTGACAAATGGCGAAGCAGATTATGAATGTCAGGGATGTTATGGCAGTGTTAGAAGTGTCTGAAAGCAAAAGTTACGCTATAATTCGACAATTAAACTCTGAATTATCAGAGCGTGGCTTTATCACGATTCCAGGCAAGGTACCAACGGCATATTTTGAGGAAAAACTTTATGGAATGCACGCCGAATAGGGAATCACTGATTGCACTTATCCAGCCGGATATACACATTACAAAGGAATTTTTAAAGAGGATATATGCTTTTGAAATAAGTTATCTGGGATTTTCAGAAGAAGCGATTGCCGCTTTGGAGAAAATTGGATGCGTCCGGGCGAGGGAACATTATAACGCTTGGGTGAAGGAATATGAATCAAAGCGTGATGCTGAACTGAAAGAGGTTGCGCATTGGTATCGACTGGAATGTGAAAAGCAATGGGAGAAAAGACAGAAAGAAGGTGAGGAAAGACGGAAGCGGAAGGAAACAGAGTCGGAGATGGCGAGCAGAAAACAGCAGTGGATGAAGCTGTCAGAAGTATTGGGTTATCAGTTGACAAGAACGGAAAAGTAAAACAGACAATCGGAAATTGCGTGCTTGTTATTAATTATGACAACTGCTTGAAAGAAATGTTCCGTTACAATGAAATGACGGACAGGATTGAAATTTTAGGGGCATGGTGGAATCAGTCCTCTGTGAATCTGTCTGACAATGATTTGAACAATATCCGGCTATATCTGGAAACAACTTACGGACTGGCGCATGAAAAGACTATCCCACGGGCGATTGACATTATCGCACACCAGCATTCTTACCATCCTGTACGGGAATATTTGGCAAGCCTAAAATGGAATGGGGAGAAGTATATCGAGAATCTGCTCCCAAAATACCTTGGAGCGGAAAAGTCAGATTATACGATACAGGCTATGAAGCTGACCATGCTTGGAGCCATTGAAAGGGTGCATAATCCAAGCGTAAAATTTGAAACCATGCTGTGCCTTGTGGAAGATGAACAGGGGGGTGGAAAGTCTACGATTGCAAGGCTGCTGGCGTGTAAAGATGAATGGTTCACGGACGATATTAAAAATCTGGATGATGAAAATGTGTACCGTAAGTTACAGGGGCATTGGATTATTGAGTTTTCAGAAATGCTTGCAACTGCCAATACAAAGACAGTTGAAGCGATAAAGGCGTTTTTGAGCAGACAGAAAGATACTTACAAAGTGCCTTATGATAAATATCCCCATGATTTTCCCCGACAGTGTGTTTTTATTGGAACAACAAACAACCTTGACTTCCTGCCGAACGATAAGACTGGGAACCGAAGATTTATCCCCGTGCTTACCAATATGAAGGCAGCTGAGATTCATCCGCTGGAAAATGAAGAGGAAACCAGGGCGTTTATAGAACAGGCATGGGCAGAAGCCATGGAGATTTACAGAAGCAAGGAATATTCCTTGATATTTCCAAAGGAATTGAGAAATGCGTTGTCAGAAATACAACAGTCGTTTACCCCGGAAGACCCAAAAGTCGGCATAATCCAAAACTGGCTGGATAACTGTAAGTATGATTCGGTATGTTCCATAATGATATACAGGGAAGCCTTGAGGAATGAATTCCAGGAGCCAAAGCCTTGGGAATTGAGAGAGATTAGTGCCATAATGAATAAGTCAATTATTGGATGGGAGAAGCACCCAACAAAGAGTATGCAAATTAGATTTAATGTATATGGGAATCAGCGTGCATGGGATAAAATTGTCAACACTGATTCGTCAACAGATGGATTCACTCAAATAAGCATGGATGATATGGAGTGTGATTTGCCGTTTAAGTAATGTCGTTGACAGTGTTTGTTGACAGCATTGTTGACACTCTAAAGCCTTATAAACTCAATATATTTTTCTATTTGTCAACATTCAACAATGGATAATAAAGAAAAGAAAAATATAAAGAAAATAGGTGGTATGTACATAAGAATAGTTTGTTGGGAAAAAGTATGTTGACGTTGTTGACAGGAAAGGAGAACACATGAACGAAGAATTATTAACCCGACTGGTGGATGCACTGGAAGGAATCAACAACAACTTATCAGAGATTGCAGTGTCGCTTGACAGCTTGGACAAGAACATTGACGGCTGCATATCGGTGAGCCAGAACGGCAAGAGCCATTATCTCTGCATTTCGGGAGATGTTTATACAAATTAAAACGCCCCATAGGTACGCCAATACCAACAGGGCAGGTAACCCGAAAACTACGCAAATTAGGGTATGTGGGTAGTATAACATTCCCTCTGCCCGGAGTAAAGAGAGGAAATGACAATGATTATTAAAAAATGCACATTTGATGAACTGCCGGACGCTATGCAGATGCACGTTCTGTACCTTGAAAAGATTCCAGTAGGAGAGTACAGGCTTGCAATATGGAGCAACAAAGACACGCTTTATTATAACAATCTGCCGGAAAAAGAGGTTGAGCGGTTTGCATCACTAATTGAAAGTGACAAGAAATTCATTAATAACAGGACTATGGACAGTATTTACAAAAAGTATGGCTGTGCGGTTTATAACGAGATTCATGAGGCGCACAGCGCATACTTGAAAAAGGGGCGTGAAAAAGTCGCTGAACGGATAGCGCAGGAGTATTTCCCGATTATCGAAAAAGCCATGAATAAACCGTCAATCCCTTATTGTAATGAACTGCTGAAAGCTATGTCACATTTAGCGGATAAAGGACGTTTCAAGTTTAAAGAATGGAGTACAGACCAAGCATACATCTACTTTATGGGCTATCTGCTGGGAAGTGGAAAGCTGGAATGGGAGGAACAGTTATTATGAACAATGCGGAATCAAAAACAGGGGAAACCATAACGGCATACCGGGAAAAAATCATTCGCAGAATAAATGACATTGATAACATGGACTTCTTAAGGTTTATCAATAATCTGCTGGATGCCTTTAAAAGAAAGTGGGGGATATGATATGAATTACAAAGAGCTGATTATCAGTCTTTTAGACAAAATCGACAACAAAAGGTTTCTGAAAGCTATTTACATTTCAGTTCGTGATTATGTAAAAGAAAGTGAGGGTGCGGCATGAGTGAAGAACAATTCTATAAGGATGGCATTTCTAAAATGTTATCCACAATACATAATGTGAATTGGCTTTTAAAAATTTACTCATTCATAAAGGTATTTGCAGAAGATAAGGAGGAAACAAAGAATGACAAGGAAAAGCGAGAAAGAGACTTTTGCAACGGAGATAATCAATGAAGCAGTGAAACAGCGTAACCGCTGGCGGCTGGCTGCAGTAATCAGCATTGCACTGAATATCATCCAGTGGTTTCTTTGTGGATAATCCTTTTATGAGCCGGGGAACGGTGCGCCAACACCCGAACCCGGCGGCATAATGGGTATTCAGATCAAAACGTGGAAATAACGGTATGGCGCTGGCAAAGTGAGGTGGAATCTGATACAATGGCGGTGAAGGTAAGAATAAGCTATGAGAAGCCGCAGGAGCTTCATACAGTGACGGAAATGCTGAAGCCTATAATTAAGTCGTGCAAGGCAGATAAGGGCGAAAATGGGCGGTATAAGAAAGCATATCTTGAAGTGGATATTTCCGATGGAAAGGCTCAAAAAGGTGTAAATTCGCCGTTGATTTAGGCAAACCATATCTATATAGGGTATGGAATATGGGCAGAAAAACATTGTATATCTGCCCGGCTCATGGTATAATATCAATAAGGCAAACAGAATATAGCAGTACCCCGGACGGCAGGAAGCACCGGACGGAAGCCATATATAAGGCGTGGGAAGATTTCATTTTTAGATGGAGTTTTCTCACGCCTTTTCTATTTGCCGCAAAATAGCCTACTATGGCGTAAAAATAGGAGGAATTATGAATACAGAGATTGTAAATCAGAATCAGAACACAGACCTGTCCGTAAATCAGGGAGCAGGGGAAAAGACTTTCACGCAGGATGATGTAAACCGTATCGTGCAGGAGCGGCTTGCGAAAGACCGGGAAAAGGCATCAAAGGAACTGGGTGAGAGGGAACAGGAACTTGCACAGCGTGAGTTCCGTTTAAACAGCCGCCAGAAGCTGATTAACAAGGGATACCCGGAAACGCTTTTGGATGCGCTGAATTGCAGCAGTGAGGAAGCCTTTGACAAGGCTTTAGGCATCATAGATGGCTTGATGGAGGAACGGCTGGCATCAAAGAAAGACGATGAAAAACAGGCACAGCTTGAAGCGCAGAGGGCAAAGCCGTTCACGGGTCCGCTGAACCAGTTTCACAGGATTGGCGAAGACCCGATCAGAAAAGCCATGAAATTGTAAAGGAGAATAAAAATTTATGGCTATCAATTTAGTTACAAAATTTCTTCCCTATGTGGATGAATTATTTACAACGGAGAGCAAAAAGTCACTTCTCACCAATCAGGACTTCGACTGGACAGGGGCACACACGGTCAAGGTGTATAAAATCGGCACCAGTGAAATGACCGATTACAACCGGAATCCTGTGTCGGGATTCACAGGGAGCAGATACGGCACTATCGAGGACTTGGACGCAACGACAGAGGAATTTACCCTTAAAAACGACCGTTCCTTTACGTTTGCCATTGACAAGCTGGATAATGACGAGACAGCGCAGCAGCTTGCGGCGGCATCCGCACTGGCAAGGCAGGTCAGGGAAAAAGTCATTCCGGAGGTGGACAGCTATACTTACGGCGTGATGTGTTCCGGCGCGGGGCATAAGCCGGATGCGGTCGTATTGGATGCGACAAATATCTTTGATGAGATACTCAAAGCGAACAATGCGCTGGATAATGCGGAGGTGCCAGAGACAGGCCGTATTTTGGTAGTTACGCCGGATGTGTACACCATTATGAAGCGCAGCAAGGATATAATCATGGAGACAGATATTGCGGAGGATATGCGTCTTAGAGGTGTCATTGCAATGATTGACGGGGCGAAAGTGGTTAAAGTGCCGGCGGTAAGGCTCCCGGAGAGTTTCGGGTTCATGCTGGCGCATCCGTGTGCGTGTGTGGCTCCGACAAAATTAGAGGATTACAAGATACATGAAGACCCGCCGGGAATCAGCGGCTCCCTTGTGGAGGGGCGCATCTGCTATGATGCGTTTGTACTGGATAATAAAGTAAAAGCAATCTATTATCAGGAGCAGACGGCAAAGGTGGCAACAAAAGCAAACAGCGGCACACAGGAAACGAAATAGAAAGGCTCCCCCTGCTTCCATAAAGGCGGCAGGGGATTTCTGTATAGGGGTGATAGGGATGCGCGACAGGTGTAATATGTATGGCGTGCCTAGCATGATTCGGAACTATGCCAGAAAGGGAATGACGGCAGGACGGGAAAAAGCTCTACGGGAAGAATGCAGGGCAGGAAATCACACGGAGCTAGTACAGGCGGCTGCACAATATGCGGCTCCGGACGTGGCGAAGTGGATTGTTGAATCCATAATGGAGGGGAAGTCGTTTGATAGGATGGCGGTCAAATGGGAACTTGGGGAAGCGGAAATAATGCCATGTTGTCGGAATAGCTTTTATTCATACCGGAAGCTAACGCTTGCCATACTGGACAGGATGATTCAGGGAAAGGAAACGGCATAATATGGGCGGTTATGGTTCCGGAGGTCATAATAAGACACACAGGCGGCTTGAAAATTTCCACAGGATTGACAGCTTTTCCTTTTATGATTACCTCATGGGGGATAAATACCTTTTCTGCAAGGAAACTGTGAAATATCCGCTTGTCCGGGGCGATATTGTCTATTATGTGGGAGAGAAAACGGCAGAAATCAGGGAGGGGGATTCTTATACAGATTTGATATTATCCAGAGTGCCAGGGATTGACGGAAAATCTGTAAGGATGTATTTCCATTGCCCGTATTGCGGGCGGCGTGTCAGATACCTTTACAGACGGCAGGAACGCTATATGTGCCGGAACTGTGCAAAGCTGAATTATGCGAGCCAGCAGAAAAGCGGAATGGATGAAATGCGGCTTAAGATGGAACGCATAGTAGAAAAGGAACTGGGTTATACATGGTGGTATAAGGATTATCCCAATGCGTGCATAAGTGACTTGTGGCATATTCCAAAACCACGTTATATGCGGTGGGAGAAGTACGAAAGACTGTTAAAGGAGTTCCGGCAACTCCAAAAGGATTATGAGCGTGCGTTTTGGATGGGGATGGCCAGATGCTCCATGCTCTCCGGTAAGGAAAAAGCGGGTATTATGAACCATCTTAACAGCTTGTGAGAGTGGTACTAAAATGGTACTAAAAAGTCATACAGACAGAAAAATCAGAGGAAATAAGAGCGGAAAAGCCTATAAAGTCAATGGAAAACATGGTAAAAATGAGAGCAAAAGCTATTAAGCGTTGGGTTGCAACCATCATCGAGTAATTAGTAAAAAGCTAGATTTTATGGGGCTTTCCGAGAAATCGGGAAGCCCTTTTTGAAACTTTGCAACAGTGAAAATGTGCAAAGCGGTGCTAAAACGGTGCCATAAAAAGAACTCCGATGAAAATGGTGCCAAGTTTCATCGGAGTTTGTATTTTTACCAACCTTTTATTTGCTTTACTTGTTCTGCCCGCTCTTTGTCTTTGTGATACTGTAATTTGAACTGTATCGTTTCCACTACTTCCTTTCTTGCTTCATCGTCTAACTGATAAAATGAAGTCAACAGGTTATCCACATCGGGCATACTATTTTTTCCAAACAGATACATAAGCGGATATAGTGAATTTTTTAAATATACCTTTACCCGGTTTCCGTCAAGAGCCCCATTCAGTCCATCGGGGAGCGTGGGATATATTTCTTCTTCAGTAATAGTGCCGGAGAACGGACTGGCGGCGCATATCTCATTCACATCAATTTCTAATTCATTTGCCAACCGTAAAGCAAAGTCAAATCGGATATTGGAATCCTTTTGAATAATAGAATATAGTGTTGTAGCACTAATTCCCGTAGCCTTTGCAATCTGACGGACATTTGTATTCTTACTATCAAGTATTTCTTTCAGCTTCTTTCCATCACCCATAGTGACCTCCTATTTTCATATGTTGAATAATTACGAAAAACATAAATCTTATTAATTATCATACCACATATACGAAAAACATAAAAGAGAAAAATAGAAAAAATGTAAATACAAAGTTCGTAAAAATATTTTTACGAAGTATTGACATCATATGTATAAGGTGATAATATGAATATACGAAATTCGTACACATATTAAATACAAATATTGTAATGAATTTCTAAAAGGGGAAAGGAGGACAAACGTGTGGCAAACTACCGTTATATGATGAGTGCGGAAGATATAGCCAAAGAGTTAAATTGTTCAAAATCTCATGCCTACAAGATTGTAAAAGAACTGAACAGGGAACTTGCAGGACAGGGATATATTACAATGGCAGGACGTATTCCGAGGGCATTTTGGGCAAAGAAAATGTACGGTTATGAGTTATCAATAAGCTAAGGGAAGGAGCGTGACAGTATGGCTTATAAGGAGAAAGACACGAAAAAGTGGTCGGCGCAATGGTTTGAAACAACGGCAAAAGGAGAGAAGAAAAAGCGGAGAAAGAGGGGATTTGAAACAAAAAGAGAAGCGTTAGAGTATGAGCGGCAAAAGAAATTGAGCAGTAGCCGAAGCATGGATATGAAGTTGAGCGAATTTATGGAGATCTATTTTGAGGATAAGCAGAATGAGTTAAAAGACCGCACCATGAAGAATAAACGGTATATGATGGAGCAACACATTATTCCGTATTTTGGCGAACAGATGTTAAGTGAGATTACCGCTTCACAAATTATACAGTGGCAGAACGAAATGCAGACAAAGGGATTTTCGGAAAGCTATTTGAGAATGATACAAAATCAGTTGACTTGTATATTTACTCATGCGTCACGCATTTATGATTTGCACACAAATCCGTGTAAGAAAGTGAAGCGCATGGGAAATTCCGATTCAAGAAGTTTGGACTTTTGGACAACAGAGGAATATCAGCGATTTATTCAGACGATTGAGCCGGGAACACGATATTATTTAATCTTTGAAATCCTCTTTTGGACGGGCTGTAGGATTGGCGAATTATTAGCTTTGACAAAAGGCGATATAAGTATTGAAAATAATCAAATCAGCATTACCAAAACTTATTATCGCACTGGCAGGCAGGACGTTATTACAGAACCGAAAACAAAGCAGTCGGCAAGAACCATTGAAATCCCGGAGTTTTTGAAAAAGGAGATTAAAGACTTTGTTGACGGTCACTATGGTATGCCGGACGATGAAAGACTTTTCCCAATCGTGCAGGAAGCGGTACAGCATAAGATGAAACGCCAAATAGCAAAAGCCGGAGTAAAGAATATTCGGGTACATGACCTTAGACATTCTCATGTGGCGTACTTAATCAATAAGGGTATAGAACCGCTTTTGATAAAAGAAAGGGTAGGACACAAGGATATTCGTATTACGCTGAATACTTACGGACACTTATATCCTAATCAGCAACGGAGAGTGGCAGATTTACTTGACAACGAAAAAGGAAATAGCCCCGACAGCGGCAACTGTTAGGGCTGTGATAACTGGAAAACCTCTGTTATCAATATCCACAATATAAGTATAGCAGAGGTTTCTTCCAGTGACAACGATTTTCAGAAATGGAGGGCATTATGGAAGAAAGCAAAACAGAATTACAGTTGATAAAGTTGTCGGAGATACAGTCGCAGGAAGTTTCTTGGCTTTGGTTCCCGTTTATCCCTTATGGCAAGCTGACTATTGTTCAAGGCGATCCGGGCGATGGAAAGACAACATTTGTATTGAACATAGCGGCGAAACTGTCAAAAGGAGAGGGATTAGACAGAGAAATGAAACTGACAGAGCCTTTGAATGTAATCTATCAGAGTGCAGAGGACGGTCTTGCCGATACAGTAAAGCCCCGGTTAGAACAGGCGGGGGCAGACTGTGGGAAAATTTCGGTCATTGATGAAAAGATTAAATCACTTTCCATGATAGATGAACGGTTAGAGCAAGCTATTATCAAAACAGGCGCAAAGCTGTTGATTTTAGACCCGATACAAGCCTATTTGGGCGGCGGTATGGATATGAACCGGGCAAACGAAGCAAGGGATATGACAAAGAAATTAGCGGCACTGGCAGAGAGATACCAGTGTGCGATTGTCCTTGTCGGGCATATGAACAAGGCGGCAGGAAATAAAGCGGCATACCGGGGAATGGGTTCGATTGATTTCTTTGCAGTCGCTAGAAGCGTTCTTTTAGTCGGCAGGGTTGAGGGAGAAGAAAATATAAGGGCTGTGGTGCAGATTAAAAACAACCTTGCGGCGTTCGGACACCCAAAAGCATTTGCATTGTCGGAGGACGGTTTTCAATGGCTCGGAGATTATGAGATTACTGCTGATGAAGTCTTAGGCGGCATTGCTCCCAAAGCAAATAAAATGGAACAAGCGAAACGGTTACTCCGGGAACTGGCAGAAACAAACAATGCCATGCAGAGCAATGAGATTTTCAGTCTTGCGGACGAACAGGGCATATCGAAGCGTACATTGGAAAATGCAAAGAAAGAGTTAGGTGTCCGGGCAAAGCGGATAAACAGTACATGGTATTGGGAACTGGATAAAATCAGACAGTGACGGAGAAAGGTAACAGCGCAACAATGCAGGGTATTAGAATTTTGCAGTCTTGGAATTGCGTTCTTGAAGATTGCAAGGTTGCAAAAATTATAGACATTGCAATGTTGCGCTGTTGGGGGAAAGCCGGAAAGCGGCGGTATCAAGGCGGCGAAAAGCCGCCCCGTCCGTTAGGACGGTATGCTGTCCAACGGACAGCTTGCCCCCGGCAGGGCGCAAAACCCGCTTGCGGGTTGTATTTTTGTTGGCGTAGCTGACAAAAGTGCTTTTGCGTTACTTTCGCAGAAAGTAACAAAGGCTATGCGCCGTATCCGGCGCTCATTACCCGATAGGGAGAAAGGAAAATTTATTGAAGCGGACAATCAGCGTTATGACAGGGAAAGGCTCTGTCAACCATAACAGCAGAAAATTCCACGCAAAGAACACTGACCCGGAGCGGAGTTTTCTGAACGTGGAATACTGCAACGAAAATATCAAAGACATATACCACGAATTATTTGATGAAGCACTTGCCCGATACAATGAAAAGCAGACCAGAAGTGACCGCCGGATTGATGATTACTATGAGAAAATCTGTTCCGGCAAACAGGAAAAGCCATTCCATGAGATTATTTTGCAAATTGGGAATAAAGACGATATGGGAGCAAAAACAGAGGACGGACAGCTTGCGGCAAAAATACTTGATAAATATATGCAGGACTTTCAGCAGCGCAATCCTACATTGAGGGTGTTCTCTGCTTATCTTCACATGGACGAAGCAACGCCACATCTGCATATAGATTTTATACCCTATACGACTGGAAGCAAGCGGGGACTTGAAACAAGGGTATCATTAAAAAAGGCACTGGCAGAACTCGGCTTCAAAGGCGGCACAAGGAGCGAAACAGAGCGTAACCAGTGGGTAGCGGCAGAAAAAGAACGGCTTGCGGATATTATGCTAAAGTATGATATTGAGTGGGAGAAAAAGGGAACACATGAGAAGCATTTATCTGTTTTGGATTTTGAGAAAAAGGAGCGACAGAAAGAGGTTGCGGAACTGGAACAGACAATCTCCGGCAGTAAAAAGGAATTATCCAATATTCTTCATCAGCAGATTGCGGCAGGACAGGAAACGGAGCAGATACGGAAAGAGGGCGAAGCAATCCGGCAGGAAGTATCGGAACTTACCGCAACAAATCATCTGCTGAAAGAGCAAACGGAAACACTGACAGGGGATAAAGAAAAGCTGTTATCCGAAAATGAAAAATTGGAGAAACAGCAGAAAAAGTTACAGCAGGAAATCAACAAAATGGTGCAGTCAAAGGAAGTCATGGAGCGCAATATTCATGCCTATGATGAAGATGTGAAATGGCAGTTGGCAGAGCCGGGGGCATTGATGAGCGCAAAGGCATACCGGGATAAAAAGGCTTTACCGCTTGTGGAGAAATTGAAAGAAGTGGTAAAAAATCTGACTATCAAATGCGTACAGCTTGCAGAACAAAGCAAGAAGCTGACCGCCAAAGTGGACGGACAACAGAAACAGATTAGCCGCTTGACGGATAAGGTCATGGAGCAGAGTGACACCATAGACCGATTGCAGGAAAAAGCGACTGATTTAGGACGTTTGGAGCGTCATTTAGGCAGAGAACAAGTGCAGTCGATAGTAGAACGGTCAAAGGCAATAGAACAGGCAGAAAGGGCAATTAAACGTCCGAAACGTGCCTTTGAATTGAGCCGATAGGAAAGGGGGATTGATAGATATGACCGATATGGAAAAGAAAGTTATGATACGGCTGTGTGCTAAAATCGTAGCAGATACAGACCTTTACGAAACAGATAAGGAAGTGCAAAATCTGATAGACTGGGTGTGCCTTTCGGAGCAGATAAAAGAAAACAATAATACAATCCGTAATCTTACCGGGGTGTTGTTTGGCAAATTAAATGATGCTTTCAGCGTCACATTAAATGTAGCTATTTTGTGCTGAAACTACACAGATGC
>RAYQ01000030.1 GCA_003612395.1 Parablautia intestinalis
AAGAATTGTCATATCTTGATTCTTACCCAAAAAGAGGTATTTTTTTCCAAAGACACAAACTATTTTACACTACCATTAAATCAGTACTTCCTTAATTGCTCCGCAGGATGTGCATGAAACGCTTTAATCAGCGTTTCCCTAAAGAACTTTATTCTTTTTTCTGTATTCTCTTGGCGTCATACCATATTCTTTTTGGAATTGGTTATAAAAATGTGTTCTATCGGAAAAACCAAGTTCTGAGATAATAGATGATACGGTATTGGTGCTGTGTATCAGCATCCAGGCTGCCTTTTGCATGGTAAAAGAAACACCATATTCGAAAGTATTTAATCCAGTGTATTTTTTTATTATGTGATTAATGTAATTTCCAGAATAATTTAATCGGGCAGACAATTGTGAACGATTAATTCTGCCGTTAGTCTCCTCCATCAAATGTGTAATTTCAGCGAAAAGTTTCCCTTCGGCTTTTGTACCCAACTGGGTTGACTTCGTGAGATAATAGTCAGGGTTATCCAGATAATACATTATGCGGTAAATGATTGCTTTAACATACAATGTGCTGCCTGGTGTTGGATTTACCAAAATATTTGACAACTCATCTAATAGCGAATAAATATATTGTTTTATGTTCTGCACAGATGGTTCAGGAATAAAGTCAATATATTTTTTTTGCGAGTAATTCATTGTCTGAAACTCTTCACGTAAAAAAGTAGAAAAATCAGAATTCTTTTCTTCCTTTTCAATCTCGAAATAGCTATCTTCTCCCTCTATTAATATTTTTTCAAGAAAATCTCTGGAAATTGAAAGAGTTACAGTATGGAAACTTGTGCCGTATTCCTCAGTGTGCCGAATATTACGGTTGATAAAACAGCAGCCGTTTTCTGCATATTTATGACGAAGGTTCTCAATTCGCTGATATAATTCCCCCTTCAATATGTAAACAAGTTCGTAGGTATCATGTTGGTGCAAAGGTCTGTTTTGTACGATCTCTTCAAATTCATCTCTTGATAAAATAGTATTAAGTGAAAAATCAGGAGATAAAATAGTCATTCTGAATGGATTCTCCTCATTCGCTTCGAATCTGGTGAAATTAAGTGAAAATGGAGCTGCCATCTGAAAGAAAACATTTTGAGATAAGCTTAGATAATTATATGGAGACTGAATATCATCATAGTCCATGATATTAACGTTTCCACTTTTTACCAGATTATTTGTAGCTATACTGCAATACGACATTTCAGCCTCCTGATATATAAGAAATTATTATTCTATTCACATATATAATATATAATGACGAAAAAAGCAAGCGTTTAGTAAATGGATAAGGTGATTTTATATGATATATGATGGCAGTGTTTTAATAGCAACGCAAGTTGTAAATACTATTTCAGCTGTTTGCAATGCTAAATCTGGAGTTTTTACAATCCATGACCTTCCTTTTGAATCTTGGTGCCTACAAGGTGGGCGGTGGAGTGGCTGACATCATCGGAAATGCTGGTTTTCGGTGGCAGATGCAGCAGGACAAAGCTGCATGGAGATAGATGGTATTTCATCTATTGTAATGGTAGGTGAACCAGCCGCATACTGAAAACAGATGAGAAGCTGGTTTCATTTTGCCCTTAATCAGTTATTATTCACGTATATAATATAAAATGACGAAATATGCAAGCGTTTGGCAGATAGACGAGTGATTCTATATTATATATAATTAAATCACAGTATTGAAATCCAAAAAATGTAAAGGAGAAAAAGAAATGGAAAAAAACAAAGTTAAGGGTCCGGATTATGTACCATTCTGGAAAATTGCTGCATGGGGAACAAGACCAATCGCTTTAGGCGCAGTCACAATTCTCACAATGTATTTATCACTGTATTGTACAGACACACTTAAAATGCCTGCGGCATTGGTAGGGTCTTTGCTGATGGCAAGTAAAATTTTTGATGGCGTAACTGACTTGCTTGCAGGATGGCTTGTTGATAATACCAATACCAAATGGGGCAAGGGACGGCCTTATGAATTAAGTATCCTTGGCGTATGGATATGTACTTATGCCATGTTTGCCGCATCTGATAAATGGAGCCTTGTTGGAAAGTCTGTCTGGCTCTTTATCATGTATACACTTATATTCTCAGTATTCACGACCTTGTTAAGTGCGGCAGAAACACCTTATATTATCAGAGCATTTAAGACACAGATGGGTGTTGTCAAGGCTGCTTCTTATAGCGGTATCATTGTTACAATGGGTTCTATGATTGTTTCTATCTCTTTGCCAATCTTTATCGGTTCTATGGGCAGTACGGCAGCCGGGTGGAGAAAAATGGTTGGAATGTACGCTATTCCATTGGTTCTCATAGGTCTGATCCGGTTCCTTGTTGTCAAGGAAGACGCTTCTGTTGTAGAGGATAACAAAACAGAAGAAAAGGTTGGTATAAAAGAGATTTTACAGGTTGTTAAATCAAATAAATATGTATGGCTGATGAGCATTATATTTATGGTACCTACTCTTTTGACAAGCTTATCCGCTAATACATATTACTTTACCTGGATTGTTGGTGATATCGAGAAGATGTCGATTTTGTCAATGCTTGGCATGATTGGACTTGTTTTGATATTGTTTTTCCCAGCCCTTATGAAGAAATTTACTGCAATGGAAATTGTTGGATTTACTGCTGTTTTAGCAATTGCCGGATATGCAATTTTGTTCTTTGCAGGAACTAACATGGCATTATTAATCGTAGGCAGTCTCCTTATAAGCTTCATATCGTTACCAACATCTTATATGAAGTCTCCGGTTGTTATGGATCTTTCTGATTATAATGAAATCAATGGCCATGCCAGAATGGAAGCAACGTTGTCTGCAGTTGCCAATTTCCTGAACAAGCTGAGTGGCGCTTTTGGTTCCTTCCTTTTAGGAATTATGCTTACTTTTGGCGGATATGACGGAAGCCTTTCTACTCAGCCGGAAAGCGCAATTAATATGATTCGTATTATTTTTAGTGTTATTCCTGCAATTTTTATGGTAATTGTACTGATTTGTATTTATGTATATCGTCCATTGGATAAGTTCCTGGCAGAGAAGAGAGCGGAGAAAAAGTAGAGAAAATATAATAGAAATATAGAAATTTTGATTGTGGATGGACTTTCTATAAGAAGGACTCTACATCGAAAGAGAAACAGGAGGTAAGATTATGGGCAGCAAATTTTTGGTTGGTGCGGCTACTGCCGCTCATCAGGTTGAGGGCAACAACATCCACAGTGATAACTGGGTAATGGAAAATCTGGAGCATTCCACATTTGCAGAACGTTCCGGGGATGCGGTGGATCATTATAATAAGTATGAAGAGGATATTAAGATGCTTGCATCTGCCGGATGCAATGCATACCGTTTCTCTATAGAGTGGGCAAGGATTGAGCCCGAAGAAGGGGTTTATGATGAAAAGGAAATCAGCCATTACAGGAAAGTATTGGACTGCTGTGAGGAAAACCATATCACACCGATTGTGACACTGCATCATTTTTCAAGCCCTGCATGGCTGATCGGAAAAGGCGGATGGGGTGATTCTTATGTGGAGGATGCCTTTGCACGGTACGCGGAATATGTGGTTTCCAAACTTGAAAGGAAGCTGCCTTACATTTGCACTATCAATGAAGCGAATATGGGTTTCCAGCTTCAGAAGGTAATTGAAGATATGATGAAGTCCATGCAGAGAGAAGGCAACGTTCAGGTCGGTATGAACATGGATATGAGTGCGGTTATGGTCGGTCTGGAAGAGCAGGCAAACGCCTTTGGATGTGATAAGGAACATATCAATACATTCCTTGCAGCGCGCAGCCAGGAACAGGAGCTTTTTGTTATGAGGGCGCACAGGAAAGCGTATCAGGCAATCAAAAAAGTTTCACCGGATACAAAGGTTGGACTTACCTTATCCCTTTTTGACTACCAGCCGGAGGAAGACGGGCAGGAAGAGGCAGCAAGGCTCTGGCAGGAAGATTTCGGGTTTTATCTTCCCTATATTAAAGAAGATGATTTCTTAGGGGTACAGAACTATTCCCGTAAGGTTGTGACTTCTGCGGGGGCATTGGAACCGGCACAGGATGCACCCCTGACGCAGATGGGATATGAAGATTATCCGGCAGGGATTGGACATGTGCTCAGGAAGGTTGCGAAAGAGTTTCCGGGTGAGCTTATGGTGACGGAAAACGGGATTGCCACCAGTGATGACAAAAGACGCTGTGAATTTATCAAAGAAGCATTTTCAGGGGTGGAAAGCTGTGTCAAGGACGGGCTGCCGGTGATTGGGTACTGCTATTGGAGCCTTCTTGATAATTTTGAATGGCAGGCAGGTTTTTGCAAGACCTTTGGATTGATTGCGGTTGACCGTTCTACGCAGAAGCGCACAGCGAAAGAGAGCCTGAAAGTATTGGGGACATTGGCGGGATGAAACTAAAGTAAACAGGAGGAGGTAATTGACATGGCCGTAAAATATTTTGTAGATGCAGGAAAAGAAGGAAGGGAGTATCCCCATTATTGGGAGAAATGTGTTGGAAGCTGTCATGCGTCCACGCTTTTGCGGGAAGATGTAAGAAATCAGATCAGGAGGGCGCACGAAGAGATCGGGTTCGAGTATATCAGATTCCATGGTCTTTTAAATGATGATATGAGTGTCGTGATTGCTCCGATGATGCCATTTGAGGAACCCCAGATTTCATTTTTTAATATTGACTGCGTTTTTGATTTCCTGCTGGAAATTGGAATGAAACCTTTTGTGGAACTTGGGTTTATGCCGGAAGCGTATGCAAGCGGTACTTCTACCTGCTTCCACTATAAAGGAAATGTAACCATGCCAAAAGAGGATGGCAAATGGCAGTGGCTGATAAAAGAACTGGTTCAGCATCTTGTTGACCGGTATGGATTGGAAGAGATTCAAAGTTGGTTTTTTGAGGTTTGGAATGAGCCAAACCTGCGGTTCTTTTTTGACGGGACAATGGAAGATTATTTCCATCTGTATGAAATGACTGCAAGAGCGGTGAAAGAAGTAGATGTTTCCCTTAAGGTCGGAGGCCCGGCAACATCTAACAATATGTGGATACCGGAATTGAAGAAATTCTGCCATGAAAACAATGTACCGCTTGATTTTATTTCTACGCATCATTACCCCAGTGACGATCCACTTTCGCGGGCTGGGATGAATGGACCGGGAACAAAGGGCAGCGGCATGGATGAAAATGTGATTAAGCAGGCAATGGAAATGGGACCGGAGAAATTCAAGGAAATCATGCAGCAGGTGATTGGTGGCGAAAATAACAATCCGAGGGATATTCTGGCGAGGCTGACTAAAAAGGCAAAAGAAGAGGCAGGAGAGCTGCCGCTTTATTATACGGAGTGGAATGCCGGACATTTTGATACCAACTATGCGGCAGCGGCAATAACACAGATTTTTGCATATAATGAAGGGTTAGTAGAAGGGTATTCTTACTGGTGTATTTCAGATATCTTTGAGGAACTTGGTCTGCATGGACTGCCTTTTAATAATGAATTCGGTCTGGTCAATGTCTATGGTATAAGAAAACCGTCCTATAGGTTATTTGAGGCGCTGCGTCAGGCTGGGACAAAGAGGCTTGAGGTATCGGGGGAACAGCACAGGACAGCAGAGGTAATGGCATTATCAGATGATAAGGAGATTATGGTTTTTGCCTATAATCATGATATTGAAGAGAGAAATATCGAAGCACAGGATATGGAGATAACTGTAAGCGGAAAATATACTTCTGTGCAAAAAGCGGTAATTGATTCTGACCATTGTAATCCGCTGGCAGTATGGGAAGCCCAGGGGAAGCCTGCCTATCCTACAAAGGAACAGCTTGCAGAGATGGAAGAAGCTTCAAAGCTGATTTTTGAAGATATTCCCGTATCTAATGGGGAATCCCAGATACTCTTGTGTCATGCGGAAAAAGAAAGCGTAACGATTTACAGGTTGAAGAAATAAATTCCATAAATATAAACTCTGCAAAACAGGAATAGAACGGATGCAGTACTATGAAGCCGAGGGCTGATTAGCTATAATGGTTCAAGTATAGAGAGAGAGGGCAAAAACATGATACGCAAAAAATGGAATAGTGGATGGCATGTGAGCAAACCGGGAGGCAGCCCGATGATGGCGGCAATGCAGGGAGGCGCTTCGGCAACAGAGACAGTTACACTTCCCCATGACGCAATGATCCATGAGAAGCGCACGAAAGAGACAAAGAATCAGCATCAGACCGGATTTTATCCCGGAGGGGTTTATCATTATACGAAGAATTTTGATGTGCCAAAGGAATGGGCGGATAAGAATGTTACCCTTGAATTTGAAGGGGTTTACAGGAACGCTATGGTGTATGTGAACGGGGATTATGCGGGCGGACATCCCTATGGGTATACCAACTTTTATATTGAGCTGGATGATTTCCTGAAATATGGGCAGAATAATGAAATCAAAGTGGTTGCCAACAATTCCGCAGAGGAAGACTCCAGATGGTATTCCGGGAGTGGTATCTATAGGAATGTGAATATCATGGTGGGAAACCGGCTGCACATTGCAGCGGACGGGGTGCAAATCACCACGCCGGAGGTAGAAGAGGATTGTGCGACTGTCCAGGTTGCAGTCAGAATGGAGAATAAGGGATATCAAAGGCATAAAGTAAGGGTGGTAACAGAACTGTCAGATGGGGAAGGAAAGATTTCCGGAAAAGAAACCACACTGGTATCCGTATTCCCGAATCAGGAAATCCCGGTCAGACAGCGGATTTTAGTGGATACCCCGAAACTGTGGGATGTGGATGAGCCTAACCTTTATACCTGTACCGTAAAAATCGTGGAAGACGGGGAAGTATTGGATGAAGTGAAGGAGACTTTCGGTATTCGTACAATTACCATGAATGCAAAGCATGGGCTCCGGTTAAACGGCAAAGAAATAAATTTGCGCGGAAGCTGTATTCACCATGACAATGGAATCATAGGCGCAGCCACCTTAGAAAGTGCGGAATGGCGCCGGTGCAGGCAGTTAAAGGAGGCGGGATTTAATTGTATCCGCAGTTCCCATCATCCAGTCAGTAAGGCAATGTTGGATGCATGTGACAGGATAGGGATGCTGGTGCTTGATGAATTGTCCGACATGTGGACAAGGACAAAAAATAACAATGATTATGCACAGGCTTTTTCCGATTATTGGGAGAAGGACGTGGAGCAGATGGTGGCGAAAGATTATAACCATCCCTCGGTCATTATGTACATATCCGGTAATGAGATTCAGGAAGTCGCCAGTGCAAAGGGAGCGGAGTTAAACCGAAGGATTACGGAGAAATTCCATGCGCTGGACGGCACCCGGTATGTGACGGTGGCTGTCAATGGCCTGCTTGCCTGTGTGGATCATATGGGGGAGATCATGTGTTCCATTATGGGAATCTCCATGGAAGAGATGATGCAGATGATGGCGGCACAGGCAGCGCCCAAGGAGGAATCCGGCACAAGTGTGGATGCGGCCAATGGTTCTACGGATTTGATGTCCGGTCCTACGGCGGATGCTTTTGCGAAAAATGAGATCGTAACCGGATTATTGGAGGAATTTGCATCCGTTACGGATCTGACAGGCTACAATTATCTGACTGCAAGGCATGAGATGGAGCATGAGATGTATCCGAACCGTGTGATTCTCGGAACGGAGACGCTGCCTGCAGATATCGTAAGGCTGTGGAAGATCGTGAAAGAAAATCCCCATGTGATTGGCGACATGACATGGACGGGATACGATTATCTTGGCGAGGCCGGCTGCGCGGTATGGTACTATGACGGCAGGCATGGTTTTACGCCTAACTGGCCCATCAGCATTGCCTATGTGGGAGATATTGACATTACAGGATACCGCAGGCCGATGAGTTATTACAGGGAGATTGTATATGGGCTCCGGAAGAAACCTTACATTGCAGTGGAGCGGGTGAACCACTATGGGGAAAGCACAATAAAGACTGCGTGGATGTGGAAGGATGAGATTGCAAGCTGGACGTGGGATGGCTATGAAGGGAAACCGGCAGTTGTCAATGTGTATTCCAATGCGGATGAGGTGGAATTGTTTCAGGACGGGAAATCTCTTGGAAGGAAGCCGGTTGGCGAAGAAACTGATTATTATGTGTCTTTTGAGACCCGGTACCAGCCGGGGAAACTGGAAGCTGTATGCTACCGGAACGGCGTGGAAGACGGCAGGGATGAACTTGTGACAGCAGGGGCAGATGTGGAACTGTGTGTGGATTCTGATAAAAAGGTTTTGGCGGCGGATGGAGCAGACCTTGCCTATGTGACCATATGTCTAAAAGACAAAGATGGCAACGTGAACCTTCAGGCGAAAAAGGAAGTGACAGTTTCCGTAGAAGGAGCCGGAAGCCTGCAGGGATTTGGAAGCGCAGACCCGGAGACAGAAAATGATTATGACAATACCGTATGGGAGACTTATGACGGATATCTTCTTGCGGTTGTGCGGGCAGGCGAGGAAGCCGGGGAAATTAAAGCGATTTTTTCTTCCGAAGGCTGCGAAAAGCAGGAGGTCATTATTAAGGTTGAATAGTATTTATTGCATTGCTTTTGTTGCACCCGCAGTGGGGTTAGGGACTGAATCAGACAAAAACAGGAGGAATCAGAAATGGAAGAGAAAAAATTAAGGGTTGTGGTAATCGGAACGGGGAATGTGGCAGGTGTTGCTATCCGTTGCTTAAAAGGCAGGAAGAACATGGAGCTGGTAGGCGTCTGGGGGCATAAGGAAACAGCGCCGCAGCATATCGGGATGGATTCCGGCCTGCTGGACTTGGATGAGCCAAATGGCATTATCATCACAGGGGATGAGGAAGAAATATTTGCGTTAAAGCCGGATTGTGCTGTTATGGCGATTAATATCAGAAATCCTATGGCGATGGCAAAGGTGAATGGAGAGTGGTACAAGAAATTTTTATCCAGAGGGATCAATGTGGTATCCCCTTCCGTTCCTGATCTGATCTGGCCTAAAGGCGCATTTGACCAAGCCTATGTGGAGGAAATCCGCAAAGCGGCAGAAGAGGGAAATGCCTCTATTTTTATCAATGGACAGGAGCCCGGGTATGCAGAGAACCAGGCAATGCTTCTGGCGACCTGCTCCAATACGATCAAGACTTTGACAATCCGTGAAATGTATAATTATTCCACTGCCCCTGTGAGGGATGAAATGGCCCCTTCTTATGGGTTTGATGAAGACCCGGAATATCAGTGCGCTTTGGAAAATCCTGATACACAGATTTATATATGGGGACTGACGATTAAGAATATCGCTAACAATCTGGGCTATGAAATAGAAGGATTCAAAACCTCATTTGAAAAAAGTGTTGCTACAGAACCGATTCCGGTAGGATGGGGAACTATTGAGCCGGGAAAGGTTGCGGCTGTCTGGGTCCGTACCTGCGGAATCGTGGAAGGCCGGGAAGCGATTGTTATTGAACATATCAACAGGATGTCACAGGATATTGCGCCAGACTGGCCATATACAGACCGGGTTGGGCAGATCAGCGTGAGAATTGAAGGTGATCCGAACCTTCAGGCCGATATGAATGTCAGCCTGCCGGAACAGCCGGAAGAGCTGTCCTATGAAGGATATGTGTTCACGGCAATGCGTATTGTAAATGCAATCCCCCATGTATGTGCCGGGAAGCCGGGTATCCTGACCATTCATGATTTCCCGATGACCTTGCCGGACAATGCGTTCAGGAGCGAAGCGACACATATTGAGCACAAGATTTGTAAGGCAAAATAGCGGGAAAGTTTGATTGCCGATACATAATTTAAATCTGAAAGTGAATTGCCCGTATGTATTTATGCATAACGGGGAAGAAAAAGGCGCAGTGTATTTCGACTGCGCCTTTTTCAATCATATTTGGCTGTAAGAATATAAAAAAGTTTTCGACAGGAACGTTTCCAGACATGGCAAATTGTATCTAATCAGGTCGTATATGGAAGAATTTTCAGAGTGAAAAATGTCATATAACTTGAACCGGCAAGAAGGCAGGAATTTTTGCCTGTATAGTCAGTTCACATAAATGGTCATCAAAGATATAATGAGGCACAGATTCGGAGGAAAGTAAATGGGTATTTCAATGGACTTAGGAGAACTGATCAAAAAACTGAGAACGGAGCGTGGGATTACAAGGAATGAGCTTGCTGAACAGGCGGGGGTAAGTCTTTCCCATTTGGAGAAAATCGAAGCCGGGCTGAGAAATCCGGGGATGGGTACATTTGTAAAAATTATGGTTATATTAGATATTAATATCAGTCTGCAGGGAGTGGGCACAACGATACAGGAAAAATGTGTACTGATAGTCCGAGATATTCTTATGGGCAGTACGGAGGACGAAGCAAAGTATCTGGCAAAAATGGTAGAATGTATGGCCGAAAACCTTACTATGCTTATGAGGTCTTAGGGGGATATGAAAGCTGTCATAAGGCGTGTAAATTGTTGTTAGTCTGTCAGGAAACATCTTAGGTAAGCGCAAGGTGTATCCTGACAGGCTGGTAACATCATGCCGGAGCGAACCTTGACAACTGAATATCAGTATGTAAGGACACAAAATATCCGGAACATCTATACAGGTGATGAGGGGAGAGCTTCGCGGAAAAATATTTGCCGGCAGAGAGGTGGGTGGCAGCACTTTAATGGGGTTAAAACAAGGAACCGTAACAGGAGAAGGAAAAATATGAGCGGCATCCCCGGCGTGGGGCAGCGTTGGCAGGCTGCCTTGAAATCCGGGTGACAATGATACCTCTGCCGGAGAACACGGCAGCCGGAGTGGCGTCCGGGGTGTGTTGCAGCGTGGAAGGGAGCAGCAGGGCATCAGGCAGTCGGCCAGACGGTTCTGCATATTCCGGTCCACGCCGGGGGAGAGGAAATGAAAAACCATGGCAGAGATTGTGTTGTATGTCTATACGGTGCATATCTTGTATGGCGTGTGGGAGTTATTTTGCGGATAAAGTAAGGTTTAGGCACAGGTTTTAGGGAAAGGCAGGTGGCATACATATTTTCATGGCACCAGATTTCATGGGTATCCGGCATCAGGGCAGGGAAACACCAGATAAAAGTATACCAGACAGGATAAATGTGCTGCGTCATAAATGATACAGCACCGGGCTGTTTCCTATCAACATAAGGATAGTCCGCTAAGCGTTCTATCCATTGGTTTTTATTATCGGGAGGTGTCTGCATGACTGCGGAGGAACACAGAAAATTTTTGGGACAGGATTTTGATGACGTAAAGATAGAGGAATTAAAGGACATAAGCAGGATAAGGATTGAACGGGACAAAACGGTGGAGGAAAAAAAGAAACAGTACCTTGGGAAGGTCGGGAATCCTTACCTTGTAAAGGTTGGCTCTACAATGGTCAAGATACGATTTGCCAATAACGGGGTAAGCTTTGAGGATGCCTTTGAGGGCCTGCTCCTTATGGGATGACAAAATGCGGGTAGCGAAATTTTGTAAAAAAAGCAGTGGAAAAATGTATCGGTTTATGGTAAGATTTAATCTGAGGAAAGGCACAGGGGCGTCCCATGGGAAAGGCGCGCCCATATCAGCATCAAATCTAATATAAGTTTACTGGCGTTTGTCCTGCTTAACAGCTTAAGGTTTAAGGAGGATAACGCATATGGGTAAGACAGCAGACAGGATCTACCATGCAGCCATCTATGTAAGGCTTTCCAAAGAAGATGGCGATGTTGCCAGTGCAGCAAAGGCAGAGAGCAACAGCATTTCCAACCAGAAGAATCTGATCAGAGATTTCCTGAAAGACAAAGACGATATTATAGTAGTTTCCGAGCGTGTGGACGATGGCTACAGCGGTTCCAATTTTGAGCGTCCCGGTTTCAAGATGATGCTGGAGGACATCAGGAGGGGCAAAGTTGACTGTGTGGTTGTGAAAGACCTGTCACGTTTCGGGAGGGAGTATATTGATTCCGGGAAGTATATCGAGAGGCTGTTCCCGGCTCTTGGTGTGCGTTTTATTGCGGTCAATGACCATATTGACAGCAAGGAGGAAAGTGGACGGGATGATATTGTTGTCCCGTTCAAGAATCTGATGAATGATGCGTACTGCCGGGACATTTCCATAAAAATACGCAGCCATCTGGAAGTGAAGCGGAAAAATGGGGAGTACACAGGCGCATTTACGCCTTATGGCTACAAGAAAGACGAAAATAACCGGAACAGGCTGGTCCCTGACCTATATGCTGCAGGCGTGGTGAAGGACATATTCCGGATGAAGCTGAACGGGATGAGCCAGGCCGCCATTGCGGAGCACCTGAACGGGAAAAGCATATTGTCGCCCATGGAATACAAGCACAGCCTCGGCATCCATATTCAGGATCATTTTAAGACGCATGAACAGGCAGGATGGAGTTCCGTGTCTGTCCGCAGGATACTTGAAAATGAGGTCTATGTCGGGACGCTGGTACAGGGCAGGCATTCCACGCCGAACCACAAGATTAAGAAAATCGTGGATAAACCGGAAGAAGAATGGATCAGGATAGAGGACAGCCATGAGCCTATTGTAAGCAAAAGGGAATTTGCCATTGTCCAGAGGCTTCTCGGCATGGACACAAGGACATCGCCCAATGAGGAGGAAGTCTATGTATTGTCAGGACTGGCGGTGTGCGGGGACTGCGGCGCACCTATGATCAAGCGGAATGTCCCGGCAGGTGGGAAGGTTTATTCCTACTATATCTGCTCAAAAAATGCGGCGACAAAAGAGTGTGGGACACACCGCATCCCGAAAGAGAAGCTGGAGAATATTGTTTTCGAGGTGCTGAAGGTGCATATCGCAAACGTCCTTGATGCCGGGAGAATCCTTGAATATATTGATACCGTACCGTTTCAGGAACTGGAGATAAAGGAACTGGAAAGGCAGAAAGAGGCAAAGGAAAAGGAGATAGGGCGGTGCCGGGAGCTGCGGGACATGCTGTATGAAGACCTGAAAGACGGGATTGTTTCAAAGGAAGATTATGCAGAACTGTATGAAGGCTATAATAGCAGGAGAAAGAAAGCGGAGGAGGCAGTCCGTAAGCTTAAGCATGAGATACATAAGGTAATGGAAGCTGAGACGGATAAATATGAGTGGCTCCGTTATTTTAAGGAATACCAGAATATCAGTGAATTAAGCAGGATGGCAGTGGTGGAGCTGATTGACAGGGTAAAGGTATTTGATAAGAACCATGTTGAGATAGATTTCAATTTTGAGGACTGCTTCCAGTCGGCGCTCCGCCAGATACAGTCTGCTGGGTGTACGGTATGTACGGAGGAAAGCGGGAGGATAAATATTCAGGAAAGGGAGGTCGTGTGATATGGCAAGAAAATCAAGAAAAATTGGTTTTGTCAACGTGGGGAAAGCAGCAGTAGAAGTACCTGTGAAGGAAGAAAAGCCGGTATTCAGGGCAGGGCTGTACGCACGCCTTTCCCTTGAAAGTGAGACAAATAAGGAACGCGGGACCATAGAGAACCAGATGGGGCTTCTGAAAAAATTTGTGGAGGGCGCAGATGATATTGTAGTGGAGCATGAATATATGGATGTCTCCACCACCGGGACAAATTTTGAAAGAAGCGGTTTTGAGGAAATGATGCGTGACATCAGGGACGGGCGCATCAACTGTGTGATCGTAAAGGACCTATCCCGGCTTGGGAGGAACTATGTGGAGGCTGGCAACTATGTGGAAAGGGTGTTCCCGTTCTTTGAGGTGCGGTTTATCGCTGTGACGGACGGTTACGATTCCATCAGGGAGGGCGCAGACCTTTCCGTATGCATGGCCAATATCTTCAATGAATTTTATTCGAGGGACTTAGCCAAAAAGATCAGGGCGTCTTACCGCTCCCATTGGAAAAAGGGGAGCAATGTCTGTGGGAACCTTGCCTACGGGCTTATGAGTGACCCGATGGATAAACACCACATCATAGCTGACCCGGACAGCGCCCCTGTGGTGGTGCGCATTTTTGAAATGTTTGTAAACGGGAAGATGGGCTACGCACAGATAGCGCAGACCCTGAATGACGAGGGCGTGGTCGGGCCGAAAGCATATAAAGATTTTAAACGGAAAAAGGAACTGCCGGAAGATTATAACCCGGAGTGGAGGGGGAACACTGTTTCACGGATACTCAGCAACCCTTATTATGCGGGGGACAGCAGGCACAATGAGTATGGCAGTGACAGTTTTGCAGAAAAAAAGCAGTGGCAGGAGCCGGAAGAAAACTGGATCATTGTAGAGGACACCCATGAACCAATCGTTCCGAGGGTGCTGTATCTAAAAGCGCAGGAAAGATTGAAGGAGATACATAAGAATTCCCCGAAGTATGGGAAGAAAAATGAGGGGGAGCTTGCCTGCCGGAACTTCTATAAAAAGAAGATCGTGTGCGGTGACTGCGGTTCGACCATGTACCTGATAAAGAACCCCAGCGGGACAACGGATTTTGTATGCGGGGGACACCAGACGAAAAAAGGGTGCAGCAGGAAAAGCGTTTCTGAAAGCGCAGTCAATGATGAAGTCCTGCGTGTGATCCGTGTCCATATGAATGTATATGTTGACAGCGTGGAAATGTTAAGGCGGATGAACCGGAAATCAGAGAGCATGAAAAAGTATGACGTGCTTACGAAGGAGATCTGGAAGCTCCACCATGATATGGAAAAGGTGGCGGCACACAGGCAGCAATTATATGAAGATTATGCGGAGCGGCTGATTGATGCGGAACAGTATGGAGTCTTTGCAGATAAAGATGCAGCCACGGAAACGGAAATGCGGAGAAGGATAAATGAGGTCACAGAGTACCAGAAAAAATATGACCGTAATTACTGTGCTGATGCAGATTGGGAAGCAGCCATTGAAAAATACCGGAATATCCGGCACCTGACAAAAAAGATGGTGGATGCGTTCGTGGAAAAGATTGAAATCTTTTCAGCGGGGAAAGTGACCGTACATCTCTTATATGATGATATGCTGGAAGAACTGGTGGCATATACGAAGGAAAGGGAGGCGGAAGACCATGGATAATAAAAAGACTGCAATCTATATTCGCCTTTCTGATGAGGATAATAATGTTGACGGGATCATAAAGGCAGAGAGCAACAGCGTGGCAGCGCAAAGGATTCTGATCAGGGATTATATGCAGCGGAACGGCCTTTCCGATCCGGCAGGCGCATTGGAGTATGTGGATGACGGATTTTCCGGCACAAATTTCCAAAGACCGGCTTTTCAGCGGATGATGGATGACGCAAAGTGTGGAAAAATCGGCTGTATCATATTCAAGGATTTTTCAAGGTTCGGAAGGGATCATTTAGAGACAGGCAATTATCTTGAACGGATATTTCCATTGCTCGGCATACGTTTTATTTCTGTAAATGACCAGTTTGACAGTGAGGACTGTATGGGAATGACAGGGGGAATGAGCGTTGCACTGAAAAACATCATCAATTCCATGTACAGCCGAGATCTGTCTAAAAAGGTAAGGAGCGCAACGGGGACAAGGGCTGCCCGTGGGGAATATATGGGTGCGTTTGCGCCTTACGGTTATTTGAAGAACCCTGAGAATGTACACCAGCTCATCCCCGATAAAGAAGCGGCGGAAGTTGTGCGGACGATTTTTACAATGGCAGCGGAGGGGAAGAAGAAACCGGAGATTGCACGCTTTCTTAATGAGAAGAGGATACCTACCTGCATGGAGCATTTCCAGAAAATAGGATTGAAAAGGAAATGCTATAAGGAAAAAGAGAAAAAGTTGTGGACGATTACAACTATTGGCGATATGTTAAAAAATGAAGTTTATCTTGGAAGGACTGTCTGGAATAAAACAAGGCGGGAGGCAGTCGGCTCAAAGCGGCAGGTGAAAAATGACAGGTCGGAATGGATCATTATGGAAGGGACGCATGAACCCCTTGTGACGCAGGAGCTGTTTGACTTGGCAAATGCAAATGCGTTTACGCATGAGAAGAAAAATGTGCCGAAAGGACGGAAGCCTCAGCCCATCCTTATCTGTCCGCACTGTGGGAGGCGGCTTACGCTGACCAGCTGGGGAAATGCCTACCGGTGTGGGGAAGCTGCAATTTCGGGCATTGCAGAATGTAAGATAATCCGTGTGGATAAGGAGCGGTTGGAAAATGCTGTATTATCCTGTACCCGCACGATGGCAGGCATGGTGTCGGAAGAGGTGTCCAGAAAGAAAAAGGAATGGGCAAAGACAGCGGCCATTGAGGAAGAAATAGGGAAGATGGAAGCAGAGAAAAAGAGACTGTCATCAAGGAAACTTAGGCTTTATGAGGATTACCGTTCCGACAGGATTACGAAGGAACAGTACCGCAGGAAGTATGAAAACACAGCCAGCCGGATTTTGGAAATAGAAGAAAGGATACCGGAGCTGAAAGGCGAGGTTATAAAAATCAGGGAACAGATGCTGCATATGAAAGAGAGGGAGGCAGAACTGGAATGCCTGGCAGAACTGGAAACATTTGATAAGGGCAAGCTGGCTACTGTGATTGACAGGGTACTGGTTTACAGTGAAGAGAGGATAGAGATTGTCTGGAAGATGGATGACTGGTTCTTTCCCGAAGCAGTGGGGGAGAAAGAAGTGGTTACGCTGGAATAAATAATGTAGGAAATAATGTGGGAAAGACATCATGGAGCTGGTTCTGTGGTGTCTTTTCTACATGGTAGAATCTCTCTATTTACTGTGTTAAAATAGAGAAAATGATTTGAGGGAGCTGCATTGTATGGTACGAAGATGTATTTATTGTGGAACAGAAACTGATTTGTCAAAGTCGGATATAATTCCAGATGCACTTACTAATGGAAAGATTATTAACCCAAATGTGTGCAGGGTAGCCCATAACAATAAATTCAGTGATATGTTTGAGGACGAAGTGATATCAAAATTGGCGTTTATAACAAATGAACTTGATATTAAGTCAAGTAAGGGGAATCAATACGCAAGGTATGCAGCCAATGTCATTGTGGATGGCACGGAATATACAACAAAAATGAACGCTGATACAGATTTGTTTAACAAGAAGATTATGCGTAGTGTTGATGGAAAAAGTCTTATTGGGCCAATGGACAAGATAAAAAAAATGAAAGGTATTGATTATGGTAAGGTAACTGAAACTGATATAAATCAGATTGAAATCGAGAAAAAAGTATCAATAGATATGGGGGTTTTCTTTGGTCAGAAAATTCATAGGCTGGCTGCTAAAATTGCGTTTGAATGGTATTGTCTTAATAACAATGTAACAAGTAAATTGAGTGCTTTTGAATCAGTAATAGAGTTTATTATCACTGGAGAAGGCACTGATCCAGTTCAGATAATTGGAAAGGAAGATATATATGGTTTGATAAATCAAATGTCTGATTTAGGAAATCATAGTTTGTTTTCCTATGTGGCGGGTGATGGATCAGTTAATGTATTAGTAAGTCTGTTTGGTATTGTAATTTACAATGTGAGGATATGTGATAGTATTATACCGGAATGTCCCTATAATGCGATGTTTTTAACAATAAACTTGGATGCAAAAAAAACTGGGTTTAAATCTGTTTCAAAAAAAGCTTTAGAGCAAGAACTACAAAAAGGGTTTCAGCAAGTAGGCATGTTTAATGGATTTCAGGTTATGTGTCCATGTAATATTAATGATAATTCCATGACATGTAAAATGCTATATTTTTTAAGCAGTGTTTATGATGCTAATTTGCCATTTAATGATGAGAGTGCAGAAGAATTAATTGTGGTGATAAAAAAGCACTTAAACAAGGTTTTAAATATTTCGGCATTAACAATAAGAGGATTAAAAAGATTTGTAAATGAACATAAAGGCAACATTGAAAAGGGGATTGTTTTTAATCCGTATGGAACAAATATGAAAGCGATATTTACTTTTTATCTTATATTTGCAACTGGCATAGCTGAAAATCAGATTCATAGTTTTGAGGATTTGAGTGAATTTGTCCGCACAAAATTTGCCGGTAAGGAGATTGCGATATCTGAAGAACTTTGCAATATATTACAGAAAGAGATGATGGAAAGTGAACATTATTCTGATATTATTAAAGAAGGGGCAAAATCCATAGAAGAAATGAGGTTTGATTAGGATGTATAAATTTGAAGTCTTATAAAGTTGGGATTTGGACATCATGGAGCCGGTTCTGTGGTGTCTTTTCTATTGGAAAATAAAATATTATTTTTTTAGATTTTGCTTGACAAAAGCAGAGGCAATCGGTTTAACATGGCATGATGTTGATATGGATAAAAAAGAGATACACATAAACCATCAGGTACAATATCGAAAGATACAAGGTGATATGAAATTATATGCCAATAACACGAAAACTGATGCAGGAAACAGAATCATTCCGATGACGGACAATGTTTATCGCTTGTTCATTGAGCAGAAAAAGGTATGGCTAATGACGAAAAAAGATCCTGATTTCGAAGTGAACGGGTATAAGGATTTCGTATTTATTTCCCATATAACCGGAAAGTGTATGAACCATAACAGTATAAGGAGAATGATGAAAGCTATCGTGGAGATGAATAGCGAGAGAGAAATACAGTTGCCAAATGTTAGCCCTCATATTTTAAGACATACTGCTTGTTGTAGGTTCGCTGAGTCGGGATGTGATATTAAAGTACTTCAATATCTTATGGGACAGACTGATATCAAGACTACAATGAGGGTGTACAACCATGTTGATTTAGGAAGGGTAAAAAGGGAGTTAAATAAGCTTGAAAACCCTAGTAAATATGCGGAGAAAACCATATCAGAATTTACACAAAAATTTACACATTTTGCAAGCAAAAGTATGTAGATTTATAAAGATTTACGTAGATTTTGGCCTGTTTTCCCCAAAAGATTTCCAAAGAAAAATTCCCAAAACCCCTTGATTTTCCTATATTTTCGTGATATTCTATTACACGTAAATAAAGAAAAGTTCTTCGGGGCAGGGTGAAATTCCCGACCGGCGGTAAAGTCCGCGAGCCGTTTTTAAGAGCAGTTATAAAAATGGCTGACCTGGTGAAATTCCAGGACCGACAGTAAAGTCTGGATGAGAGAAGAAGGCAGATATTTTTTCATGCAAATTTATAGAATAGGTCTATTTATAAAATAAATTTGAATGTAAAGGTATCTGTGTATAGAGCACTGTAACATACGCCCCGAATGCTTTGTGAGAAGCATTCGGGTTTTTTAATTCAATAAGCTGGCTCGCGCAGCGTGACAGCGTTTGTTAACATAAGGATGGCTTGCGAAGTCTGGCATCCGTTGTTATGGGCAGGCCTGCATATTTTCTCGGGAACCTTTCTGAAAATTTATCAAAATTTAGAATTCTGTAAAAGAAGAATGGAGGAGAAAAATGAATAACGGTTTATGGACGAGTGTAAAAGACAATGTTGTATTTGTGCTGGTATCAGTGGGTGTGGCAGCCGCCCTTTTTCTGATTGCCTATCTGGCGGAAAAGCTGATTCAAAAGAAAAATGGCGATACGGAAAGGATACTTACCACTCGAAAGATAGCAATGATTGGCGTATTTTCTGCAATTTCAGCGGTGCTAATGCTGTTTGAATTTCCGGTGCCTTTTGCCCCTTCTTTCTATGAGCTGGATTTCAGCGAGATACCGGCGCTGATTGGAACCTTTGCTTTTGGGCCGGTAGCAGGTGTTATGATTGAGTTTTGCAAGATATTGTTAAAGCTCCTTATGAAGGGTACCGGTACGGCCTTTGTAGGAGATTTGGCCAATTTTGTAATAGGCTGCAGCTTCATTTTGCCGGCTTCTATTATTTACATGTTTAAGAAAACAAAGACAAATGCAATTATTGCGTCTATTGTGGGGACACTGATTATGTCGGTGTTTGGCACTGCCTTTAACGCGGTATATTTGCTGCCTGCTTTTGCAGCTTTATACGGCATGCCCTTAGATACAATTGTAAGCATGGGAACTGCTGTTAACGGCAGTATTACCAGCGTGACAACACTTGTACTTTTTGCTGTGGCACCTCTCAATTTACTGAAGGGCGGGAGCGTGTCTCTGATAACAGTAGTGGTTTACAAAAAGCTGAGCCCCATCTTAAAGGAAGGGAGTATAAGGAAACGGTCGGTAGATACTGTCAAATAGGCATCACATATTAAAATAGCTTTTTAGAGTAAACTATTATCCGAAATATGCTGAAAGCAGGAAAAGCAGCCCCGCCTGGCGGGCCGGTTCATCATAATAAAAAATATTAATTAAGAAGTAATTTTTACAGGGCTGACAATTTGTCAGCCTTCTTTACTATGCGCAGGCCCGCATATGGAAGTTTGCTGCTGACGCAGCATTTATTTAAATCTTTAGATAAAATTAAGATTTTTTTATAGATTCTTGTAATGTTTTCTTTTTATACTTCGTTATAATATTTAAGTAGCTGAATTTTGGCTGGAAATATTAGTGCCATCAATACCTTGAGAAAACAACGGATGCCAGGCTTTGCCAGCTTTTTTATGCCAATAAAAAGGAGCAGTTGTTGCCTGCTTTTTAGCAGATTGTTATTTGGGTATTGACAAATATTGTATTAATACTATAATACAATAGTACAAACTAGTTAAGGAGTGCTGCATAGATGAGTAAATTAATCGAAATACGGGATATGTGTAAAATATATAATCCCGGTGAAAACGAGGTTCGTGCATTGGACCATGTGAATTTAAAGATTGATGAAAATGAATTTGTGGCAATCATTGGTCATTCCGGTTCCGGTAAATCTACCCTGATGAATATGCTTGGGTGTCTGGATGTGCCTTCCAGCGGTACTTACATATTAAACGGGCAGGATGTTTCGGGGCTTACGGACGATGATCTGTCAGATATCAGAAATAAGGATATCGGATTCATTTTTCAGGGATTTAATTTGATAGCAGGCCTGACGGCTCTTGAAAATGTAGAGCTCCCGTTGATTTACCGTGGGGTTGGCAAGAAGGAAAGGCTGCGGCTTTCGGAGATTGCTTTAAAGAAGGTTGGATTAAAAATGAGAATGGAGCATAAACCTTCTGAGATGAGCGGCGGACAGCAGCAGAGGGTGGCTATAGCCAGAGCCATTGCCCAGGCGCCTCCTGTTATATTGGCAGATGAGCCCACCGGTAATCTTGATTCAGGGTCAACCAGGGAGATTATGGATATCTTAAAAGGGCTGCATGCAGAGGGAAGGACAGTCATACTAATTACACATGACAATGAAATTGCCGCCAGAGCAAAACGTATTATACGGATTATGGATGGTAAAATTGTGGATGATATAGTCAATGAAAAGTTTAGTGCTTAAAAAGCAGCAGAAATAACGGATGCCAGGCCTTACCGGTCATCCTTGTTAACAAACGCTTATTTCATAAAAAAGGTTTGTGTGTGCGCGGTATTCACAATCCTTATTCCTGCCGTAAAGTAGTTTTTAAACACGCTGTGGCGGGAATTACAGCTTACTTATAAAACCACCGCGCAGAAATGGGGAAAAAATGTCAGACAAGAAAAAAAGCAAAGAAGAAAAAATTAAGAAAGAAGAAAATAAGGAAAACAATGATGTGGTATCTGCTGAAAGTATCATTGCCCAGACCCAGGCCGTTATTTTGACGGACACCGGGTTAAACGGTACGGCAGGTGAAGAATTGGAAAAGGAAACACAGAAGAAGAAAAAAGCTAAGAAAAAGAAAGAAAAAAAGCCTCTTGACCGGGCAGCAAAGAAAAAACGCAAAAAAATTATTTGGTTTAGTATTTTGGGAGCCGCAGTTATCCTTTTTGCAGTTATGAAAGTGGTTGGCGGCAAGGAGGCAGGCGTTTTGGTGGCTACGACAGGCGCCGTGACAGGAGAAATTGAGCAGACCATAAGTACCAGCGGTACGGTAACAACAGAAAAGACAAAAAGTTATTTTTCGGATGTAGATGTCCGGATAAGCGAGGTTTCCGTTGAAGCCGGAGATGCTGTGAAGGCAGGAGACATGCTTCTTTCTTATGACGGAGAGTCCCTTGAAAGGGAAAAAGAGCTTGCGCAGCTTAAAGTTCAGTCGGCGGAAGGAAACTATAATAATTCCGTGCAAAACAACAGCCAGAAAATAGGGGATTTGAATGAGGCAAATGTGAACCTTGAGGTTTTGGACCAGCAGATTGCCGATACGGAAGCTTACATAACCAATTTGAATTATAAGATTGATAAGAAAAAAAGCGATCTTGCCTATGAAGGCGCTCTGCTCCAAATTTCATTGCTGGACTGGCAGGATCAGCCGGACTCGGATGAATATATGAATCTGCAGAAGCTGGTGCAGTTAAACAGCTATGAACAGCAGAACAACAAGGAAATCCAGGGATGGGAGGATGAACTTGAGGTTTATAATAAGATGCTCTCTGATTATAAGGAATACCGTTCGGAGATGAAATCACAGCTCAGTTCAGCGGAGTCAGGCAAGATGACCCAGGGAGCTAAGGAAGAACTTGAAGCAGAAAAGCAGACCAAAGAGATTGAAGCCGCGGATTCCCTGAAGAACTTAGAAGCGGTGGAAAACGGCATAACAGCGGAATTTAACGGTGTTGTCACGGAAGTGAACGCAGTGGAAGGCGGAAGTGTAGCGGCCGGATCCCAGCTTCTTAAGTTAGAGAGCACGGAAGATGTAATGGTAAAAATTTCGGTAACAAAGTACGATTTGGATAAGATCATGGTAGGCCAGAAAGCGATCGTCACTATTGGCAGCAAAGAGTATGAAGGTAAAATTTCCAAAATTAACAAAATGGCAGAAAAAAATAACAGCGGTGCTGCCGTAGTTGGGACTGAAATTAAAATTACAAATCCTGACAGTGATGTGATTTTAGGTGTGGAAGCTAAAGTGGTGGTCAGTACGGCCCGCGAAGAAAATGCGGTATTGATACCTGTAACCGCCGTTAATGTAGATATGGAAGGAGAGTTTGTTTACGCTGTGGAGGAAAATATTCTGGTGAAAAAGCCGATTGTGACAGGCATTTCCTCCGATACAATGGTGCAGGTAACGGAAGGACTTGAAGAAGGAGCGCAGATTGTGACGGATGTGACACCCAATCTTCAGGAGGGTATGAGTGTTGTGGCTATGCCGCAGTAAGGAGCAGCCCCAAAAGGCTTTTGAGAAAGTAATATTGCCGGGAAGGCTGTTAAAAGCCTGTATCCCGGCAGTGGAAAGAGGGAACAATGGCACAGATATGGGAATACATTAAGATTGCTTTGATGAATATCAGAAGCAACAAAGGTCGGTCCGTTCTTACTATGCTGGGTATCATCATCGGAATCTCATCCGTTATTATGGTTATTTCTATCGGTAATGGCGTTAGAGGGCAGGTCAATTCAGAACTGGAAGGGATTGCCGGAGGCCAGATTGCATTTTATGTGGACAGCACCAGAAAAGAAACAACGGTAATGTTTGATCAGTCGGATTTTGATGCGATTGCAACACAGGTAGAGCATGTAAAAGGTGTGACGCCGCAGTTTGGCACCTGGGGAACAGCGGAGGGACCTAAAGGAGATTATGATATCAAAATGACAGGAGGTACGACCGGCCTGCAATATCTTTCATCAGAACCAATTATAAAAGGAAAATATTATACACAAAATGATTATGACGGGGCCGGCAACGTATGTATTATTTCGGAGAGCAGCGCAGTTGCTTTGTTTGGAACCAGCGATGTAATAGGAATGACCTTTGACGCAACATTCTGGGGGATCACTCAGGAACTGCGGGTAATCGGTATTCGAAAGGATGCTGCATCATCGATTGTATCCTCCGGCTATGGAGTTACAACCATTGAGGCGGAGGTGCCGCTTACTTTTATGGCAAATAAACTTGGCTATTACATAGATGAAATCGAACAGTTTTATGTGGTTGCAGAAAGCTCGGAATACTGTACGGAGGTTGCAGCCAAGGCTCTTGCGCTTCTGGAGAGCAGACATAATGCCCGTGGTGAAAACCAGATTATGATGCAAAGTTTTTCGGATGTTGCGGCGCAGTATGACACGATTTTAGGTTTTATTACCGTGTTTATCTCTTTTGTGGCAGCTATTTCCCTTTTAGTAGGCGGTATCGGCGTTATGAATATTATGCTGGTATCCGTTACGGAAAGAACCAGAGAGATTGGAATTCGTAAGGCGCTTGGGGCAAGAACAGGATCCGTCCTTTTACAGTTTTTGGCGGAGGCAGGAATTATCACTCTTCTTGGCGGTGTCATAGGAATTATATTGGGAATAGCAGGGGCAGTTGGTGTATGCTCTCTGATGGATATTGTTGTGCAGGTGAATGTAAGTACGATTATTGGGGCTTCGGTGTTCTCCTGCGGCGTGGGTATATTCTTTGGAATTTATCCGGCAAGAAAAGCAGCAAAGTTAAGCCCAATCGAAGCGCTGCGGCATGAATAAAGTTTAGAAGTTGTATTTTGTTATTGCACTTTGGTGTAATTTTAGTATAATTAAGAAAGAGTAGAGAGCACCTACTGATGTAGGTGCTTTTTGCTCAAATGGATTTGCACAATAAAGCAGGGGTGAACTTTGTTCACCTGATAAAATGAGGTAAAGGTTGGATAAACTGCCTGATGGCAGAGCGGAATCTGATATTTCGCCCGCCTCCTTCGCGCAAAGCGCTTTGGAACGGAGGAAAAAATGGAAGTTGAATTTGATGTTAAAATAACACCGGGAGCTCTTTATGATTATATGTTATTTCATACCTACACCAGTGCTTCAGGTCTGATTGGGTCCGCAGTGGGTGCACTTTTAGTGGTAGGATTTTTTATGGGAGCCGGAGTTATTTTTTTGATTGCCGGGGCAGTCATTCTGGCATATCTGCCATGGACGCTGTTTATAAAGTCCAGGCAGCAGTATCTTGCGAATCCGGCTTTTAAAAATAGTCTTCACTATAAGATGACTGAGGAGGGAGTGGAGGTATCCCAGGGAGAGGAAGTACAGAGTCAGAAATGGGAGGATATGTACAAAGCAGTATCCACGCCGCGAAGTCTGATCTTGTATACTTCTCCGGTTAACGCATCTGTTTTTCCCAGAAAGGATCTGGGGGAGAAAACCGTTGGAGTTATCCGGATTATTTCCGCTCATATGCCTCCAAAGAAAGTGAAGATACGGCAATAGTCAGGCACTGGCTGTATTAAGTAAAGGTGAACATCGTTCACCTCACAGAAAAGAGGATAATAAAGATAGATTGAAAAATCAGCCTGACGGCTGATTTTATCAACTGCAAATTTGTGCTGATGCCCAAATTCGCAGATTTTGATAAGAATGGGGGATTAATATGTTTGTGGAAACCATGAGCCCGGGGGAGACCTTTGCGCTGGGCAAAAAAATTGGTGAAAAGGTATCTCCCGGTACGGTATTTACCCTGACCGGTGATTTGGGGGCGGGTAAAACTGTTTTTTCCCAGGGACTGGCAGAAGGGCTTGGCATTAGGGAGCCGGTAAGCAGTCCGACTTTTACAATTCTGCAGATATACGATGAGGGGAGATACCCTTTTTATCATTTTGATGTGTATCGAATAGGGGATATTTCCGAAATGGACGAGATTGGATACGAGGACTATTTTTATGGAGACGGCGTGTGCCTGATTGAATGGGCTGACCTGATACGGGAGATCCTGCCGGAGCGATATACCCGGATAACCATTTTAAAGGATGTGGAAAAGGGATTTGACTACAGGAAGATAGATATAACAGAAGTGTAAAAAAGAGATGAAGTTTTTCTAAGGTGTCAAAAGAACCCGCGAAAGAAAATCTAAGTCATCTCTAATTTCACACATCCTGATTTGCATGCCCGCAAAAGCGGACAGATGGGAGTTAGGCATGAAAATAATTGCAATAGACAGCTCCGGGCTGGTAGCTTCGGTGGCTGTCGTGGAAGATGATATTTTAACAGGGGAGTATAATGTCCAGTACAAAAAAACCCATTCCCAGACCTTACTGCCCATGCTTCATGAGCTTACGAAAATGGTAGAGCTTGATTTAAAGTCAGTGGATGCAATTGCGCTGGCGAAAGGGCCGGGGTCTTTTACCGGATTACGGATTGGCTCTGCTACCGCAAAAGGGCTTGGCCTTGCAATGCAGGTACCATTGGTGGAAATCCCTACTCTGGATGGAATGGCGTGCAACCTTTATGGCACGGATAAGCTGGTATGCCCGATCATGGATGCCAGGAGAAACCAGGTGTATACGGGAATTTACCAATTTGTAAAACAGGGGGACAGTCCCGTATCCTACAAACTTAACAGCCTGGTAGCACAGTGTGCTGTTTCCATAGATGATATTGCAGGCAAGTGTAATGAATTTGGCAAGGAAGTAATTTTCCTGGGAGACGGTGTGCCGGTTTATGCCAAAAGACTTTCAGAAGTTGTGCAGGTCCCTTACAGCTTTGCCCCGGCTCATATGAACAGGCAAAGGGCCGCCTCCTTTGCCACGCTGGCCTTTGACTATTTAAAGAATGGTAGATTTGTTACGGCCAGGGACCATGCGCCGGAGTATTTAAGACTATCCCAGGCGGAAAGAGAGAAGGCAGAAAAAATATCCACAGAAATTCACACAGAAATTATGAGTACGTAGTACCATGTAAGGAGAAAGCTGTGTTAAGGATAAGAGAAATGGAAGCAGCTGATGCGGAAATGGTCAGCGAATTAGAAAGAGAAATCTTTTCCATGCCATGGTCGGCGAAAGATTTTCTGGAAATGGTGGAGGCTGATTATGCTCACTATTATGTGGCCGAAATAAATGGCAGAATTGCGGGCTGCTGCGGTATCAGAAATGTAGCAGGAGAAGGGGAAATTACTAATGTGATGGTGGCTGCCGGTGACAGAAGAAAGGGAATCGGCAGAAAAATGATGGAATATATGTTAGAAAGGGCAGATAGGATGGGCATAGGCGACTGTACTTTGGAAGTTCGGGTAAGCAACCTGCCTGCAATCAGATTGTATGAGAGCCTTGGCTTTAAGGGGGAGGGGGTACGGCCGGACTTTTATGATAAGCCCAGGGAGGATGCCCTGATCATGTGGAAAAGATAGACAGAGCATGGAAGAATTACCACTGGTCCCGGACGCACTTTTATGTATAATAAGTGTTAGAGGATATCAAAGGAGGATAAGACCATGCGAATTTATTTTGATGAAAATAAAAATGAATTGTCAGCTGTTATCTGTAATAAATGTAAAAAAGAATTAAAGGTTGAAAAGGGAATTATAAAAGAAGGGTGCTTTAGCGGAAATGTTCAGTTTGGATATTTCAGCGGGAAGGATGGAAGTAAACATTCCTTTGATTTATGTGAGGAATGCTATGATAAAATGATTGGAGAATTTGCCATTCCGGTAGAGGAGGAGGAAATAGTGGAACTGCTGTAAGCAGTTCCTATAAAAAGCCTCGTTTTTAGGTGCGCACTCCGATGCAGAGGAAATATGCCGCTAAGGTGGCGCATCGGAGGCGCGCGGGTAGGGAGAAAAACTTCCCGGCCTTATTGTATACTGGTTATGGGTGGAGCAGAATACCGATGCAGTGTTGCAGTATTTTGAAGTAAACCAATGTATGTGATAGTGTACCGGATGCAGGAGTGGCATTCTTCAGACGATGTTTGTGCCGTAAGGCAGTATGCCGGGAGGTTTGAAGAAAATAATGCTGGATATATGTTTGCTGGGAACTGGCGGGATGATGCCCCTTCCCTATAGATGGCTGACATCCATGATGGCCAGGTACAATGGAAAAAGTATATTGATTGATTGTGGGGAAGGAACACAGATTGCCATGAAGGAAAAAGGCTGGAGCCCGAAGCCTGTTGAGGCTGTCTGCTTTACTCACTTTCATGCGGATCATATTAGCGGACTGCCGGGAATGCTTCTGACTATGGGGAATGCAGAGCGGACAGAGCCGCTTCTTTTAGTGGGGCCAAAAGGACTTGCAAAGGTAGTGGCCTCCCTTCGGGTTATTGCTCCGGAGCTGCCTTTTGTGATAGACTGTCTGGAACTGAATGAAGCGGAGCATACGATTTATTTTGATGGATTTAAAATAGTGGCTTTCAGGGTGAATCACAATGTCCCCTGCTATGGATATAGTTTGTCCGTTGAGCGTACCGGCAGGTTTCAGGTGGAGAGAGCTCTTTCCTTTGGAATTGAAAAAAAATACTGGAATCGTCTTCAGAAAGGTGAGACAATAGAGACAGAAGGCAGAATTTTAACACCGGAAATGGTGCTTGGTCCTGCCAGAAAAGGGCTAAAAGTGACTTACTGCACTGACACAAGACCTACAGAGGGGATAGTAAAGCATGCTGCGGGAGCGGATCTTTTTATATGTGAAGGTATGTATGGCGAGCCTGACAAGAAAGCCAAGGCAAAGGAAAATAAACATATGACCTTTTATGAGGCGGCGGAGCTGGCAAAACGGGCAAAAGTTACAAGGCTCTGGCTGACACATTATAGCCCATCCTTAAACAGACCGGAAGAATATCTGCCGGCAGTCAGGAAAATTTTCCCTGCCGCAGAAACCTGTAAGGATGGGAAAACCATAGAGCTTATGTTTGAAGAGGATGAGGCTGAAGTTTAAAAGTTTCTTTAAGACCAGGGCAGTTTTGGCCACAATACAGGAGGCGCAGAGGGATGTGCTGACTGAATTCTGGTTAAAAATCACGCAAAACGGGGCGTGCAGATGATAGAAATAGATTTTCAGGCACGCTCCGGCAGAGGGAAAAGGAGGGGATTCGGATGAGTAAGGAGAAAGGCCAGGGAAGAGTAAAAGCTTTAATTATAGTCATTTTTTTATTATGTCTGGTGCTTGGCTACTATTATTATTTATCTAACAAAAGATCGGGCAGGGAGTCAGAGCAACAAGTGAAGGCGACTGCCGTCCAGGAGGTTCTAATGCGGGATTTGGAAAGCAATTATCCACCCACTCCCCGGGAAGTGGTCAAGTACTACGCAGAGATCACCAGATGCTTTTATGGGGAAGATTATACAGACGAAGAATTTAAAGATATGGCAATGAAGATTCAAAAGTTGTATGATGATGAACTTGTTGCAAATAAAACGGAGCAGCAATATCTGGATGATCTTTTATTGGAAATTAATGGATTAAAGGACCAGCAGGTAGTAATTTCCAGCTATTCGCCGGCTTCCAGTACAGACGTAGAAGAATTTGTGCAGGATGGCTACAGCTGGGCACAGATGCGCTGTACTTTTAACTTAAGACAGGGTACGCAGTTTCAAAAGACAGAGGAGATCTTTCTCCTGCGTAAAGACGCAGACGGGCATTGGAAAATATTTGGCTGGACACTGGCAGAAGAGCCGGGTGATGCATAAAATGAGATGAAAAGTGCGGTACATCTTCGGTGTGCGGGGCATTTGGTCTGCGCTCCACTTCGGCCTGTGCTGACCATGCGCCACTGGCGTATAGCCTCCCTGCGGCATTCGCCAAATGTCTATAAAATGCTTTGTATCTCTGTGGGCATCCTTCTGGCTCATTGCCTGGGGGAATAAACAACAGCCAGCACGCTCTGTGGGCTGGCCTTATGTAAACAAAGGTGAACTTTGTACGTCCGCAAAAGCGGGCAGATGGGAGTTAGAGTGGAAAAGGATATTTATATACTTGCAATTGAAAGCTCCTGTGATGAAACAGCGGCAGCGGTGGTGAAAAACGGCAGGGAGGTATTGTCTAATGTAATTTATTCTCAGATTGCGCTGCATACCGAATACGGGGGAGTCGTTCCTGAAATTGCTTCCCGCAAACATATAGAAAAGATAAATCAGGTGATTGAAAAGGCTCTCGCCGATGCAGATAAAGCGCTTACTCAAATGGATGCAATTGCGGTTACTTATGGCCCGGGGCTGGTGGGGGCGCTGCTGGTGGGAGTTTCCGCTGCCAAGGCAATCAGCTTTGCTTCTGGCATTCCGCTTATAGGAGTTCATCATATAGAGGGACATATCAGTGCCAATTATATAGAAAATAAAGAATTGGATCCCCCTTTTTTGTGTCTGGTGGTTTCTGGCGGGCATTCTCATTTGGTGGTGGTGAAGGATTACGGCGAATATGAAATTATAGGAAGAACCAGAGATGACGCGGCAGGTGAAGCTTTTGACAAGGTTGCCCGGGCTATCGGCTTAGGATATCCGGGAGGACCTAAAATCGATAAAGTTTCAAGGGAAGGAAATCCGGATGCTATTCATTTCCCGCGGGCTAAGGTAGGGGATGCTGAGTATGATTTTAGTTTTAGCGGTTTAAAATCGGCAGTTTTAAATTATTTAAATTCTTGCCAGATGAAAGGGGAAAAGATGGCTGTAGCGGATGTGGCTGCTTCCTTTCAGAAAGCGGTAATAGATGTGCTGGTGGATCATTCCATGGATGCGCTTGCAAAATACGGGTATAAAAAGTTTGCTATCGCAGGCGGGGTTGCATCAAACAGCAGTCTGCGGAAAACTTTTGAAGAAGCCTGCGCAAAAAGGGGAATTGCGTTTTACCATCCTTCCCCTGTATACTGTACGGATAATGCAGCAATGATAGGGGCGGCAGCTTACTATGAGTACCAAAATGGTGTCCGCCACGGATTTGACTTGAACGCTGTGCCTAATTTAAAGTTGGGGGAGAGGATATAGCTTTGGTTTAAGATAAAGAAAATAGTTGTTTTAGGATTGCCCTGGTGGGAAAGGAGCATGGTTATTAAGACGGACAGAAAAGAAAAGCAATGTACAGCTGCGGTTATTTTAGCCGCCGGCAGCGGAAAGAGAATGGGGAGTAATACCAAAAAACAGTACATGCTGATTGCAGAAAAACCCGTGGTCTATTACTCCTTAAAGACATTTCAGGAAAGCTTTGTGGATGAAATTGTTTTGGTGGTATCTCCGGGTGATGCAGACTATTGCAAAAAGGAGATCGTAGATAAGCACGGTTTTGATAAAGTGCGGCATATTGTCGAGGGGGGAAGAGAGCGCTACCATTCTGTGGCAATTGGATTAGACAGCATTCCATCCTGTGACTTTGTCTTTATTCACGATGGCGCAAGGCCTGTGGTAACGCAGGATATATTAGAAAGAGCATATATCTGTGTGAAAAAATATGGAGCCTGCGTGGTGGGAATGCCGGTAAAGGATACAATCAAGATTGCTGACACAGAAGGAAATATAGCTTCTACACCGGACAGGAAACTGGTCTGGATGATACAGACCCCTCAGGTTTTTTCCTTATCGCTGATCAGGGAAGCATATCACACACTTTTGCAAAAAGAGCAGGAGCTTTTGAAGGCCGGTATATCCATAACGGATGATGCGATGGTGGTGGAAACGCTGACAGGCCATTTGGTGAAGCTTGTGGAAGGCTCCTATGAAAATATAAAAATAACAACGCCTGAAGATATTCAGATAGCAGAAAATTTTCTTACATAAGTGTTTTAGTTTTATAAAAAAAATATAATTTTAGGTATATTTATCTTAAAAGCTTCATATGAATGGTATTCGGGGCCTGATAAACGTATTGTTTTTGGAAGTAAGCTGCCAATGTTTACTTCCAAATTTTTATTCAATAAGCTGGCTCGTGCAGCGTGACAGCGTTTGATGCACAGGATCTGTGCAGAGGAAACACACTTTAAAGTGGCTGCTACCAGAGTAGTGTTATAAGGGCAAGATATAATATGCGGAGTATAGTGTGAAGAAAATTAACATAAAGCCAGCTCGGGGAGTGCGCCGGCCGTTGTTTAATATAGGGATGGCTGGCGAAGCCTGGCATCCGTTGTTTGTGCTCAACGCCCCAATATGAGAGTTATTGGAAGCATGGAGGATTAGAATGATAAATGTACTTGAAGAAACTTATCAGAACTTTTTGGGACAAATGGGTGAAGATTCTTTTCTTGCTCCTTATAGGACGGCGTGCCGTTATGTGGAACAAAAGCTGAAAAAAATTAACACGCTTTATTGCCAGAAGCGGGGCAGAGTATTGTTCCGTCAGATAACCCATCGAATTAAAACACCGGAAAGCTGTCTGTATAAAATAATAAAGAAAAATTGCGCAGTAAAACGCCAGACGGCGCAAGAGCGGTTTGATGATATTGCAGGCATACGGGTAGTGTGCAATTTTCTGGATGACATTTACAGGTTGGTGGAGATACTAAAAAGAGATGAAGAACTGCAGATAATTAAAATAAAGGATTATGTCAAAAATCCAAAAGAAAGCGGCTATCAGAGTCTTCATGTAGTTGTACTGGTACCGGTAAAAGGAGCAGAGCATAAAAAAGTAGAAATCCAAATCAGAACACGTGCAATGAACTTTTGGGCTGTGGCAGAGCATCATCTGGTATATAAAAGGCAGCATGAGAAAAAGGGGAACTTTTGGCTGCCTGCTATTTTTCGCGCATTTTCCTGTTATATAAAAAATCGGGAGCCTCTGGAGCCTTAAATTTGCAGAAGGATTACAGACAGAAAAATATTGATATTTTATATGAAAAAAATTTAAAAAAAGTGTTGACATATATCAGACGATTTGCTAGACTATTTAATGCGCTGACTTACAGCGCAAACATACGACATGGAGAGGTATCGAAGTGGTCATAACGAGGCGGTCTTGAAAACCGTTTGTCCGCAAGGGCGCGTGGGTTCGAATCCCACCCTCTCCGCTGGAGGTACCTTCTCCGGCGAACCATATTTTGGTTCGGCACATTTATGATAGTTATATGTGGTCAGCTTGATTTTGGAGAAGTACCCAAGAGGCTGAAGGGGCTCCCCTGGAAAGGGAGTAGGTCGTTAATAGCGGTGCGAGGGTTCAAATCCCTCCTTCTCCGTTGGCAGTCTCCCTTGATTGCCTTGATAACAAAAGCACCTTGACAAATAAACAGCAATGCAACCCTGAAAATTCTAAAAAGAGAAGCTTTGGAGAGCGCAGGCGTGAAGGCATAAGCGGCGGTAAAGAGCTGAGAAGCCGGAGCAGAGCGTTAAGAGAAAGCGGGAAAGAATTTCAGAAAC